>CAJULM010000084.1 GCA_910587285.1 uncultured Oscillospiraceae bacterium | reverse complement strand
TTCCTCGGCGGTGTCGGCGTCCAGGTTCCCGGTCGGTTCGTCCGCCAGAATGACCGGGGCATCGGAGGCCAGCGCCCGCGCAATCGCCACCCGCTGCTGCTGTCCGCCGGACAGTTTCAGCACGTTCCGGGTGATCTCGTCTTGCTCCAGTCCCAGCCGCTCCAAAATGGGGGCAGCGTCCAGCTTGGCAGTAAGCCGTACATTTTCAACGGGCGTCATGTAGTCAATCAGGTTATAGCTTTGGAAAATCAGCGAGATATGGTTCCTGCGGTGGTGTTCCAGGCCCTTTGTCGTAATGTCCTCACCGTCAAACAAAACGCTTCCCTGCGTTGGCACATCCAGCCCGCCCAATAGGGACAGCAGCGTGGTCTTGCCCGACCCGGACGGGCCGAGGATGGCATACATCTTCCCGGTTTCTAACTCTGCGCTAACATTCTGCAAAACTGCCTTACTCTTTTCGTAGGCGTAAGAAACATTTTTTAATTCCAGTGTAGGCATGATTGCCCCTCCTTTAGCTCATTTTCGACAAGATTTCGCGGGGTTTCAGCCGCATAACCGTAATAGACGATGCGCTGACGGCCACAATGATAATAGCAAGGCCAATCAAATAGAGTTGGGCGAGGTTGTCCAGCCCAACGGACACTTGGATGCCGTTCTCCGTAGGCAGGGGCTTTTGAATAAGAGTGTCTGCACCCACATCAACCGCAGCGGCGGCAGCTACAACGTCGTTATCATCCTCCGGCTCGGTCTGTATACTCTGCTCCAACAGGTGGTTGCCAATCTGCCCCGCTATGGCGTTGCTGGTGAAATAGGACAAGCCAAAGGCGAGGACGGCAATCAGCAGCACCTCAATCAAATACTGCCCAATGATGGCTGATTTCCTGATACCCACGGACAGAAACACGCCGATCTCATGGATGCGGGTCTTTGTCCAAAGGGTCAAAATCAGGGCCAGAATGATGGCGCTGACAACGATAATCACCACCAGCAGGGTCACGACCAATTCATTCAGCGTAGCCAGCGGAGCGGCGGCGTTCTCGTAAGTTTCATTGTCCATCTCCACGGTAAAGGCGTTCCAGTCGATACCCGGCAGGGCCTTGACTTCGGCCACCACCCGCGCCATATCCTGCGGGTCGGCTATGGTGATATTGAGAGCAGAAAAGCCGTAGTTGATCTCTCCGCCGTCCAATTCCTTTGAGGTCTGCAAATCCACAAACACCCGGTTCTGGATTTTATCGTAGGTGGTGACAGTTTCACCAAACTGCTCCACCGCATGAGGGGTAAACAGTCCAATAATTTGTATCCTGATTTCCAGCCCGGTAAAGCCCTGATCTTCCACGCTGTAACTGTGGGCGGTGAGATAATCCCCGATCTTCAACTCGTTTCTCTCCGCCAAGTCCTGGCTGATGATCGCTACATGGGTATCGTCGGCGGAGATATGCCGCCCCTCTGTCAGCGTCAGTGTGCCAGTGGTGAAAAGTTCATCGTCCTCCGTGTTGTAGACGCCCAGGG
>CAJULM010000083.1 GCA_910587285.1 uncultured Oscillospiraceae bacterium | reverse complement strand
AGGCCGCACCGCCTCGGCTCTTGCAATCAATTTTTCCACGGCCACATGGTACGCTTGGGCGGCAATCTCATTGATCCGATCCCGGGTGGCCTGGTCTGGAACCCGCACCGTGGAGCGGTAGCCCGTCCTGCTGGTGGGATCGGACTTTGAGGGAGCCCCTAAAAAAATCCCGTTTTTCCCGTCCACCACTTTAAAATCGTCAATCACAACACCGCCGATGGTTACGCTGGCAAAGCCGATCAGTTTCCCCTGCGGCTCAATGGGCCGCACCGATACTTCAATGGGAACAGCCTCCTTCAGCATGGCGTCCGTCCTCATTTTCACGGCCTCGTCTATGGTTACGCCTTTGACCTCGGCCAGCTCCGCAATCGGAACCTCAAAAAGCCAGCGTCTTTCCTCTGCGGCGATCTGTTCCGGGGTCAGTATGACATCCTTACTCAGTCCTGTTTCCTCCTTTCCGGGCGTGGGTATGACAGCCCCGCCCTCATACTCATAGCCTGCCGCATGGATCGCGGACAGGGTTTCCGCTGATACCCTGCCATTCAAAAGCAAGTCCGTATCAGCCATAAACGCCAGCGTGTCCCGCTGGGTAAATTCCTCCGGGAGCTTGCCGTTCCATGTCCGGCGCATTTCCCCGTCCGGGCCCGGTTTGTAACGGGCGGGGGCCCGTCTTGGCATATCCCGCCTCCTTTCCGGCCTTGGGACAAAGTGTCCCGAAGTCCTGTTTAATGCGCCCCGAAGATGCGCTGGGCGATGCCGCCAGTTTTAAACAACATGAAGCACAAAAGCACCGTGTAGCCGATGGTGCCCCATATCGCCCCGATAGGGTCGCCGCTTGTGGCGATGCCCTGGATCAGCACCGCATAGATGGCCACGCATACCAGAATGAGCATCCCTTGAAAGCCCACGGCGAACAGGGATTTTAGATAGTTCTGCCCTGCGCCGCCAAGCTCACGGTTGGCAAGGGTGGCAACGGGGAGCGGGGCTAAACTGGTCAGCAAATATATTTCCAGCATCCTGCCATACACCAAAACAAAAATAATGATCCCCATGATCTGCATGGTCACGCCAATAATGGAGGACTGGAGCCACAGGCCAAGGAGCGGCCCTAAATCCATCGCCTCCAGCGTGGTTTCCAGTTCGGCCAGCATATCCGGGGTAATATCCGTGGAGCCCTGGATCAGCCCCGCCGCACTGGAGATGGCGCTCTGCGACACATCGAACACGGCCATTACAATGTTAAAGGTGTTGGAGAGAATGAGGATGGCGCAGGCGGTTTTGAATACCCATTTGTAGATATTCGCCACATCAAACTCGTGCATATTGTTTTTTTCAAGAAGCATCTGGATGAGCTCATAGGTGGCTACAAAGGTCAGCACCAGCCCGGCGATGGGTAAAATCACCGTCTCGGAAAGCTGGCGGATGAGGGAGAAAACCCCGGCGTTCCATGCCGCCGGGGTCGTCCCTACCTGCACCGCAATCTCTCCGACTCTGGCGTTGACGGTATCAAAGAGCCCCTCAAGGTTCCCCATGATGCCGCCGATCAGCAGCTCCCGCAGCCAGTCCTCAAGCCAGTCGGTGAGAAAGTCCATAAGCCGCCGCCCTTAAAACAGCCCCGACAGCAGCGGGATGAGGGTCGTGCCGATGACGATGATGCCGCC
>CAJULM010000082.1 GCA_910587285.1 uncultured Oscillospiraceae bacterium | reverse complement strand
TTCGCATTTAATTTCGCTGATCCCACAGCAGCATTATTTATGATATGTCTTATGCTTCAATCGTGTCAAAATATTAGTCTATATATAGTAATTCAAATTACTATTGACGTAGTCGATTAAGCGTAGTAAGATATGTATAGGAGGTGTTTGGTATGAGTACTGTTAAAGAAAAAATCCAATCTCGGCTGATGGAGCCAGAACAAAAGGAGCGGCGCCAAATCGCATTGTCTATTCAAGAGGAAAAGTTGATTCAACTGGAACGCATTGCAAAGGCGATGACAGAACATTCTGGGCAAAATGTAACCCGAAATATGTTGATTGAGGATGCCATTGAGGCCTATATTGACGAGGCATCAGGGATATTAACTCAAGGCGGACTGTGGTCTATCCCCCGTGAACTCAACGAGTCCTTTGACACCGTAGTATTGCCCACTAATGAGGACGGCTTCCGTGAAGTGTTTTTAGGTGAACGTCGGTGGTATTATGTAAAACTGGACAAAAAGAAAATACCCAACATTCAATATCTGGCTCTGTATGTCAAAAAGCCTGTGTCTGCCATAACCCACTATGGAAAAGTTGCAGAAAATGGTTTTCAGTTGGATGAGGAAAAAGGCAAGTATCTCATTCAATTGGAGGGTGAACCGCTTAAATTGGCACACGAGATCAAGCTCGGAGAAACGGTACCAATGGCGACACGCAGTCCTAAATACACTACATTAGAAAAGCTGAAAACAGTCCAGTATTACAATCAACTGTAAAGAAAAACTCCCCGGCTGGGGAGTTTTTCATTTCTACCATAATTCCATATACGTTTCATACCCATTCCACATTGGGGTGCTATTCTACGGATGCGTTCAGAAGAACAGCACAACAATATGGGGGTATCGACCATGAGCATTTTCAAGAGGGCGTTTCTATACGTCACGCGAAAACAGGGGAAAACCATTCTCCTGTTCACCATCCTGCTGATTATGGCAACCTTTGTCCTGACGGGCCTTTCCATCTGGAAAGCGTCGGAGGCCGCACAGCTTGACCTGCGGCAGAGCCTGGGCGGCAAATTTGACGTTTTCGTGGACTGGAGCAATAGCCCCTATGTAGTGAAAGAGCCTGTCAAAGACGAAGTGGACGCGGAAACCGGCAAAACATCAAGCAGCTTTCTTATGTATTCCACCGTACAATTTACCCCGGAAAATATCGCGGCCATCAAAGGCGTTTCCGGCGTGAAGCATTGCAGCGCAAGGCAGGGCAATCTTCTCCCATTTGACGAGCTTTCCCTGTTCCCTGGAACGATCTCAACCGATGCGAAGTATCGGGGCTACACAAAGGCCCTGGGCGTCTACAACACGGAGGACGATGAACTTTTCACCACTGGCACACTGACGCTGACAGAGGGGCGGCATATCTCAGCCGACGATACCCATGTAGCGATCATCAGCCAGGACTTGGCGGAGAGAAACGAGTTGAAGATCGGGGACTATCTCACCGCCCATCGGTACAGCGTGGAAGATCAGGGCTTTACCGGGCCGGAAATCAGGGTACAAATTATTGGACTGTTTACCCCTCATGCGGTGGAGCAGTTTGGGGAAACCGTTACCACCTATGACAAAATCCAGAACCGTGTATTTGTGGATTTGCAGACCTCAAAGGAATTGGACGGCGGAGAGATCAACTACGGCTTTTCCGCCCTCCATGTCACCATAACCGACCCGCAGGACATGGCGCGGGTGGTGGCCGATGTCAAGGCCCAG
>CAJULM010000081.1 GCA_910587285.1 uncultured Oscillospiraceae bacterium | reverse complement strand
GCGGCGATTTTCCCATAGGCCATGCCGGACTGACGCATCTGGAATATCTGCCGCACAACAGCGGCGGATTCCCCGTCAATGACCAGCTTGTGTCTGTCCTCCTCGCTCTTGCGGTATCCGTAGGGAGCGTAGGCGGCAAGATACTGGCCGCTTTTCTTCTTGGCATGAAGCACCGACTTGACCTTGCTGGACAGGTCCTTGAGATGGTAGTCATTCATCAGACTGCGGAAGTGCAGCATATCGGTGTTGTCCCCCTCGCTGTCCAGGCAGTCCAGAACCGATACGAACCGGCATCCGAGGGAGGGGAAAATGACGTCCGTATAACGGCCCACCTCCACAAAATCCCTGCCCAGGCGGGAAAGGTCCTTTACCAGAATCAGGTTAATCAGGCCATGCCTTGCGTCCTCCAGCATTTCCAAAAATCCGGGCCGCTGAAAATTGCCGCCGCTGTACCCATCGTCCTGATAGGTCTTGACCTCGATCCAGCCGTTGAGCATGACGAATTTGGAGAGGATTTCATATTGGTTCTCAATGCTCACCGATTCATCGCTGGGGATATAGCCCTTCGCTTTTGCGGAATTGGAGGCGTCATCCACACTCAGGCGGCAGTAGATACCGACTTTATATTGCTTCGCCATAATCCTGCCCCCTTTCCTGTGCCAGCGCCCCATCCACATTCCCGACATAGCGGTAGTAGACCTTGACCTCACAAATCCGCTGCCCGTTGACCTTCTGGGTATCGCCAACCTCGATCCGGTCTACCAGTTCAAAGAGAATGGTTTCGTCCAGTTCCGAGATTTCGGTATAGCGCCGGATAATTTCCAGCCAGCGGTCGGTATCCACCTGGTTTTCCAGGTGCGCCCGGACTTTCCTTTCCAGTTCCGGGACTGCCTCCGCCTTTTCTGCCCGTTCCGCTTCATATTTCTGCATCAGGGTCTGAAATACCGTCTGCGGGATGGAGCCGGTGCATTTGTCCTCGTAGAGATTCTGCATCAGGCGCTCCAAATCGGAAATACGGGCTAAGGAGGATTTTAATTCCTGCTCATAGGAGAAAAGCCGGGTGTGGGATTCCTTCTCCTTCAGCCGGAGAATCTCGCCCATCAGCCGGTCCGGGTCATATTCCGCAAAGCGGGCCTTTTCCCGGATGTCCTCCAATACCAGCTGGGTCAGCACCGTTTCATAGATGGTGTGGATGGTACACGCGCCCCTTCCGCTGCGGGAGTAGTTGCCGCAGATGAAAGAGCTGTACCGTCCCGGCCTGCCATCCTTATAGGTGAATTTTTCGATATGGTTCCGCATTTTGAAACCGCAGTCGGCACAGTACACAAGGCCGGTGAAGATGCTCTTGCAGCCATCGGACGGAGTGCTTTTCCGCACCTTCTTTTTTCCGATACTGGCTACGGTATCCCACAGTTCCCGCGAAATAATGGCCTCGTGGGTCCCCTCCACCCGAATCCACTCGTCCTCCGATTTATTGACGAGCTTGCGGGATTTATAGGAGAGTGTGCCGCTTTTGCCCTGTACCATGTTCCCGATGTAGACCTCGTTGCGGACCATGTTTTTTACCGTCTGGTCGGCCCACTTGTGGTTGACCCTGCGGGGGTCGCTCTGGCCCTTGCGCTGGTAGTACAGCACACCGGGCGGCTGAATCCCTTCTTCATTGAGCGCCACCGCGATGGCGTGAAATCCCATGCCTGATGCCCGCATTTCAAAGATACGGCGCACAACCGGCGCGGTTTCCTCGTCAATCACCAGATGGTGCTTATCCAGCGGGTCGCGCCGGTAGCCATAGGCGGGGTAGGTTCCCATGAATTTTCCGTTTTCGGCACAGGCCCTCTTGACCGCCTTGACCTTCTTGCTGGTGTCCCGGCTGTAAAATTCATTAAATAAGTTCAAAAAGCACATGACATCGGTGCTTCCGTTGTCGCTCATGGTGTCAATGCCGTTGTTCAGCGCGATGAACCGGCACCCAAGAGAGGGGAACAGGTAATCCGTATATTGCCCAAATTCGATGTAGTTGCGGCCAAAACGGGAAAGGTCCTTCACCAGAATCACATTGATCCGCTTTGCCTTTGCGTCCTCGATTAACCGCCTGACGCCTGGGCGGTTGAAGTTCGTGCCGGAGTATCCGTCGTCGATATAGACATCGACCTCATTCCAGCCGCGCTGCCTGACATAGTTTTGAAGCAGCAGCTTCTGGTTCTCAATGCTGACCGATTCCCCGTCACGTTCATCGTCGTTGCTTAACCGGCAGTAGATGCCCACGTTGTATGTTGTATCCATCATCTTTCTTTTACCTCCCGACCATCTCAGAATCCATACCTCGTGCGGCAAAATGGCTCCGCAGGTTTTACCCTGCATGAATATCTTACCGGAGAATCCACCGCCGCGCAAGGATACGGCAGGCCGCGAGGCTTTCTGTTATTTGGAACCGCTGGCAGCTGGAATGGCTTCCGACATGGCGCGTCTGACTGCCAGCTGTTCCAGCGTCTTTCCCAGGTCCTTTTCTCCCGAAAAAAAGCTGGTGACACGATAAATGGTTTTCCCGATCCGCACCTCTTTGTAGGAGCTTGTCGGGGTTGTCTGTTTGGTCATAAAGACGCACCTCCGTTCAAAAATTGTTTTTACTCTATGGTTAAAAAGCAGCCGTATCGAAAGATAAGGGCGGCGGTTGCCGCTGGATACCGTCCGGTACGGCTGCTGCAATTCTGTTTGGATGGTTCGTCATATTTGCCACGCCCCCTGACGATGGGGACATAACAGGCCGCTCCCGGCA
>CAJULM010000080.1 GCA_910587285.1 uncultured Oscillospiraceae bacterium | reverse complement strand
GCTGAAGAATGAAGGGAGGTTTGGACTGGCATAGTCAACTCAACAAAATAAAGATTTTGTTGAGTTGGAAGGGGGACTATTGCATGGACTTCAAATGATCCGAGTTATAGTGCTGCTGGTCTCATATTCTATGATAGACTATCGGACACAGGCGCCGCCAATTCTGCGGGAGTTCTTGACATACCACGAAACAATTCAAGGCCATTCAAAGAAGACCGTTGATGAATATTTTTTGGATCTGCGCACCTTTTTCCGCTATATTAAAGTTGAAAAAGGCTGTGTTCCACGGACTGCTGTTCTCGATGAGATTTCCATTGATGACGTAGACCTTCAACTGATTAAGTCCGTTTCGTTGGCTGATATCTATGCTTATTTAAGCTTTCTCAGCCGGGATCGTTTGAAAAATTCGAAAAACCCAGGTGCTGGGTATGGCCTGATGGCGTCTTCTCGAGCCAGAAAGGTCGCAACCATTCGGTCCTTCTACAAATATCTTGTGACAAAGGCGAAATTGTTGGATGAGAGTCCCATTCAGGAGTTGGACTCTCCCAGGATGCGGCAGTCCCTGCCACGCTACTTGACCTTAGATGAGAGCATTCAGCTTTTGGAATCCATTGAGGGCGAGAACGCAGAACGGGATTTTTGCATTGTTACATTATTTTTAAATTGTGGAATCCGTATTTCCGAGTTGGTTGGTTTGAATCTCACCGATGTTCGGGGCGACCGGCTAAGGGTTCTGGGCAAGGGCAATAAAGAGCGAGTTGTCTATTTGAACACCGCCTGCCAGAACGCCATTGAGGACTGGCTTGCAGTTCGGTCACAGTCCGGCGCGGCGGATCCCTACGCTCTGTTCATCACCCGCAAGCATACCCGCATTACCAAAGCCGGCGTCCACTATATGCTGAAACAGCGCTTCACTGCTGCGGGACTGGACAGCAGCAAATATTCCGCTCACAAGCTCCGCCACACCGCTGCCACTCTGATGCTGCAAAACGGCGTGGATGTGCGGACGCTCCAAGAGGTTTTAGGCCACGAGCATCTGAACACCACCCAGATTTATACCCATGTGGACAGCGATGCCTTACGGGATGCAGCCCAGTCTAACCCGCTGGGGCAAGTTCAAGCCAAGCCCCGCCGGGGTCGGCCGCCGAAACAGAAGGAAGGTTGAAAAAGTATATGTGGGTATCAAAGATAACAAAAGAAGATTTAACGAATGATGTGATCGATCGTCTTTTATTTGAAGGCTTAAATGATAATGGAGCGAGTGTTGACTGCATCATTGTTTTGGGCAGTATAAAAGCAGCAAAATATAGAGTACCTGTAGCAGCAAAGGCGTTTTTTTCAGGAAGGTCTGAAAAGATACTGTTGTGTGGAGGAAAAATAAGAAGCTTTTCAAGTGAAAGTATGACAGAAGCAGATAATGGCTGAATAAAGTAAAAAGCGTATTGCTGGTGACAACGACATATCATATGCGCCGAAGTTTGCATATAGCAAGATATCTTTTTCCATCTCATATCAAGGTATGTCCTTGCCCGGCAGATGACACAACGACGAAAAGGGATAATTTGATGAATACGCCTGAAGGAATCGACAGAATAAAGAAGGAGGCAATGAATATCGTAAAATGTGTTAATAACGGTGTAATTCCTGATTTCGAAATATAAAAGTTTTACATTTCAACTATGTGGCAAAAGCGCGGAGAGTTTCAGCTCTCCGCGCCATTGTCTGTCGGCCTTTGCCCGCTATTAGGCCCGTTTGTCACCTTGAGCGCTCCTACGATGTGGAGGAACCGCCATTCCACCACATTCTGATAGCTGTCCAACGGTCGATAGTCGGCGTCGTTGGAATGGGCTGCAATGAGGATGTTGTCCGGCCTGGGAACTCTGCCCACTGACACAACCACCGGCGTATGGGCAAAGACCTCTCCGCTGTTCTCAAACCGAAGCTGAATAAAATCACCAGGACGGAGAAAATTCATATGAACCTGAATTCCGACGGGGCCGTCAGTGGGTTGCGGCCGTGTCATGAAGTCCCAGAAAAATTGCACGCCTGTCCATGCCGGCGCCCGGTCTGTGGCGTCAATGTAATACCACCCAAAATCCGGAGTGAAGTTCATGATGCCCGTACCAGCATAGAGGCACTGAGAGGCAAAATTAGTACAGTCCCCGCCAATTTCACTGAAATCATAGAAGGCTGGATTGCGGCTGTACGCCCATTTGTGAGCATAGGCCACTGCCGCCCGACGGTTATATGGGAGCAGCTGAATCATACCGCCTCCCCCCTTTCCCTGCATTTTATGTATGCCGTCACTTTGTTGATACTTGTGTGCAAAATTTTTCTTGGTTTTGTAGCTTTTGCCCCGCAAAAACTGGAGCTAATACTTGCATTTTGATATGTAGAATGTTAAAATCATAACGGAAACCACCCAAAATTTTATTTTGATAAGGAGTTGGACAATTATGCCACTGGTTACCTCTACCGAAATGTTCAAAAAAGCCTACAATGGAGGCTACGCCGTAGGTGCGTTTAACGTCAACAATATGGAGATCGTTCAGGGTATCACCGAGGCTTGCAAAGAAGAAAAGGCTCCCGTGATTCTTCAGGTGTCCAAAGGTGCCCGGGCCTATGCCAATCACACCTATCTGGTGAAGCTGGTAGAGGCTGCTGTCATTGAGTGTCCTGAGATTCCTATCGTGCTCCATTTGGACCATGGCGATAGCTTTGAGACCTGCAAGAGTTGCATTGACGGCGGTTTTACTTCCGTCATGATCGACGCCTCCTCCAAGCCCTTTGCCGAGAATATTGAGATCACCAAGAAGGTTGTTGAGTACGCCCACGACCATGGCGTGGTGGTGGAGGCTGAGCTGGGCGCTCTGGCCGGCGTGGAGGACG
>CAJULM010000079.1 GCA_910587285.1 uncultured Oscillospiraceae bacterium | reverse complement strand
GAGATCTACACTCTTTCCCTACACGACGCTCTTCCGATCTGGTTTCCGTTTCAGAATTTTTATCCGTTTCTTTTTTTGCTTTCCCGTCTTTTGGGCCAGATATTCTCCGGCTTTCTCCTCGTATGTGTTCAACCGTTCCCAATATGCACCCGGTTCTTCCGCCGTTTCCGTCAAATAGATAGAGGCCCGAGAGGCACTGGCCTTCACATGGGTGGAGTCCGTCGCCACCAAGCGTCCGCTGGCAAGGCCCATATCAATGCACTGCTGCGCCACCCGCTCAAACAGCCGCCGGAATACCTTCCGAAAGGCCGGTTTCCGCCGCCGCAGCTGGCTGATCGTGCTGTGATCCGGCACTCGTTCATCCAAATCAATGCCAAGATACCAACGAAGGGCCATGTCTGTCCGAATGCGCTGCTCAATCTGCCGCTCCGAGGGAATGCCACACAAAAAGCCCGCCAGCACGTACTTTACCATGACCACCGGGTCAATGGGCGGCCGGCCATACTTTTGATTGTATAAATGAGCCGTTTCTTCATAGACAAAGGATAGATCCAGTGCTGCATCTACTTTCCGCAGAAGATGCTCCTCTGGCACCAAATCCTCTATTGTTACCATATGGTATTTCAGCTGCATTCTCTCGCCCCCCTTCCCTCTTATTTTACCATATTTCTTTTGTTTTTGCTACTTTGTCAACAGACCGACCGTGAGACGCATTTTTTGGAGGGAAAAAAGATGCCTGAACACACGATAACGACAGATTGCGTCTGGAGAAATTGGCTGGGCGGGACTGTGGACAGCCTGCCCTTTGCCGCGAAAATCTACGACATCAATTCCCCGGACGGTATCGACAATGGGCGCGTCCTCAAATTGTTTCTGTACACGGAGGAGGGCGAACAGGAACTCGCCGCCTATGAGCGCGGCTGGTCAATCTATCCGACTGGCAAACAAGAGGCCAGCATGGATGCCCTGATCGCCTACTGCGCCACGCTCCCCCCAGCGGATGACTGGCACATCCAGGCAGGCGGGGAAAACCCAACCTTGTGTTGAGAAATGCGTCTCACCATGAGCAATGCCATTAAGTTAACCAATAAATTCCAAAAGAAAGAAAAAAAGCCTTGACAAAGGCAAAAAAATGTGCGGCAAGGCCCTGAAAACGAGATTGATTTTCAGGGGGCGGGCACATGAAATACACAGCTGAAGGGTTGAGGGATACACTGTTGTCCATGATCGAGGAAATGGGGAATCACCCGGAGCGGTACGCTAAAAATCCAGGCAAAGATTTTACCCGGCGGCGTTCGCTGACGCTGCCCGCGCTGATGAAACTCATCCTGACCATGGACGAAAAAAGCGTCTGGAAGGGACTGCTCGGATATTTTGGGAATGAGATCGACACTCCGTCGGCAGGCGCCTTTGTCCAGCAGCGGAAAAAGCTGCTGCCTCGTGCATTTTTTGAGTTGTTCCACCGTTTCACCGATGCGCTGGCTGTTCAGAAAACTTTCCTGGGCTACCGGCTGCTGGCCGCAGACGGCACTTCCCTGAAATCCACGTCATATCCCGAGGACGCAGACGCCTACCGGCCGGGCACAGAGCGGCAGCACGGCTGGAATCTGTACCACATCAACGCGCTCTATGATCTGGAGAACGGCATCTATACCGACGCCCTGGTGCAGAAGGAGCACACCAAAAACGAAGACGCAGCCTTGTGTGAAATGGCGGGGCGGTCCGCCATTCCGGAGCCTGTGATCCTGCTGGCGGACCGGGGGTATGAGGCGTACAACAGCTTTGCCCGTCTGGAGCAAAGGGGCTGGAAGTATCTGATTCGCCTCAAGGACCGGAACAGAACCTATGCTTACGGGATCACGCTGCCCGATCAACTAGAATTTGACCTCCCGGTGCGTGTTGCGCTGGGACGACTGACCGTGCGGCAGCTGGAGCGGCGGGGCATCCCTGTCCCGGAGGCCTACTGCCGCCTTCCAAATCAGGTCCCATTTGATGATTTGGAACCCAGCAGCGCCGGTTTTTATCTGTTTTCCGCCAGAATTGTTCGCTTGCTGCTGCATGACGGAAGTACGGAGACCCTCATCACAAACCTGGATCCGGATCAATTCCCGCCCGATGTGCTGCGCAGCCTTTACGCCAGACGATGGGGCATTGAAACCTCCTTCCGGCAGCTGAAATATACCGTGGGCATGGTCCATCTGCACTCCAAGAGGCCAGAGCTGATCCTTCAGGAGATCATATCCGCCTTCATCATTTTTAACTTTGCCCAGGCCGCCGCCTGGGGTGTAGACACGACCCGAGGCAAGTCCAAATACAATCGCCGCGTCAATTTCTCCGACGCGGTCTACTTCTGCTGCCGTGTCCTTCGGGGGGTGCTCTTTGACGTGATCCGCTTCTTGGAGCGTAATCTCCTGCCCTGCCGCCCAGACCGCAGCTATCCCAGACCCGTGGTTGCCGGCAACCGCATTTCTCCTGTGTATGTCCCCGCGCGTTGACGCCCCTGCCTGCCTCGCCACTATCTTTTTGGTAACTTCTGGTTAACTTAATGGCATTGCTCACCGTGAGACGCATTAACCAAAATCGTGCCGGACGGCGGCGGAATAGTAAGGGCCTATCGTGATAGGCGCGTTGTAAAGCGCCGTCAGCAGATAGGCCCGAATGTTATTGATTTTTGTGGTTGTCTGGCTCATGGAGTCGATGATGTACTTGATATGTTCGCTGTCAAGCTGGCGAAAGCGCCGCCTGACAGCATCCACAGGTAAGACTTCACCGCCAATCCGTATGGTGGAGGCCGTGCTGCTCAACACGTCCACAATCAGCTCCAAAAGGCTCTCCACATCGTCGTAGGGAAGCTCCTGCCGTAAATGCTCATATTCGATATTTTCTTTGACTTCCTCCCTCACCACGCATCGATCAATCCCCATTTGCCGTCCGCTGGGGGAGGGGGATAGATGGATGGATCAGGCTGGATAAAATCTTTGATAC
>CAJULM010000078.1 GCA_910587285.1 uncultured Oscillospiraceae bacterium | reverse complement strand
TCGCGCCCCTTATCTCTGAATCCGGCCGGAGCCATCGCCTCCGGCCAGCTTCTCCACCTCGGCCACGGTGACCATGTTGTAGTCGCCCTCGATGGAGTGCTTCAGGGCGCTGGCCGCCACGGCGAACTCCACCGCCGCCTGGGTGCTCTTGCCCGTCAGCAGGGAGTAGATCAGCCCCCCGCCGAAGCTGTCGCCGCCGCCCACCCGGTCGATGATGTGCAGCTCGTACTTCTTGGAGAAGCAGTACTCGTTGGACGCCACATCATACAGCATGGCGCTCCAGCCGTTATCAAATGCGGAGTGGCTCTCCCGCAGCGTGATGGCCACCTTCTCGAAGCTGAACTTGTCCGCCAGCTGCTTCGCCACGGACTTGTACCCCTCGTGGTTCAGCTCGCCGCCGTAGATGTCGGTGTTCTCCGCCTCGATGCCAAACACGTCCTTGGCGTCCTCCTCATTGGAGATGCACACGTCCACATACTGGCACAGCTCCGTCATGGCCTCACGGGCCTGCTCCCTCGTCCACAGCTTGCCCCGGTAGTTCAGATCGCAGGAAATTTTGACATTGTGGGCCTTGGCGGCCTTGCAGGCCTCCTTGCAGATTTCCACCACGTTGGGCCCCAGCGCCGGGGTGATGCCGGTAAAGTGGAACCAGTCCACGCCCTCGAAAATGGCATCCCAGTCGAAGTCGGCGGTAGTCGCCTCCTGAATGGCGGAGTGGGCCCGGTCGTAGATACACACGCTGCCTCGCTGGGACGCGCCCTTCTCGTTGAAGTAGATGCCCACCCGGTCTCCGCCCCGGACGATCATGCTGGTGTCCACCCCGTACCGCCGCAGGGAATTCACCGCCGCCTGCCCGATGGCGTGGGCAGGCAGCTTGGTCACAAAAGCCGCGTCCAGCCCGTAGTTGGCCAGGGACACCGCCACGTTGGCCTCGCCGCCGCCGAAGGAGAACTCCAGGTGGTCGGCCTGGACGAAGCGCTCATAGTTATAGGGCTGGAGCCGGATCATCAGCTCGCCAAATGTAACAACTTTAGCCATTGCTGCGGGCCTCCTTTACGATTTTCACAGATTCCTTGCACAGCTCGGTGATCTCATCCCACTTGTTGTTGTCGATCAGGTCGGCGGTCACCATGTAGGACCCGCCGCAGGCGCAGATTACAGGCGCCTTGATGTACTCCGCCAGATTCTTCAGCGAGATGCCCCCGGTGGGCATCACCTTGAACATGGGGAAGGGGGCGGACATGGCCTTGATTTTCGCCAGCCCGCCGGACTGCTCCGCCGGGAAGAACTTGAGGACTTCCAGCCCCAGCTTGTAGGCGGTGTGGTAGTCCGTGGGGGTGGTGCAGCCGGGGTAGATGGGCAGGTTCTTGCCCTGGCAGTACTTCACAAGCTCCGGGTCCAGGCCCGGGGTGACGATGAATTTCGCCCCCGCCGCCAGCGCCTCGTCCACCTGCTGGGTGGTGAGGACGGTGCCCGCGCCCACCAGCATCTCCGGACAGGCTTCCGCCATCAGCTTGATGGCCGTGGCCGCCCCGGCGGCCCGGAAGGTGACCTCCGCCACCGGCACGCCGCCGGCGCACAGCGCCTTGGCCAAGCCCGCCGCATCCCGCTCCGGGTGATTCAGCTTGATTACCGGCACCACGCCGATATTGCTGATCGCTTCGTTGATATTCATGATATTTCTCCTCCTTTTACACGTTCAACATCTCGCTAAATCGGAAATTTGCCTTCAATTAGGAGCTCTCGAAAATCTCGTCAAACCAAGCTTTACTCGGTAACTCCCCGCATTCGCGGGGAGTTACCTTGAATTAGGAGTTCTTGAGAATCTCGTCAAACCGGAAATAGTGCAATGTGTTGTTATAGCTGATGTTCTCCACCATCTGGCCCAGCCGCTCCAGGTCTGCGGGGTATTCCCCGTCCTCCACCATCTGCCCGAACAGGTTGCAGAGAATGCGCCGGAAATACTCGTGCCGGGTATAGCTCAGGAAGGACCGGGAGTCGGTGAGCATCCCGTTGAACGCCCCCATATTCCCCAGAGACATCAGGCTCACCATCTGGGCCTCCATCCCAGGCTTGTGGTCGTTGAACCACCAGGCCGAGCCCTGCTGCACCTTGCCGGGGATGGGGCTGTCCGTCTGGAACGCCCCCATAATGCTGCCGATGGCCGCATTGTCCGAGGGATTCAGGGAGTACAGGATGGTCTTGCCCAGCGCTCCCGCCTTCTCCAGCGCGTCCAGCAGACGGGCCAGACCCGTGGCATTTGGCTGGTCGTTGATGGCGTCAAATCCGGTGTCCGGACCCAGCTTTTTGAACATGGTGGAGGAATTGTCCCGGATGCAGCCGAAATGAAGCTGCATCACCCAGTCCCGCTTGGCGTACTCCTGCCCCACCGCCAGCAGCAGGGCGGTGTGGTAAGCAAGCTGCTCCTCCCACGCGATGCCCTTCCCCGCCTTGGCCCGCGCGAAAATGTCGTCCAGCTTGGCCTCGTCCGCCTCCACGCAGAAGCAGTAGTCCAGCGCGTGGTCGGACACCCGGCAGCGGTGCTCGTCGAAATACTCAATCCGCTCCGCCAGCGCCCGGCGCATATCGCCCACCGTCTCGATGGGGTAGCCCACCACCTTTTCCAACCGGGCCACGTACTGGGGGAAGTCCGCCTTGTCCGCGCGCATCGCCTTGTCCGGGCGGAACGCCGGCAGCACCGCCGCCGGCGCGGCAGGGTCCGCGGCCAGCAGCTCGTGGGCCTTCAAATCGTCCGCAGGGTCGTCCGTGGTGCAGATCAGCTTCACGTTGGACCGCCGGATGATCTCCCGCACCGACAGCTCCTTGAGCTGCTCATTGCACTTCTCGTAAATCTCCATGGCGTTGTCCCCGTTCAGGGGCTCGGTGACGCCGAAGTACCGCTGGAGCTCCAGGTGCGTCCAGTGATACAGAGGATTGCCGATCAGGTTGGGCATGGCCTCCGCCCACTTCTGGAACTTCTCCGCCGGAGACGCGTCCCCCGTGATATACTTCTCCGCCACCCCGCAGGAGCGCATGGCACGCCACTTGTAGTGGTCTCCCCCCAGCCACACCTCCGTGATGCTGTCGTACCGCTTGTCCTCATAGATCTCCATCGGATTGATGTGGCAGTGGTAATCGATGATCGGCATCTTCGCCCCGTGCTCGTGGTACAGCCTCTTGCCGGTCTCGG
>CAJULM010000077.1 GCA_910587285.1 uncultured Oscillospiraceae bacterium | reverse complement strand
TCCCTGACATAGATAGCGATATTGGCCTCATGCACACCCTCTTTGCCCTGGAGGACATTCGGGGGTTGACCATTGGGGAGATTGACGGCGAAATCTGTCTGCGGCTGGACAAGTCCAAGGGCGGGACTTATCTCTCCATGCTTGAAATGCTGTCCAGGTGGGCAAATGAGGCCAAGAAGCTGGAAGCAGGGGAAATCACCAGGGAGGAGTACGACCACTGGCGCTACACATATCCTGCGGTGGAGGCCCAGCGCACGAGGGATAGACTTGACGCACTCCGGGCAAAACAAAAGGCGGCAGAGACAGACGAATAGGACGGCAAAAAGCCCTTACCGACGTTGCCATCGGTAAGGGCTTTCTAATATGGTTTTTGTCACCCACAAGCCGCAAAGGAACACTTTTCACCTGCAATCCACCGGGGATACAGAATGATACGGCCTATGGGGAGCGTTATCAAATTGTTATCAAAAGAGAGGCATAAAACCGTCTATCCGTTGTGCCGCAAGGGGTTCAAAGTTTCAAAAACTCATTCCCACTCAATCGTCCCAACCGGCTTCGGCGTCAGATCATACAGCACCCGGCACACACCCGGCACCTCCGCCAAAATCCGCTGGGTGATCTTCTTCAGCACCGGCCAGTCGATCTCCGGCACGGTGGCCGTCATGGCGTCCACCGTGTTCACCGCCCGGATAATCACCGGCCAGTCGAAAGCCCGCTTGCCGTCCCGCACGCCGGTAGAGCGGAAGTCCGGCACCACCGTGAAGAACTGCCACACCCGTTCCGCCAAGCCCGCGGCGTCAAACTCCTCCCGCAAAATGGCGTCCGACTCCCGCAGGGCAGCCAGCCTGTCCCGAGTGATGGCGCCCAGGCACCGCACTCCCAAACCGGGCCCAGGGAAGGGCTGGCGCTCCACCATAGAGGCGGGCAGACCCAGCGCGTGGCCCACACAGCGCACCTCGTCCTTGAACAACAAGCGCACCGGCTCCACCAGTTGGAAGTCGAAATCGTCGGGCAGACCGCCCACATTGTGATGGGCTTTCACGCCGTCGCTTTCCAGGATATCCGGATAGATGGTCCCCTGGGCCAGAAAGTCGATGCCCTTTAGCTTCCGGGCCTCCTCCTCAAACACCTTGATGAACTCCCCGCCGATGATTTTCCGCTTGCGCTCCGGCTCGTCCACCCCGGCCAGCAGGTCCAGAAAGCGGTCGGTGGCATCCACATAGATCAGGTTGGCGTCCATCTGGTTCTGGAACACCTCGATCACCTGCTCGCTCTCCCCCTTGCGCATGAGGCCGTGGTTCACGTGGACGCACACCAGCTGCTTCCCAATCGCCTTGATGAGCAGCGCCGCCACCACCGATGAATCCACCCCGCCGGACAGCGCCAGCAGCACCTTCTTGTCCCCCACCTGGGCGCGGACGGCGTTCACCTGCTCATCAATGAATGCCTGGGCCAGCTCGGGGGTGTTGATCCGCTTCATATCCGCGGAACGCATATTATTTTCCATTTTTTCATCCTCCAGTTTTTTCTGTATCTGTACTGCATTATACACCGCTGAGACCTCCGGCGCAAGTGCGCTGAAGGCTCTCAAGACAAATTCTGTATCCCTTTTACACCCACCCTTACTCGAATTCGTTGCTGGGTATCATATTCTAACGGATTTTGCTTTAGAAATATGATACCCTATTCTTTTGATTATTTGATATATCCATATTATCCAGCCTATACGATGGGCTGTTATCAAATTGTTATCAACGATGATAACGGCAAGTAAACCACGTTGCTTTTCTCTGCTGGTTTGCTACTCTAATGATAGCACAAAAGGCGAAAAATTACAACTACATTCGGAACCTTTCACCGAACTGTCTATTGAAGAGAATCCTCAATAAGTTGAAAATTTATCAAATCATTTGCTTTTCTATTTGCAAAAATCGCTCCATCGCCAGTCGTAAGATTGTAAAGAACACTCCACTGCAGTTTGTCCGTATCACCGTCAAAAACACCGATGTTGGCCAGTAGTTGAATTGCCTGATTTGCTTCAAGTATGCCGTTATTTGCTTCTATTGCATTCTGCACCTTGTCATAGCGTTCGAATTCTGTAAAGCCTTCTCCAATATTCAATCCATCATAGGCAATGAAATTAGAAGCAATTTGATATTCTGCCTCTGTTCCAACGACACAAAGCTCTTGGTTTACATATTCTACAATTACAGAACGTCCACTTGCGTCAGCAATTAAGTAATGACACTCAATACCCCCAGAAAAATAAATGTTGTATTGTTTTAATAAGTCAACAGCTTCTTCTACAGTAGCCGCCTTATCAAGTACAAGGCGAATTGCGGTGGTTGTATTTAGTGTTATTTTATCCGGGTCATAAGGAACATCTGCCTCTGGAACCGCAAGCAAGGCAATAGCAAGACCTTTCTCATTCATTCCATCAAAAGGAAGAAATGGTGCGGCCAACGTTAAGAAACAATCAAAAAATGAACCATCTGGCAAATTGTTCTCTGAATATCCGGCAAAGGCAAGATTGACTGTGGAAACCGAAGCATAACCATTATCAGGCGTGGTATAGAGTTGTAAAGATGGAGCATATGTAAAATCAAAATTTCGCCCGAACAGAATGTTGCCATTTCCGTTTTTCACGACAAAAGCGGTGCAGCCATCTCCTGTAACACCTAAATCTATTGGCAACCCTTTCAACAGCCGTTTTGTTACAAAGGTTTCAATATCCGCATCATTGCTGGCACCGACTTCCAGGAAGTCATCAAAGCCATAATCGCCGTAATAGGTCATTTGATACATTCCATAATTATCAATCTTTTTTAATGACATAAGAGAGCGCAGTTCATTCCCAAATAAAATGAGTACTGCAATTAAAATAATCAGCAAAGCTGCACCTATGCCTATCAAAAGCCGAAAGGCGGTTTTCTTCTCTTTTCGTATCATATTTACCCTACTCCAAAATTTAATTTTTTCGTTATCATTATAACAGCAAAAGCACCCCCTTACAAGTATAAATCAGGAGGACGCTCCGCAAAGTGCCCTCCTGTTGTTTGTTACCTTGCCCCTCGGCTGAACTTCCGCTTTGCTTTCTTCTGCTCCCGCTCTTGCGCCTCCCGGCGCTTTGCGTCCTCTACGACCCGCTCCACCTCCTCCGGGCCGAAAGCCCGTTTGACCCGCTCATAGTCCTTGACCTGCCCCTTTAAACTGTCTCTTTCGGCGCAAACCTCGTAAATCCTGGCTGAAAGGGAACTATTTTTGCTGACCTCCCGGTCATAGGCGCTCTGCAACCGCTCAAACTTGCTTTTGAGGTCGAAATAAGCCCGGTAGACGGAGCGCAGCACCTTGACGATCTGCGCCAGCAGGGGCTTGGCTTTCTTCTCCCGGTAGGACTTGGCGCTTTCCAGCGGCCCAGGCTCCGGCAATATCCGCTCCGGGTCATCGGAGAACTGCGCCGCCAACTGCTCCATGTTTCTCACAGCCG
>CAJULM010000076.1 GCA_910587285.1 uncultured Oscillospiraceae bacterium | reverse complement strand
TCGGCGGAGATGTCCATGGTGGTCTCCGCGCCCCGGTGCACCCCGCCGATGCCGCCGGTGGCGAACACCTTGATGCCCGCCATGTGGGCGATGATCATGGTGGTGGTGACGGTGGTGGCCCCGTCCTGCCCCCGGGCGCACAGCATGGCCAAATCCCGCCGGCTGGCCTTGACGATGGCGGTGCCCGTCTTCCCCAGGTGCTCGATCTCCTCCTTGGTGCAGCCCGCCTTCAGCCGCCCGCCGATGATGGCGATGGTGGCGGGAACGGCCCCGTTGTCCCGGATGATCTGCTCCACCGCCAGGGCGGTCTCCACATTCTGGGGATAGGGCATCCCGTGGGAGATGATGGTGGACTCCAGGGCCACCACGGGCTTTCCGGCGGCCAGAGCCTGGGCCACCTCGGGGGAAACGTCCAGATACTTGTTCAGTGCCATGGGTAAAACCTCCAACTAAATATAATAATGGTGTTTGGTCTGCCGCGCTATCGATTGGGGCCGGGTCAGCCCTCCGGCCTCACCGCCCGCACCGCCACGAAGGAGGGCACGTGAAACTCGTGGAGCCTGCCCTCCCCGTTGGTGTCTTCGTACAGGTGGGTCAGCCGGAAGCCCGCCTTGAGCTGGCCGCCGATCTGCTCCTCCAGCGTGTGGGAAAACTGAATGCCCCAGTCCTCCCTTACGCACATCTCGTACAACGCCTTGTCCTTCAAGGGATTGAACGGCAGCGGGTAGGTCAGCTTTTCCTCCGACTCGTCAAAGAGATAGTTGACGCCGGTGTCGTAGCCCCCCAGGAGCACCCCGCCCGGCTTCAGCACCCGGAAGCACTCCCGGAAAATAGGCTCTACCTCCTCCACGTAGCAGTTGGACACGGGGTGGAAAATGAGGTCGAAGCTTCCGTCCTCAAAAGGGAGAGGCTGGGTCATGTCCCCCCGGATGACCTCCACCTGATAGCCCTCCCGCTCCGCCACCATTTTTTCACTGGCGCACTGCTGCGGGGAGTAGTCCAGCACCGTGCACGCTGCGCCCAGCGCTGTGAAGATGGGGATCTGCTGCCCGCCGCCGCTGGCGAGGCCCAGCAGCCTTTTCCCCTTGAGTTCGCCGAACCACTCCTGGGGCACGAACTTGGTGGGGGTCAGATACACCCCCCACTCGCCGGCCTGCGCTTTCACGTAGTCCTCGTGGGAGACCGGCCGCCCCCACTCCCAGCCCTGCGCGCACCACCGGTCGACGGTCCGGGCGTTTTCCTCTTGATAGTTCATCGGTCTCCTCCTTCTAAGATGCGCCCCATCCGCTGAGCCAGCGCCTGGGCGCTCATGGCCTCGTTGATCGTCTCGCCGCTCTCCATGGCGATGGACGCCGCCGCCGACCCCGCCAGGGCGGTGCCCTCCAAATCGGTGCCCTCTAAATAGGCCCAGGCCAGCGCCGCCATGAAGGCATCCCCGCAGCCGGTGGTGTTCACCCGGTTTCCCGGCAGACAGGGCAGGCGCACCCGTCCGCTGTGGTCGGCAGCCAGGACCCCGTCCCCGCCCAGGGAGAGAAACACCCGGCGCAGCCCCGTCTCCAGCAGCTTGTCCGCCGCCCGATTCAGGCCGGCCTCGTCCGTAATGACCACCCCGGACAGCAGCTCGGCCTCGATTCGGTTGGGCTTCAGGGTGTGGAGCTTGCCCAGCACGGGCCGCAGCCGTTCCGCCTTGGCGGTGGACACCGGGTCGGCAAAGACGGGGGGCGTCACATGGTCCGCAATCCAGGCGATGGCCTCGGCGGGGATATTGGCATCCACCACCACCAGCTGGGCGTTTTGCAGCAGCGCCGTCCGGGCGGCCAGAAACGCCGGGGTGATGCGCCGGTAGATGTCCATGTCGGACAGGGCCAGCTCCATCTCCCCCTTCTCGTCGGCGATAAAAAGGTAGGTGGAGGTCCGCCCCCCGGGCACCTGGAGGGACCGGCTGATGTCGATGCCCAGCTCCCCGCAGGAGGCGGCGATGCGCTGGGCGTACAGGTCGTCGCCAAAGGCGGTGAGCAGCCGCACGTCCAGCCCCAAAAGAGCCATGTTGTGGGCGATGTTCCGCCCCACGCCGCCTAAGCTCATGCGCACCGCGCCCGGGTTGGAATCGGCGGGGACCAGGGGCGCGGCGGACACGCCGCCGATGTCCATATTCACCCCGCCCACCACCACCGCGTAGGGCGCGGAGGACACAATATACCCTTTTCCGGCGATGTGCCCCTTTTTCATCAGGTTGGAGATGTGCACCGCCACCGACGAGCGGGCGATGCCCGCCTTGTCTGCCAGCTCCTGCTGGGAGATCATGGGGTTTTCCTCAATCCACCGGAGGATTTGCCGTTCCCGCTGGGTCATGGGCTTCACTCCTAAACTTTTCTTTCTGAATTAAGCATATGCTTATAACAGGGTTTTGTCAAGCGCTTTCCCGGATTTTCCGCAAAAAAGCCCGCCGGATATCCGGCGGGCTGCGCTGATTCATATCAGCGGCTTGATCATAACAATGCCGTGATAGTTTTCGCCGTAACAGTTGGGGATAAACCCGGTCGGAGAGAACCCATACCCCACGAAATAGTCAAAGTGCGCACGGCCGCGCGATTCCAGGCTCCGCAGTTCCTCTGCATAGTCCGTCATTGGCCTACCGTGGCAGGACATATCCGTTGAACCGATGATATATTTCAAATTGCGGTAGCCCTTTTCCTTCGCGTGAGCCTCGGCCTGTCTCAGCAGCGGTTCCAGCTGCTGTTCCATGACAAACGTCCCATTTTCATCGTACCCAAGGCATTCAACGCTCAGGCAGGAATAGCCCTCGTACTCTGCGCACAAAATCCATCCCTTGGGATTCCCGCCCTCTCCCATATACCAGCCGATCAAATTCGCCAACAAGGATACCTCTTGCAGCTGACGGCTCGCCCCATCGAAGTCCCACCAGTCCGGCTTAATGGCAGACATCAGCCCGGCGACAGCAGATACATTTGATTGGTCAATCTGATAAATTTCCACCGCGTTTACCCCAGCAGCAGCTTATCGTCCGCCTCGTCCGATCCGGTGGCCTGGCCGAACTTGGCCAGCAGGTCCTCCACGGTGAGCTTCTTTTTGTCCTCCCCGGCGATGTCCAGGGCGATGCGCCCCTCGTACATCATAATCAGCCGGTTGCCGTGGACGATGGCGTCCTTCATATTGTGGGTAATCATCAGGGTGGTGAGCTTGTCCTTCTGCACGATGCGTTCGGTGACCTCCAGCACCTTGGCCGCCGTCTTGGGGTCCAGCGCCGCGGTGTGCTCGTCCAGCAGCAGCAGATCGGGCTTTTGCAGCGTGGCCATGAGCAGGGTGAGCGCCTGCCGCTGACCGCCGGACAGAAGGCCCACCTTGGACGTGAGCCGGTCCTCCAGCCCCAGGTCCAGGATTTTCAGCATCTCCCGGTAGTGCTCCCGCTCGTCCCGGGTGATGCCGGGACGCAGCGAGCGACCCTTTCCCCGGCGGGCGGCCAGAGCCATGTTTTCCTCAATCTGCATGGTGGCGGCGGTGCCCATCATGGGGTCCTGGAATACCCGGCCGATATACTTGGCCCGCTTGTGCTCGGG
>CAJULM010000075.1 GCA_910587285.1 uncultured Oscillospiraceae bacterium | reverse complement strand
GTGTTCAACTCCTTCCCCATCATCTGGACCATGACCAAGGGCGACCCGGCCAACCGCACCGACACCCTGGTCACCTACCTGTACAAGCTGGCCTTCTACAATGGGCGGAGCGGTGAGGCGGCGGCGGTGTCCGTCATCGGCTTCCTGATTCTGCTGGTGTGCGCCAGCACTTACATGATTTACACCCTGCGGAAAGGAGATGGCGACGTATGAGCAACCCGTCCGGAATTGCCGTTAAAAAGCCCGTTTCTGTGAAAAAGACCATCCTGCGCGTGCTGCTGTACTTCGTGGTGCTGGATGTGTGCGTCATCACCCTCTACCCCTACTTCGCCATACTGTGCACGGCGCTGAAAAACCGGGTGGAAATCTTCTCCGGCAACACGATCCTCCCCGTCACCGCCCTGTGGTCCAATTTCATTGAGATCTGGAGCCGGGCTCCCATGGCGCGGTATCTACTCAACTCCGTGCTCATTGCCGGCGGCTCCACCCTCATCGCCATGCTGTGCGGCATTCCTGCCGCCTATGCCCTGGCCCGCATGAAGTTCAAGGGGCAGACCGCGTTTCTGGGCTTTGTCATCGTCTCCCAGATGTTCGCCCCGGTGGTGCTGCTCATCGGCATCTACCAGGTGATGCAGGCCCTGCACTTGACGGACAGCATCCTGGGGCTGGTCTTCATCAACGCCGCGTTCAACCAGGCATTCACCATCTGGCTGCTGCGGGGCACCTTCATGGGCATCTCCGCCGAAATGGAGCAGGCCGCCACCATCGACGGCTGCAACCGGATTCAGGCCATGACGAAGGTACTGCTCCCCGTGGCCGCCCCCGGCATTGTCACCACCCTGATTTTCATCTTCATCAACGCCTGGAACGAGTACACCGTGGCCCTGTGCCTGATTTCCACCGACACCCTGAAACCGCTGACGGTGGGCATCAACACCTTTAACGGCTACAATATGATTGAGTGGCAGTACCTCTTTGCCGCCTCCATTTTCGCTATCATCCCGGTGGTCATTCTGTTCATGTGCATTGAGAAAAACCTGGTCAGCGGCCTGGCCTCCGGCGGCGTTAAGGGATAATCCCCCAGTCGCCCGCAGCCTCTCGCCAATTACAGCAGCCCGCCCTTTGAACATTCAGAGGGCGGGCTGTTTCCTCTCCCGTCAAATCCTTAGAAAAATTTAAAGGGATTTCGTATTTACACAGCCCCCGGAACAGTATATAATAGACTTTGCTTGTAAACTTCGCAGGCGCCTCCCCATGAGGGAGCTGTTTCGGGAAGGGAGGACCAACATGGCAGACACGTACCATTTTGACCCCGACGACAGGGGAACCCAGGGAAGCTCCGGCCAAAATCAGCAAAACTACAATTATCATTACAAATACAGCTATGGCTCTGGCTCAGGTCAGGGAACCGGCGGCGGGCGCAAGCCCCCCAAAAACCCAAACGATTGGGGCGAATGGGCGAGCATTGGTCTGATGCTGTTCATCCTCCCCTTTTGGTTCTGCAAAATCATCGGCATCGTCTGGCTGATTCGCAAGCTGGTCAATATGGCCAACTCCGGCCAGAGCGACCGCTACCGCCAGGAAGCGCGCAATGCCGCCAACCGGGCCAAGAGCACGGCGGAGACCATCTTCCAACAGACCGCCGATACCGCCCGCCAGGCCGCCGACACGGCGCGTCAAGCGGCGGACAGCGCCCGCCGGCAGACACAGCAGGGCGCTGCCTCCTTCGCAAGCTACTCCTATCAGTACAGCCAGCAAAAAAAGCAGGCCGAGCCCTGGGAGCATAAGGCCCAGCCCGATGCCTGGAACGTGCGGGACCCCAGGGAGAACAAGCGGAAGAAGGCCAAGGGAGAGGGCGGCGGCACTGGCCTTATCGTCGGCGGCAGCATTTTGTCCGGTATCTTCGGCCTGACTGTTTTCATTTTAGGCATCATCGGCATGGTGGAGAATGTGGCGGAAATATTGATCCCCATCGGCATCTGTCTGCCCTTCCTGGCAGGGGGGCTGGGGATGCTGTTCTCCGGCATCGGCCGCAACCGCCGCAGCGAACGTTATCTGAATTACCTGGCTTACATTGGCGCCAACCGGGAGGTGGATCTGGCTCCCATGGCCGCCAGCTTCGGCATCTCCGTCAATAAGCTGTGCAAGGACCTGCGTCGGATGCTGGCCAAGGACATTCTGCCCACCGGCTATCTGGACTTGGCGGAGGGCAAGCTGTTCCTCACCGAGATGGGCTACCACGCTCAGCCCCGCCAAAAAGCCCCAACCGTAGAGGAGGAGACCCCTCAGCAGGCCGCCGCCCGGGAGGACGATATCCTCCGGGAAATCCGGCAGGTGAACGATGAAATTCCCGACGAGGCCATGAGCGCCAAAATTGACCGCATCGAGGAGATCACCAGCAAAATCCTGAACTATCAGAAGTCCCACCCCAATAAGGAGGGGCAGCTGCGCACCTTCCTGAACTACTACCTGCCCACTACCCTGAAAATCCTCCGGGCCTACGCCCAGCTGGACGCCCAGGGCATCGAGGGGCAGAACATCTCCGCCGCCAAGAAGCGCATCGAGGACATGATGGACCAGGTGGTGTCCGGGTTCGAGAAGCAGCTGGATAAGCTGTTCCAGGATGACGCTATGGATATCACGTCGGACGTGGAGGTGCTGGAAAATATGCTCAAGAAGGACGGGTTGTCCGACGAGGGCGGGATCACCATGACGCTGTAAAAAATTCCCCTGGCCGTTGGCCAGGGGAATTTTGATTACGCTTTCCCTCCCTTGAGGGCCTTCATCCGCTTCTCATGGTTCAAAATCCGCTTGCGCAGGCGCAGGTTTTCCGGCGTGACCTCCAGCAGCTCGTCGTCCGCCAAAAATTCCAGGCACTGCTCCAGGCTGAGCTGCTTGGGGGGCACCAGCCGCAGCGCGTCGTCCGAGCCAGAGGCCCGCATATTGGTCAGCTGCTTCTTCTTACACACGTTGACGGTGATGTCCTCCATCTTGGGGCAGACGCCCACCACCATACCCTCGTACACGGGCACACCCGCGCCGATGAACAGTGCGCCCCGCTCCTGAGCGGCGAACAGGCCGTAGGTCACCGAATCGCCTGTCTCGTGGGCCACCAGGGAGCCGGTGTTCCGCCGCTGGATTTCCCCCTTGAAGGGGGCGTACTTCTCAAAGATTGAGGCCATGATGCCCTCGCCCTTGGTGTCGGTCAAAAACTCGTTGCGGTAGCCGAACAGGCCCCGGGAGGGCACCAGGAACTCCAGCTTCGTGCGGCTGCCGATGGGGTCCATGGACAGGAACTCGCCCTTCCGACTGCCCAGCTTCTCCATGACGGCCCCTACGCAGTCGGCGGGCACGTCGATGACCACCCGCTCAATGGGCTCGCACTTTTTGCCCTCCACCTCCTGGTACACCACCCGGGGGGGCGAGACCTGGAACTCGTAACCCTCCCGGCGCATGGTCTCAATGAGGATGGACAGGGACATCTCCCCCCGGCCCGCCACGTTGAAGGCGTCGGTGTAGTTCTCCATCTCCGTCACCCGCAGGGACACGTCCTTCAGCGTCTCCCGGAACAAGCGGTCCCGCAGTTGGCGGCTGGTGACGTACTTGCCCTCCTTGCCGGCGAAGGGGGAGTCGTTGACGGAGAAGGTCATCTCCAGGGTGGGGGCGGAGATTTTCACAAACTCAATGGGCGCGGGGTCGGAGGGGACGCACACCGTATCTCCAATGGTGATGTCGCCAATGCCGCTCATGGCGATGATCTCCCCCGCCTTGGCCTCGGTGACAGGAGTGCGGGCCAGCCCGTCAAAGGTGTACAGGGCGGTGGCCTTGGCCTTTTTGGGGGCCTCATCCTGCTTGTGGTAGTTGCACACCACGATCTCCTGGTTCTGCTTCACCGTCCCCCGCTCGATGCGGCCCACGGCGATGCGGCCCACGAACTCGTTGTAGTCGATGGAGGACACCAGCATCTGGAACGGGGCGTCCGGGTCGCAGTCCGGGGCGGGGATATAGTCCAGAATCGTCTCAAAGAGGGGAACCAAGTCCGTCCCCGGCACGTCGGGGGAGTAGCTGGCGGTGCCCTGCCTCCCAGAGCAGAACAGCGTCGGCGACTCGAATTGCTCATCGGTGGCGTTCAGGTCCAGCAGCAGCTCCAGCACCTCGTCCATCACCTCGTGGATGCGCTGGTCGGGGCGGTCGATCTTGTTCACCACCACAATGACCTTATGGCCCAGCTCCAGGGCCTTGGACAGCACGAACCGGGTCTGGGGCATGGGGCCCTCGGCGGCGTCCACCAGCAGAATGACGCCGTTCACCATTTTCAGGATGCGCTCCACCTCGCCGCCGAAGTCGGCGTGGCCCGGGGTGTCCACGATGTTGA
>CAJULM010000074.1 GCA_910587285.1 uncultured Oscillospiraceae bacterium | reverse complement strand
GAGTCCGGCTTTGCCGTCAAGCGCGGGCGGGGCGGCGTGGTGTCGTTCCTCGCGCCGGGGCAGGACAAGTACACCCGGCTCCGGGCATCCACCCTCGGCGCGGGCTTTGACCCCGAGGACATCCGGGCGGTAATCGCCGGGGAGCGGCCCCTCCCGGAGCTCCCCAAAGACGCGCCGCCCCCGATCCGGCAGGTGGGGCTTATCATTGACATTCAACAGCGCATGGCCGAGGGCAAGGGCCCGGCTTATGAACGCTGGGCGAAAGTCTACAACCTAAAGCAGATGGCCGCCGCCCTCCAGTTTCTGCAGGAGAACAATCTCACCGACTATGACGCGCTGGCGGCAAAGACCACGGCGGCGGTTGACCGGGCCCACGCGCTGGCCGGGGAGCTCCAGACCACCGAGGCCGCCCTCTCCAAAGTCTCCGGGCTGATGGGGGCCGTGGTGGACTATGCCAAGGCCCGGCCCGTGTTTGACGGCTACAAGGCGGCCCGGTACTCGAAAAAGTATCTGGCCGAACACGAGGCGGAGCTTGCCACCTACCGGGCGGCCCGGGCCGCTATGAATGAATTGTTAGGCGGTGAAAAGCTCCCCAAAATGGACGCGCTGAAAAAACAGCGGCGGGAGCTGGCGGATAAGAAAAAGGCCCTCTATGCCGAGTATCGGCAGGCCCAGCGGGATATGCGGGAGGCCGTGGCGGTCAAGGCCAACATCGACCATCTGCTCGGCCTTACGGACGGGCGCACCGATAAGGAACAGACGCGATAGCGGCGGTGACGCAGCCAACCTCTTTGGGACATTTTGTCCCAAAGAGCCGGGTTTGGGGAGGCTCCCCAACAAGCATTTTTGCGGGCCTGCGGCCCAGCAAAAATTTCGGAGTGTGGCCACACCCGAATTGCTTGCCGAAACGCGCAACCCCGGAAGTGGCGCGAAAAAACGGAGGCGCATGCTTCTCTTTACGCATCCTCCGTTTCTTTAGCCGCTTTCATCGCTTGGATCATGGCTTCTACAATTTTTAGTTCTTTTTCGTCCAAGGCGTTAAGAATGGCGTCGATCCGCTTTCTGCACTCACTCCCTTTATTCTTGGACGGATAGAAATATTGATCTACCGATATATCGAACATTGTCACCATCTGATAAAAGGTGTTGAGGCTGGGGTGCTGGCCGTCATTCTCGTTATACATGATGGTGCGCGGAGCCCGGTCAACAATATAGGCCAGTTGCTCCTGCGTCATTCCGCTGGCCTCCCTTGCCCGCTTGATGGCGAGCCCTATATCGTGAAAATCAAATCGTCGATTCTCTCTCTCAATCTTCATAATATCACCTAATGTAATTTTACATTTCAGGTGTTATTATTTGAACGATTGTGTATTTCATACCACTGACTAATTATTTTCACCTAACCTCCAATCTAAGATGGCCTTGCTGACTTGACAACAAGGGGAGAACTGATTACAATAAGAATGATATGACTATGCAAGAGGTGAGTACGATGTTGTTCGGAAAATTTTGTATTGACTTCGGCTCCACACAAGTTTATACCACGAAACATTGTGCGGAGCCTTTTCGGAAAGTTGATCTATAAAGCGGAAAGGCCAAGGCAGAGATAGGACTGTCTTTGGTTTTTATACCCTTTTTATTAGATCAACGATAGATAATTGACTGTTTAGGCCACAGACAATGTTTTGTTTGTGGCCTTTTGCTATGCTTATTGTTAAGTGACTATGCAAAGGGCGCACGATGTAGTGTGCCCTTTTTCTTTTTGGAGGAAATAGATATGACTGAAGAATATAGTTTGTTGACCGGAAGTGTGCCGAAAAAACTGGCCGCTTTCGCTTTCCCGTTGCTTTTAGCAAATATACTGCAATCATTTTACAATGTAGTAGATATGCTTGTAGTCGGCCAAATTGTAGGCGATACGGGTCTTGCGGCCATTGGTAATGCTTCTAAATTGTGCTATATCATCAATTCAATTTGTATTGGTATGACGATGGGCGGAGCCGTGTTGATTGCTCAATATAAGGGGGCAGACGATAAAAAGGGACAGACGGAGTCTTTTCAAATGCTGGCCTTGCTCTCGCTGGTATCTTCCCTGCTTGTGACTATTGTGAGTCTGGCAACCTGCCAGCCGTTATTCAAGATGTTAAATGTTCCAGCAGACGCATATCAAGATGCCTGCGACTATATGAAAATTATTTGTTGTGGAACTGTGTTCATCTTTGGATATAATGCTGTCTGCTCTGTACTCAAGGGGCTTGGGGATTCTAAATCTCCCCTCTATTTTGTGGGAATTGCTACCGTCATCAATATCGTTTTAGACATTATCTTGGTGGGCCCATTAGGAATGGGAACGGCAGGAGCGGCTTACGCAACGATTACCGCGCAGGGAATTTCCTTTGTGATTTCTCTATTCTATTTGAAGCGGCATAAAATATTTTTCTCTATGGAAAATCGCGGAAAGTTTACGCTTCAATGGGATAAGCTGGCCGCCATCGTGAAAGTCGGACTGCCCACGGCCATCCAAATGGTCGTAGTCAACACGGCCTATCTGCTTGTGGCAGGGATGCTCAATCAGTTTGGTACTGCTGTATCTGCTGCATCGAATGTAGGCTTGCAAATCAACACCTTTGCTGGTATGCCCTGCTGGGCTATTGGACAGGCAGTTACAGCGATGGTAGGGCAGTGCATGGGAGCTGGACAAATTGAACGCGCCCGTAAAGTGGTAAAAATCAGTTTAGTGATGAATGTTGCTGTAACGCTCGTTGTCGTAATTGGCGTACAGTTTTTTGCTGAACGATTGATTTTGCTTTTTGGTAGTACCACCCCGGAAGTAGTAAACGATGGAGTTTACTATCTGCGTGTCTGTTGCAGTATAAATAGTTTGATTTATGCCGTTATGTACACTTTGGACTCCTTTGCTATTGGTGTCGGTGCGGCAAATGTTGCTATGATTAACGCTTTACTGGACGCGGTTATTGTGCGTTTGCCTGTGAGCTGGCTCTTGGCCTTTGTACTTAATATGGGCTTTTCCGGGATTTATTACGGCCAGGCGCTTTCTCCAGTCTTACCTGCTATTGTAGGTTTACTCTATTTCACAAGTAGAAAATGGGGACACAAAACGCTCATTCAATCAAGCCACAGGGGGGAAAGTCTATGATGGATCGGATGGTATGGCTTCTATGCCCCATATGTGGGAACAAGACCAGACTTAAAGTGCGTCAAGATACAGAGCTTATCAATTTTCCACTGTATTGCCCGAAATGTAAACAGGAAACTTTAGTGAATGTCAAAAAATCAAAACTATCTGTCATCCGCATGGCTGACTTGATTTCTAAGGAGGATAACGAATTATGATGGACAAACAAAAAATTTATCCCCGGTCAAAAGATCGGGAAACTGTATATTTGAAAAATGTCGTTACTGATTCCAGCATCATCGTGGGCGACTACACCAGGTATAACGACTTTGTAAATGATCCTGTTGATTTTCAAAAGAATAATGTTCTTTACCATTATCCCATTAACCATGACAGGCTGATTATTGGTAAATTTTGCTCTATCGCTTGTGGCGCTCGATTTTTGTTCAACAGCGCCAACCACAGCATGACTTCACTTGCGACTTATCCATTTCCTATCTTCTTTGAGGAATGGGGGCTGGATGTTAGCCACATAACCGAGGCATGGGACAACAAAGGCGATATTGTTATTGGAAGTGATGTCTGGATTGGATATGAGGCCGTGATCTTCGCTGGAGTTACCATAGGGGATGGTGCCATTATTGGCACCAGAGCTGTTATAACAAAAGATGTCCCGCCCTATACCATTGTAGGAGGTGTTCCGGCTAAACCTATCCGAAAACGCTTTTCTGATGAAACTATTTCGGCGTTGCTGACAGAGCGGTGGTGGGACTGGCCGGAAGAAAAAATTGCTCGCAATCTTGCGGCAATCCGATCGGGCCGTATCGATCAATTTAAGTAAATATTGAAAAGAGCCAGACGCACAGACGCAGAGCCATCACAACGAAACCGTTGTTGAATGGCCTGCGGTGCAAGAAAAACGGCGGTTTTGAGTCTATCAAGCCGCCGTTTCTTTATGAGCATATAATCTAACGGAGTGCGGCGGTCGCCTTGGAGGTGTCGCTGTGCTCTCGCTCATTTTCCATCCCCCTAACCTGTCAAAAAAAGCCCACCCGCCCAGCAGGATCAGTCCGGCGGTGGATGCGAGATTTGGCAGTACATAAATGAATTTGTCATTTCATGCGCTTGCGTGGCTTTGTGTCGCGCAGGCGCTTTTTGTTATCTGCACTTCGAGACAAAGTGTCCCGAGGTACGGAGCAGCTCCCCAGGGTGCCGCTCCCCGCCGCCCTCCATATCGTTTCCCAGCAACCCAACCACAAAAAACGATATGGAGGTACATACAATGACTATCATCAACTT
>CAJULM010000073.1 GCA_910587285.1 uncultured Oscillospiraceae bacterium | reverse complement strand
CCGGCCCATGTACGCCTACTCCTTCGAGGGCTACTGGAAGGACGTGGGCACCCTGGACAGCCTGTGGGACGCCAATATGGACCTGCTGGACCCCACCGATCCCATCAATATGCGGGACACCTCCTTCCGCATCTACGCCCGGAACTACGCCTCCCCCGCCACCCGCATCGACGCCGGCGCCAAGGTGTCCAACTCCTTCGTGGCCGAGGGCTGCATCGTCCGGGGCACCGTGGAGCACTCCGTGCTGTACACCGGCTGCGAGGTGGAGGAGGGCGCCATCGTCACCGGGGCGGTGGTCATGCCCAACACCAGGGTGCGCAAGGGCGCCAACATCAGCTACGCCATCGTGGGCGAGGGCTGCGTGATTGAGGAAGGCGTGAAAATCGGCGAGCGGCCGGAGAACTGCCCCAAGGAGAACTGGGGCATCACTGTGGTGGGCCATAAGAAGACCCTGCCCGCAGGCTCCGTCATCAAGCCCAAGGAAATCGTTTAAGGGGGTGTCCACCATGAACATGACTGGTATTATTTTCTCCGAGATGTACTCCGACGAGCTCAGCTCCTTTACTTATGACCGCAACATGGCCGCCATCCCCTTTGGCGGGCGCTACCGCCTGGTGGATTTCGTGCTGTCCAACATGGTCAACTCCGGCATCACCAACGTGGGCGTGCTGGCCACCCAGCACTATCACTCCCTGATGGACCACCTGAACAACGCCCAGCAGTACGACCTGAACCGGAAAAACGGCGGCCTGCAGCTCCTGCCCCCCTTCGCCACGGAGAACGTGGGCGCCAACAACCGGGGCAAGCTGGACGACCTGCGCAACGCCCTGGACTACCTGGAGACCATCACCAACACCCCCTACGTCCTGCTGGCGGACGCCTACGTGGTGTGCAACATCGACTACCGCCCCGCCCTGGAGAGCCATATCGCCAGCGGCTGCGACATCACCATGTTCGCCACCAAGGCGGAGGAGCCCTCCCAGATCAACTCCGTCTCCGTCATGCGGGCGGACACCGGCCACCGGGTGACCTCCTACGCCCTGGACTGCCCCGTCAAGCCCGGCGAGTATTCCAGCATGGGCCACATGATCATCTCCCGCGAGCTGCTCATCAGCGTCATCCGGGACTACACCTCCCGGGGCATCTACGACTTCCTGCGGGACTTCATTCAGCACGAGTTCAACCGGGGCCGCCTGTCCATCAATCTCTATGAGGTGAACGACGTGGTGCTGCGGATGCGCAACGTGAACGAGTACTTCCACAACAGCCTGTCCACCATCGACAGCGCGGTGAGCGCCCCCCTGTTCCGGGGCGACCGGCCCATCTTCACCCGCGTCACCGACGAGGTCCCCTGCTACTACGGCATGGACTGCGAGGTGAGCGGCTGCGTCATCGCCGACGGCTGCATGATTGAGGGCAAGGTGGAAAACTGCGTGCTCTCCCGCAGCGTGAAAATCGGCAAGGGCGCCGTGGTGAAGAACTGCGTCATCATGCAGGGCAGCGTGGTGGGCGAGGGCGCCTGCCTGGAAAACGTGGTGGTGGACAAATGGGTCACCATCACGGGCGGCGCCCAGCTCAAGGGTCTCGTCTCCAACCCCGTGGTCATTCGTAAAGGAGTAACCGTATGAAAATCTTATTAGCCTCCAGCGAGGCCGCGCCCTTTATCAAAACCGGCGGCCTGGGCGACGTGGCCGCCGCCCTCCCCAAAGCCCTGGCCGAGTCCCCCAACACAGAGGTGTGCGTCTTCCTGCCCTACTACAAGGCCATCAAGAACAACCCCGAGTTCGAGATTGAGTACCTCACCAACTTCACCGTCCCCCTGTCCTGGCGCAACGTGTACGCCGGCCTGTTCCGGGCGGTGAGCAAGCGCAAAAAGCTCCAGTACTACTTCATCGACAACGAGTACTACTTCTACCGGGACGGCTGCTACGGCCACTATGACGACGGCGAGCGCTTCGCCTTCTACTCCAAGGCCATTTTGGAGGCCCTCCAGTACCTGGACTGGTATCCCGACGTGATCCACGCCAACGACTGGCAGACCGCCCTGGTGCCGGTGTTCCTGCGGGCGTTCTACATGGGCCTGGAGAACTATCAGCCCATCCGCACCCTGTTCACCATCCACAACATGGAGTACCAGGGCCGCTTCCCCGACGCCTTCGTGGACGAGGTGCTGGGTCTGCCCGAGGACTGGAAGGGCACCATGCACTTCGACACCTGCACCAATCTGATGAAGGCCGCTATCCTCACCTCCGACCGGGTGAGCACCGTGTCCCGCACCTACGCCTACGAAATTCAAAACCCCTACTTCGCCCACGGCCTCCACGACGTGCTGCGCACCCACAGCTACAAGCTCAGCGGCGTGGTCAACGGCATCGACACCGACGTGTTCAATCCCGCCACCGACCCGCTCATCTACGCCAATTTTGACGCCGCCGCCCTGGAGAAGAAGGCGGAGAACAAGAAGTTCCTCCAGCAGCGTCTGGGCCTGGCGGTCCGGGACGATGTGCCCATGTTCATCATGATCACCCGCCTGGTGGGCCACAAGGGCGTGGACCTGGTCCAGGCCGTAATGGACGATCTGATGTGGGACGACATCCAGCTGGTGGTCATCGGCACCGGCGAATGGCAGTACGAGGAGCTGTTCCGCTCCTACGCGGGCAACTTCCCCGCCAAGATGTCCGCCAACATCGTGTTTGACAACACCCTGGCCCATCAGGCCTACGCCGGGGCGGACCTGGTGCTCATGCCCTCCAAGCAGGAGCCCTGCGGCCTGACCCAGCTCATCGCCATGCGCTACGGCACCATCCCCGTCGTCCGGGAGACCGGCGGATTGTTCGACACCGTCCCCGCCTACAACATCGAGACCGGCGAGGGCAACGGCTTCACCTTCAAGACCTATAACGCCCACGATATGCTGGACGCCGTGCGCCGGGGCGAGAGCCTGTTCCACGACAAGGAGCACTGGACCGCCCTGCAAAAGAGCGTGATGGCGTATGATTGTTCCTGGAAACATTCTGTGCAAGACTATTGGCAAATCTATCGTTCTATGTTATAATGTTGGCAATGCCGCGCGAACGCAGCCCGCTCCGGCGGGCTGCGTTCGTGATTTCGGAGGCTTCCGGCCGCCCCGGCGGGCCGGGCGTCTCTCCGATTGTGCTTCCGCTCTACCAATCCCGCCGGCCTGGGCCGGTGAAAAAGGAGTCAATTCGTCATATGGACCAGAAACAGATCATCAACCAGTTGAACGAAACCCTGCTGGTGCGGTACGGCTGCTCAATGGACACCGCCTCCCCCCAGCAGGTCTACCGCGGCCTGTGCTATGTGGTCAACGGAATGCTGGCCAGCAAAAGCGCCGAGTTCTACCGTCAAAACAAGGGCAAGCAGGTCTACTATATGTCCATGGAATTCCTGGTGGGCACCTCCCTGCGCAACAACCTGTACAACCTGGGCCTGGAGGACCTGTTCACCAAAGCCCTGGCCAAGTGCGGCGTGAACATCCACGACCTGTACGAAATGGAGCCGGACGCCGGCCTGGGCAACGGCGGCCTGGGCCGCCTGGCCGCCTGTTATATGGACTCCGCCGCCAGCCTGGACCTGCCCATGACGGGCTATTCCATCCGCTATGAGTTCGGCATCTTCAAGCAGAAGATTGTGGACGGCTGGCAGGTGGAGTATATGGACGACTGGCTGAACATGGGCGACGTGTGGCTGGTTCCCCACGAGGGCGAGGCGGTGGAGGTCCGCTTCGGCGGCAGCGTCCACGGCTGGGACGACAACGGCAAGTACCGCATCAAGCACCTGGACTTCCAGTCCGTCATGGCCGTGCCCAACGATATGTATATCTCCGGCCACGACAGCAGCGCCGTCAACCCCCTGGTGCTCTGGTCCGCCAAGTCCCCCAACAGCTTTGATATGTCCGCCTTCACCCGGGGCGACTACGCCAAGGCCCTGGAGGGAGACACCATGGCCGAGGTCATCTCCAAGGTGCTCTACCCCGCCGATGACCACCTGGAGGGCAAGCGCCTGCGCCTGCGCCAGCAGTACCTGCTGGTGTCCGCCTCCGTGCAGACCATCCTGAAAAAGCACCTGAGAGACAATAAGAATCTGGACAACCTCCCCGACAAGGTGTCCATCCACATCAACGACACCCACCCCGCCCTGTGCGTGCCCGAGCTGATGCGCCTGCTCATCGACGAGTACGGCTACAGCTGGGACAGGGCGTGGGACATCACCTGCCGCACCCTGAGCTACACCAACCACACCGTCATGAGCGAGGCGCTGGAGCGCTGGAGCGTGGACCTGTTCCAGCAGCTGCTCCCCCGGGTGTACCAGATCGTCCAGGAGATCGACCGCCGCCTGCGGGTGGACCTGCACGGCTATTACGGCAACGATATGGGCAAGATTGAGTATATGGCCGTCATCAGCGGCAACGAAATCCGCATGGCCAACCTGTGCCTGGCCGGCAGCATGGCGGTCAACGGCGTCAGCG
>CAJULM010000072.1 GCA_910587285.1 uncultured Oscillospiraceae bacterium | reverse complement strand
CCGCTCTGATAAACGTAAACCCCTTGCGAGTGTCAAATGGTGTACTTTTTGACAGCGCCGTTTTTTCTGGAATTTTCTGGAAGGCCAGCAAATTTTGGTATGGAAGTTCTACAAAAATTTTGCATCTCCCTATTGCATTTCGCCAAATCTTGTGGTATAGTCCGTAAGTGTAAGGCGACTGTCAAAAGGTACACTTTTTGACAGCCGCCTTGTTCTTTTTTCCTCCCCTTTGGCGGGCCGGAGCCTCTTGACAGCGGTGCTACAATAAGGAAGAAGCTGGCCCGCCCGCTCGCCCTGCGGGCGCGCAGAATATTGAGAGAAGGGATGCATAGATGAAGCAACACAAAAAGGGCTTAGTCGTGTGGCTTGCGGTGGTGCTGCTCCTATTGGCCGGGGCGCTGGCGGCGGGGCCGTCCGTCCGGGCGGAGAGCGTCCAGGAGACCATGCGGGACGCAGTGCTCCACGATGTCAATCAAATCAGCCTCTTGGGCTGGAAGGCCGTCAATCCCGGCCTGATCTCCGCGTTTTTGGTGACGGCGGTTCTGCTGCTGGCCGCCGCCCTCATCCGCATCTTCGCCATTCCCCGGTTTCGGTATGTGCCGGGGCGGCTCCAGCTGGCGCTGGAGGAGGCGGTGGGCCTGTTTGACGGCATGGCCAAGGGCAGCAGTCCCCACCGTTACCGCTTTGTGGGGGCGTACATCTTCGCCGCCGGGGCGTTCATCTTCGTGGGCACCCTGTTCGAGCTGCTGGGCGTCCAGGCCGTCACCGTGAACGGCCACCCCATCACCCTGCCCGCCCCCCTGTCCGACGTAAACGCCGCCATCGCCCTGGGCACCCTGTCCTACCTGGTGATTTTGTCCGGCGGCGTGGCCGCCAACGGCGTGAAGGGCGTAGGCAAAACGCTGAAGGAGTTCTCCCTGCCCATCTCCATGAGCTTCCGGCTGTTCGGCGCCCTGCTCAGCGGCCTTTTGGTGACGGAGCTGGTATACTATTATATTAACTTGAGCTTTGTGCTGCCGGTCGTCGTGGGCGTGCTGTTCACCCTGCTCCACGCGGTGATTCAGACCTATGTGCTGACCATGCTCACGTCCATGTATTACGGCGAGGTGTCCGAGCCCGCGCCGCCCAAGCCTAAGCGGACCCGCGGGGCGTAAGCCGCCGCGCCATACCATATAAAACAAAACGACACAACAGGAGGTCTTTCTCATGAATAAGCTGCTCAAACGGATTCTCACCCTCAGCGGCGCGCTGCTGCTGGCGCTGACCCTGGCGGCCCCCGCCTTCGCGGCGGACGCTCCCGCCGCCCACGACCCTGCCGCCCAGGCCGAGGCCCAGGAGGACGAGGGCTCCACCATCGGCCTGAAGGCCATCGCCGCGGGCATCGCCGTGGGCGTGGCCGCCGCGGGCGGCGCGGTGGGCATGGGCCTGGCCACCGCCAAGTCCGCCGAGAGCATCGCCCGCCAGCCCGAGGCTGAGGGCAAGGTGCGCACCACGCTGATGCTGGGCCTGGTGTTTATTGAGACGGCCATCATCTACGCTCTGCTGGTGGTCATCCTGATTATCTTCGTGCTGTAACAAAGGAGGCGTTTCAAAATGCCATGGCCCTTGAATATTGATCCCCAGCAGATTCTGCTGCACTGGATGAACTTAGCGATTTTGGCCGGCGGCCTGTATTTTCTGCTGTACAAGCCGGTAAAGCAGTTCATGGCCAAGCGGGAGGCGCACTATCGGGAGCTGGACGAGCAGGCTCAGGACAAGCTGGCCCAGGCCGACCGAATCCACACCGAGTACAGGGAGAAGCTGGAGGGGGCGGAGGAGGAAATCCGCCAGGAGCGCGCCCGCGCCCAGCAGGCGGCGGCCCAGTCCGCCCAGGAGCAGCTGGACCAGGCCCAGGCCCAGGCCAAGCAGCTCGTGGCCCGCGCCCAGGCCGAGGCCGAGCGCGCCCGGGACCAGGCCCTGCGGGACTCCCAGCAGGAGCTGCGCCGGCTGGCGGAGGAGGCCACCCGGCGCCTGGCTCTCCGGCAGGACCCCTTCGACCAGTTTTTAGACCTGGCAGAAGGAGGAAAGCGGAATGAGAGCCGATAGAAGCCGCCTCACCGCCGAGCTGCGCAGCGCCTCCCAGCCCACGCCGGAGCAGGTCCGGCGCTTCGGAGAGTTTCTCACCCGGACCTATCAGCGGGAGGTGCCGCTGAACTGGGCGCTGGACGAATCGCTGCGCTCCGGCTTCCGGCTCCAGGTGGGCTCGGACGTGTACGACTGGACCCCGGACGGCCGGGTGCGCCAGTTTCAGGACTATCTGCGCCAGCTCCAGCCGGGGGAGAACGACATCATCCCCCTCATGCGCCAGGCAGTGGAGGAGTGGGAGCTGTCCGCCGAGCCCGAGGAGATCGGCACCGTCGTCACCGTGGACAGCGAGATCGCCACCGTCACCGGCCTGGACCACGCCCAGTACGGCGAGGTGCTGGTGTTCTCCTCCGGCGTGCGGGGGATGGTGCAGGATCTGCGTCAGGACGGGCTGAGCTGCATCCTGTTCGGCGACGGCGAGGAGGTCAGCGCGGGCAGCATGGTCCGCCGCACCCTGCGCACCGCCGGCATCCCCGTGGGGGACGAGTACCTGGGCCGGGTGGTGGACGCGCTGGGCGTGCCCATGGACGGCAAGGGGCGCATCCACCCCCAGGACCACCGGCCTCTGGAGACCCCCGCCCCCGGCATTTTGGACCGGCAGCCGGTAAACGCCCCCATGGAGACGGGCCTTTTGGCCATCGACTCCATGTTCCCCATCGGCCGGGGCCAGCGGGAGCTCATCATCGGCGACCGGCAGACGGGCAAAACCGCCGTGGCCGTGGACACCATTCTCAACCAAAAGGGCAAGAATGTGGTGTGCATTTACGTGGCCATCGGGCAGAAGACCAGCTCGGTGGCCCAGCTGGTGGAAAACCTGAAGCGCCGGGGGGCTATGGACTACACCTGCGTGGTCAGCGCCTCCGCCAGCGCCTCCGCCGCCCTGCAGTACATCGCCCCATACGCCGGCTGCGCCTTGGGCGAATACTTCATGCACCAGGGGCGGGACGTGCTCATCGTATACGACGACCTGTCCAAGCACGCGGTGGCCTACCGGGCCCTTTCCCTGCTGCTGGAGCGCTCCCCCGGCCGCGAGGCCTATCCCGGCGACGTGTTTTACCTCCACTCCCGGCTGCTGGAGCGCTCCGCCCACCTCAGCGATGAGCTGGGCGGCGGCAGTATGACCGCCCTGCCCATTGTGGAGACCCAGGCGGGGGACGTGTCCGCCTACATCCCCACCAACATCATCTCCATCACCGACGGCCAGATTTTCCTGGAGAGCGACCTGTTCTTCTCCGGCCAGCGCCCCGCCGTCAACGTGGGCCTGTCCGTCTCCCGCGTGGGGGGCGACGCCCAGACCAAGGCCATGAAATCCGCCGCCGGCGCCATCCGGCTGGAGCTGGCCCAGTACCGGGAGATGGAGGTATTCACCCAGTTCTCCAGCGACCTTGACGACGCCACCAAGCGCCAGCTCACCTATGGCCAGGGACTGATGCGTCTGCTGCGCCAGCCCCAGTACGCCCCCCTCTCCCAGCACCAGCAGGTAATCCTGCTGGTGTCCGCCCTGAGCCACGTGATGCAGGACGTTCCCCCAGAGCGCATTGAGGCCTTCCGCGCCGGGCTGCTGGCCCACGCGGAGCAGGAGGCCCCGGAGCTGTGCCACCGCATCGACCTGACGGGTCTGCTCTCCCCGGAGGACCGGGAGGAGATCACGGACCTGGCCCGCCAGTTCCTGGCCCATTTCCAGGAGAACGGAAAGCGGGGCGGCTGATATGGCGGGGACCAAGGAGATCAAAACCCATATCGAGAGCGTGCAGGAGACCAAAAAAATCACCAGCGCCATGTACCTCATCGCCTCCACCAAGCTGCAGCGGGCCCGGCAGGAGCTGGACAACACCAGGCCCTACTTCGAGGCCCTCCGGGGGGAGATCAAGCGCATCTTCCGCACGGTGGAAAACGTGGACAGCCGTTACTTCTACCCTGCCAAGGGGGAGCCCCCCTTAGAGGGCGCCTATGGCTGCCTGGTCATCACCGCCGACAAGGGGCTGGCCGGCGCCTATAACCAAAACGCCATCAAGGAGGCGCAGAAGCTGCTGGAGCAGCACCCGGACACCAAGCTCTTTGTGGTGGGAGAATACGGCCGGCGGTTTTTCGCCTCCCGGGGCATCCCCATTGAACACAGCTTTCTCTACACCGCCCAGAACCCCACCATGGCCAGGGCGCGGGAGATCAGCGCCCTGCTGCTGGACCGGTTTGACCGGGGCGAGCTGAAGAAAATCTTTGTGGTGTATACCGATATGGAGAGCGCCCTGTCCTTTCAGGCCCGCTCCACCCGCCTCCTGCCCTTCCACCGCACCTATTTTGCCGACACCGCCATGACCGAGCAGCCGGTGACAGAACCCTTTGAGTTCCTTCCCGACGTGCCCTCCGTGCTGGACAATATGATGCCCAGCTATGTGTCCGGCTTTATCTACAGCGCCCTCATCGACAGCTTCTGCTGCGAGCAGAACGCCCGCATGACCGCCATGGACAGCGCCAACCGCAACGCGGAGGGCCTGCTGGGGGAGCTGTCCCTGCAATACAACCGGGTCCGCCAGGCGGCCATCACCCAGAGCATCACCGAGGTGTCCGCCGGAGCCAGGGCCCAACGTCAAAAAAACAAGGGGTGAGATCATGGAACGGGGAATTATCGCGCAGATATCCGGTCCCGTGGTGGACGTGGAGATCGTCCAGGGGGAGCTGCCCCGCCTGCGGGAAATGCTGACTGTGGAAAAAAACGGGGAGCACCGGGTGATGGAGGTGGCCCAGCACGTGGGCGGGAGCAGGGTGCGCTGCATCATGCTCTCCCCCAGCG
>CAJULM010000071.1 GCA_910587285.1 uncultured Oscillospiraceae bacterium | reverse complement strand
CAGGGTGCCCACGTCCTTCCAGTAGCCCTCGAAGGAGTAGGCGTACATGGGCCGGCCGTCCTTCAGGAAGGCGGGGATGATGTTTTTGCCGAAGTCGTTTTCCGACTCGGGGTTGGCCTCGTCGTCGATGAGGTACTGCTTCAGGGCGGCCCAGGTGAAGATGTACACGCCCATGGAGGCCAGGTTGCTCTTGGGCTGCTTGGGCTTCTCCTCAAAGTCGGTGATGGCCATGTTCTCGTCGGTGCTCATGATGCCCATGCGGCTGGCCTCGTCCATGCTGACGCTCATCACGGCGATGGTGCACTCCGCGCCCTTCTCCTTGTGGAACTTGAGCATCTTGTTATAGTCCATCTTATAGATGTGGTCGCCGGAGAGGATGACCACGTACTCGGGGTTATAGCGGTCCACAAAGGGGATGTTCTGATAGATGGCGTTGGCGGTGCCCTTGTACCAGGACTCGGTTTTAGACTGGGTGTAGGGCGGGAGGATGTGCGCGCCGCCCCAGTTGCGGTTCAGGTCCCAGGGCTGGCCGTTGCCGATGTAGTCGTTCAGCTCCAGGGGCTGGTACTGGGTGAGCACGCCCACGGTGTCGATGCCGGAGTTGACGCAGTTGGACAGCGGAAAGTCGATGATGCGGTACTTGCCGCCGAAGGGCACCGCGGGCTTGGCGGTGTCCTGTGTCAGACAGTACAGGCGGCTGCCCTGGCCGCCGGCCAGAAGCATGGCAATACACTCTTTTTTGCGCTCGAACAAAATGATCTCCCCCTATGAATTACTTGGATTCAGAATCGGTTTTGGGCGCTGGTTTTTTGGCGCGGGGCTTGCGCGGGGCCTTGGGCTTGCTCTCCACGGCGGTTTCAGCCTTGGCTTTGGCCTTGGAGGCGGTTTTTTTCAGGGGCTTGGGAGCCGCGGCTTCGGCCTGGGCGTCCGCCTTTTTGGCGCGGGACTTGGGGACGGCCTTGGGCTTGACCTCGGCGGCGGGCGCGCCGTCCTCGGCCTTGGCGCGGCGGACGGCCTTGTGCTCATAGAACACGGCGGACAGGGGCGGGAGGGTGAGCTCCACGCTGTAGGGCAGGCCGTGCATCTCCTCCTTTTTGGTCTTGGCGGGGGAGAGCTCGGTGCCGGAGCCGCCGTACTTGGCGTCGTCGCTGGACAGCACGGGGACATAGCTTCCGGCCTTGGGCACGCCGATGCGGTAGCCCGTGCGGGTGACGGGGCAGAAGTTGCACACCACGATGACCTCCTTGCCCTTCTCGTCGATGCGGCGGAAGGCGATGACGCTCTGCTGGTAGTCGTCGCAGGAGATCCACTGGAAGCCCTGCCAGTCGGTGTCGTTGCGCCACAGGGCGGGGTGGTCCAGATAGTAGTGGTTCAGGTCCTTTACGTACTCTTGCAGCTGGTGGTGCTTTTCGTAGTCCAGCAGGAACCAGTCCAGCTGCTTTTTCTCGTCCCACTCGATGAACTGGCCGAACTCGCCGCCCATGAACAGCAGCTTCTTGCCGGGGTGGGTCATCATGTAGCCGTAGAACGCCCGCAGGCCCTGGAATTTGTCGTCGTACTCCCCGGGCATTTTATTGATGAGGGAGCACTTGCCGTGGACCACCTCGTCGTGGGACAGGGGGAGCACGAAGTTCTCCGAGAAGGCGTAGGTGAGGGAGAAGGTGAGGTTGTTGTGCCGGCCCTTGCGGAACAGGGGGTCGGTGGACATATAGTTCACCATGTCGTGCATCCAGCCCATATTCCACTTGAAGTTGAAGCCCAGCCCGCCGTCATACCCCGGCTTGGTGACCATGGGGAAGGCGGTGGACTCCTCGGCGGCCATGATGGCGCAGGGGTCGAAGGTGAGGGCGGCGGAGTTCATGTCCCGGAGGAACTGCACCGCCTCCAGGTTGATGTTGCCCCCGTCCTTGTTGGGTCGCCACTCGCCGCCCTGGCGGCCATAGTCCAGATAGAGCATGGAGGCCACGGCGTCCACCCGGATGCCGTCGATGTGGAACTTGTCCAGCCAGTAGACCACGTTGGAGATGAGGAAGGAGCGCACCTCATACCGGCCGTAGTCGAAGATGCGGGTGCCCCAGTCGGGGTGCTCCCGGCGCAGGGGGTCGGCGGGCTCGTAGCAGTAGCCGCCGTCGAACTCGAACAGGCCGCACTCGTCCCGGGGGAAGTGGGCGCCCACCCAGTCGATGATGACGCCGATGCCCGCCTCGTGGCACAGGTCCACAAACTTCATGAAGTCGTGGGGGGTGCCGTAGCGGGAGGTGGGGGCGTAGTAGCCGGTGACCTGATAGCCCCAGGAGGGGTCGTAAGGGTACTCGCTCACGGGGAGAAGCTCCACGTGGGTGTAGCCCAGCTCCTTCAGGTAGGGCACCAGCTGCCGGGCGCACTCCTCATAGGAGAGGAAGTTGCCGTCCTCATGCCGCCGCCAGGAGCCCAGGTGCATCTCGTAGATGTTCATGGGGCTTTTCAGCACCTCCCGGCGGGCGCGGGCCCGGCGGTAGGCGGCGTCCGTCCAGGCGAAGCCGTCCAGGTCGAAGACCTTGCTGGCGTTGTCCGGCCGGGTGGCGGAGTGGGTGGCGTAGGGGTCGGCGCGGAAGACAAAGGTTCCGTCGGGCCGCTCGATGTAGAACTTGTACTCGTCGTAGGTCTGAACGCCGGGGATGAAGCGCTCCCAGATGGCGGGGGCGATGCGCTCCATGGCGGGGGACGCTTTGTCCCAGTCGTTGAAGCGGCCCAGCACCCGCACGCTCTTGGCGTGGGGCGCCCAGACGCGGAAGACGTAGCCCTCCTGTCCGTCAACCGTCTGCCTGTGGCAGCCCAGGAACTGGTATGCGTCGGTGCTTGTCCCGGCGTTGAACCGGGCAATGGCGTCGCTGAGGTGGTCAGTTTTCTTGAACATTTCGTGCCTCCAAACTTCCGCCGGCGGCGGGCGGAAAATACTGTAAATTACGGATGCGCAGTACAGTATGTATGATAACAAATACATTATAGACCGCCTGGGGCGCAAAGTCAAGATGCACAAAAAGCAAATGAAAAAACAGCGGCTTTATGTCATTGTATGCGAAATAAGCGGTAAATATTCGGAAAATTGGGGAGAAGCGCCGGGTAGGCTTGCCATTTCAGGACGTTCGAGATATAATAGCCCCCATACTATCGCAGGAAAGAAGCTGGAATAATTATGATGTTTACCCGCCGTCAAATCATCGCCCTGCTCATCCCCCTGATGCTGGAGCAGGTTTTGTCCGGGCTGATGGGCATCGCGGACACCATGATGGTGACGACCGTGGGGGAGAGCGCCATCTCCGCGGTGGCGCTGGTGGACTCGGTGAATATGCTCATGCTGAACCTGCTCAGCGCCCTGGCGGCGGGGGGCGTGATTGTGTGCGCCCAGTACCTGGGCCGGGAGGAGACGGAGCAGGCCAACAACGCCGCCCGGCAGGTGCTGCTGGTGAGCGTGGGGCTGGGCGCGGCGGTGGCGGCGGCCTGCCTGGTGCTGCGCCGCGTGCTGCTGGGGCTGATTTTCGGCTCGGTGGAGCAGGCGGTGATGGACCAGGCGCTGGACTATTTCTTCATCACGGCCCTGTCCTACCCCTTCCTGGCCGCCCAGCAGACGGCGGCGGCGGTGTTCCGGGCCCAGCAGCGCTCCGCGCCGCCCATGGCGGTGGCGGCGGTGGCCAACGGCATCAACATCGCCGGCAACGCGGTGATGATTTTTGTCTTTCACCAGGGCGTGACGGGGGCGGCGCTGGCCACCCTGGCCTCCCGGATTGTGAGCGCGGTGGTGCTGCTGATTTTGCTGCGCAGCAGAAGGCTGCCGGTGTCCATCCGCAATTACCGGAGCATCCGCCCGGACAGGCGGGTGATTGGCACGGTGCTGCGGGTGGGCGTGCCCACGGGGGTGGAGAACGCCATGTTCCAGCTGGGCAAGCTGATGGTGCAGTCCACGGTGTCCACCTTCTCCACCGCCGCCATCGCCGCCCACGCCATGACCCAGACCCTGGACATGGTGCAGGGGATGCCCCCCATGGCCCTGGGGGTGGGGCTGCTCACGGTGGCGGGGCAGTGCATGGGCGCGGGCCGGGTGGAGGAGGCCAAGACCTACACCAAGCGGTTCTGCCTGATCGCGGAGTGCGTGATGGCGGTGACGTGCCTGACGGTGCTGGCGGCCACGCCGCTGGTGACGCGGGTGTCCCAGATGACGCCGGAGAGCGCGGGGCTCACCTTCCAGCTGATGGTGCTCATCAGCGTGGGGCGGATGGTGCTGTGGGTGGCGGCGTTCACCCTTCCCAACGGGATGCGGGCGGCGGGAGACGTGCGTTTTGCCGCGGGGGTGTCCGCCGCGTCCATGTGGATTTTCCGGGTGGGCCTGTGCCTGCTGCTGTGCCGGGGCTTTGGCGTGGGGCTGTTCGGCGTGTGGATCGCCTGGCTGTGCGACTGGCTGTGCCGGGGGACGGTGTATATCCTGCGCTTCCGCAGCGGAAAGTGGGCGCAGCACCAGGTGCTGCGGTAGGCCTTCCGTTCAGGCCGGCGCCGGGGAAAACGGGGGGATGGAGGGCTTCGTCAAATCCTCAATGAAGTGGTTGGGATAGAGATTCCAATACTTCTGATAGACAAAATCGCCGCTGCCGTCAAAATTGAGCTGGTACATTCTGAATATGACGGGGATATCCTTGGGCTGCCATTGTTCTTCATAGGAATAACAATATGTCATGCCCACCTTTTCCATGACACGGCCTCCTCATCCTTCAAAATCAGGAAAAGAGCGTCCATATCTTGTCGCGTGAACCTTCTTAAAATCAGGCGTTCGGTTTCCAGCGTAGGCGTGTTCACAGCGCATCCCTCCATAAATGATTGCTTGCCGCGTTTGATGATACAGCCGGTTCGCAGTCAGTTCAAGCTTAGCCGCAGAATCAGGCGGCGGGGGCTTTTTGAAAACCGGGCGCGGCAGACTGGGGATTGACATTCCGCCGGGGATGAGGTATTCTATAAAATGATGTGCAGCCGTCAGATCCCATCGGAGATACGCAGCGGTATCGAAGTGGTCATAACGGGGCTGACTCGAAATCAGTTTGTGAGCAATCACACGTGGGTTCGAATCCCACCCGCTGCGCCAGCTCAGAAATTCCCACCACCGCTCCGTTTCCGGCTTCGCCGAAAGCTGCGCTATGGTGGGAATTTCTTCGCTTTCGGCCACGATTCGCTTCGCTGGATTCGTGGCCGAGGGGAGACGGGAGGTACGGACTGGGGGCTGTATCTTTTTTGTCAACGAAGGACAGTGAAAAGAATTCCC
>CAJULM010000070.1 GCA_910587285.1 uncultured Oscillospiraceae bacterium | reverse complement strand
CCCAATGCCGCTCTTGACGGGCTTTCGTAACTCCCCTTGACAAAAGACCCCCACCATTCGGTGGGGGCCTTTTGTTTGCGTAGAAGCGCGGAGAAGCGGACAGCGAGGGAGCTTGGAGCGGAGTGAGGATAAAAAACCAAGATTTGCGTAGCAAATCTGTATTTTATCCGAATCGCAGTGAAAGCGACCGAGCGTCCTGGCCGCTTCGCAGCGTGACACCAGAAGCGCGGAGCCGTTGCGAGCAGCGCGGATGGAGCGCAGCGAAAGCAAAACCCCAGTCCACAAAGTGGACTGGGGTTTTGCTTGAGTCGGAGTGAAGCCGCGCGTCGCGAGCAGGCGCAGCGTGACAACGCCGCGGGAAGGGCTGTATTCACGCTCCGATTGGGCGCATGGCCGGGTCGCTTTCCCTCCGTCTCGGGCAAAACCCGCGCCGCTGTGCGGCGCTGGGCTTTTGCCCTCGCTGCGGTCCAAGCTCCCCTATGCGCCTATCGTCGCGCTATCAATTCATCAAGGAGCACACCAGCTCGGTATACGCCGCCGGGTCGTCGATGGGCAGGCCGGCGATGAGCAGGGCCTGGTGGTAGAGCACCTGGGCGTACTTGGCGGCGCGGTCCCGGTCGCCCCCGTCCAGCGCGGCCTTCAGCGCCGCGAAGGGGGCGGCGGCGGGGTTGAGCTCCAAAATGCGCTCCGCCTTCATGGGCCCCATGGGGGAGGAGCCCTCCATTTTGGCGAAATACTTTTCCATCTCCAGGGACACGGGGCCGTCCGCCGTCAGGCACACCGGGGCGGTTTTCAGCAGCCTGGACACCCGGGCCTCCTTGATCTTGCCGTCCAGCGTCTCCTTCACGAAGTCCAGCACGCTCTTGGCGTCCTCGGCCTGCTTCTCCTGCTCCGCCTTCTCCTCCTCCGTCTCGGGCAGGGCGTCCGGATCGGACACCGACTTCAGCTTCTTGCCCGACACCTCGGCCAAGGCGTTCATCACGAACTCGTCCACCTCCTCGGTGAGACAGAGAATCTCCCAGCCTTTGTCGGCGATGCGCTCCACCTGGGGCAGACGCAGGGCCTGGGCGGCGGAGTCCGCGCAGACGTAGTAGATATACTCCTGGCCCTCGGCCATGCGCTCCACATATTCGGCCAGGGAGGACAGCTTGGACTCCTTGGAGGTGGTGAACAGGAGCAGGTCCTGGAGGAGCTCCTTTTTCGCGCCGTAGCCGTCCACCACGCTGTACTTGAGCTGGCGGCCGAAGGCGGCCCAGAACTGCTCGTACTTGTCCCGGTCGTCCTTCATGAGCTTGAGCAGCTCGTTTTTGATCTTCTTCTCCAGGGCGGCGGCGATGATTTTCAGCTGGCGGTCGTGCTGGAGGACCTCCCGGGAGATGTTCAGGGAGAAGTCGGGGGAGTCCACCACGCCGCGGACAAAGCGGAAGCAGTCGGGGAGCAGGTCGGCGCACTTGTCCATGATGAGCACGCCGGAGGAGTAGAGCTGGAGGCCCTTCTCAAACTCCCGGGTGTAGAAATCGTATGGGGTGGCGGATGGGATAAACAGCAGGGCCTTGAAGGTGACGGTGCCCTCGGAGGAGGTGGTGACGGTGGCCAGGGGGGCCTGCCAGTCACCGAACTTCTCCTGATAGAAGCGGTCGTACTCCTCCTGCTCCACCTTGGAGCGGGGGCGCTGCCACAGGGGCACCATGGAGTTGATGGTCTTCTCCTCGACGACGGTCTCCCACTCGGGCTTGTAGTCGTCCCCCGCGTCGGCCGGCTTCTCCTTCTGGCGGTAGTCCTCCACCTCCATGCGGATGGGGTGGCGGATGTAGTCGGAGTACTTTTTAATCAGGGCTTGCAGGCGGCCGGACTCCAGATACTCGCTGTAGCTCTCGTCGTCGGCGTCGGGCTTGATGTGCAGGATAACGTCGGTGCCGGGCTCGGCCTTCTCGCAGGGGGTGATGGTGTAGCCGTCCGCGCCGGAGGAGGTCCAGCAGTGGGCGGCGTCCTCCCCGTGGCGGCGGGTGAGCACCGTCACCTGGTCGGCCACCATAAACGCGGAGTAGAAGCCCACGCCGAACTGGCCGATGATGTCGGCGGCCTTGTCCGCCTCCATGTCCGCCTTGAACTGGCGGGAGCCGCTCCTGGCGATGGTGCCCAGGTTCTGCTCCAGCTCGTCCGCGCTCATGCCCACGCCGTTGTCCGACACGATGAGGGTGCGCGCGGCCTTGTCCGGGGTAACGGTGATGCGCAGGTCGGACCGCTTGGTTTTCACCGTGTCGTCGGTGAGGGAGAGGTAGGCCAGCTTGTCGATGGCGTCGCTGGCGTTGGAGATGATCTCCCGGAGGAAAATCTCCTTGTGGGTGTAGATGGAGTTGACCATCAAATCCATCAGACGCTTGGATTCTGCTTTGAACTGCTTCTTCGCCATAGTTCGCACCTCATTATATATTATAATCTTTTGAAAACAGAAGTTAGCACTCTCTTGAAAAGAGTGCTAACGCTATGATAATACGAATCGCCGGAGTTTGCAAGAGGATTTGCAGAAAATTCACAATTTTACGGGAGGAGGAAACCCGTCCCTGCGTTGGCGGCTTTTTTCTGATTTTCCCGGAATAGCCTGGCAAAATGGGGGCAGAATAGGACAGGAAGGCAGAAGAAGATTTTTGGAAAAGTTTCGGTTGCCTTTACTTAATTCAGGTGCTATAATGTATTGATGGAAAATGGGCGTTGCATACGCCCATCCGTGTGATTGTGATTTTGAGAGGGACGGTCGGCCCTTTTTACTATAACCGGTTTTGCCGGAAATCTGAGGTGCTGAGATTGAAAAAGTATGTCATTCACGGCGGGAGACCGCTTTATGGTAAGGTTGAAATCAGCGGCGCGAAAAACGCCGCCGTGGGCATTATTCCCGCCGCCCTGCTGGTGGAGGGGCCCTGCCGCATTGAGAATATCCCCGAGATCAGCGACGTGGACCTGCTGCTGGACATTTTGAAGGAGCTGGGCGGCAAGGTGCGGGTGATCAACCGCACCACCGTGGAGGTGGACTGCTCCGCCGTGCGCGGCCAGACGGTTCCCTACGACAAGGGGCGCAAGCTGCGCGCCAGCTATTATCTGCTGGGGGCCATGCTGGGCCGCTTTGGCGCGGGGGAGGTGCCCCTGCCCGGCGGGTGCGACTTCGGCAGCCGGCCCATCGACCAGCACCTGAAGGGGTTTGCCGCGCTGGGCGCCACGGTGGAGGTCAAAAACGGCTATATGTGCGGCTGCGCCGAGGGGGGCAGGCTGAAGGGCAACCAAATCTATCTGGACGTGGCCAGCGTGGGCGCCACCATGAACCTGATGCTGGCCGGCGTGCTGGCAAAGGGCACCACCATTATCGAAAACACCGCGAAGGAGCCCCATATCGTGGATTTGGCGAACTTCCTCAACTCCATGGGGGCGGACATCACCGGAGCGGGCACCGACGTGATCAAAATCCGGGGCGTGGAGAAGCTGCGGGGGGGAGAGTACTCCATCATCCCCGACCAAATCGAGGCGGGCACCTATATGGCCGCCGTGGCCGCCGCCGGGGGAGAGGTGCGGGTGTGCAACATCATCCCCAAGCACATGGAGTGCATCACCGCCAAGCTGGTGGAGATGGGGGCTGAGGTGGACGAGGACGGGGACGCGCTGATCGTCCGGCGGCACGGGCCCCTCCAGCGCACCAACATCAAGACCATGTTCTACCCCGGCTTTCCCACCGATATGCACCCCCAGATCGCGGCGGTGCTGTGCCTGGCCCGGGGGACCAGCGTGATCACCGAGGGCGTATGGGACAACCGCTACCGCTATACCGAGGAGTTCCGGCGCTTGGGGGCCAAAATCCAGGTGGACGGCAAAATCGCCATCATCGAGGGGGTGGAGCGCCTCACCGGCGCGCCCATGGAGGCCTGCGACCTGCGGGCCGGCGCGGCCATGATTATCGCGGGACTGGCCGCCCAGGGCACCAGCGAAATCTCCAACGTGAAGCACATCGAGCGGGGCTATGAGGACATCATCGGAAAGCTGGCCGGCATCGGCGCGGACATCCGGGTGGTGGAGGTGCCCGACCCGGAGCAGAAAAAGGAAATGATCGCCGGGTGACGAAAAAATCAACGCCGGAAAGGGCGAGACCCTTTCCGGCGGTCTTGTTTGGACGAAAGAGGGCGTTTTTATGCTGAGGGCGGCTACGCTGGCCAGCGGCTCGTCGGGAAACTGCGCGGTGGTGAGCGACGGGCGGGTACATATTTTGATTGACGCGGGCATCTCCACCCGGCGGATTGCCCAGGGGCTGAAGGGGCTGGGCATCGAGCTGCGGCATATCGCCGGGGTGCTCATCACCCACGAGCATATTGACCACGTGGCCGCCCTGCCCGTGCTGTGCCGGCAGACGGGCGCGCCGCTGTACACCGCCGAGGGTACCGCCCTGGCCCTGTGCGGAAAGTGGAGCGGGCTGGAGGAGCGGTTCCGGGTGTTCATGCCCGGCCAGCGGTTCGCGGTGGACGGGCTGGAGGTGGGCGCGTTCGCCACCAGCCACGACTGCGCCTGCCCCTGCGGGTTTTCGGTGACGGATGGGGCGCGGAGGCTGGCGCTGTGCACCGACACGGGGATGATTACCCCGGAGGCCCGGGAGGGGGTGCGGGGGGCGCACACCCTCATCGGGGAGTTCAATTATGACCCCAGGATGCTGAGAACCGGGCCCTATCCCGTCTATTTGCAGGACCGAATCCGGGGCAGCCGGGGGCACCTGTCCAACGAGATGGGCGGAGAGCTGGCCGCCTGGGCGGCGCAGCGGGGGACCGCCCGGGTGGTGCTGGCCCACCTGTCCCAAGAGAACAACACGCCGGGGATGGCCTTGGCGGCCGCGGAGCAGGCCCTGGGGGCGCTGGGGCTGGGAACGCGGGATGTGGAGCTGATCGCCGCGCCGAGGGATGGTTCTACGGGGTGGTTTGAAGTATAAAGGGGCCCCCGCGCGAGCCCAGCGAAGCGGGTCGCGTGGGGAGAGGAGGAGCAAGGGAGCGTGTTTCGCTTTCGCCATAGGCGGAAGCGAAACAAAGCGGACTTTGCAACGACGAAGCGGCCCGTTGTGCGGCCAATCGGAGCGTGAATGGGAGGGAGTACGATGGTCGATATCACAATCATCTGCGTGGGAAAGCTGAAGGAGTCCTTTTATAAGGAGGCGGCGGCGGAGTACGCCAAGCGGCTGGGCGGGTACTGCAAGCTGAATTTGGTGGAGCTGGCCGAACAGAAGCTGCCGAAAAACCCGGCTCTGGGGGAGATTCAGGTGGCCTTGGAAAAGGAGGGAGAGGCGATCCGGGCCAAAATCCCGCCCAATTCCAGCGTGGTCGCCCTGGCCATCGAGGGGCGGGAGCGGTCCAGCGAGGAGCTGGCCGAGCTCATCTCCACCTGGAGCCACAGCGCCGCCAAGCACCTGGTGTTTGTCATCGGCGGGTCCTATGGGCTGCACCCGTCCGTCAAGGCGGGGGCGTGGGCGACGCTGTCTATGTCGCCCATGACGTTTCCCCACCATTTGGCCCGGATTATGCTATTGGAGCAGATTTACCGGGCGTTTAAGATACAGGAGGGGTCGGATTATCATAAATGAGAAGCGCGGAGCCGTCGTGAGCAGCGCGGATGGAGCGCAGCGAAAGCAAAAGCCCAGGGCCCACGCAGTGGGACCGGGTTTTGCTTGAGTCGGAGGGAAGCCGCGCGTCGCGAACAGGCGGAGCGTGACAGGAGAGAAGCGCGGAGC
>CAJULM010000069.1 GCA_910587285.1 uncultured Oscillospiraceae bacterium | reverse complement strand
TGGAGGCCGACCCCCGCTACGAGCAGCAGAATATCATCGGCCGCATCGTGGAGCCTGAGCGCGTGGTCATGTTCCGGGTGCCCTGGGTGGACGACGCCGGCAAGGTGCAGGTGAACCGGGGCTACCGGGTGCAGTTCAATTCGGCCATCGGGCCCTATAAGGGCGGCCTGCGGTTCCATCCCACCGTCAACCTGTCCGTCATCAAGTTTTTGGGCTTTGAGCAGATTTTCAAAAACTCCCTCACCACCCTGCCCATGGGCGGCGGCAAGGGCGGCTCCGACTTCGACCCCAAGGGCAAGAGCGATGGGGAGGTCATGCGTTTTTGCCAGTCCTTCATGACGGAATTGCAGCGCCACATCGGCCCGGACACCGACGTGCCCGCCGGGGACATCGGCGTGGGCGCCCGGGAGATCGGTTTTATGTTCGGCCAGTACAAGAAGATTCGAGACGAGTTCACCGGTGTGCTCACCGGCAAGGGGCTGAGCTACGGCGGCTCTCTGGCCCGCACCGAGGCCACCGGCTTCGGCCTGTGCTACTTCGCCGACGCCCAGCTGCGGGACAACGGCAAGTCCTTTGCGGGCAAGCGGGTGCTCATCTCCGGCTCGGGCAACGTGGCCATCTACGCCAATCAGAAGTGCACCCAGCTGGGGGGCAAGGTCATCGCCATGTCTGACTCCAACGGCTATATTGTAGACGAAAACGGCATTGACTACAAGGTGATTCAGCAGATCAAGGAGGTCAAGCGGGCCCGGATCAAGACCTATCTGGACTATGTTCCCTCCGCCATGTATGTGGAGGGCTGCTCGGGCATCTGGACGGTGCCCTGCGACATCGCCTTGCCCTGCGCCACCCAGAATGAGATCGACGAGACGGGCGCCAAGGCCCTCATCGCCAATGGCTGCATCGGCGTGTTTGAGGGGGCCAATATGCCCTCCACCCCCGGGGCCATCGCCGCCTATCAGGCCGCGGGCATCCTGTTTGCCCCCGCCAAGGCGTCCAACGCCGGCGGCGTGGCCACCTCCGGGCTGGAGATGAGCCAGAACAGCGAGCGGCTGAGCTGGACCTTCGAGGAGGTGGACGCCAAGCTGAAGGGCATCATGGAGGGCATCTACGCCGCCTGTGCCGCCGCCGCGGAGAAATACGGCATGAAGGGGAACATTCAGGCGGGGGCCAACATCGCCGGGTTTCTGAAGGTGGCCGACGCGATGCTGTGGCAGGGAATTTAAGCGCGGAACAGGCGGCTGCGAGGGAGCTTGGAGCAAAGCGAGGCCGAGCGGAGGGGCGCCATGCGCCACGCAGACCAGGCCGAGACAGAGCGAAAGCGACTAAGCGGCCTGCGCTTCATGGGGAACGCGTTGGGAGGCCTCCCCCTCAGTTCGCGGCAGCCATAGGCTACGGGGCGCTCGGATGACTGCCGCTCGTTCGGAGGAGGCCTCCCAGCCGCGATGGCGCGACGATAAACCCATAGGGGCGGGTTTTGCCCGAGACGGAGGGAAAGCGAAGCGGCCATGCGCCCAATCCGAATGTCAAGCCCCGCCGGGTTTTCCGGCGAGGCTTGACAAAAGAGCGATAGACGGCTATACTGAATGCAGAAAGGGCGCTGCCGGCAGACGGTTGGCCCAAAGAATTATGTCACAAGAAGTAACCGCACTCTTTGGACGGAGGGGCGGTTACTTCTTTTTGTATACCTGAAGAAACAGGCCGCAAATGCCAATGATAACAAGACAGAGTTCAAAAACTTCTGATGTACTCATTGGGCAGCCCCCCTTTCCGAAGATCAGGGGGCAAGAAGCTGCCCCCTGTCGAGAGGGCCAACCGCCTGCCGTATGCTGGCAGCGCCAAATCCAATATAGCACGGCGCGGGAAGAAATGCAATCGGATGAAAAATTCTTCTCAAAATGTAAAATGCGCTTGACATAAAATGTAAAGCGTGCTATACTCAAATCGTAAAGCAAACTTTACATCCCACTGAAGTACGGGAGGTGAGACACATGGACATGATCACAATCGGCGCCATCGCGGTTGTGCTGCTTGCAAGCAGCAGCGCTGGCCTGGCCGCGAAAAGGAAGAAAGACAACCAGGAGAAGTAAAGGCGTCTGCACCAAATAATGCCGGCCCCAAAAAGGAGGCTCCATCTCCCATAGCGGTGGGTTGGAGCCTCCCTTTCCCATTGAGAAAGCATATAAGGAGGGGATGACATGGAAAACCGCATCGCCGAGCTGCGCAAGGCCCGGCGCATTTCCCAGGCGGAGCTGGCCGAGGCGGTGGCTGTCACCCGGCAGACCATCATCTCGCTGGAGAGCGGGCGGTATAACGCCTCGCTCTTGCTGGCCCACAAGATCGCAAAATACTTTGACACCACCATCGAGGACATTTTTCTGTTTGAGGAGGAAGAATCATGAAGCGCAGCTGCAGCTTTCAAATGAATCCCGCCTTTTTTGTGGGCGTCACCCTGCTGTGGATCGGCCTTTTCATCCGCAACGTGCTGGAGATGGACGGCCCCGTGGCCAGCGCCGCCCATCTCCTGTCCGGCGCGGCCTGCGGGCTGCTGCTCATCGGCCTGCTGTACGGCGCCCCCAAGACCCGGCCCCTGTTCGACAAATTCCACGCGTTCAAGCGCCGGCTCATAGGCCGGGAGTAAGGAGGGAATCCCATGTTCATGCACATCTTTGACACGTCGGACTTCGAGCGCTCCCTGCGCCGCCGCCGCTGGGTGGGCTTCGGCCTGCTGGCGGTGGGTATTGTGGGCGTGCTGTGTTACCTGTTCCTCATCCACGGCAGCGACGCGCTGCCCGATTTTGCCCGGGGCTTCTATCTGGGCGGGGCCAGCGGCATCTCCGTCGGCGCGGTGTTCCTGCTGGTGCGGGTGACTTACCTGCTCACCCACCCGGAGGCCCGGAAGAAGGCCAAAATCCGGGAGCAGGACGAGCGGGAGAAGGCCATCATCAACCAGGCCTTCCAGTTCGCCGGGATGTTCACCTTCTTTGCCGCCGCGGCCTCCATGTTTGTGCTGGTGGCGGTGGTGAGCATGGAGGCCGCCCTGGCGGTGCTGGGCGTGGTGGCGGTATACGCCGTCGTGTGGCTCATCGCCTGCCTCTACCTGTCTAAAACGCTGTGAGCGCCCGGTATCTCACCTTAACCATCACCCCGGAGCTGGCGGGGACGGAGGTGAACACCCTCTTGCGCCGCCAGCTGGGGCTGTCCGGCACGGTGCTGCGCCGGGTGAAGTGGCTGGAGGACGGCATCACCCTGGATGGGGTGCGGGTAAACGTCCGCGTCCGGGCGGGGGAGGGGCAGACGCTGGCCGTCCGCCTCACGGACCCAGCGCCGTCATCCGGCGTGGTGCCCGCCCCAGGCCCGCTGGACATCGTGTACGAGGATGGGGACCTGGCGGTGGTGAACAAGGCTCCCGGCGTGCTGGTACACCCCGGCCACGGCCACTTTGACGATACGCTGGGTAATTTTTTGATGTATCATTACAAACAGGTGGGGGACGAATCCGATTTTCACCCCGTCCACCGGCTGGACAAGGGGACCTCCGGGCTTTTGGTAGCGGCCAAGCACCCCCACGCCCAGGAGAAGCTGAAAAACCAGCTCCACACGGGGAATTTCCGCCGGGTGTACCTGGCGGTGTGCGAGGGGGCGCCGCCCCAGTCCCATGGGACCGTTGACGCGCCCATTGGTCCGGCGGAGGGGGCGCTGGTGAGGCGGGAGGTGCGGCCCGATGGGAAGCCCGCCCGCACCTGCTATCGGACCGTGGGGCCCTGCGGTCCCCGGACGTTGGTGGAGCTGACGCTGGACACCGGCCGCACCCACCAAATTCGGGTGCATATGGCCCACCTGGGCTGCCCTCTCACCGGGGATTTCCTGTACGGCAGGGAGGACCGGGGGCTGATCGCCCGCCCGGCCCTCCACTCGGCGCGGCTGGAGCTGCTTCACCCCGTCACCGGGGAGCGGCTGCGGTTTGCCGCGCCTATGCCCGCCGACATGGCGGCGTTGATTCCAAAGGGGGATATCTCATGAAAAAATTACAGGCTGTGAGTTTGGCGATCCTGTTTCTGTCGGTAATCCTGTGGACGGCGGGGCGGATTTTTTTCACCCTGCCGGACTGGGCGGTGCGGACAAACGGCGTTGTGATGCTGATTGCCATGGCGCTGCTGGCGTTTGCCAGCGTCCGGATGTTTAAAAATTCATAAAAATGCCCAGGGCTGTGTTGACAGCACAATATCATATGCTATATAATATCATTTGATATCACATGAGAAAGGAAGGCTTGTCATGGCAAAAAACGAACGCTTTGAGGTGATTTTTCAGGAGGGTAACGGCCTGACCTCCGGTATGCGCCAGGTGCTGATGGACACCGCCACCGGCGTGCAGTACCTGTTCGTGCAGAATGGTTACGCGGGCGGACTGTGCCCGCTGGTGGACAAGGAGGGCGGCCCCCTGAAGTGGGATGTGTAAATCGAAAAGCCTTCTTCCTGTAAAAAGGGGGAAGGCTTTTTGATTTTTCCTGTGACATCTTCCGCTCAACCGCGTCTTTATGGATGAAGGGTCCTTCAAGGAGTGATGACTATGGACGACAGCCAAATAATCGAACTGTTTTTTGCCAGGGACGAGAGTGCCATCCAGGCCGCCCAGGGGGAATACGGTGCTTACTGCACCGCCATTGCCCACAATATTCTGAATGACAGGGGGGCGGCGGAGGAGTGCGTCAACGACGCATGGCTGCGCTGCTGGCAGTCCATTCCGCCTCAGCGGCCCCGTTCGCTGAAAAGCTTTGTGGGGAGGATTGTCCGCAATCAGGCCCTCAGCGTTCGGCGGGGGGACACCGCCCAGAAGCGGGGCGGGGGAGAGGTTCCGCTGGCCCTGGACGAGCTGAGCGAGGTGGTGTCCGGCGGCGAGACCCCGGAGGGGGCGCTGGACCGCGCGGCCTTTCGGGCGGCGCTGAACGGCTTCTTGGCGGGTCTGCCGGAGCAGCATCGGAATTTGTTTCTGCGGCGGTACTGGTATTTAGACAGTACGCAGCAGCTTGCCAAACGCTTCCGCATGAGCCGCACCCAGGTGACCACCACGCTCCACCGACTGCGGCAGAAGCTGCGCGTCCACCTTGAACAGGAGGGATTTAAAGTATGAAAAACCATGAGCTTTTGGAGCTGATTGGCGACGTAAACGAGGACTATGTGCTGGAGGCCGAGGACAACGTGGTAAAGCCCCGGTTTGGCTGGAGGAAGCTGGCGGTGTGCGCGGCCTGTGTGGCGCTGGTGCTGGCCTACCCCGTGTACCGGGCCGTCCACCCGCCCCTGCACAGCTACACGGTGCTGGAGGATGCGACCGGGCCGCAGGTTCTGGCCCAGGGCGGCAGCGGCACACCGGAGCTGAGCACCCCCGAGCCTGCCCCCGCTGTGGACGACCAGCACTATGACGTGTCCGTCCAGGCCAGGGCCAACGCCCAGTATCAGGGGCTGCTCAACGGCATGGGCGGCCAGGAGGGCTGCGAACCGAAGATCTATCCCGACTGGTACGGCGGGTCCTGGATTCACGACACGGGGGACAGGCTGGCGGTGGCCCTTGTGGACGGCTTCCACACCAGCGAGCTGGAGGCGCAGATTGAGGAATGGTGCGGCGGCGAGGTGGTGTTCGTCCAGGATATGAAGTATTCCTACGCTCACCTGCTGAGTCTGCATGATCAGATCCTCCAGGTCTGGCCGGAGGATAACGCGTGGTCTACGCTCACTTCTATCGTTACGGATATGAAGGCCAACTGCCTGGAGGTCGGCTTTTCCGGGATCCCCTCTGACACCGCGCTGGCATTTTTGGCCCAGCTCGACCCTGACGGCGACGCCATCCAGGTGCAGGCATTCACCGGCAAGCTGGACACCTTGACAGACGAGGCGGTAAAAGGCCCCGCCACCAACAGCGAGCCGGACGCCTATGCTCCCGCCCCCGGCGGCGTTACCCATCCCACAGCCGAGGAGGGCAAACAGATGAAGGAGGAGAACCGGGCGGCGGTATATGACCTGCCCCAGGGAAAGGACGACGTCATTGCAGAGGGAGAGTAAATTCCCCTTTTCATTTGGGAAAAAATCGGTTATAATGGTTGCCAGCCGGACGTGGAAACGTCCCGGCTGGCAATTTTTACTCCGAGGTGACCGTTATGGCCCGCAACGATATGAACCGCCCCACCATGAAAATTTCCTACAATGCCCCGGTGGCCCTCACCTTTGCGCTGGTCTCCCTGCTGGCGCTGGTGGCCAATTATTTCACCGGGGGCTGGGCGAACGGCGCGCTGTTCTCCATTTACCGCTGCTCCCTGGCGGACCCCTTGGCCTGGTTCCGCTTTTTCGGCCATGTGCTGGGCCACGGCGGCTACGCCCATTATATCGGGAATATGGTGCTGATTTTGGTGCTGGGCCCCAACCTGGAGGACCGCTTCGGCAGTTGGAATGTGCTGTGGGCCATTTTGTTCACCGCCCTGGTGTCCGGGCTGGTGCAGTTCATTTTCTTCCCCGGCACCGCGCTGCTGGGCGCGTCGGGCATCGTGTTCATGATGATTCTGCTCTCCTCCTTCGGGGGCGTGCGCAACGGCACCATTCCC
>CAJULM010000068.1 GCA_910587285.1 uncultured Oscillospiraceae bacterium | reverse complement strand
CAGGGCGCCGATGGCCCCCAGGCCCACTACGCCCAGGGTCTTGCGGTACAGCTCCGGACCCACGAAGGCGGATTTGCCCTTCTCCACCGCGGCGGCCACGTCCACACCGTCCGTTTTTGCCTGCTCCTGCACCCACGCCGCGCCGCCGATCACGTCCCGGGAGGCCAGCAGCATGGCACAGATTACCAGCTCCTTCACTGCGTTGGCGTTGGCGCCGGGGGTGTTGAACACTACCACGCCGGATTCGGAGCAGCGGTCCACAGGGATGTTGTTCACCCCGGCCCCGGCCCGGGCGATGGCCCAGAGATTGTGGGGAAATACGTAGTCGTGGAGCTTGGCGGAGCGCACCAGGATGGCGTCCTCGTTCTCCACCGCGTCTCCCACGGCGTAGATACCGGCGGGCAGGCGGTCCAGGCCCACCGCGGCGATCTTGTTCATGGTTTTGATGTTATACACGATGTTCACCTCATTATAATAAACGATCAGCAGCAGTCCCAGTTGTAGCACACCCGGGAGAAGTCCCGGCGGCGCAGGGCTTCCCGGCTGATGAAGAAGTTGGCCACGCCGCAGTCGCCCCAAAGAACCAGGTCCCCCGCCTCTTTGCTCCCGTCGCTGTCCATCTGGAACAGGAGCACGTCCAAATCCTCATACTGTCCAGGCCGGGGGTCGGACTGGGTAAAATAGGGGTAGCCCCCCAGTTGATGGTACGGGGATTCCCAGCCGGGCTGGTAGGTCACGTCATAATCACGCAGACGTTCTACGACCAGCTTATGCACATCCCAGGTGCCCTTGACGGGGGTGTCCGGGCGCAGGACGTTCCACTTTTCCGCGAACAGCAGGTCGAAACGGGAATCCGCCTCGTTTATCCCCTGCTCCGCCGGGGCGGAGAGGACAATGCGGCAGTTTCGCGCCACCGGGAACCAGTCCTCCCCGTCCGCCACCTTGGGCGGACGCTTGCCCTCCACCTCCTCCGCCGTGACGGTGGAATCCACAGTTTCGTGGTAGAGCACCCGAAACCCCGTTTGGGCCGTCTGATCGTCAAAGCTCATCCCACATACATCATCCCACCCAATGAAGAATTGCAGCAGCCCCGCCATGGGAAAGTCAGGCAGACCACCCAGCGACCCACAATTCACCTGGGCCAGCAGTCCAAGCGCGCCTCCCTTGGAATCCAGCGGCCAGGACATATCATGGGGCAGGTAGGGCGTACCCCCCGCCTTACTCTCAAAGATCCCCGGCTCTCCCGGCTCCAGGGTAAACCGGATAGCGGGGCGGTGGTGCTCAGCATGGATCTCCGCTGTAATCCTCCGGGCCAGCTCATACACCTCGCGGGCATTTTTCCGGGCCAGCTCGTTGTTCTCTAACAGTTTATCCACCATGTCAGTTGGCCTCGTCAAACGCCTTGATGAAATCCGCCAGCTTCTCCACGCCCTCCACAGGCATGGCGTTGTAGATGGATGCCCGCATCCCGCCCACGTTCCGGTGGCCCTTCAGGTTGGTGAAGCCCGCCGCCGTGGCCTCTTTCACGAACTTGGCGTCCAGCTCCTCGCTGATGGAGCGGAAGGTGACGTTCATGTCGGAGCGGGACGCCTTCTCCGCCGCGCAGGTAAACAGCTTAGAGCTGTCCAGCACATCGTAAAGCAGGGCGGCCTTGCTGTGCTTGATCTTCTCCATGCCTTCCACGCCGCCCTTGGAATCCAGCCACTCCAGCACCAGTCCCAGCATATAGATGCACCAGCAGGGCGGGGTGTTGTACATGGAGTCCTTGTCGATCATGGTCTTGTAGCTCATCATCAGCGGGGTATAGGGCAGCTCATGGCCTGCCAGATCCTCCCGGACGATGGCGATGGTCAGCCCGGCGGGGGCCAGGTTCTTCTGAGCGCCGCCGAAGATGATGCCGTACTTAGACACGTCCACCGGCCGGGAGAGGAAGTTGGAGGACATATCGCATACAATGGGCACGTCCCTGGTGTCGGGCACGTACTGCCACTCGGTGCCGTAGATGGTGTTGTTGGCGCAGTAGTAGAAGTAACTGGCCTGGGGGTCCAGCGTCAGCTGGTCCTGGGTGGGGATGTAGGAGTGATTTTTGTCCTCGCTGGAGGCGGCCAGGCTGATCTGGCCGTATTTTTTTGCCTCCTTATAGGCCACGTTGGCGAAGTTGCCGGTGACGGCGTAGTCCGCCTTCCCGGTTTTCCCGATGAGGTTCAGCGGGACCATGGAGAACTGGCCGGAGGCGCCCCCCTGCAAAAACAGCACCTTGTAGTTGTCGGGCACATGGAACAGGCGGATGAAATTGGCCTTGGTGTCCTGGAAAATCTTGTCGAACACTTTAGAGCGGTGGCTCATCTCCATCACGGACATTCCAGAGCCCTGATAGTTGGTGATCTCGGCGCCCGCACGCTCCAGCACCTCTAAGGGCAGCATGGACGGGCCGGCGGAGAAGTTATAAACGCGCTCAGTTCCCATGATTTTTCCTCCTTCATTGCCGAAGCTTTCTCGCTTTAGCGTATTACAACTATTATATGGTGTTTCATGCCGATCTGTCAACCGCAATATGGGCCAAAAAACCGCTGCGGAGGAGGCCCTAAGCCGTGAAAAAAGCAAGAACCTGGAAGCTGCCGCCGGGGATGCGGCCAATTTCCCACGGCGAGATACTATTCCACCCGTCCGGCGCATATACATCAGCCAGTGGAGGCAGGACCGGGCGGCACGCCGCAGGCTGCTGCCGCACAGTTCAGTGGGGAGTGTTGTCCGTGAAGGGAAATATGGAGGAGCGCGCCCAGGAGCTCGCGCTGTACATCATCGAGAACAGAGCCACTGTCCGCGCCGCCGCCAGCCGGTTTGGCATCAGCAAGTCGACGGTACATAAGGACCTGAGCGAGCGGCTGCCCGCCATCAACCGTGGGCTGTACCAGCAGGTGAAGGAGGTACTCAACGAGAACAAGGCGGAGCGCCACATCCGGGGCGGCATTGCCACCAGGAAAAAATACAAAGGGGAATAGAGCGAAAAAGAGCGGGCCTTCCGATGTGAAGGCCCGCTCTTTGCGTGGCAGGATATCTTAGTGGCAGCGGCCGTGGCGGTATCCGCCGGAGACGGCGGGAGCGCGGTAGACGGGGCAGCTTCCGTCGCAATAGCCGTGGGCGTGGTTGCCGCCGCAGTAAAGGGTTCCGTCATGATAATGCCGGCCGGTGAGGGTGCAGTCCTCCACTTCGCACAGGGAGAGGCACGCGCCGTCGCAGAAGCCGTCCACATGGTCATAGCCGCAATAGGTCACGCCGTCATGGGTGTGCCGGCCGGCGAGCTCGCAGTCCTCCACTTCGCACAGGGGGGCGCAGGCGCCGTTGCACACGCCGTTCTCGTGGTCATAGCCGCAGTAGGTGGCATGGCCATGGGTGTGCCGGCCGGTGTACTGGCAGCCCTCTACGGTGCACAGGCCGCACTGGACGGACTGTGTTCTTCTGTGGCAGCCGTGGGCAAGGGCGGCGGGGGTGAGCATTGTGAACGCGCACACAGCGGCCAGAGCGGAGACAAGAATTTTTTTGATGGGCATTTTGAACTCCTCCAGTTATGATGATACACAATAGGTCCTGGTTGACTACTGCTATCATCATTGTAGCACTCCCCATAGGAGAATGCAAGCGCTTTTTCAAAATTTTCCTTGGGCACAGCTCAAACTGGGGTCTGCTGGGACGGGCGGGTCACGTCGTTGATCCATTTGCCGCTGAGGAACCGCCGGGTGCCCAGCACGGCTTTTACCAGGTTCTCGCTCATCATGGACAGGTACACCCAGAAAATGCCCGCTTTGAATACCAGTCCGGACAGCACCGCCAGGGGCAGGGCCACCACCCACAGGGGGGTGAGGTCGATGAGGGTGGCCATGCGCACATCGCCGCCGCCCCGGAGCACCCCCACGATGTTGGTGCACTCCAGGGAGCGCAGCGGCATCATACAGAACATGATGGTGAGCATCATGGTGCAGATTTCCTGGGCTGCGGGGGAGAGGCTGAACAGTGGGTAGAGGAAGGGGATGATGAGGAAATACAGCGCTCCCAGGAACAGGACCCCCGCCCCAAGTCCGAACAGGAAGGCCAGCACGCTCAGCAGCGCCCCCAGGGAATACACCTTGTGGGTGTTGCCCGAACCGATCTCCTGCCCGATGAGGATGGCGGCGGTGCCCGAGATGGCAAACACGCCCACGGTGCACAGGTTGGTGATGTTGCCGGCGATGGCGTAGGCGGCTAAAATGTCCTCCGAGCCGTCCATATGGCCCATGATGGTGGGGAACAGGGAGGTGCCCAGGCCCCAGAAGGTCTCGTTGCACATCACTGGGGTGGAGAAGCGGACAAACCGCCGCACCATCTCCCCGCCGGGATGAAACAGCAGGGCGGGGTTGAGAGGGAAGCGCTTGTCCAGCAGGGCCCACGCCGCCGCGATGGAGCAGGACAGCACCCGGGCCAGCAGGGTGGCCAGGGCTGCGCCCTCCTCGGCCAAGCGGGGGGCGCCCAGGTTGCCGAAGATGAACACCCAGTTCAGGAAGGTGTTGCTGGCCATCGACACGCCCAGGATGGCCAGGCCCCGGTTGGGGTTGCCCATGGCGCGGTGCACGCCGATGTAGACCTGGACGAAGCTGTCAAAGAAATAGGACCAGCCCACGATTCGGGCATACCGGGCGGCGGTGGCCACCACCGCCTGGTCGCTGCCGAACAGACCCATAAACTGGGTGGGGAAAAAGCCCATAATCAGGGCGAATACCAGTCCGATGGCTCCGGCGGCGTACATCCCGATGCCCATCACCCGGTTGATGGACTGCAAATCCCCCTTGCCCCGGTACTGGCTGATGAGGACGGAGGAGCCGCTCTGTATGCCGAACATCATCAGCTGCACCACAAACACGGGGATGTTGGCCAGTGTTACCCCGGCCAGAGGGCCCTGGCCCATCGTGCCTACCATGAAGGTGTCCACCAGACCCAGGGAGTTGGTGATGAGGTTCTGAAAGAGGATGGGCAGGGCCAGGGACAGCAGCTTGGCGTAAAAACCCGGCTCCCGCCGGAATAGCTTTAACATTTTGACAAATGCTCCTTTATTAAAAAAATATCTTCCAAATCCTTTTTTCGACCAAGTTTTTCCTTCATTCGGATCATCCCATCCATGGAGACGACCGGCAGACCCTCCAGCAAAATCACTTGATCTTCGATCCAGTTTTCAAATATTTCAATCGCGCAGGAAAAAACAATTTTTCTGCTTCCATCACGGAGGACTTCCACGTCATAGCCTTCGCGTTCGAGCCGGTCAGCCATTTGAGTGGTACAGCCTAAATCAATATCCCGCGTCGTCTCTTTGATTCCGTGCAGCACCATAGCCGCGCCCGACGTCACCCAATATTCGCTGCGGTCAAAGGCCGCCTCGTTTAATAAGCCGATAATTTCGTCTTTCCTTAGCATAAAATCCCTCGTTCCAACAGCAGGGTCACGACAGGGTGGTGAACAGCGTAGCCGCCGCGTCCTTCAGGGCCTGCACCAGCGTGTCCGCCTCCTCTTGGGTGGAGTCCGGGGAGAAGGACAGCCGCAGCGCCCCGTCCAGCCAGGGCTTTGGCAGGTTCATGGCGGCGAAGACGTGGCTGGGTTTCCCCTTATGGCAGGCGGAGCCGGAGGAGATACACACGCCCCGGTCCCCCAGCACCCGGACCACCACCTCGCTCTTATAGCCGGGGAGGGTAATTGCGCAGATGTGGGGCACGTCCCCTTGGGAGATGATTTTCAGCTTGGGAAGGGTCTGCTTCAGCCGCTCCAGGGTGTATTCCTTGATGGCGGCGGTGCGCTCCAGCCGTGCTTCGTCCGCGCAAACCGCTTGGACGGCGGCGGCAAAGGCGGCGATTTGGGCCGTGGCCTCGGTGCCGGAGCGCAGGCCCTCCTCCTGCCCGCCGCCGGTGAGCAGGGGCCGGAGGCGGACGCCCTTTTTGATGTACAGCGCCCCGATTCCCTTGGGCGCGCCGATTTTGTGCCCGCTGACGGAAATGAGGTCCGCGCCCAGGGAGGTCAGGGGGGCCGGGGTTTTCAAAAAGCCCTGGACCGCGTCGCAGTGGAACAAGATAGCGGGCTCATAGGCCTTCACGGCCTTCACACAGTCCGCCACGGGCAGGACGGCCCCCGTCTCATTGTTCACCAGCATCATGGACACCAGGGCGGTGTCCGGCCGCAGGGCGGCGGCCAGCTGCTCCACGCTCACCTGGCCCGCCCGGTCTGGCTTGAGGTACGTGACCTCGTATCCCTGCCCCTCCAAATCCCTGCAGGTCTCCAGCACGGCGGCGTGTTCGATGGCGGTGGTGACGATGTGCCTTCCCCTTCGGCGGTTCAGCTCCGCCCCCCGTCGGAGGGCCCAGTTGTCGCTCTCCGTGCCGCAGGAGGTGAAAAACAGCTCGGCGGGGGGGCAGCCCAGGGCGCGGGCCACTGTCTCCCGGTCCTCCTTCAAGCGCTGGGCGGCCTGCCGGCCGTATTCATAGCGGGAGGAGGGGTTGCCGAATTGGCCCAGGGCGTCCGCCAAAGCGGCCGCGGCCTCGGGGCGCACCGGGGTGGTGGCGGCGTAGTCAAAATAAGTTAAATGCTGCTGCATGGCGCGCTTTCCTCCCGTAAAATGTTTGCAGATAATGGGTAGGACACCATTTTAGTAGCAGCGGGAGGGAAAGTCAACGGGGAAAAGGACAGGAAATCATACCATTTTGCCCGCTCTCTTGACATTTCGCCCAAGGGGTGATATACTGCCTCTGTCAAAATGGCGTTGACGGAGAAGAAACCGCACGGCGGCGCACAGAGAGGGGCCTGTTTGGTGGAAGGGCTCTGCGCGACAGCGGCGGCTGTACCGCTCCTGAGCTGCCCGCGACGAGCGGGACGGGGTCTCCCGTTACAGAGGAAGCGCGGAGCCGTCGCGAGCAGGCGGAGCGTGACAAAGCGACGTTTCTTGAGTTGCAGAAACGTAAACAGGGTGGAACCGTGGGATTTCCAATCTCACCCCTGATTTTATCAGGGGTGGGGTTTTTTATTTTTCTATCCCTAACACAAGGAGGAACTTTTATGTCCGAAGAAAACAATCAGTACACTTTTGAAAACGAGCAGTACCGCAAAACCTATTGGCACACCTGCTCCCACGTGCTGGCCCAGGCCATGAAGCGGCTCCACCCGGAGGTGAAGCTGGCCATCGGCCCGTCCATTGACAACGGCTTCTACTACGACTTCGACACCCCCGAGCCCTTCACCGAGGGACAGCTGGCGGAGCTGGAGGCCGAAATGCGCAAAATCTGCAAGGAGAAGCTGAAGCTGGAGCGGTTCGAGCTACCCCGTGAGGAGGCGATCCGGTTCATGGAGGAGCGGGAGGAGCCATACAAGGTGGAGCTGATCCACGATCTGCCGGAGGACGCGGTGATCTCCTTCTACAAGCAGGGGGACTTCACTGACCTGTGCGCCGGGCCCCACCTGGACTCCACCGGGCGGATCAAGGGCAACGCCATCAAGCTCACCGCCTGCAACGCCGCCTACTGGCGGGGCGACAGCAGCCGCCAGACCCTCCAGCGGATCTACGGTGTGGCCTTCCCCAAGAAGGAGGAGCTGGACGAGTATCTGGCCCGGCAGGCCGAGGCCCTC
>CAJULM010000067.1 GCA_910587285.1 uncultured Oscillospiraceae bacterium | reverse complement strand
GCTGGGCCTCCCGGTTTGGCGAGACCGTCACCGCCCTGGAGCTGGCCCCGGAGGGCACCGGCTACCGGGCGCGGACCCGCTTCGCCCGGTTCTTCAACCTGCCGGAGCTGATGAACCTGTTCAAAGAGGTGGCCGACATCAAAACCGCCGACCAGCTTGACCTGCCCACCCCGGAGGTGGAGTATCACACCATCGCCTCCAAGCCCACCGCAATTCAGAAGGAGATGGTGAAGGAGCTTTCCAAGCGGGCCACCAAAGTCCATTCCGGCACCGTGGACCCCCGGGAGGACAATATGCTGAAAATCACCAGCGATGGGCGGAAGCTGGGCCTGGACCAGCGGATCATCGACCCCCTGCTGCCCGACCAGGACGGCACCAAGGTAAACCGCTGTGTGGAGAACATCCTGCAATGCTGGCGGGACGGGGACAGCGCAAAGCTGACCCAGCTTGTGTTCTGCGATATCAGCACACCCAAGGCCGCGCCCTCCAAACGGGCGCTAAAGGGCGGCGATAAGCTGGACGATCCCACCCTCCATATGCTGGAGCAGGGCATCCCGCTGGAACGTGAGAAGCCCTTCACCGTCTATGAGGACATCAGGCAGAAGCTGATCGCCGGGGGCATGGCCCCAGAACAGGTGGCGTTCATCCACGAGGCCAACACCGACGTGCAGAAGAAGGAGCTGTTCGCCAAGGTGCGCTCCGGGCAGGTGCGCGTCCTGTTGGGCAGCACTTTCAAGATGGGCGCTGGCACCAACGTCCAGGACTTGCTGTTTGCCCTCCATGACCTGGACTGTCCCTGGCGGCCCCGTGATTTGATCCAGCGTTTGGGCCGCATTAAGCGCCGGGGGAATCTAAATAAAATCGTCCGTGTGTACCGCTATGTCACCGAGGGCACCTTCGACGCCTACCTGTGGCAGACGGTTGAGAACAAGCAGAAGTTCATCTCGCAGATCATGACCTCCAAATCCCCGGTGCGCTCCTGCGAGGATGTGGACGAGGCGGCGCTGTCCTATGCCGAGATCAAGGCCCTGTGCGCCGGGGATCCCCGCATCAAGGAGCGCATGGAGCTGGATGTGGACGTGTCCAGGCTAAAAATCATGAAAGCGGCCCATCAAAGCAAACAGTACGAGCTGGAGGACAACCTGATGAAGCATTTCCCGGAGCAGATCAGGCAGTACCAGGGTTATATTGAGGGGCTGAACGCCGACATGAAAACCCTGGCGGAGCATCCCCATCCCACCATTATCAAGGAGATCCCCGTCCCCGCGCCCACGGCGGAGGGGCCGGGCGAGGGTGCGGAACCTGCGGCACCCGCCGCCGTTACCAGGGAGGTTTCCCAGGGGTTTGCCGGGATGGTGATAAAGGGGACGGCCTATGAGGACCGGGAGGCGGCGGGGGCGGCGCTGCTGGAAGCCTGCAAGGAGATCAAGGACACGGAGCCGGTCCTGATCGGCAGCTATCGCGGGTTTTCCATGTCGGTGTGCGTCAGCCTGTTCAAGCATAAGCTGGCGTTGAAAGGCGAGATGACCCATGAGACCGACCTGAGCCTGGACATTCGCGGCAACCTGATCCGCATCGACCACGCGCTGGAAAAGATGCCGGAGCGGTTGGCAGTGATCCAGGCCCAGCTTGACAACCTGTTCGCCCAGCAGGAGGCGGCAAAGGGGGAGGTGGGCAAGCCCTTCCCCCAGGAGGACGAGCTGCGGGAGAAGTCCGCCCGCCTCGCGGCGCTGGATGCCCTGCTGAACATCGACGGCGGGCACAGGCAGGAGGAACAGGCCATCGCCAAGTGCGCCCGCCCCTCGGTGCTGGACAGCTTGAAGCGGCCCGCCCAGCCGGGGCCGGATCGGAAAACGCCCAAAGCTGTGGGGCAGGAACTATAACGGGACAAGTCAGGCGGGGCCGCCCCCGCCTGACTTTGCTTTCCGCTTCTGCTTCTGCGCCGCCTTTTTCTGGCGCTTTTCGTCTATCTCGCGGAGCCAGTCCTTCACCGGGGCTTTCCATGGTTCGCTCCTGTTGGGAATGTTTTTGATGAGGCTGCGCGGGTTGAGGCCCAGGCACTTTGCCAGGGCAATGTCCTCGTTATTTAACCGGCACTTCTTTTTCGCTTCCGCCCACATCGCGTCACTGTACGCCATATGCTCACACCCTATTGCGACATTTTTCCGCATTATATCACAAACAACGTTCAAATGGAATGGAGGAATCAAAGATGGATATAACAAAGATGGATGCAGGACAGCTCCGAGACGCGCTTTTCGACAAAATGGCCGAGGAGCAGGAAAATTATCAGTCATGGTTGACTACCCTGCCGCCCGACAAAATATTAGATCACGCCGCCGAGTTTACCGTCCGGGAGGACATTTTGGTGGAGATGGAGGTGTTGGAGCTTCCGGCGGAGCAAGCGGCGGCGCTGCTGGCCTCGCCCACACCGCTGGCGGACGTGTACCGGGAGTGGGGCAAGGTGGAGACCCACCACATGGAGGACATCCGGGACGTGATCGAGAACTGTACCGAGGAATTGGTGAAAAGGGGCCGGGAGCGTCCCTCGGTGCTGGACGGCTTGAAGCGGCCTCCCCAGCCGGGGCCGGACCGGGGGACGCCGCCCAAGCACTCCGGGCCGGAGCTGTGACGGCCTGGATTCTGTGCGCTGTTTCCGTTGCGTTTCGCGGGCAAAAATGGTATAATATCCATATCAAATTATGCTGTGGAATGGGGAGGGCGCTATGGCAAACCAAGATCTTTTGAGGAAAATTGACCGCAACGCGGCGGCGATCCGCGCCTACCGCCCGCTCTCCGAGGCGGAGGTGCAGGAGTTGGATGCCTACTATAAGATCGGCACCACCTATACCTCCAACGCTTTAGAGGGCAATTCCCTCACCATCTCCGAGACCAAGGTGCTGTTGGAGGACGGCATCACCGTGGGGGGCAAGCCCATCCGGGATTGCTACGAGGCCACCGGCCACGCCAAAGCCTACGACTATATGCTCTCCATCGCCCGCAGCGGGGAGCTGTCCATTACGGAGGACGTGATCCGCCGTCTGCACCGCCTGTTTTACCACGGCATCGACCCGGACGCCGCCGGGGAGTACCGCACCGGGCAGGTGTTCATCACGGGGACGGAGTATGTGCCCCCCGCCGCGGAGGATGTCCCGGCGTGTATGACGGTGTTCGTGGCGGAGCTGCCCCAAAAACGGGAGGCCATGCACCCAGTAGAGTTCGCCGCCTACGCCCACCGCCGTCTTGTGGATATCCACCCCTTCCAGGATGGCAACGGGCGCACGGCGCGGCTGCTGATGAACCTGATCTTGATCAACCAGGGCTATTGCATCGTGTCCATCCCCCCGGTGTGGCGGCATGACTATATCATCGCGTTGCAGCAGGCTCAGCGGAAGCGGTCCCCCTCGGATGAAGCCTTTGTGAAGCTGATCGCTGAGTGTGAGCTGGAGGCCCAGCGGGACTACTGCCGGATGTTCCATATCAAGCTCCCCGCCGTCCAAAGGGGCGGGCCGGAGCTGTAACAACGAAAAACAAACGGACAGCCAGGAGGTTTCGGCCTCCTGGCTGATTTTTTAAGGAGGATCACAACATGGATAAGACCCCGATTTACCCATACCCCGCCGCCTACGCGCAGGAGAACGGCGAATTGGAGCAGTACCGGGCGTCGATGAAAGCCCTCGACGCCTGCAAGCGCGCCATCGAAAAGGCCATCCGCGATCATTGGGATGGGATGAATTTTGCCCAGGGTGCCGCCAAAGGCGTCCTGGAGCAGTTCGGCCCGGAGAAGGTGTCGTTCATTCTGGCGTATACCGTCCGCGAGAAGAATTTTGACAACCGATTTTCCGGCCACAACGCAAGCTGGGCCGCCACTGTTTCGCTGCATGGGATGGCACCGGGCCGGGAGAGCTGCACCCTGGAAAGCCACCCCGCCAAGGTGGATCTGTTCATTGATGCGGCGCGGGAGGGCATCCTGGAGCTGGAGCAGCAAAAATCTGAGGTACGGCGGCCTCGTACTACAAAACAGGAAAAGGAGGGGGTCAAAATGGACAAGGCCCCGATTTACAAGGAATCATTTCAGTACGCCTATCAGCATGGTGAGGAAACACAGCACATTGCGTCCCTTACCGCCAACATCGGCTGTAAGGCGGCGATTGAACAGGCCATTTCCGACCACTACAGCGACAACCGCCTCAACACTGTGGCGGCGGTGCGGGACGTGGTGAAGCGGTTCGGCTTTGAGCGGACGCTCTATGTGCTGGCGAATACCATGCAGGACATGGGGCAGGATGGGCGTGTTTCCCGCGCCAATAAGGATTGGGCGTGGACGATCCCTGTGGCGTTTGAGAATGGGAAACGGGATGTTTCCTATCTGATCACCCAATGTCACCCCGGCCTCCTGGATATGTTTGTGACGGCGGCGCGGCATGAGTACCTGCTGTCCCTCCCCCTCAAGCGGGAGGACATCAAAGCGGAGGCGCAGAAGATCCTGACGGCGTTCCAGAACGCCCCGGAGCCGAACAGCCCCAGCGGAACCCACTACATGGCCCAGGTGTCCCCGGACTTTCTGGCGCGGGCCAAGACAAAAGACCATGACCGGCTGATAGCAATGCTGCCCTTCCAGTCTTTAACCCTCTCCACGCTGAACGGGCGGAAGGGCACCTATGCGCTGATCCGGCAGGAGGAAAACCGCTTCCAGCCCCTGGTGCTGCGTCGGCCCTCGGTGCGGAAGCAGTTGCAGGAGCAGCAGACGGACGCGCCCAAGCCGTCCACCCCCGGCAGGGATAAGGCCAAAGGCCCGGAGCTGTGACCGTGGCAAAGCGCAAGCGGACTGTCCCCCTGCTGTTCTATGTGTCGGAGGAAGAACGGGGCATGATCCAGGCGAAGATGGCGCTGTATGGCACCAACAATCTCAGCGCCTATCTGCGGAAGATGGCGATTGACGGCTTCGTGGTCAATCTGGAACTGCCGGAGCTGGGGGAGCTGGTGTCCCTGCTGCGGCGGTCCAGCAACAACCTCAACCAGCTCACCCGCCGCGTCCACGAGACAGGGCGGTTCTATGACGCCGATCTGGAGGATCTGCGCCAAGGCCAGGAGCGGTTGTGGGACGCGGCGCAAAAAATATTGACCTTGCTGGCAAAAATTCAGTGATGGACAGTAAAGCGGGAAGCTGTTCAGAATGGCACAGCTTCCCGCTAATCAAAATCATTCGTTATTTTCTGCCTCAATCACACAGCGATTTAACGCATACTCAATAAAAGTGCTTATCAACTCGTTACGGCTATGCCCCGTTTGGGTCGAGATGTCATCAATCCGTGCAATGATATCTTCTTTGATACGGATTGAAAACACCCTATAGCCATCCTCGCCTTTTGGCCTTCTCGGTTTTATGACTAAACTCTCGTTTTCCATAAGGCACCTCCATATAAACATATTTTATGCTTGTATGTGGGTGCTTTATATGTTACTATTTATGTTAATATATATGTTGTAAACGAGGGAAAGAACAATGACGGTTACATTCTGCGGCCACAGCAAGCTCTACAAGACAGACAGCTTTTCCAAATGGTTGGATGTCATACTCCCCTCGTTGATTGAGGGCGGGGCGGGCACGTTCTACCTGGGCGGCTATGGGGCCTTTGACGGTCTGGCTGCGGCGGCGGTGAAAAAGCAAAAGAAAACTTATCCCCACATTGAGCTGATCCTGGTGCTGGCCTATCTTGACCGGGATATTGATACCTCTTACTATGACGACAGCACCTATCCGCCGTTGGAACGTGTGCCCCGGCGGTACGCCATCCTCCGGCGCAACGAGTGGATGGTGTCGGCCAGCGACGTGGTGGTGTCCGGCGTGACCCATAGCTGGGGCGGCGCGGCCAGGACCCTGGAATTTGCCCAGCGGAAGAATAAAGTTGTTCTTCAATATCCTGCCCAGGCCGGGGGAGAATAATTGTGTGCATACGAGCGCCGCCGCATCCTTGCAAAAAATCATTTGACGCGCTATGCTGTTATCAGAAATTTTTAGGGAGTGATTGTTATGCCGACCTTTGAAAAAGTGTTGGAGGTATTCGGGGACTATCTGGCCCAGGACAAAGCCTGTGAGGTGCTGACCACCAGCCGGGGCTATCTGGCGGTGGACTGGGAGAGCTGCAAAAATAATTGGGTGACATCCCGGCTGTGCCCGACCCCGGAGAAGCTGCGGGATCTGCTGCGCTCCAGCTACGAGGAATACCAGGGCTACCGCCTCACCGACGGCTACAAACGGGATCTGACCGACCAGGAGGAACAGGACATTGAGCGCATGGGCGGGGAGCTTGCCGCCCGGTGCGAGGACAGTTGAGGGAATGGGGCGGCCCGCGGGCCGTCCCATTTGTAATAGGAGGGCGTTTCATAGCTACCACACGTATTGAATCTTTACACGCCGGGAAAAAACGGACGGTGGGCAAGGCCATCCGGGACATCATCGACTACGTGGAGAATCCGCAAAAGACGGACGGCGGCAGGCTGATCTCCAGCTTCCAGTGTGACAGCCGGATCGCGGACGCGCAGTTTCTGTTTGACAAACGGCAGTACCTCGCCAAGACCGGCAGACGGCGAGGAGCGGATGATGTGATTGCCTACTCCATTCGGCAGTCCTTCGTCCCCGGCGAGATCACGCCGGAGGAAGCCAACCGCCTGGGCTGTGAGCTGGCCCGCCGCTTCACCAAGGGGAACCATGCTTACATCGTCTGCACCCATATTGACCGCCACCACATCCATAATCACATCATCTGGAACTCCACCAGCCTGGATCACAGCCGGAAATTCCGGGACTTCCTCGGTTCGGGGCGGGCGGTGCGGAGGCTCAGTGACACCATCTGCATCGAAAACGGGTACTCCATCGTGGAGCATCCCAAGGGCCGGGGCAGGAGCTATGACAAGTGGCTGGGCACCAAACCGCCCTGCCACCGGGACCGGCTGCGCATGATAATCGACGCCGCCCTCGCCCAAAAGCCCGCTGACCTGGATGGGCTGCTGAAGCTGCTGGGCGAGGCGGGCATTGAGGTATCGCCACGGGGAAAGGCCATCCGGCTGAGAGCGCCGGGACAGAAAAAATTTGTCCGGCTGGACGCTGACAGCCTGGGGGCGGAGTACGATATTCCCGCCCTGCTGGATGTTCTGGCCGGGAAACGGACGCACACCTCTGGCGCGAAAAATGTCCACCGGGCAGATCCCCCGAAGGTGAATCTGCTGGTGAACATCCAGGCCAAACTCCAGGCTGGGAAGGGCGCGGGCTATGCGCGGTGGGCCAGCGTGTTCAACTTGAAGCAGATGGCGCAGACCATGAATTACCTGACGGAGCATGGGCTGCTGGACTACGCCGACCTCAAAGCAAAGGCGGCGGATGCCTCCGCCCGCTATGCCGAGCTGTCCGGGAAGATCAAGGCGGCGGAGCAGCGCATGGCGGAGATTGCCGTGATGAAAACTCACATCATCAACTATGCCAAGACCCGCGATGTGTATGTGGCCTACCGCAAGGCCGGGTACTCGAAAAAATTTAAGGTCGAGCATGAGAGCGACATACTGCTGCATCAGGCGGCAAAGAAATTTTTCGATGAATCCGGGCTGAAAAAGCTGCCCACGGTCAAGAGCTTGCAGGCCGAGTACGCCGCGCTCCTGGCGGAGAAGAAGTCCGCCTACGCCGAGTACCGCAGGGCGCGTGATGAACGGAAGGAACTGCTGACGGTCAAGGCCAACGTGGACCGCCTAATGGGTTACGATAAATCCGAGGCGGACATTGAGGCGGAACGCCGGGAGGAACGCTGACCGTTCCCATCGTCCGGGAGGGCCGCAGGCCCGACAAAAAAGCGTCCCAAAGGGACGCGCAGCCGCACAATTTATTGTGCGTTCAA
>CAJULM010000066.1 GCA_910587285.1 uncultured Oscillospiraceae bacterium | reverse complement strand
TGTTTTCCTCTGAATTTTTCCTTCAATCACCCTTGACTTCATACCACTGGACTATATCATGTATTCGCCCTTCTCCTGCCAGGGCTACTCCACTGTAATATTGCTGCCGCCCTGGGCCAGAAATGCATCCAGCGCATCCATTCCAGCCGGCTCCTCAGCCGCCCCTTCCGGCGGCGCGGCGCCCACCTTTACGCTCACCCGGGCCGGAACGCCGGTGACGCGCTGGAGCAACTCCGTCACAGGCCGGGTGATGGACGTTTTGTCCAGCATATCCCGCAGAAAATCGTTGGCGGCCCAAAGGGTCAGCTCCCGCCCGTCCCAACGCCCCTGCGTCATGGCCGCGTTATTCACAAAGGTAAAATCGCTCACTGCCAGCATCCCCTTCAGCTGGGCGCAGAAGGCGCTCCAGCCCGGCCAATGGCCGCCAGCCGGCGGGGCGGGTGTGCGTCTCTCCTCCACGGGCGCAGACGGTTCCTCCCGCACCGGCTCCTCCTCCGGCAGCGAGGGCTCCTGGGGAATGGGGGGCTCCTCCCGCGTCGGCTCCTCCTCCCTCGGCGGCCTGTCCGCCGCAGGCGGCTCCTTCCGAACGGGCTCCCGCTTCGCCGCGGGCGCTCCACTCCCCGCCGCCGGGGCCCCGCCCCCCTGCTCCAACCGGGTCAGCCGGGCGTTCAGCCCGGCGGGGGAGTCATCCAGCGCGGGGTCACACAGGGCCAGCAGGCACAGCTCCATGTCGGTGCGGCGGTTGGCCGAGCGGGCCAGCTCCGCCGCCGTCCTCTGAAGGCGGCCCAGCATCTGGGCCAGCCGGGGCACGTCCAGCCCGGCGGACAGCTTTTTCATGGTCTCCCCGTCAAAGCCGCCGGTCATCAGCGCCCCCCCGGTCCGGGGGGCGGTTTTGCGCACCAAAAGGTCCCGCACCAGGGCGGACAGCTCCCCCGCCAGGGCAGTCATCTCCTTGCCCCCGGCGTACAGCCGGTCCAGGCGCTCCAGGGCGGCGGACGTATCCCCCTCCACCGCGCTTTGCAGCAGGGCGGCGGCCTCCAGATTGCCCGCCAGCCCCAGGCTGGACAGCACCCGCTCCTCATCCACCGCCTCCCCCGCGCCGGAGCACTGGTCCAGCAGGGAAAGGGCGTCCCGCATTCCGCCGTCGGCCAAGCGGGCCACCAGAGCGGCGGCCCCGTCGGTGAGGGCGATGCCCTCCTCCTCAGACACCCGCAGCAGATGGGCGGCGATATCCGCAGGGTGGATGCGCTTGAACGAGAACTGCTGGCACCGGCTCTTAATGGTGGCGGGCACCTTGTGAATTTCAGTGGTGGCCAGAATGAACATCAGGTGCTCCGGCGGCTCCTCCAAAATCTGGAGCAGGGCGTTGAACGCCTGGGTGGACAGCATATGGACCTCGTCCACAATGTACACCCGCTTTTTCACCGTGGCGGGGGTGTAAACCGCCTCGTCCAAAATGGCGCGGATATCGTCCACGCCGTTGTTGGAGGCGGCGTCCAGCTCCAGCACGTCCAAAATCGAGCCGTTCAAAATCCCCAGGCAGGCGGGGCACGCATTGCAGGGGTTGCCCTCCCGGGGGGTTTCGCAGTTCACCGCCCGGGCCAGCAGCTTGGCGCAGCTGGTCTTGCCCGTCCCCCGGGTGCCGGTGAACAGGTAGGCGTGAGACAGGCGGCCAGACGCCACCTGCTGCTTCAGGGTCCGGGTGACATGGTCCTGCCCCACCACCTGGTCAAAGGTCTTGGACCGCCACTTGCGGTACAGCGCCTGATACATAAAAAGCCACCTCAAATAAAAAATGCGCAGCGCTTCTCCCGCACTGCGCCTCCATCCATTTGGACCTGCCGGCCTGCCCTCGCGCTTTTGGATCACGCTCGCGCTGGGCGCATGGCCGGGTCGCTTTCGCTACGACTCAAGCAAAACCCACTCCCACACTGTGGTCCCTGGGCTTTTGCTTTCGCTTCGCTCCAAGCTCCCCTATGCGCCTACACTCACGCTTCTTGATCACGCTCGCGCTGGGCCGGCTTACGGTCCGGCTTCCCTCCGTCTCGGACTGGTCTCCAGCCCGCTGCGCGGGCTTGCGCTCGTCCTCGCTCCGGTCCATCCGGACCTGCCGGCCTGCCCTCGCGCTTCGGCGCACAACAAGACCGCGAACCGGCCTTTGAAGAACAGCATATGCCCGTTACCCATACAGCCGGCTCAGGATCGGCAGCCCCGCGGCACACCCGTCTGTCCGCTTAGTGCTGCTCGGTTCCCCGCCTGACACGGTTCACGGGGACGCGTTGCGCAGGACCGATCCATCATCGCTGCTTATATGGGGCAGGCGGCACATCCTGCCTCCGGGGACCGGGATTCATCCCTGCTGTAGCGGGTTGCAGGTACAGGGCACCGCTATCTCCCCAACTATCGCGGCCTTGCCGCACGCCGAGGCGCTGCAGCAAGTCGAACTGTATTTTACCATGTCCGGCAGAATTTATCAACCGTTTTTTCAAAAAGTCTTGCGGAAAAGGGGCGTTCCCATAGGAAACGCCCCTCTGCCCCGCAGATGTCCTACAGATGCTCTTAGTAGATACGCTTCGCCTGCTCACAACGCGGTTCTAAGCTCTCCGACTGCGGGAAAACCCATCCGGGCCGTTGGCCCTCCTTAGGCGTTTCCCTTCGCTCCGAGCTTAGCCCGCTGTTCGCGACGGCTCAGACGCACTGCTTACATCTTCAGCGAGCGGTCCAGGTGCTCCACCACTTCGCCCACCGCTTTGATGGCCTTGCCCGCCGCCTTCTGGGCGGACTGCTTTTTCTTCTTGGGCATCATCATCATGCCCAGCGCCGCCGCGCCCACCGCCATGGTGGCCCCGGCGATGGGTAAAACCGTTTTTTTATCCATTCGCATTTGGAATCCCTCCTTCGCGGCTTTAGCTTGCCCGCTTTTCCGCAAAAGAGAAGCCCTTTTTTCTGGAAACTATTTCAAAATCAACGACACCGGGCAGTGGTCGCTGCCCTGGATATCCGGGTGAATGGCGGCCTGCTCCACCCGCTCCCCCAGCCTGTGGGACACGATGAAGTAGTCGATGCGCCATCCCGCGTTCTTCTCCCGCGCCTTGAAGCGGTAGCTCCACCAGGAGTACGCCCCCTCCTGGTTCGGGTAGAGCAGGCGGAAGGTGTCCGTAAACCCCGCGCCCAGCAGCCGGGTCATGGCCCCCCGCTCCTGGTCGGAGAACCCGGCGTTTCCCCGGTTGGTCTTGGGGTTCTTCAGGTCGATCTCCTCATGGGCCACATTCAGGTCCCCGCAGTACACCACCGGCTTTGTTCTGTCCAGACTCTTGAGATAGTCCAGCAGATCGTCCTCCCACTCCATGCGGTAGCCGATGCGGGCCAGCTCGCTCTGGGCGTTGGGGGTGTAGCAGTTCACCAGCCAGAACTCGGGATATTCCAGGGTGATGAGCCGCCCCTCGTGGTCATGCTTCTCCACATCCATGCCGTAGGAGACGGACAGGGGCTCCGTCCGGGCAAAAATGGCGGTGCCCGAGTATCCCTTCTTGTCCGCCGAATTCCAGAACTCATGGTAACCGGGCAGCTCCACCTCCGCCTGCCCCCGCTCCATTTTGGTCTCCTGGAGGCAGATAAAATCGGCGTCCAGCGCCAGCACCGATTCCGCAAACCCTTTTTTCAGGCAGGCCCTCAGGCCGTTCACGTTCCAGGACACGAACTTCATACCGTTTTCCTCCTCACCGTTTTCCCCGCCTGCTCCGCCAGCACCCACAGGGAGAATACCAGCGCTCCCAGCACGGCCAGCGCCTCCAGCCCCATCACAAACCGGGCCGGACCCAGGCGAAGCATCAGATTATATTTCAGCCGCAGATAAACGCAGTAGCTGGCCAGGGAGGCCCCTTCCGCCAGCACCGCCGCCGGGATCCGCCGGACGTTGGCACAGGCCCAGCACAGCGTGAACACATCGGCCAGAAAAAAGTACCGCTCGTGCATATGGGGCAGAAGAAAGGGCACGCCGACGCACAGCACCACCGCTATCGTCATGACGCACTCCCGGTCCAGCCGTCCCCTCAGCCGAAAGCCCAGCGCCAGCAGAGCCAGCACCAGGGCTCCCGCCGCCACAATCCCCAGCCGGGCGGCCAGCCCTTGGTTTACGTCCAGTCCATAGGGGATAAACTGATATACCGACGGCGCGTTGAGCACCAAGCGGGGATACTCCCCCATCTGCTGGAAATAGACGCCCACAATGTCCCCCAGGGGCTTACCCAGCAGCAGCGCGGGCAGAGCCGCCCCCAGATAGGCCAGGGGAAAGGCCCACAGCTGCCGGAACTTTACCCGTCCCCCCAGCCACAGCACCCCCCACAGGGGGAGCACAAAAATGCTCTGGAGCTTGAAGGAAAAGGCCAACCCCATCAGCGCGGCCGAGGCGCTCCCCCGTTCCTCCACGGCCAGGGCGGCGGCGTGGACGCACAGCGCGGCATAAACGGCGTCGCACTGGCCCCAATATGCCCCGTTGAGCACCACCGTGGGCAGCAGCAGCGCCGCGCCAAAGGCGATCAGGGGAGCTGTGCTCCCCTGCCGTTCCCTCACGAGGGAACGGACCAGCCGCAGACAGCCCCAAGCCAGCACAACATCCCACAGGATGGAGAACAGCTTGATGAGATGCAGGTCCGGCACACTCAAATAGGAGATGGCGGCCATGAAATAGAGGTAGGGCACGTTGTAGTCCCCCACGCTGCCCGCGATGGCGGCAAAACCGCCATTTTCCTGAAAATAGACGTACCAGTGGTGCAGAAAGTCCTGATAATCCAGGCTGGCGTAGTCCAGGCACAGCGCCCGGACCAGCATAGCCGCCCCAATGGGCAGCAGCATCACCAGCAGCGTGTCCAGCCGGCAGCCTTCCCGCCGGAGGAGCAGCAGCGCCAGCTCCGCCAGGATTAGCAGTGCCGCCGCCAGCGTGATGTGATCCGCCCTGCCGCCCCGCTCCAGCGACAAACAGGCCCACACCGCCCCCGCCAGCAGCGCGCCTCCGGCCGCGGCGCACAGAAACGGCAGGCGTTTTTTCCACAACTCATTCATAAAAATACCTCCGACCGCTCCTCCCCCGGCGCGGCCGCCTCCCATCTTACCACACCTGCGCGCATTTTTCCACCCTCGATTTTCCAACGGCAGTTGACATTTCCCCCGCCAAGCTTTATTCTAAGATGGTGAATGATTTTTAAATTCCTATCCTACAAATTGGAGGATTGCTTTTATGTGCGGTTTTACCGGCTTTGTGACCCGCTCGGCCACCCCCGACAAAACGGCCCTGCGCGCCATGGGAGACGCCATCCGCCACCGGGGCCCCGACGGCGAGGGCCACTATGTGGACGAGCGCTGCGCCATCGCCCACCGGCGGCTGTCCATCATCGACTTGGAGAAGGGCCAGCAGCCCATCGTCAGCCCCGACGGGCGGTATGTCATCGCCTACAACGGGGAGACCTACAACTTCCGGGAGCTGCGCGGGGAGCTGACCGCCGCCGGCCACAGCTTTCGCACCGACTGCGACACCGAGGTGGTGCTCCACGGCTACATGGAGTGGGGGCCGGAGGTGCTGAAAAAGCTGCGGGGTATGTTTGCCTTCGTCATCTGGGACAAGGAAAAGAGGGAGCTGTTCGGCGCCCGGGACCCCTTCGGCATCAAGCCCTTCTACTATGCCCAGATGGGGGAGCTGTTTTTCTTCGGCTCGGAGTGCAAGAGCTTTCTCCCCCACCCTGGCTTCCAAAAGGAGCTCAACCCCAACGCCCTGAAGCTCTATCTCACCTTCCAGTACTCCGCCCTGAACGAATCCTTTTTCAAGGGGGTGTACCGGCTCCTCCCCGGCCACTATTTCATTCACCGGGAGGGGCGCACGGAGTTTGCCTCCTACCACTCCTTCTCCTTTGCCCCGGAGCATATGCCCCTGGAACAGCGGGCGGCGCAAATCCGGGAGGTCGTCACTGAATCGGTGAGGGCCCATGAGATCAGCGACGTGGAGGTGGGCTCCTTCCTGTCCGGCGGCATCGACTCCAGCGTGATTGCCGCCCTATCCCGGCCGGACAAGACCTACTCCGTGGGCTTCGCCAACAAGGATTTCGACGAGACGGGGGAGGCCAAGGCGCTGTGCGAGGAGCTGGGCCTGCGCAACATCTCCAAAACCATCTCGGCGGAGGAATTTTTTAGCGCCCTGCCCGCCATCCAGTACTATGCCGACGAGCCAAACGCCAACCTGTCCACCGTGCCGCTGTACTTCCTGTCCCAGCTGGCCGCCAAGGACGTGAAGGTGGTGCTGTCCGGCGAGGGGGCGGACGAGCTATTCGGCGGCTATATCACCTACCACACCACCAAACCTTATCGGTTATATCGCAAAGCTCCTTCGGCCTTGCGGAAGACTGTGGCCCGCTGGGCGGCCAAGCGGGCCCCCTTCCACGGCCAGGGCTTCCTCACCAAAGCCGCCAAGAGCATCGACGAGACCTTCGTGGGCCAGGCGTTCATCTTCGACAATGACGAAGCCCAGCGGGTGCTCGCCCCCGCTTACCGCAGTGAGCTCACCTGGCACGATGTGACCGAGCCCTACTTCCAAGCCGTTGAGGGCGCGGACGACCTCACGAAAATGCAGTACCTGGACCTGCACCTGTGGCAGCCGCTGGACATTCTCCGCAAGGCCGACCGCATGACCATGGCCCACTCCCTGGAGCTGCGGGTGCCCTATCTGGACCGGGAGGTGTGGGCGGTGGCCCGGGCTATCCCCAGCAGCCAGAAGATGCGGGGCAAGACCATGACCAAGTACCCCCTGCGCATGGCGGCGGTGCCCCTGCTCCCCGACGACTGGGTGAAACGGGACAAAAAGGGCTTCCCCGTCCCCTTCATCGCCTGGCTGCGGGAGGAGAAGTACTACAACTGGGCCAAGGACCTCATCGGCCAGGACTATGTGGCGGAATTCTTCGACCAAAAGTACCTGCTGGACCTGCTGGACCGCCACTACTCCGGCAAGGAGCGCACCCACCGCAAGCTGTACACGGTGCTGTCCTTCCTCATCTGGTATCAGGTGTATTTCCCGGAAAAGTGCGGTTTAGGAAGCGCTGCACCGTCGTGAGCGGCGCGGACGCAGCGAAGCCGTGCGCTGCGAGCAGGTAAAGCGTGATATCGCCGTTCCAGTCCGGCAGATAATTGGCGGATCACTGTGACCCTTCACAGTGGTCCGCTTTTGTCGAAACCCGGCAAGCGTTCATAAATATTCTATTGAAAAAAGCATATTACCCCGCTATAATATTTGCTGAACTTTGATTGATTGAGCTTTCAACATGAGCGCCGCGCCGCCAAAAGCGGGCGCGGCAACAGGAGGACCCTTATGATTCTGCGTGTCGGCATTGATATCGGCTCCACCACCGTCAAGGTAGTGGTGCTGGACGAGGAGAACAAGCTGTTGTTTCGCTCCTACGAGCGGCACTACTCCAAGGCCCGGGAGCGGGCCTGCGAGACTTTGTATTCCATCGCGGATATGCTGCGGGGTAAAAACGTGCGCCTGGTGGTCACCGGCTCCGCCGGCCTGGGCGTGGCCAAGGCTGCGGGGCTGGACTTTGTGCAGGAGGTGTACGCCACCGCCGCCGCGGTGAACGCCTATATCCCGGACACCGACGCAGTCATCGAGCTGGGCGGCGAGGACGCCAAGATCATCTTTTTCGGCGGTGCGCTGGAGGAGCGGATGAACGGCTCCTGCGCCGGAGGCACCGGAGCCTTCATCGACCAGATGGCCACGCTCATGAATGTGACGGTAAACGAGCTGGATGAGCTCTCCCTCAAGCACGAAAAAATTTATCCCATCGCCTCCCGCTGCGGCGTGTTCGCCAAGAGCGACATCCAGCCCATACTTAATCAAGGCGGACGAAAAGAGGACGTGGCCGCCTCCATTTTCCAGACGGTGGTGGATCAGACCGTGGCCGGCCTCACCCAAGGCCGGGAGCTGAAGGGCAAGATTGTGTTCCTGGGCGG
>CAJULM010000065.1 GCA_910587285.1 uncultured Oscillospiraceae bacterium | reverse complement strand
GATTTTAGCGATTTCCGACGGCTGGAAGCGAATGCCTAAAATGTTGACCCACCGCCGCGCGCCGCCGCCGCTGCGCCCCAGGGGGGTGAACACCAACAGCATCAGCACCACCGACGCCGCCAGCACAAAGATGGACATCCAGCGAAAATGCTGATAGTCGATCTTGGAGATGACGAACATGGCGGCCACACCCATTACCGCGAAAACAAACTGCCGCTTGAAATAATACAGCGGGTCTCCCTCGGTGTTAATGGCCGGGTCCAGGTTATACATGGCGGAAATATAGGAGGCGGACAGCACCATAATCAATCCCACTGCGGCCAGCAAGAGCACCAGCGCCAAAAACGGCAGGTCAATGGGCCCTCTGGCCAGCTGCTGCTCAATGGTCAAGTCCCGCTTTGCTTTTCGAGCCATCGGCATCCCCTCCTCCATTTATAGAACTGATGTTTCACGTGAAACATTGGCGTTTCACGCTTTGCGCCGGGGAACGGTCTCCGGCCCGCTGCGCGGGCCTGCGCTCATCCTCGCTCCGGTCCATCCGGGGTGGCGCGCCTGCGCTCGCGCTTCTCTGCACTTAAATCGCGTAGCGATACATCACGCCCACAAAGGCCAGTAGGCAGAACGCCACCGTAATTCCCGTGAAGGTGAGCACAATGCGCACCTCGTTCCAACCGCCCAGCTCCAGATGGTGGTGCAGCGGGGCCATGCGGAAAATCCGCTTGCCGTGGGTGAGCTTGAAATAACCTATCTGGATGATGTCGCTCATGGTCTCGGCGATGTAGATGACACCCACAAACACCAGCACCAGCGGCACGTCTAAGGCAAAGGCCATGGCGCACACCGCGCCCCCCAGGAACAGGGAGCCCGTATCCCCCATGAACACCTTCGCCGGATAAAAATTGTACAGCAGGAAGCCCAGCAGCCCCCCTGCCAGCGCCCCGGCGAAAATGCCAATGGCGCCGAACTCCCACCATTTGGCCAGCACCACAAAGAACACCGCCACCGCCAGCGTCACGCTGCCTGCCAGGCCGTCCAGCCCGTCGGTGAGATTCACCGCGTTGACGCAGCCCACCATCACAAAGGCGGCAAACACCAGATATGCCCCCCAGGGCAGCGGCAGGGTCACGTTGACAAAGGGGATATACAGATTGGGCGTGAGGTGGCCGCTCCACCGAAGCAGAGCCAAAAAGGCGATGGCCGCCGCCAGCTGGAGCAGGAACTTCCACCCGGCGGTGAGGCCGGTGTTCTCGTGCCGGCGGATTTTGGCGTAATCGTCAATGAAGCCGATGGCACCGCACACCAGGGCGAAGCCCAGCACAAACAGCGCCTGCCAGCTGCCCTGGGCGATGTCCTGCCAGCCGAAAATCAGCACCGACACGATGATGGCCGCGATGAACATTATGCCGCCCATAGTGGGGGTGCCCTCCTTGCTTTTGTGCCAGTTGGGGCCGATCTCCTTGATGGACTGCCCCGCGTGCAGCGCCCGCAGCGCAGGTATGAGAAACCATCCCACCACTGCCGAGACCACAAAGGCGGTCAATGCCGCCAACAAAATCCGCATTGTCATATTTCCTACCTCTCCTCTTTCGTATTCCCAATTCTCTCTCGTCAGCTTCCATTCAGGCGCTCCACCGCATCGTTCAGCGGTAGGCCCAGGGCCAGGGCCCCCGCCAAGGCGGCCAGATGGTCGTACAGCCGGGGCTCCTCCCCCGCGCGCACCCTTACCCGCATCAGCTCCTGGCCGGCCAACACCTCAAACTCCAACCGCTCCCCCCGTAGGCGGACATTTTTCGCGGTCAAATCCGCCTGGGGCCTGCCGTCGGAGTAGGCGTACACCAGCCCACCGCAGGCTGCGGCAAAGCGGCGGCCCTCCGGCTCGTCCAGGCCCACCACCGTCACCGGCGCCCGGCGGGACAGCGCCCACCGAGCCGCGGCGCAGCCGCTCAAGCCCCTCTGGGCCGGTTGGTCGAAGTTCTCCACCACCACCGCCCGGCAGGGCCGCTCAAAGGCCGCCGCCTGGCAGGGAGTGAGCTCCACCACCGGGTGGGGCAGCAGCTTTCGAAGCAGCTGGGCCGTCAGCGTGCCGCCCCGCCCCACCACCGCCACCGGCGTCCGCCACCGGCTATTATTGGTCGCCATAGTTGATACTGCTGACAAAGCGCACCTCCACAACTGTGCCCGGGGACACCATCGTCCCCCCGTCAATCGACTGTCCCGCCGCAACCACGCTGGGATCGTTGTAGTCCGCCACGCCGGTGGCCCGCAGGAACAGCCCCATCTCCTCCAGCGTCTCCTTGCACTTGGTCGGGCTTACGCCCATCAAATTAGGCGTTTCCACCTGCTCCTCCGGCACCGTCTCGTCCAGATACAGCACCACCGTGGACCCGCCGGGGATGGACACGCCGGGGGAGGGCAGCTGCCCGGTGACAATGCTTCCCGTTCCCACGGTGCGCACATTGAACCCGGTATTTTGCAGCGTGCCCTTGGCCACCGTCAGCTCGCTGCCGATGACGCGGGGCATCAAGGTATCCTCCGCACCGGCCAGCTCGCCCTCGCTGTACTGCTTCTCCACACCCATATAGTCCAGAATGCTGGCAATCAGCGACCCCGCCATCGGGGCGGTGATATTGCCGCCGCTGATATAGGTGCCCGACGCGGTGTAGTTGGAGCCCGGCGACGAGCGCCTGGGCGAGTCATAGGCCAGCAGCACCAGCACCTGGGGATCGTCCGCCGGGGCGAAGCCCATGAAGGAGCAGATCACATCGTCCCCTTCCTCGTCCCGCTTCTCCGAGGTGCCCGTCTTGCCGCCGATGCGGTAGCCAGCCATGCTGGCGTTATGGCCCGAACCGTTGGCCACCACGCTCTCCAAAATGCTCCGGACGGTGTCGGAGGTGGTCTCGCTAATGACCTGGCGCACCTCAGAGGTCTCGTGGTAATACACCGTGCCCCCGTCGCTGTCGGTGATGGACTGTACCAGGTAAGGCTCCAGCAGATGTCCGCCGTTGATGACGGCGGCAAAGGCGGTGATCATCTGGATGGGAGTGACCTTCATGGTTTGGCCAAAGGAGGAGATGGCCACCGACATAGTGCCCGTGGGGCCTTTGAACTGCTCCTCCGGCCAAAACACCTGCGTGCCCTCCCCCACCAGGTCGATGCCGGTGCTGGAGCGCAGGCCGAAGTCATTGAAGTATTTCCACATGATCTCCGGACCCATTCTCAGACCAATGTCCATCAGCGCCACGTTGCAGGAGTTCTCCACCGCTTCTGTGAGGGTCTGGTTCCCGTGGCCGGTGTGCTTGTGGCAGTGCACGGGCTGGGTGCCTGGCACCACCACCTTGGAGCCGCCGCAGTAAAAGCGGTCGTTCAGGGTGACGTAGCCCTCCTCCAAGGCCATGGCCACGGTGATGGGCTTGAACACGGATCCCGGCTCGTAGGCGTCCGCCAGCGCCCGGTTGCGCCACTGCTTATCCCGGGCCTCCCTCCGGGCGGCCGTGTACTCGTCGCTGTCCTCCCCCTTTTCCGCCGCTATGGCCTCCAACTCCGCAGCCAACTCCTCATTGACGATGGCGGCGTAGTGGTTGGGGTCGAAATCCGGGGTACTGGCCATGGCCAGGATTGCCCCGGTCTTGGGCTCCATCACGATGCCAAAGGCCCCATTTTTCACGTCGTAAGTGGCGATGCCCTCCTCCATGGTCTGTTCCAGCATGGCCTGAATGCGCTCGTCCAGGGTGAGGGTCAGGTTGCAGCCGTCCTGGGCGTCGAAATACATCTCGTAGCCGGAAATCATCTCCATGCCGTGGCCGTTTTTGGAGGTCACAACGCGGCCCCGCTCGCCGGACAGGGCGTCCTCATACAGCGCCTCAATCCCCATGGCGCCCACCTTATTGTCTCCGCTGTTTTCATTTTTGGACATATAGCCCAGCACATGGGAGGCCACGGAGGAATAGGGATAATACCGCTTGCTGTTGGGGGTGAGGTAGAGCTGCTCTGAAAGCCTGTTTTTCTGTACAAACTCCCGGACCTTTTCCGCGTCCTCCTCCTCCAGCTCCGTGGCCACCTCCACATAGGCGTTGCCCGTGTTCTCCATCCGCGCCCAGAGCCACTCCTCGTCATAGTCAAAGGTATCCGCCAGCCAATCCACAATCATCTCCCGCTTGTCACGCAGAGCCTGGCGGTATTCGCTCTCTGTCTTGTAGTCCTCCTCCTTCACCGAACCGTACACTCCCCTGGGGGACAAAATCAGCTTATAGACGGTGGCGGACATGGCCATGGTCCTGCCCTCCCGGTCATAGATGGTCCCCCGGCTGGCGCTGACGGCCACATCATTTCTCTGCTGGTTGGCCGCCCGCTCATCCCAGTAGCTGTGCTCCGTGATCTGCAGCTTATAGAGCTGGGCAATCAGGGGGATAAACAGAACCACTCCCAATGTCACCATGAGAAAAATCGTACGCCGGAACAGGCTGCGGTTGCTCCTGCCGTGGTCGCCCCGGTGGGGCTTTTGCTTTTGAACCTGCATAGGCCTTCGCTCCTGAATCCTCAGATATGGGAAATAGGGCGCGGGAAACTGTCGTATTCCTCGCGCCCTGATGTTTCTCTATACGCAGTTTATGTCCCTCTCCGGCCCGTTTATGACAGCAAATTGGAAAGGTAGTTCTCCGCCCGCTGGAGCAGGGCGGACAGGCCATCCCCGGCCCCGTCGTAGTAGACCACGCTGTCCTCGGCGGACAGGTCCAGGTACACGGTCTGGCCCGCTCCCGCCCGCACCATGGAGCCATTGGAGAGGAATTGCTTTTCAATGGCCTCCAGATCAAAAACCAGCTCGTACTTCGCCTGAAGCCGCTGCCCCTCGTCCTGGAGGCTGAGCAGGTCGGAGCGCAGATTCACAATATCGTTGTTCAGCACCGCCAGCTTCGCGCTGCTCACCACCAGCAGCAGCGCGCACACCAGCACCGCAAAAATGCCCACCACCGCAAAGGGCGCCACAGCGCTCTGGGTGCGAACCTGTACGCTGGGGCGGACAACAGGCTGTCTGCGGGGCCGGATTTGCGGCCGCCTGGGCTGCTCCGGGCGGCGGACGGGATTGCCCGCCCGCTGTCCCCGCCGGGAAGGCGCGTGTGCCGGCGCCTGTTCAAACTCCGGCTGATAAGCCACGCTGCCATAGGTGCGGTATTTTCTGCTGCTGCTGTTCCTGCGCTCACTTGCCATGGGGCACTCTCCTTTGTCCTTGGTCCACGCCCCCGCAGCGGTGTCCGCAGGGTCCTAACGCGAAAGTCTTTCCGCCACTCGGAGCTTGGCGCTGCGGGCGCGGGGGTTCTCCTCCAGCTCCTGCTCCGATGCGGTGATGGGCCGCTTGCCCACAAGCCTCACCCTGGGGGTTTTGCCGCACACGCACACCGGAAAATCCGGCGGACAGGTGCACCCCTTCGCCCACTGGGCGTAAGCGGTTTTCACCAGCCGGTCCTCCAGGGAGTGAAACGAGATCACAGCCAACCGCCCGCCGGGATTCAGCGCCTTCCACGCCCCCTCCAGCATCCGCTCCACCTCGCCCAGCTCATCGTTCACCGCAATGCGGATGGCCTGGAAGGAGCGCTTGGCGGGGTGCTGCTTCTCCCTCCTCGCCTTGGCGGGCATGGCCGAGCGGATGAGCTCCGCCAGCTGTCCGGTGGTCTCGATGGCCGCCCTCGCCCGCTCTCGGACAATGGCGGCGGCGATGAGGCCGGAATAGCGCTCCTCACCGTACTGCCACAGAATGCGGCGCAGCTCCTCCTGATCCCAGCCGTTCACCACGTCCCGGGCAGTCAGGGGCGCGGACTGGTCCATGCGCATATCCAGCGGCGCATCCTGAAGGTAGGAAAAGCCCCGGCTGCCGTCATCCAGCTGAGGGGAGGACACCCCCAGATCAAACAGCATCCCATCCACCCCATCGACGCCCAGCCCGGCCAGAATTTCCGTCAGGTCCCCGAAGTTTCCCCGCACCAGGGTCACTCGGTCCATGTATCCTTCCAGGCGGTGGGGCGCCTCGTCCAAGGCCGCCTTGTCCCGGTCAATGGCGATGAGGCGCCCGGCGGTCAACCGCTTGGCGATCTCCCGGGAGTGGCCAGCCCGGCCAAGAGTTCCGTCCACATATACGCCGTCCGGTCGGACGCTCAGAGCGTCCAGGCACTCATTTAAAAGCACCGGCTTATGGGTATATTCCATATCAAATCCCCAGGTTCTTCATCAGGTTGGCAATGGTCTCAGGATTGAGCTGCTGCTGGGTCTTGGCCTTCCAGTTGTCCGCACTCCAGATTTGGGCCCGGTCGTTATTGCCGGTGACCACCACGTCCCGGTCGATTTTGGCGTAATCCTTCAAGTAGGAGGGAATCTGAAAACGCCACTGCTTGTCCGCCTCACACAGCTGTGCGCTGGCAAAAAACAGGTCCATGGCCGCCGCGTTGGTGGTGGACAGCTCGGACACCCGCGCGCGCAGCTTGTCCCAGGTCTCCATGGGATACAGGGTCAGGTTCTCCTTCACCCCCACCGCCAGATAGAATGCGGACCCCAGCTTATCCCGCAGCTTGGAGGGCACAATGAGACGACCGGCGTTGTCAATGCTGTGCTCATAGGTGCCAGTCATCCCGTATCCCTCCATTCCACTCCATGAAATGGTTCTTCTCCTCCATTTCACTCCATTGTGCTTTTCAGTATACAGGACCCACCCATAAATTGCAAGAACTTTTTTTCGGCGAATTCCCCCTCTTTTCGGGTTCTGACAGCAGATTTTTATCGAACGGCTATTCGTTTCCTTTTTGCATACTCTCTCTGCTGGAACCGTTTCCGGGCCTTTCTCCATATCCTGCAGGGCGCAAAAAAGCCCTGCCGCACACTCGGCGGCAGGGCAAAATTCCATCGTTCTCTTTTTGGGGCTCACATATCCGCCTCGGCATCGTACATCCGGCTGCCGCCGGACTGCCCGGAGGAGGAAGAACTGGTCCCCCCTCCCATGCCGGAGCGGAACTGGTTATGTACTTGGCGCATCTCCGCGTGGGCGGAGGCCAGGGCATCCTCGGTGCGCCGCAGCAGGTCCACACAGTATTCGTTGGTCTCCCGGCAGGTTTTTTTCGCCTCCGCCTCGGCATGGGCCACGATCTCCCGCGCCTTCTGGCGAGCCTGATTCATCACCGGGGCCTCGCTCACCATCTGATTGGCCTCAATCTCCGCCCGCTTGCGGATCTCCTCCGCCTCCCGTTTGGCGGCGGCCAGATACTCGTTGCGGGCGCTGAGAATTTTCCGAGCTTCGGCCAGGTCCACCGGGAGCTGCTTTTTTGCGTCCTCAATGAGATCCAGCGCCTTGTCCCGGTCGATCACGCACTTGTCGCCGCTGAAGGCAGCATTTTTTGCCTCGTCGATCATATCAAAAAGCATATCCAGCAGTTCATCTACGGCAGTCGCCATATTCTGATCTCTCCTTATCTCCTTAGCGTTTCCGACGTGCGTTCCATCCCATCTACTGCCCGGCGCTGTCCGCCACCTTGGCCCGCACCTGCTCGATAATCTGCCGGGGGACAAAGTCGGACAAATCCGCACCATACCTGGCCAGCTCCTTCACCACGGTAGAGCTGAGATAGGCGTACTTGGGCCGGGTGTAGAGGAATACCGTGTCCAGCCTGGCGTTCAGCTTGGCGTTGATCATGGCCATCTGTATCTCCGATTCATAGTCGGACACCGCCCGCAGCCCCTTCACCAGCACCCTGGCCCGGTTGCGCTTGGCGTAGTCCGCCACCAGCTCCCTGGAGCAGTCCACCCGCACGTTGGGCAGCTCCTCCGTCACCCGGCGGATCAGCTCCACCCGCTCCTCCGGGGAAAACAGCCCGCCATCCTTGGCGGAATTGACGCTGACGCAGACGATGAGCTCGTCAAAAATGGCGGCGGCGCGCTTGATGACGTCCAGATGGCCCAGCGTCACCGGGTCAAAGCTGCCGGGGTAGATAGCGCGTCTCATGGATCATGCCCTCCTGCGGTAAATGGTCACCTTGATTTTGCCGTACCGGTATTCGCCGCCCTGTTCATAGGAATCCGGCAGGGCGGGCAGCGTATGCTCCACCGGGCTTTCGCACACTATTATACCATTTCCTGTTACAATGTCAATCGCCGCGATGCGCTCCAGTGCGCGTTCCAGATTTCCCGAGGCATAGGGTGGGTCCAGAAAGACCAGGCCGTACTTCTCCCGGGCGCGGCCCAGAAAGGCGGAAAAGTCCTTTCCGTGAAAGGCGGAGCGGTCCTCAAACCCGCAGGCGCTCACGTTGCGCCTTGTCACCTTCAACGCCGCCGGGGCGCTGTCCACAAAGTCGCAGAAGGCCGCCCCGCGGCTGAGCGCTTCCACGCCCAGCTGACCGGTGCCGGCGAACAAATCCAGCACCCGCCTGCCCTCAATGTCGAACTGGATGGCACTGAACAGCCCCTCCTTCACCCGGTCGGTGGTGGGGCGTGTGGACAGGCCGGGCAGCTCCTCCAGCCGCCTGCCCTTTGCGATCCCGGTGATCACTCTCATGGCGCGTCCTCCTTGTCTGCTGGTCCTTCTGTGGGGTGGAAGTGGGCGTATACCGCCTGGGCGGTGTTTTTGGGCACCGCCGCCGCCAGCTCGTCCAGCGTGGCGGCCCTCACCGCCTTCACGCTCTTAAACTGCTTGAGCAACTGAGCCTTCCGAGTGGGCCCCACCCCGGGGATGCCGTCCAGGGCCGAGCCCCTCAGGTGCCCCGCCTGCTGCTGGCGGTGGAACTCGATGGCAAAGCGGTGGGTCTCCTCCTGGATTCGGCCCACCATGGCGAACAGGGCCTGGTTGGCCTGTATGCCGATCTCCCGGCCGTCCCCCGCCTCCAGGGCGCGGGTGCGGTGGCGGCCGTCCTTCACCATGCCGTAGGCCGGAATGTCCCCCAGCCCCAGGCGCACCAGCGCCGCCTCGGCGGCCCGCACCTGCCCCGCGCCGCCGTCGATGAGCAGCAGGTCCGGCTTATCGGCGAATTTCTCGTCCCCGTCCAGATACCGCCTAAACCGTCGCTCCACCACCTGCTCCATAGAGGCGTAGTCGTCGGCATGGGGCATATTTTTCAGCTTAAAATGACGATAGTCCCGCTTCAACGGCCGGCCGTCGATGTGCACCGTCATGGACGCCACGATGTCCGAGCTGCCCGTGTTGGAGATGTCGAAGGCCTCAATCCGCCGGGGCGGCTCCTCCAGCCCCAGCAGGACTCCCAGCGCCTCGGTGAGCTTGGAGCGGCGCTCCTCCGCCGTGGTGGCCCGGAGGACCTCCTCGGCGGCGTTCTCGTTAGCCAGCTTCACCAGCTCCATCTTGGCCCCCCGCTGGGGGGTGAGCACCTCCACCCTGCGGCCCACAGCCTCCGTGAGCATTCGGGCCAGCTCCACCTGCTCGTCAATGTCGCAGGGCAGCAGAATCTGCTTGGGCAGCTGACTCCGCCCCCCATAATATTGAGCCGCCAGGGTGGACACGGTGGTCTGCTCGTCCTCCATGGGAACGCCCAGCAGCTCCCAGTCCTTGGCCGCCAGCTCACCGCCGATGTAGTGCAGCACCACAAAGCAGCTCTTGGCCTCCCCTCGGTGG
>CAJULM010000064.1 GCA_910587285.1 uncultured Oscillospiraceae bacterium | reverse complement strand
CGGCCAGGGTGGACTTGCCAATGCCCTCCGGGCCGTAGACAACCACCTTCAGAGCACCCCCGGCCTTGCCGGTATGGATTTTCAGCTGGTTCATTAAAATTCACCTGCTTTCCAAGATGTCGGGGCGGGAGCCGCCGCAGGAGCCGGGGTAGGGGCCGCCGGGTCTTTGGCGTAACCGTCCTCAATGATAATGGAGCACTCCCCGCCAGTGGAGACACGAGTGGCGATCCCCTGCAACCCCTCGGCCTCCATCCAGGCGGAGAACTCCCGCAGGGTTTCCATATCCATTTGCTCCAGCTTATCCAGGAGTACAAAACCGCAATCCGGTTTCAGCGCCCGGACAATGGCCGTGGACACCTTCAGCTGGTCGCTGCCGCTCATGCAATCCCAGGGCTTGCCCTGATAGGTCAATTCCCCATCCTCCACGGAGAGGCCGGGGAGGGGCAGTTTCGCACCTTGCAGGAGATCGGACTTCTGCTGGCGTACCGCCTCCAGCTGGGCCGTCAGTCCGGCGTACTGGTCGCTGCACTCCTTGGCCTCGGCCTCCGCCCGAGCCTTGTCCTGGTTGGTGCGAACCTTGGCATTGATAGCCTCCGTATCCCGGATGCTGGCCTCCAACTCCTCCGTAGATTCGTCCACCAAATCCAGGGCCGACTTTTGGGCCGTTTCGCAGTCAGCGCACACCGTGGTATAACGTGCGCTCAACTCCTCCAGCTGGCGGTAAAGGCTCTGTTTCTCCTGCTCCAGCTGGGCGGCCCGTTCCCGCTTGCGCTGGTTCTCACCGTTCCGGGCAAGGATGTCTTGCTGGCGCTGAATGAGGTCATAGGCGGAAATCGGCTCGGCGGGGGCCTCGGGGTAACTGGGCAATTCCTTGGCATATTTCGCTTTCTGGTCGGCGATCTGGCCGATAGCGTGCCGCTGGTTATACAACTCCTTTTCCTGTCGCTCCAGCTTTTCCACCTGCTCCTCCAGGCCGATAATGCGCAGGAGGGTGGTAGCCTTTTCCTTGCTGGTGGACTGCATAAACCGGGGCATATCAAGGGCCAACTGCTCCACAAAGGAATTGAGCAGCTGCTGGCCCGCCTTGCGGCCGGAGGCGTCCGTCACCTTCAAATCGCTGTTCTTGCCCGACCGCTCCACGATGATCCCGTTGGACAGCTCCAGGCGGAGCCGGGGCGGGAGAACAGATCCCTCCCGCTGGGCCTGGGTGGGCCGGTAGCGGTCCCCACCCAGCGCCCACACGATGGCGTCCAGGCCCGAGGTCTTGCCCTGGTTGTTGCGGCCCCCGATCACCGTCAGGCCGGCAGGGGCCGGGGTGAGGGTCAGCGCCTTAATGCGCTTGACGTTCTCAGCCTCAAACTGCGTAATTTTGACTGACATACTTAGCTCCTTTTCTTCTTCGTTTTGGCGGCTTTCTTCTCCGGGGCGGTACCCTTCTTTCCCCGCTCAATGCAGTACTGACGAATAATCTGCTGCTGCTCATAGCCAGTGGTAGTGCTGACCAACTGGCCGTAGCTGATTTTCCGTTTCCGGGCCTCCAAGGCCAGGGCTGTCAATTCATCGGTGGGGGTGGCATAAATGCCGTTCTGGATTTCGGTCAAGCCATCCCCTCCACCACTGCCCGGATAGCCCCTTGCAGTTTGCCGGCTTTATCGCTGTCCGTGGCTCTGATCCGCTCCAGGGCCTCCATCATCTTCCCATAGGTTTCCTGCCAGCTGGTGAACAGCACCTTGAAGGTGGTTGCATCGGGGTCAGCCTGGGCCAGCAGCTTCTCAAGGACCTGCATCCGCTCGGTGGTGGCCGCCTGAGCCTTTTCCACCTCGCCGGCAGTCATGGCCTGGATTTCCTCGGGTGTGAGCTCCCGAACCTGCGGCTCCTTGGCTTTCAACTCGGCCAGCTCCTTTTGTGCGGCGGCCAGGGCCTCCTCGGCGGCTTTCCGGGCCGTGTCAGCCTTTTTCTTGGCTTCCTTGGCCTTGTCCACCTTGCCCGTCATCTCCTCAATGGCGGCTTTCCGGGCGGCCTCCACGGCCTCCGTATCCGTCTCGGCGGGGCGTTTGCGCAGTTCCTCCAACTCCTGGAGCATCTTGGTATGTTCAGCCTCGGCGGCCTGAGCGGAGGTGTTGGCCTCACTCAAAGCGTCCTGGAGACGCTGGGCTTTGGCGACAGCTTTCTCCTGGGCGTCTCTGGCCTGCTTGGCCTCACCCTCCGCACTGGTCAGCTTGGCCTTGTATACTTGGGCCTGACCAGCCAGTTCCTCCCGGAGCCGGTCAGCCTCCCGCCGCGCCCCCTGGGCCTCGTCCTGGGCGGCGGCCGCCGCCTCTAGGGCCTCCTCCCGCTCCTTTAGGGCCTTGTCCAGTTCCCGGTTGCTCATGTTCCCCACATCATGCTCGGCCATAAACTGCTCCCGCTCCTCCTCGTCAGGGATTGCCAGCAGGCGCAGCGCCTTGGTGTAGGTCAAATTCGCAAACGCTTGGGATTTTGCCTCGCCGCCGAAAAGGCTCTGCTGTGCGGCGCCGTACTCACGATAAATGCGCATGAAATTGTTTGCGGTTGACTGGGAGTAATCGACCTCGTTCTTTAGATAGTCCCCCCACTGCCCATGTGGGAGAATGGCCTTGACCTCCTCCAGCCGGCGACCGATCTCGACGGCGTAGCCCAACATGATCTGCTGGGCCTGCCTCTGCAACGTGCGGATCTCCAGCGTCACCGTCTCCACGGTGCGGGGCGGGGCCGGGGCAACCTCCGCGGGGGCCGGTGGGACGCTCAGGCCAAAATCGGCGCTGAGGATACGCCCCTCCTCCATTTCCTGCCGCTCCATATCCATTTCGCTCATTGTGCTCATGCTATCCTTATCCTTTCTTTCGGTTTAGCGCGGCGAACGAAACTCAACCACGCCTTTTCAAATGCCTTGACTTCCGGGGTACGGTCACAGTTACGCAGGCCCCGGTTCTGCCTGACCTTCTTGGCTTTCTCGTCAAATTCAAGGGTGAAGAACGGTTTATCGGGCTCCGCTATCTGACGGATGAACAAAATTGCGGTCTTGCCCTCTGCGTGTCGCTTTGCGTAGGTGGCCACGCAATGATGTAAGTCCTTCCCCTCCCGGATCAATTCAGCCTCGGTCTGGCAAGGCCGGATCAACAGGCCGTCCAGTTCAAATGACAAGGGTTCCAATTCAGCGGCCCGCTCCAGAAACATCGCATGAAGCTCCGCATTCACTCTGGCCTGCTGCTCCTCCATTACTTGGTCATGTGCGGCGTGCAAATTGCGAGGCCAGCGCACTAGGCTGTCGTTCAGATCCCGGTGGAGCCTATGGGCCATGTGCCAATAGTCCTGTAAAATTCCCCAGGTCATTTTCTGCTTTTTGAGATAGCGGAGAATGCGCCAGAAATCTTGCGGCGGCCCCTCCTCCAAAATCCGGTTGATTTCATAGGCTGGCTTATTTCGCAGTAGCTCCATGTCCTCCGGCAACCTCACGGGCAGACCGGACTTTTTTACCAGCCGATACCGCTCCAAATCCTCCACGTTCCAGCGCATTTGCCGCATATACCGAAATTCCTCTTTATTGAGGCCCAGCATCTGCGCGGGGCGCTTTTCCTTCCAGTTGATGTCAGACAATTTCGGGATACCGCCGTGATCCGTTCCGCTGCTCTTTTCATGGTCAATCAATTCCGCCAGGAAACGACCGCACCCTTGTACCAGCAGATTTTCAACGGTGGGACGCTTGCGCCATAGGGCCAGATAACTTACCAGCCGTTTGCCTCCTGCCTCCTGGTACAAGTCCAGCTTGCAGTTTTCGGCTGTGGTGCCCTCCAGAATGGACTTATCCCAGGGATAGCAAATGGACACGGTACCGTACACATCATTGAATGTCTTCCGCTGTGCCCATTTGTGGAAAACGGAGATGGAGCCTCCCATAGTCCTTAGATAGCCCATCAGGCGGACAACCTTCTTTTCCTCTACCACCCAGGCGCTGTACGGGTCAGTGGTGTACCGGCTTTCCCCTGATTTTTCAATCCAGCGTTTTACCAGCCATTCGGTCAACACAAAGCGGTCTTTGCGGCCCTCCACAGGGAGGCGGGACATGGTGGTTATCCAGGCCCCGTCTTCGATCCCCCTCGGGATACTCCCGACATGAACGACCTTCACCTCACACCCGCATACGGGGCACATGGTCAGGCTGCCGCTGATAACGCTTTCCGACATTTCCTGGTGATACCACCCGAACGGGGCCGGGGCATAGCAGGCGCTACATTCTCCTGCGTCAACCTTTTCAGTGTAAAAGGTTTTGCCGCAGTGGGTACATACCACCTCAACGGCGGGGCGCGTTCGATCTTCCAGCGGCTCATAGACCCGCCCCGCCTTATAGATCAAATACTCCTGTTGAAAGGCCTCCTGCTCTAAAGCCCATTGAACCAGGTCAACGGGTGGCGTTTTGGGTAGCAGCGGCTCATAATCAATCTGCTCCACGCTCTCCCGCCCCCTTACAGGAAGTCAAATGGGTCAACCAGCTTTTTAGCCGGGGCGGGGGGAGCGGCAGGTTTGACTTCATCAGGACGGGGGAGGCCGTAGAACTCTCGCAGGATATTCTCAGCCTCCGCCGGGGTGACGCAGGAAAAGTTGCCGGTCTTGTGGCCGTCGGCATAGGCCTTGATCTTCTTCTCGGCGGCGGTGATGCTCATGGCTTCGTTCTCCAAATCCTGGGCAATGAGCTCCGCGCTCTTGGGCTCCATGCGGCAAATGTCCTTCAGCTGCTCCCCCACCATCCACTGGGGAGAACGGGGCTTGACCTTGGCCTGCTGGGCCTCCAGCAGAGCAATAGCCTGTTCTTGAATGCTCATTACTGTGCCTCCTTTACAATCCATACGGGGGCACGCTGGACGCCAAACTCGACGGCCTCCTGGTGGGTAGCAACGGCAATATCTACCGTCTGCCCGACTACGGCCCCTCCAACATCAGCGGCGAGGTATCGCTGTCCGTCAATTATCAATGTACTACCCAGGGGAATCACGGTGGGGTCAACGGCGGCTATGCCGGGGGTGACGGGGATCCCCGTGGCTGTCAGGCCGTCCCCAGTGCCGCAGACATGGGCGTAGGGTTCACAGCAGTAAGCGGTAAGCCGACACTCGCCGATGTACTCCCAGGCACCCACGGCCTCATACTCTGCCGCCTGGGCGGCCCTGGCCTGTTTCTCCTGGGCACTCGCCAGAGACGCCGCCGCAAGCTCCTGGATGGCGCTGTCCCGGCTTTCCTCCGCCAACTGAAGCTCCTGCTCCAGCTGGCCCCGCAGGTAGCCATAAACAAGGGCTTGGGCCACGTTGCACAGGACGGCCAGCACAAACAGCCCTATGGCCGCCCGTTTCCAAGCATCCAGCGAGCGGCGCAGCGCCCGCCTATTGGGGAGGACACGGGGGGCAGTGCCGCCCCGTCCCTCATTCGTAGAAATCATGCTTGACAAATCCTTTCTTATCCCTCAAAATAGAGGTGTAGTGTGGTTTGACTGACCGCTACTTACTTGCCGCTTTCGATGTTTGCACCATCGGAGGCGGCACCTTTCTTTTCACGGGGGCCGGGGGTACCCGTCTTCTTGAGCCGCAGGACATAGATGCACTTTTCATGCCGGTACAGGTCAAAGACCTCCTTGAGATCATTGTGGAGCCGGAAGTTCCGTACCGTGTCGTACCGGCGCTTGGCCTGCTTCTCGTCCTCGTACTCGAAGCACATGTTCTTCTGCTTGCCGGCCAGGAACGCCTTGATAGCGGTAACCTCCTCGCTCTCCTTCATGGCACGGCGGCGCTCAGGCAGGGCGGCCAAATCATAGCTGATTTTCATTTAACATACTCCTCTCGCATAAATCGAATAGTTTTGGTTGTCCTCTGTGATGATGTCTCCCCATGTAAGACCGTCAGTGCCCGGTATCGGGTCATCAAGGCTGATGGTCTGAATCCTGCGGCTTTGTTTCTGCCGCTCATTGTGGACGGCGGAGGCCATGGCTCTCCATGCGATGGTGCTGAATTCGTACTTGTATAAATCCGGGCGGCTGAACCAGTTTTTCACTGTGAGCAGGTACCGGAATATTACAACGTCAAACCAATCATCAACCGGGAGGCGCTGCGACCGCAGGAAACGAAATACCAGGCTGAAATTTTGCTCGGCTACGGCCAGCTCCGCTGGGGATAGCGGGCTAAGTTGGGCCGGCACAAGTTATCCCTCCTCTCAAAATAGTGTCAGCTGGGGGGGCTGCTGGGGTTGCTCCGCTGGGGGCGCCTGCTCTGCCTCTGGTGGGGGCTGCTTGGGGTCGGGGCTGGTCCGCATTACTCCCAGGCTTTCCAACGCCAAACGCATTCGCTCCCACTGGATTCTTGCGGGCCAGGGTTCCATATAAAGGGCCGGCATTAACCAGACTTCTTGCTCGGGGGTGGGGGAAATCAGCAGCGGGTTTTGCCCAGGGCCTACAATGGGATGCAGAATGGAGTCAGCCACCACCACATAACCAGCACAGCCCAAAAGAGACAGTTGCAGGTAGCACATCAGGGCCGCCGTCCGGTCAATATCCTGGGCCACATACAGGGCCGCCGAGGGGCCTAGCTTTTTGCGAACCATAGTGTTGCGGGCGGCGATCAGTAGGGCACCAGCGCCACAACACGGGTCATGGATTCCAACCCAGCCCTTCCCCTCAATGCGGGGTTCCAAGTCCTCCACCGTGATTTCTGACATCATCCGGCAGATGCTATACGGGGTGAAGAACTGGCCTTTCCAGTGGTTGCCCAGGTTCAAGGCCATAAACATTTCGCCGAGGAAATCCTGGTCGGGTTCATCCTCCAGGGCCTCCACCAATAGGGCAAACAGTTTCGGGAAAATCTGTTGCTCTCCCTGGTTGTACCCCTTGATAGTGCGCATGTACTGCTTTTCCCGGTCATCGTGGGTCTTCCCCTCCCGGTCAAAGCCGTTTGAAATGGTGATTGCGGCCATAGCTATGAAGTCGGCCCACACCTCCCAGCTGCTTTTCCTCTGGCATAAATCCGTGAACAGCTTGGAAAACTGGCTTTGGCTTTCCCGGCGGAACCGTACTGCGCGAGCCAAACTCTATCACGCTCCTTTCTGCTCAGTCAGCAACGAGGTCTTTGTACGCCTGGAGCATAGCCGCCAGCTCCGGGTCCTTCTCGGCCAGCATTTCGTAGACTGCCGCCTTCTGCAACTGCTGGACCTTCTGGTCCATGCGAGCTTTGAGCTCAACAAGCTGGGCAGCCCGTGCCTTGCGTTCCTCGAAAGCTGTTGTGTCCACCTTGCAGACGATTTCCCGTCCGTGGGACACCGGGCCATTGGGCTCACCGTCCGTCGAAACCACACGGGCAACCGCCAACCCGTGGTGCCCGGTCTGGACAACCACGAGATCTTCCGGCCGGATGTCGCTGTCGTAAAGAGCGTAGTTATAGGTCTTGTTGGTATTCGTCCCGTTGAGGAACGCGACCTTAGCAGTAACATAGTCTCCGTTCATGCTGATTTCCTCACTTTCAATAATTTCAATTTCCTTCTCGGAGAACCAGAAGGCTCCGTACTTGCTCCGAATATTGCTAATGCCGTCAATTCTGACAGCTACGTTGCCCTCATAGATACGGACAATTTCGCCTAACTCACCGGCGAAACGTCCGTGGTAGTGGGAACGAGGCTTAATCTGAACCCGCACTCCGATGATGGCATCGTTCATTACGTCTCCTCCTCCATGTAGTAATAGCCCACGTCAAATCCTTTCTGTCCCTTACCGGGGTTGCTTCGCATCAATGCGCCGGATACCTCCCACGGCGGGGGCCTCCTCGGTGGGCCGGGTCATCCCCTGCCGCATGAGGTCCAGAACATCGTCCAGGTTGATAAGTGCCTTGCGCCCGGCCCACACCACGGGGACGGTGCCATCCTTCGCCATCTGGCGGATATGGAACTCCGTCATTTCCGTATCGGGGTCAAGCGCCTTGATCTCCGCGACAATCTTTGCCGCCGTCCGCATCCGCGGGATGCTCTTGGTGCCGTCCATCCTTTCACCTCCTTGGTATTGGCGGCAATACCGTATTTTTTGAGATTCAATTTTCAAGGTGCATAAGGGCGGTGGTAAGGGTCAGCCCGAACCAACGGAAACGGCATCAGGCTCCAGCAGGTCGCTTGTGCTGCAACCATACACCGTTGCCGCTTTCTCCAGATTCCGCTTTGTCGGCGTGTTGGAACCCTTTTCCCACTGAATAATGGTGATGGGGTCAACCCCGATCTTCTCCGCTGCTTGGGCCTGGGTCATTTTTGCAGAGAGCCGGGCCTTGCGAAATCTGTTGATTTCGAAGATAGGCATGATGTCCTCCTTTCTAATGCCATTTTCTAAGAAAACTAATATTTCTATTGACACAGAGCAAAAAACCGTTTATCATGTAAGAGCCAACAAACATAAGAAACGCCCGCATTTTGGGGGGCCTGGTTTTGTGTTGTCTGTATCAACATGGCAAAGTATATATTAGTTTTATTAGAAAGTCAACGCCAAAAATATTAGTTTCATTAGTTTTGTTATTCTGCACAATTCCGGGGGTGTGATTTTATATGTTTTGGACTAGGTTCATTGAGCTCTGCAATGAAGCCGGGAAATCTCCAAATGCTGTTGCTGCCGCATGTGGCGTAAAATCATCTGGAACTGTAACAGGTTGGAGCAAAGGGTCTGTTCCCCGTGCGCCCATACTCCATAAGATGGCTGACTATTTCCATGTTTCTGTTGATTACCTGGCAGGCAACGTCAATGATCCGTTTTCCCAGCTGGACAATGACCGTATCCTCCAGGACATAAACAGCTATGAGGATGAAAGCACTTCCACCCTCACAGATAGGGACAGGCGGGATATAGCCCGTGACCTGGAGCGGATCATGGAGGCCCTGGACACAGCCGGCGATTTGCAGTTTGACGGAGATCCCATGAGTGACGAGGCCCGGGAGAGTATCAGGGCCGCTATGAAGCTAGGGCTGGAGGCCGCCAAGGTCAAAAATAAAGAGCGGTTTACCCCCAAGAAATTTAGAAAGGAGTAAACCGCCATTGGATATTAAACGCCTTGCGGAGAGGCTGGTGGACAAGCACGGCACCCGTGACCCCTTCAGAATTGCGGAAGAGCTGGGCTACACCATCATCCACACTCCCCTTGTGGGGGTGCGGGGCTTTTATCAATATCTGAAGCGGTGCCATATCATTTACTTGGACTCGGAGCTGGACGAGGCCACAGCACGCTTTGTCTGCGCCCATGAGCTGGGGCATTCCTTCCTTCACCGGGGCCTAAATCGGATATTCATGGATACCCGCACTTTCATCATCACTGGCCGCTATGAAACCGAGGCCAACCAGTTTGCGGTTGACCTGATATATAGCGACGAGGAATTACAACCCTACCTGTCCCGCAGTTATGAGCGTGCGGCCGCCTATATGGGGGTCAGCAACGCCCTTGCGGAGTATCGAATGGGGGAAGTCGTGCCGGAGCACCCGGCAGACGAATGGGCATGAAAAAAACCCTCCCCGGTGCTACCAACACCGAGGAGGGCAAAGAGGGCAGTAGACTTTGCGACGGCCTAACTGCCCTCCTATCATATCAAATGCAGGAGGAAAAAGCAAGATGGCAACCATTCAAAAACAGGGGAGAGGTTATAAAATTACCGTCTCCCAGGGCTATGACTATGCCGGCAAGCGGCTCCGTCAATATATGACGTGGGTACCGGAACCGGGAATGTCTGAGCGGCAGATCAAGAAGGAGCTGGAGCGGCAAGCGGTCTTGTTCGAGGAAAAGGTTTTGACCGGGGCCACCTCCAACGGCAATATGCGCTTTGTCGACTTCGCAGAAAAGTACATGACCGAGTATGCCCAGCTGTACCTCAAACCGAAAACCATAGCCACCTACACGGAACACCTTCAGCGCATCAACCAGGCCCTCGGTCACATCCGGCTTTGTGACCTCCGTACCGGCCACATCAACAGCTTTTACCAGAACCTCCAGGAGAAGGGGATTCGCAACCGCACCACCGCCGTTTGCAAAATTGACCTGCAAGAGCGGATCGGCACGCAGCGCGGGGCCATGACCGCCTTTGCCAGTCGGGCCGGTGTCAGCCGGGCCACCGTCAAGCAGGCCATAGAGGGCAAGCCCATCAACCGGGAATCCGCTGACGCCATTGCCCAGGCCGTAGGGATGAAGACCACCAGGGCCTTTACTGTCACCACCCACGGGGAACCGCTGGCCCCGGCCAGTGTAATCTCCTACCACCGTACCCTCTCCTCCGTCCTCTCCCGGGCGGTCAAGTGGGGCTATATCCAGATCAACCCGGCAGACGCAGCGGAAAAGCCCAGTCTGGGCGGCCATGAGGCGGCCTATCTGGAGGAGGACGACGCCCGGCGGCTCCTGGAGCTGTTGCAGGCCGAGCCGGTCAAGTGGCGGGCACCCATCACCTTTGACCTTCTTTCCGGCCTGCGCCGGGCGGAGCTGCTGGGCCTCCGCTGGCAGGACGTAGACCTGGACGAGCATACCATCACCATCCGCCAGACCTCCAACTATCTGCCCGGCAAGGGGGTCTATGTAGGCACACCGAAAACTACTACCTCGGCCCGGCCTCTGCCCATCTCTACCGCCGCTATTATGCTACTGCTGGAGTATAGGGCCTGGCAGGACACCAGGCGGGAGCAGCTGGGGGACGCCTGGGAGGATCAGGACGGGCGGGTGTTCACCACCGACACCGGGGCACCCATGTTCCCCGACAGTCTGACACAGTGGTTTAGCGGCTTTATTGCCCGGTCAGGTATGCCGAAGGTGACGGTTCACAGCCTACGACATACATACGCCTCCCTGATGATAGCCGACGGCGTGCCCTTGGTGGTTGTCTCCCGGCAGCTGGGCCACGCCCAGGCCAGCACCACGGCCAACATCTATGCCCACGCCATAGCCTCCGCCCAGGCTAAAGCCATGCAGACCTTTGACCGTTTCAATGACCTTGTGGGAGCTGAAAATCCGCCCGAAAAGGGTATGAAAAAAGCGGCCGGGAATTGACTTCCCGGCCGCTCAACTGTGTATTCCGTGGTAGACCTTTGCCAGATTGGACGCTAAATGGACGCTAAACCCGAAAATCCGGGGCTGTCGGAGAAATAAGAAAAGCCTTGTAACCGTTGCGGCACAAGGCTTTTCTTGGAGCTGCTATCCAGATTTGAACTGGAGACCTCATCCTTACCAAGGATGCGCTCTACCAACTGAGCTATAGCAGCAAATGGCGACGCGGAAGGGACTTGAACCCTCGACCTCCGGCGTGACAGGCCGGCGTTCTAACCAACTGAACTACCGCGCCATTTCATTTGTATACAAACAGCATAAGCTGTAATTTTAGTGGCAGGGGCAGAAGGATTCGAACCCTCGGCACTCGGTTTTGGAGACCGATGCTCTACCAGCTGAGCTATACCCCTGTATGGTGGGCCTTCAGGGACTCGAACCCGGGACCGACCGGTTATGAGCCGGCTGCTCTAACCAACTGAGCTAAAGGCCCACGCCGGTCACTTCCTGATTCGCGTATGCCGCCACCGAAAGAGTGGCGGCATACGTATCAGAATGGCTCCCCCTGTTGGACTCGAACCAACGACCCTGCGGTTAACAGCCGCATGCTCTACCAACTGAGCTAAGGAGGAATATCAAAGGGGCCTGGCCCGGTTAAGACCAGACCCCTATTGTGTCGGCACTACCTATTTTCCCAGGCCGTTACCAGCCAAGTATTTTCGGCGC
>CAJULM010000063.1 GCA_910587285.1 uncultured Oscillospiraceae bacterium | reverse complement strand
TGATGATGCCGTCCGCACATCCAGGCAGTACCACCGTGCGGATGACCCGCCACTTCCCGGCCCCCAGGCCAAAGGCCCCCTCCCGGTAACTTTGCGGAACCGTCCTCAAACTCTCTTGGGTCGTTCTCATGACAGTTGGCAGGTTCATCATCACCAGGGTCAGCGCACCGGCCAGCAGGGAAGTCCCGAACACTCCGGTAAATACCAGCATCCCAACAAGGCCGTAAATGATAGAGGGAATGCCAGAGAGGGTTTCCGCCGTATATTCGATGATAGACACCAGACGCTTATTTGCGGCGTACTCGTTCAGGTAGACCGCCGCCCCCGCCCCCAAAGGCAGGACGATCAACAGGGCGGCAAGGATGATGTAGACGGTGTTCAGAATGTCTGGCAGGATGCCGATGGTATCTGACAAGTAGCTGGGCTTGGTGGTCAGCAGCTCCCAGGTCAGGTTGGGGAGCCCCGCCGCCAGCACATAGCCTATGAGGGACAGCGCCAGAGTGCACACCAGCAGCACCGACAGGGCGCACAGCAGCCCCATTGCGCCAATATAGGCCCTCCGGGATGGGGAGATCGGTCTGTCCAGCATAATCAGCCCTCCTTTTGTCCTTTGAGGAAGAAATTCAGCGCGGCATTAATCAACATGATAAAAAGGAACAGTACCAGGGCGATGGAAAACAGCGCCTGCCTCTGGAGGCCGCTGGAATAGGACATTTCGCTGGATACAGCCGTGGTAAGAAATCGGACGCTTTCAAACAGTGAGGGCATATTCGCTGCGTTGCCGGACACCATCATTACCGCCATAGCCTCCCCAATGGCCCGGCCTACCCCCAGCACTACCGCCGCCGCGATGCCGCTTCGCGCCGCAGGGACAGATACCCGAAAATAGGTTTCTATCGGGGTCGCGCCGAGGGCCAGAGATGCGTCCTCGTACTCCTTCGGTACTGCCTCCAGCGCGGTAATGGATACTTTGATGATGGAGGGCAGGATCATGATTGACAGGACAATGATTGCCGCCAGCAGGCTGGCACCGTCCGGCACATGGAACAGCGCCCGGATACCCGGTACAAGCACCAGCATCCCCACCAGGCCATAGACCACCGAGGGGATACCCGCCAGGAGGCTGACGGCGGATTCCGCAACGGCTTTCACATTTGCAGGGGCCATTTTCGCCAGATAAACCGCCGCGAAAAACCCCACGGGAACGCCGAATAGAATGGCTCCGGCTGTGCCGTAAATGCTTGTGAGAATGAATGGAAGGATGCCGTATGAGGGCTGTGCGGCGGTGGATTCCCAGGTGTTACCCAGCAGAAAGGGCACAAGCCCGATCTGCCGGATGGCAGGAATGCCGGAAGCCACCAGATAGACCGTAATCAGCAGGACACAGCCCACTGTGACCAGCCCCAGCATCAGAAATATCCCGTGGACGGCGTTTTCCGCCAGCTGTCTTTTACGACCCATATTCACCCTGCCGCCACAGCGCCCGCGTTGGAAATCAGTTCCACGGCATCAGGAGAGGTAACGAAGTCGAAAAACTTCTGCGCCGGTGCGGAAAGGGACGTGTCCGTCTTTGTGACCAGGACAAAGGGCCGCTGGATGACATAGCTGCCGTCCCTCACCGTATCCTCCGTGGGCGCTACACCGCTTACTGTGACGGCCCGCACGGTGTCCTTGACGGAGGCCAGGGAGGCGTAGCCGATGGCGTCCGGGTTTTGGGACACGGCGGTGATCACATCGCCGGTAGAGGTCAGCTCCTGGCGGTATTGGCAGTTGTCCGATGTGCCGGTGATGGATTCAAAGCCGTCCCTGGTGCCGCTGCCCGCTTCCCGGCCAATCAGGACGATCTCAGCATCGTGTCCGCCCGCGTCTTTCCAGTTGGTGATCTCGCCGGTATATATTTTGGCGATGGTATCTACATCGAGATCAGAAACGGGATTGTCGGGGTTGACGATTACCGCAATGCCGTCATAGGCCAGCACAGTCCCGGTCAGGCCCTGGGCGGATTCATCCGTTTTCAGGTCGCGGCTGCTGAGGCCGATGTCACAGCGCCCCTCCAAAACCGCCTGGATGCCGGAGCCGGAGCCAGTGGGGTTGTAGGTAAAAGTCACATTTTTGTTCTGCGCCTCGAATGCCTCGCCTAACGCGCCGATTACCTTTTCCATGGAGGTGGAGCCGTCGGTGGTGACGGTGCCGGACGTTTTCTGGGCGCATCCGGCTATAATTGACAGGGCCAGTGCAGTGGTCAGTATAAAAGTTGCGAATTTTTTCATGTTCAAATATCTCCTTTCGACTTTTGGGTACGAGAGAAGAATACTGCCGCTGTGTAAAAGTCAAAAGACAAGTATTGTAAAGTTAGTGTAAAATTGATCGTAGTGGTAGTGGCAAGCAATGCCCCGGTATATACCGGCGCGTGCTTGTTGGTGGCTGACGCCCCCAAACCCCCGTAAGGACTGGCGCAGTTGCGCCGGTCCTTTTAAGCCGCCTTCGGCGTCTGCTGTTACCCGCGGTAGGAGAAAAATCATCACCGCGCCCTCTGCTGGCGGTCACGATTTTTCTCTTTCTCCGTCACGCCCAAAATCCGCCCCACATTGTTTTTGGCGGTGAGCAGTTCTATCATTTTTGCTTTGGCCTGCTTGTATTCTGGATACCGCTTTTTGTTCTCCGCCTTCAACATGGCATACTCCTGTTTCAGCGATTGCATGGACGACAGCCTCTTCAAACCGAGGGAATCAAAGTACCGCTTCGCCGCTTGACAGGCCGTGATTTCACTGCTATGCTGTTCATAAAATTTCTCCCTTTTCCTGCCCGTCAATTTCCGATATTGCGCGTAAATCTCTCGTGTCTTACCGTAAGCGCCGATGTGCTTTTGCAGTTCGGAAATGTCCTTCATTCTTGCGCTGGCGGCTTTCGTCCGGTCAGATAAATCATTGAATTTCTGGACCGCCGCATCGCAGGTTTTCTCCAATTCTCCAAGGTTGGTCAGATTATTTTCCTGCAAGTATATGACCGTCTTAGCCATCTCCTTGAGATTGAAAATTTTCGCCCACCGCTCAAATCCAGGAGAGTGAATCTGCTGCATTTTCGCTTGAATGTCAATCAGCAAATTGGGCTTGGACTTTATCGCCGTCTTTGCCTTAGGAGCGACAATACGCTTGCCGGAAATGCGCTCCATAATCGCCGCTTCGGTGTAATCATCACCGAGAGAATCACAGCGGACAAACCGTTTGCCATTTGGGATTTTGAACGCCAGATGTTTGCCCCGCTTAACCTCCGCTCCCGCCGCTTTCATAGCGGCGAGGAAGCTGTCAAAATCCTTGCAGCCTTGACCGAGGGCGGTGTCGATGATCTGCTCCAACTGCCACCGGACGGTAAGCGGCTTACCCTCTCCCAGCCATGTGCCATAGCTGCCCCGGCTGGGCTTCGGTTCTGCAATCACCGACAGACCATTTTCCAGGCACAGCATATCGGAGATTTTACGAATTGCAAAAGAGGACCGCCAGAAGTTTCGGAATTTTCTGGTACAGTCCAGAGCAGTCGAATTGAACACAATATGCGAATGAATGTGCTGTTTGTCAACGTGGGTACAGACAATAAATGCGTGTTTCCCCTTGGTCAGCGACATAGCGAGGTCATAGCCGATTTTGTTCGCCAATTCCGGCGTGATCTCCCCCGGCTTAAAGGACTGCCGCAGGTGGTATGCGATCACATCATTGTCCTTCCGTTCCCTGCCGGTAATGGCGGCATACTGCCGCTTGGAGAATAGAAATTCCTGGTCAGCAATAGACGGGTTACATTGGTAGGCCGTGACCAAATCGCCGCCGCTGGTTTTCTCTGGATTTTTCACATAGTCCGTCACCCGGCCCAGGGCTTCGGCCACGGTCCGTCCTTTGCCGCTATGCAAGGGCATCAATCGTGTAGTTGCCATTTTCAAAACCTCCCCTCAAAAAGAAAAATGGTGGTGAGCGACATTTTGCCACTCACCACCAGACCATTATTTGATTTTTGATAGCTGCTCCAAAATGTTTCCGAACAGCCCGCTGGCGTCTGCCAGCTTGCCGCAAATTTCGTCTACCTCGTCAGGGTAGACACCGCCGCCGGAATTGACCCGGCGGGCGATCTGATTCACATTATTGGAGGTATAGCGCAGGAGCTTGGCGCACTCGTCCAGCTCCTTGATTTGCAGTTGGACAATGTAGCCGTCAATACACATCTTACGAATATAGGCGCTCATGTTCCGAATACCCAACAGCGCCATCCTCTGCTCAATCAACCTCCGTTCCTCGTCCGTAACTTTGAAATAGATGCCGCCGCTTTTGCCTTTGGCGCGTTCAGACATTGGCGCGGGCCTCCTTAACAAAGCTGAGATAATCCTCCAGTGTTTTGCGGCAGGAATCAGTCAGGCCAATCAAAGTGTGAAGCTGTTCCTGTGAAAGAGCGGGCAGCACTTCCTTGTAATTGGGCAGATAGAAACTCTCCACGCCTCGCTGAACTCTTTCAATAAAGGCGCTGTATTCCAAAATAAAGGCTTCCGGCGACTGCCTGCAATCTTTGGTGGGGTCCTTCAAATCCGCAACACTCTCCAAAAATTCCACCTTCTGCTGCCGGGATGATTTCGCGTGTCTTGGGGCGGTGCGTACATCTACGGGCTGGTACTCGTCCAAGGATCGAATCTGACCGGAAGCCAGCAAAATAGCGGCTGTTTTCTGCTTGCCGGGTTCCATGCGCGAGAGTTTCATTGCATTGCTCTGATTGAGCTTATAATTGGGAAAATGGCGAAAAACTTCCCGTGCATCTTCTGTCAGACCGTTCATCATCTGCACAGTCCGCTCTACCGTTCGGGACGATACGCCCAGCTTGTCGGCAGTGTCCTGGGCAAACGATTTCAACGTGGCCGACATTTTGTCGCTGACGTTGTTCCCAATCGCCCGATTCATCCCCGTCGCCTGCGCCTGTCCAGCTTTCGTCTCCGGGTGAAGGGACTCGTAAATCTCCTTCCGGCGCTCCAGCAGTTCCCCGTACTCTATCACAGACAGTTCGGTACGCACAACATTCTCGTCAATTTCAGCCAGCTCCGTCTGCAAGGCATCAAGAGTACAGATGTTGCACTCGACTTCCGTCCATCCTAACATTTTTGCGGCTTCCAGACGGTGTAGACCAGCGACAAGGATATGTTCCTGGTCAATAGTAATGGGGTTGAGCAGGCCAATCGCAGAAATACTCCGAGCCAATTCGTTGATCCCGTCCAGATTGACCGGACGCCGCCCAGGGTTTATTTTGATCTCTCTGATCGCAACTTTCATGATCTCTCCCCCTTATCTCCGCTTCTGCCAAACGAGGTCGTAACCGAGAGCGTCAGCCAGTTCCACGGCCTCCTTGTAGCGCAGAGATTCCCGGCACAGCTTGTCGGAGAGATTGGGGACGCTGGGGCTCCATCCGTACTGCTTGGCCAGCTTCTCCACCAGCTCGCTCATGGTGAAGCCCTCCCGGACAATGTAGGCTTTGATTTCATTCCTGATATTCATAAAAATCGTTCTCTTTTTCAAAATTGTGTTCGCCATCCGGCGTAGAAATAGAAAGCACTCCCAGTGAACCGGGTAGCCTGTTCACCATGCCCAGGTCACGGGAGCGCACATCGGATTTCAGTATTCAGCGTGATGTTATGTGAAACGGCGAAATACCAGCAGAGGGCAGCGTACTGTATTCGCTGTCCAGCGTTGCGTATTTTCACGATAAATTGTTACGTTGATACTGTTTTGTTCGCTGATTTCACATGGATCGAAATTTGGAATACAAAAAGGGGGCTTGCTTGAAGCAAGCCCCCTTGGCAATTTATGTGGCTTTCTCTTTCGCATCCAGGTTCTTCTGCTTCTCCCGTTCGCGCTGGCGTCTGCCGCGCTCCCGATAGTAAGCCCGCTGTTTCCGCTGCTTCTCCATCTCGGCCAATTCCTCCTCTGTCGGCTCCGGCAGAGGGACATCAAACTTGCCGATGAACTTCAAGTAGATGTCTACCTCCTGGGTTCGATCCCCGGTGGAGCGGTCCGGCGCGTGGACGAGAATCTTGTCCACGAACTCGTAAATCATCGGCGTGGTCAGTACCGAGAAGTCGGTGTACTTCTTCGTCAGCGCAAGAAACTGATCCACCCTGGTTGTGTCCGCCTCGAAAGCATCCAACTCCGCCTGGGCCTTGGCAATGGATTCCTCCAACGCCTCCTGCTCCTGCTCATATTCGCTGGACAACAGTTCAAACCGCTTCTCCGAAATCTTTTCGGTGGCGTAGGATTCATAGAGTTTCTTTATCAGCCCATTCAGCTCGCCAGACCGTTTGCGGTCCTTGTTGAGTTTCCGCTTCAAGTCCTTCGCGGCCTGGGCCTGCCGGACCTCCGATGCCGCCCGGACCTTCTCAATGAACTCCGCCTCGTTGGTGATCGCATAGGCGCTGACGGTTCTGATTGTATCCAGAATCAGCGCCCGCAGCGCCTTGGTGCTGATGTAGTGGCCGAAGCACTCCTGATGATAGTGACGGAATGTCAGCGCATAGGTGGAGCAGTCATAATGGTCATAGGGATAGAGGCCGCTTACCGGGTCTTTGCCCCTGTTCTCTTTGTTGGCCTGCGTCCTGCCCCGATGGTTATACATCTTCGCGCCGCAGTCGGCGCAGTAGAGTAGGCCGGTCAGCGGGTTGGCCTCCCCGGTGGTGTCGGTACGGTGGACGGTCTTTCTGACCTGCTGTGCCAGTTTCCAAGTCTCCGGGTCCACAATGGCCCCATGGGTATGCTCGAAAACCGTCCATTCCTCCGGGGGCCGCTTGATGGCATGTTTGTCTTTATAGGATTCCTTGTAGGAACGAAAGTTGACCGTATGCCCCATGTACTCCGGCTTGGCGAGGATATTCGAGACAGACGTGCCGCTCCAGTCGTAGGGGCGGCTGTCATCGTAGCTGTTCCGCTGTGTCCCCTGTCCCCGCTTACCCATATAGACTGAGGGCCGCTCAATTCTATCATCCCGAAGGATGCTGGCAATCTCATGGGGGCCGTGTCCCTCCATGCTCAGATGGAATATCCGCCGCACAACGGCAGCGGCCTCCTCGTCGATCAGCCAGTGGTGCTTGTCCTCCGGGTCCTTCCGGTAGCCGTAGATGGCGTGGTTGGTGGTGGGCTTGCCAGCGTTGCCCCGCGCCTGATACGCCGCACACTGTTTCCGGCTGCAATCCCGCAAAAACCATTCATTTACGATATTAAGGAACGGCACAAATTCTCCCGAACTGCGGTCTGCGCTGTCCACGCTGTTGCCAATGGCGATGAAACGGACACCCTTCTCCCGAAAGAGGACCTCGGTATAAAATCCAGTTTGGAGATAGTCGCGTCCGATCCGGCTCATGTCCTTGGCGATGACACAGCCGACCTTCCCAGCCTCAATGTCGGCAATCAGCCGCTTCCAGGCCGGGCGCTCGAAATTACCCCCAGACCATCCATCGTCCGTGTAGTGGACACAATTCGTAAAGCCGCGCTGGGCCGCATAGCTCTCCAACAGCATTTTTTGATTCACAATGCTGTTACTGTCCCCTGCGGCCTCATCGTCGCGGCTAAGTCTCTCGTATAATGCGGTGATCTTCTCCGTCTGCCCGCTGCTCATAGGGCGCTCCTTTCAGGCTGGCGGCTCATTTGTGGCATCTCAATTATACCACACTCCCGGCTTTTGTCCAGAGCCTCATTGCCAATCAACCGCACAATTTTGTCCGTCATCGTCTCCTGCTCGGCTTCATCGAAGTGGACTGTCACCTTATAGGTGGTGGAACCGATGCGCCGGTACATGACGGCGGTGTTCTCGCTGGTTTTCTGGATTGTACTGATAGTTACCTTCCTTTCTTGCGGATAGGCCGCAACCCGTGTTATAATGTGGACTGTTCCTGCTTGATGTAATTGTTTTGTGCGTTCCCTCGTTTCGTAAAAAGATAAAGGCCCACCACGTTTCCTGGTCATGGCAGACGGTCTGGAGTAATCTGTATCACAGCAATTCGATTACTCCCTTCACTAATAGGAGAAAAACAGGGGGCCAAGCGGAACCATTTTCAGAAAACCAAGAAAATATTTTTTCGGAGGGGGTGGACCGGCGGTGTACCACGGGGAAAACGACATGGAATTTGAACTTTCGCAGGAGGAACGTATCGCGGCAGAGTTGGAGGATGAGCGGGAGCAGGCTTTGAAAATCCAGCTCAGGCAAGACGAACGGTCACGGCGGCGGTCCCTGGAACCGAAGGACCCGCCTAAAAAGAAGAAGCTGAAGCGTGAGCTTCGGCGGGGGGCCTTGACCCGTCTGGAAGAAGCCGCAAGGACACAGACGGACTTTGATGAAGTGGTAGCGTGGTGGGACAAGCTGGACGAAAACCGGGAACGGCGGGAGCGGGATCATGAGGTCTTGCGCGGAGATGTGCCGCTGGAGTACGGTGCTGTGCAGGAAGGAACCATTTTTCCGGCTTCCCTTTGCAGTCCCTTTTGGCGGGAACTTTGCAGCGGATACTTCCTCAACATCATCTTTGACTGCCCCTATGAGATGCACGAATTATTGGCGGACGATTTTCTGTCAAAGATGATCTTTGAGTTGAAGGAAGATCACAAGGAGCTTTTCTATTACAAGGTCCTCCGGCGGTATAGCAGCACAGCTTTGGGAGCTGTGCTCGGTCAGACAGACCGAAATATCCGAAAGAAATGGACACGGCTGATGAAACGGATGCAGAAGAAGCTGTTCAAGTATCTGACAGACAGGAAGAAGGCGAAGCTGTCCCTGACGCAGCGGGAAACCGCATTTCTGGCACAATTTAGAGAATCCGCCCTTGACGATGGCAAGGACGGGTGGTAATATGATTTTTATAGATATAGGTTACATATTGGGAGGCATGGGATGAAGAATCTGTTTCAAAGGGCAAGTTCCCCCTGGGTGAGATATAGTGAGTATGAATATAAGAAAGCCGAGAACGGCCAGTTTTATATCACTCCGGCAGCAGGAGCGAAGCCGGAGGTCTACGATCCTCTGAAGGATGCGGAGCAGATGGTGTTGGACGCGCTGAATATCGGCGCATTGCAGATGAACCGTAAGGGAGAGGCGGTGGTCCGAGAGGCAATCATGGGGTTTGTCAGCCGCTATGGGTTGCTGGGATTTCTGACCGCTTTGCCCACCACGCCGTCCTTCATGGACTATGAGGCCGTGTATCTGCCAAAAAATCATTTTATCCGTGAGGAATCCCTGCCGACTCAGGACTATCTGTCACTGTTCTTTCCTTTTGAGAAGCTGGATATTCAGAAGAAGGGGACGAAATCCCAATGGAATCTGACAGGCGACAGGGCAATGATGGCGCTGGCCTTGACCATGCAGGACGCGCCCCAGGCGGTGAGCATGAGCTTTCAGCGTGAGTATGCCGAACGATATGACTGGCTGGCGCGGCAGTTCAAGGACCTGGCATTTTCGTTCTATTCCAGCTTTCTCTATTACAATGACTATGATGTGCTGGACGAAATGACCCGTGATCTCTACCGGCAGGGGATGGCAGCGTTTGGCGGCATCGCGCCGACCTACCACATCGCCCTGCTGGACAAGCCGACGATCATATGGGATTTTCATTCCCTGCTGCTGTGTCTGCAAATGATGTTCAGCTTTATGCTGACAGATACGAACAGCACGCTGAAAGCCTGTAAGCATTGCAACAAGATTTTTGCTGCCAGCCGCCCCAATGCCGAGTTTTGCAGTCCTCAGTGTAAAAACCGCTATAACGTTTACAAGAGCCGTGGGAAAGAATAACATAAAAAAGCTGGGGGAGCGCGGCACTGCCACGCTCCCCCAGCTTTTTACAGAGCATATACCAATTCATGCAGAATGATCTCCTCCGCCCGGTTGCGGATATTGTTCATGCGGCCAACCCAAGCCATCTGATCCGATGCTTTTAGGGCTTCCGTCACCCCCTCCCGCTTTGCCATAGCGGAGATGAGCGTGTCCAGCCGTTCCTGGCAGGCTGTGTCAGTGTCGGCTAAGTGCGTCCACAACTTGCCGGAGAGCATCAGCCGATTGTAAGTGCCGGGGTGGTGATCTTCCAGGAACTTTTGACGCATCCGCCCGTACCGGCCCAGGGGCTTGTCCGGCTGATCGTCCAAGATCAGGTTCGGGATGTAGTAGTCTCCAACTTTCATATAGGTCAGTTCCATGTTGTGTCCTCCATTTGCGGTAAAATGTTCGTACAGTTGCGGAAAACGCCGGATTTTGCGGTATCACCGCCTTTCTCACAACTGCTTCCATTCGCCACAAATGAGCCGCAGCTATGTTGTATTTGGCAAGGCGGTTAGCCTTACCCTTTACAACATACATCTTCAGAAAAGTACTCTGCAAAGAAGTCCTTTGTATTATCAAATATGTCCAGGTATAGCAAGGCGAAGCATGAGTGCAATGAGAATGGGTCTATATACTCCCATGTTTTCCATGGATAATATCCTTCTGGATCATGTAATCGTATTTTTCCCATGCCCGCGTTTATGTAAAAGAATATGTACAGACCGTCATTGACGGAGGTAAAATTTATGTTATCTAAAAATTTGACCCGATCTTTTCCCGGCCACGCCAAATGCATTATGCCATTATTATATTCAGAAACAAAAATCGTTTTTTGGGATTTGCACTCGCAAAAGTCAAAAACCCATATTATTGTGTAGCCGCAGCCCAGATAAAATTTTGTGCGGGATATAAATTCTTTTTGCGAAATTGGCGAGTGCTGAAACTCAATGACATATTTTTTATCACCTGACTGTAGCACAATGTCTGCAACATGGTATTCAGTATGCATTTCGTTCCAGACGACGGTTTCCTGAACCACTCTGTCAAAATGATTTTGCATTTTTATATGCCACGGTGATAATTTCTCAGAATACCACGGATCGCATCCTTTTCCAGTTTTATGCGCAAAGTGATGCGCATTTATATTACCTCGCTTTTGTATCATTGCATCTCTGCAGGCAGGACAGAAATAAGGTAGCCCAGTTTCTGCATCATCTATGTGGATTTTTTGACCGAGTGCGTTATTTGCAAAAAACATAATTTTGCCGCTCCCATATTTTCTCCTACTGCTACGCCATATTGTTATCAATCGAGCCATGATAGAAACTTCGATACCACTGCACCAGCTCCAGCATAAACTCTGGAAACAGCCACGCCCGGAACATTTCTGCAATTTCTGGATGAGCGACCGTTCCGCCGCCCTTACCTCGGCTGGTCTTGATTCCGTGCGCGTGGGTGGCCTTGATCCACAGTGAGGGTGTCAGAGTGGTGCTGGTGGTATGTATCGTATGAATTAGTTCATCGCAGGTATCTTCTTTAAATCCAGGATTGTAAATCTTCTCCCACATCCGCAGGTATTCAACCGTAATATTATTCCGCATCCAGCTTTGGATGAGGTAGCTCGGGCTGGAGGTTTTCTTTTCTTTAGCAATTTCCGTCAGCGAGACATAAGCGTTGAGACACGAACCATCGGTGCGCATCTTTTCGCCAAGTGAGGACAGACGAAAACCGGGAATCTTCTGAAGATCCAATTGCTCAAATAGCTTTTCAGAAAACTCATCTGCCTCTGCTTGAGTGATATATCCTTTCTTCACGTTTCGCTTCAAAATCTTTTCATGTGAGATTTCATATGTCCATAGCGCTTCGATTTGTGCTTCCCGGTCTGTCATGGGTAGTCACCCCTATATCTGCGTATAAGGATATTATACCAGATAAGTTATGACAAAGATAGCCCCAATTGCTGTATTTCTACTTCTAAAGCACCATCTGACCTAACTGAGACA
>CAJULM010000062.1 GCA_910587285.1 uncultured Oscillospiraceae bacterium | reverse complement strand
TCCTTCACGACCGGCTGGCCCCCCTGTCCGGCGGCGCGCGAGGGGAGTGACGTTCTGTGCAGCCATACCAAGAGGAATATATTTCCAACATTAAGCAGGCCGCCGACCTCGCCGCCTGGAAAAAGCCGGACGGGCTCACCTTTGAACAATACGCCGCCCTCCTGTTGGAGAACGAGGAGCGTATCACCCAGGCGTCAAAGCGCAGCATGGAGCTGCTGCGAGGCGGGCTGTTTCCCGTGCTGGACAATCTTCTGTCCGCCGACGCCGCCACGCTGGAGGAGCTGGAGGAGTTCTCCTCTCGGCTCTACGATGGCCGGACGGAGCTGGACGCGGGCCTGTTCTGCCAAATCCGCCTGGCCCTGCTCACCCTGGCCCGGCAGCGGCGCAACCGCGCCGCCATGATCCGGCACCTGTACTGGCTGGGCATGGGGCGCAACTGCGCTTGCAACAAACTGGTGGGGCTGGAGCTGTCAGACATTGAAAAGTATATGGTCCAAATGCGGCTGTGCTTCACGGAGGGGGCCGCCTACCTTAAATATTATGACGAGATCGACGATATGGAGACCCGGAGCTATATCCTGCGCTGCCGGGCCAATATCTCCCTGGGGCAGTTCGGCTCCCCCGGCGAAAAGGTACATCTCATCAAAAAGACCCTGCAAATCTTACAGGATCAGGAGTATCAGAAAAAGGCCCCGCAGCTCCCCTGGGCGCGGTTCATCTATCTGACCCATCAAAATATGTCCTCCAGCATTTCCTATAGCAAAGAAAAAGTTATGTCCGCCCAGGACATGGCGGATATCATGGACTCGGTGTATATCGTCTACCACCAGCAGATTCAGCAGGCCAAGGAGGAAAACAAGCCCCTTCCTGCCAAGTCCGCCTTCCTGTACCACGCCATCCAGTACTACTGCGGCATCTTGGATTTGGACTATCTGCTGAACAAAATGGAGGAGCTGATGGATACTGCCGACACCAGCGACTTCTCCCCCGAGGGGATGTACGGCGTCATCTCTCTGCCCGCCTTCTACTGCCAGTATCTGTGCCAGTACCCCGAGCGGGTACCTGCCCGGGCGGACTATGTGGAGGGCCTCTACCGCCGGGTGACGGACTATGTGGACGCCTTTCCACAGGCCCAGGGAGACGGCACTTTGTTCCGTTTTCTCCGCCAGCTGGCCTATACCTACGTGGAAACAGACCACAGCATCCCCTACGGTGGGTTTCTGCAAATGCTCCTGCTGCGCTTTGCGCCGGAGATTTACATTCATTCCCATGTGGTGGGCGAGGCTGCCCGCGCCCTGTGCCAAATCATCTGGGAGGACGAGCCCGGATTTTTTGACGATATCCACTTCATCCGGGCCATTCAGGACCCCGAGGAAAAGCACAGGGAGCTTCTGTCCTTCGCCATGAGCTGCGGCCTATTCCACGACGTGGGAAAAATAAACGTGATTGAGCTGTACTCCCGCACTGCCCGGCAATGGTTTGACTACGAATATGAAATGGCGCGCCTGCACACCCTGGCCGGCGAGGCCCTGCTCTCCCCCCGCGCCTCCACCCAGCGCTACACTGCCGCGGCCCTGGGCCACCACGCCTGGTACGACGGCTCCCATGGCTATCCTGACGCCTACCGGCGGCTGGAGTGCCCCTCCCGGCAGATGGTGGACGTGATCAGCCTGATCAGCTGGCTGGAAAACACAACTCACACTACCGGGCTGTACACGGGGCGGACAAAGAGCTTGGACGAGGCTGTCCAGGCCGCCATCCAGCTGGAGGGCAAGCGCTTCTCCCCCCTGCTCACCGCCAGACTTCGAGACGCGGAGACCGTGCGGAGCATCCGCCAGGCCTTTGTCCAGGGCCGGCAAAACGCCTGCCGGCGGATGTATGATGACGCCTGCCGCGCCGTGTCTCAGCCGGCGGAAACCGGTCTTTCCCATCAAACATAAAAAAACTCCCAATTCCCCCTTTACAACTGCGGGAATATCTGCTATACTATGCAGGTGTCAAGGAGACGCGCCCGTAGTTCAATTGGATAGAGCGTCAGATTCCGGTTCTGAATGTTGGGGGTTCGAGTCCCTTCGGGCGTACCACGTCGGAGCAAGCTTCATATCGCTTGCTCCGGCGTTTTTTTATAAAAAGCGCCGGAGTTCCGCTCCTCCCGCACTGCCTGCCCCAGCTTCTCCCAGGCTCTGCCCTTCTGCGCCGCGGTCTTTCAATCTGAATAAGGGGGGAAATTTTATGAACTATCGCCTCATCGACTGGGAGCGCTATCCCCGGCGGGCGCACTTTGAATACTTCCACGCCATGCCCGACCCATACGCCGGGGTGACGGCTCAGGTGGAGCTCACCCCCTTTTTCACCGTGTGCCGGAGGGATCGGCTGCCCTTTTTCCTCAGCTTTCTGTACTGCGCCGGGCGGGCGGCCAACGCTGTGCCCCAGCTGCGCCAGCGCATTGTGGACGGCAGGCCGGTGGAATTTTCCACCTGCGACACCTCCCACACCGTCATGCGGGAGGACGGCACCTACAGCTACTGCCGCCTCAACTGTATGCAGCCCTTTGAGGACTATCTGCCCGCCGCCCTGACCGCCCAGGCGCAGGCCAAGGCCTGCGGCGGCCTGGACGACGGAGAGGACGCATTAAGCCTGCTGTTCGTCTCCTCCCTGCCCTGGATCAATTACGCCGCCCTGCGCCAGCCCACCCCTGTCCCGGCGGACAGCAACCCCCGCCTCACCTGGGGGCGGTATGGTGAGGAAAACGGGAAAATTCTCATGCCCGTCACCCTGCTGGTCAACCATGCCCTGGTGGACGGCTCTCACATTGCCCAATTCTACGCCGCCCTGGATGAAGCGCTAGCCCGCTTCTCTCCGGCGGCGGCCTCTGAGCTCATCCCCGGAAAGTGAGGAAATCAGCGTGATCTTCGGAAAATACATCAACAGATATTATATTAAGTACGCTGGGTGGCTTCTTTTCGGGCTGGCCGCCCTGATCCTGGTGGACTATATCCAGCTCATCGTCCCCAACCTGTACCAGCAGGTCATCAACGGCGTGAACCAGGGCTATGTCATCGTGGACGGCGCGGCGGTCCCCTTTGACATGGACTTCTTGCTGGACCGCATCTGCCTGCCCATGGTGTGGATTGTCATCGCCATGGTATTCGGCCGCTTTTTGTGGCGGGTGTGCATTTTCGGCGCGGCCATCAAGGTGGAGACCAACCTGCGCAACGAGATGTTCGACCACGCCAAGGACCTGTCCCGCCAGTTCTACCAGGAAAACAAGGTGGGCGGACTGATGAGCCTGTTCACCAACGACCTGGAGACGGTGCAGGAGTGCTACGGCTTCGGCTTTCTCATGTTTTTTGACGCGGTGCTGCTGGGCGGGCTGTCCGTCCACCATATGTGGCGGATGGACCCGCTGATGACCACCCTGGCCATGATCCCCATGGCGCTGCTGCTGGCGTCCAGCGCGGTGGTGGGCCGGTATATGATGAAAAAGTGGGACATCCGCCAGGCGGCCTTTTCCAAGCTGTCCGATTTCTCTCAGGAGAGCTTCTCCGGCATTTCCGTCATCAAGGCCTTCGTGAAGGAGAGCAAGGAGCTGCTGGCCTTTCGGGCCCTCAACAGGGAAAACGAGGAGGCCAATGTGGATTTCACCCGCTCCTCCGTGCTGCTGCGCATTCTGGTGACGTTGTTTGTGGAGTCGGTTGTCTGCATCATCCTGGGCTACGGCGGCTATTTGGTCTGGCGGGGGGAGTTCAACGCGGGAGAGCTGATGGAGTTCATCGGCTACTTCAACGCCGTCATCTGGCCCATCATGGCGGTGTCTGAGCTGATTGACATGACCAGCCGGGGCCGGGCCTCCCTCAAACGCATCAGCGAGCTGCTGGACGCCCCCCAGGACGTGGCCGACCGCCCGGACGTGACGCCGCTGGGGCCGGTCAAGGGGAATGTCGAGTTCCGCCACCTCACCTTCCGTTACCCTGACGGGGAATACGACGCCCTGCGCGACGTCTCCTTCACCATCCACGCCGGGGAGAGCGTGGGCATCGTGGGGCGCACCGGCTCGGGCAAGACCACGGTGGTGGACCTGATGCTGCGCATCTGCAACGTGCCCGACGGCACCGTGTTTGTGGACGGACGCGACGTGAACACCGTCCCCATCCGGGAGGTGCGCCAGGCGGCGGCCTACGTGCCCCAGGACAACTTCCTGTTCAGCGACACCATTGCCCGAAACGTGGACTTCACCCATACCATCCCCGATCAGACCCGGGTTGTCAACGCCGCCGTACTGGCCGGGGTGGCCGACGACGTGCGGGATTTCCCTCTGGGTTACGAAACCGTGTTAGGGGAGCGAGGCGTCACCGTGTCCGGCGGGCAAAAGCAGCGCATCTCCATCGCCCGTGCCCTCATCAAAGACGCGCCCATCCTGATTCTGGACGACTCCGTGTCCGCCGTGGACACCCAGACGGAGCGGGCGATCCTGCAAAACCTCCGCGCTCAGCGCACGGGCCGCACCACCATTCTCATCGCTCACCGCATCTCCACCGTGGAGCAGATGGACCGCATCATCTTCCTGGAGGACGGCCGGGTCACCGCCATCGGGCCCCACAGCGAGCTGTACGAGACCTGCCCCGCCTACCACCGCATGGTGGAGCTGCAAAAATTAGAGGAGGAGGGAGCCAAGCACAATGCGTGAATATCTGCCGCTTCTCTTTGTGGGCGCTGTCGTGGGCGTATTCTCCCTCATCTTCCTGCTCGCCTGGTGGTGGGACCGGCACCGTAAAACCGTCCCCGACTTTGACCGCCACATCCCCGATGGTGAGATCATCCGCCGGCTGGCAAAATATGCGCTACCTTATAAAAAGGAGTTTCTGCTGGTGCTGGTCATCATGCTGGCCTCCATCGCCTACGACCTGGCCTCCCCCCTCATTGTGGGCCGAATTGAGGAGCTCATTAAAAACCGCTTCGAGCCCTCCGCCCTGCTGCGCTGGGTGGCGCTGTACGCCGGTATCCTCATCGTCTCCATGGTATGCACCTACTTTCAGGCCATCATTCTCCAAAAAACCGGGCAGAAAATCCTCTCCGCCCTGCGGGAAAATTTATTCACCCACATCGAGGGGCTGTCCCACGATCAGCTCAATCAGATTCCCGTGGGCAAGCTGGTCACCCGCGTCACCAACGACACCAACGCCATCTCCATGATGTTCACCAACATCCTGGTGAACATGGTGAAAAACGCCTTTATCGTGGTGGGCGTACTGGCGGCTATGCTCATGCTCAACTACGCCCTCACCCTGATGATTTTGTGCTTCGTGCCTTTCCTGGTGCTGTTTACCGTCATCTTCCGCACCTTCACCCGGAAGGTCCACCGGGTGGTGAAGGACCGCACCACCGATATTAACACCTTCCTGTCGGAAAACCTGTCCGGCATCAAAATCACCCAGATTTTCAACCAGGAGGACCGGAAGCTGTCCGAGTTCCTGGCCAAGAGCGAGGCGCTGCGCTGGGCCAAGCAGAATCAGACCTTTGTGTTCGGCATTTTCCGCCCCATGGTGTATATGCTGTACATCTCCTCCGTGCTGTGCCTGCTGTACCTGGGCGGTAAGGGCTATATCCAGGATACCGTTTTCCTGGGTCAAGCCATGACCAGCGGCACCATCGTTTCCTTCTACCTCTATATCTCCAAGTTTTTCAACCCCATCCAGACCCTGGCGGAGCAGTTCAACCAGCTCCAATCCGCCTTCGCCTCGGCGGAGAAAATCTTCACCGTGCTGGACATGGAGCCGGAGGTGGTGGACGAGCCGGATGCCATCGAGCTGGACAGCCTGCGGGGCGAAATCGAATTTCGGAACGTATGGTTCGCCTACAAGCCGGACGAGTGGGTGCTCAAGGGTGTGTCCTTCCATGTGGACCCCCGGCAGACCGTGGCCTTTGTGGGGGCCACCGGGTCGGGCAAAACCACCATTCTGTCCCTTATCTGCCGGAATTACGACATTCAGAAGGGGCAGATTCTCATCGACGGCATAGACATCCGGCGCATCAAAATCTCCTCCCTCCGCCGCCGTTTTGGTCAGATGCTTCAGGACGTGTTCCTGTTCTCCGGCACCATCCGCAGCAACATCGTCCTCCGGGAAGAGGGCTTCACCGATCAGGAGATATGGGACGCCTGCCGCTATGTGAACGCCGATTCCTTCATCAGCAAAATGGACCGGGGGCTGGATGAGGAGGTCCGGGAGCGGGGCGGCAATTTCTCCGCCGGGCAGCGGCAGCTGCTCAGCTTTGTGCGCACCATCCTCCACCGCCCCGATGTGATGATTTTGGACGAGGCCACCGCCAACATCGACACGGAAACCGAGCTGCTCATCCAGGACTCCCTGGAGAAAATGCGCAACATCGGCACCATGCTCATTGTGGCCCACCGCCTGTCCACCATCCAGCACGCCGACCAAATCATCGTTCTCTCCCACGGGGAGATTTTGGAGCGGGGCACCCACCAGGAGCTACTGGCCCAGAAGGGCCGGTATTTCCAGCTCTATACCCTCCAATTCAACCGGCAAAAACTGCTGGGGGCATAGGCTATTGAACTTCTATAAAAAGCGTGATACAATATAATAGAGCACATATTAAGGTGCAGCAAGAACGGAAGGATATGTGACCAAATGGAGCAGGAAAACAACAAAATGAACCTGCCGGAGCGCGATTCGCCGGCATATCCCCTGGCGGGGGGACCACAGATGACCATTGACGAGAGCTGCCAGCAGCTGAGCCAGTACCTGGAGGATATCCTGCGCGGCGCGGGGCAGGCCCGCCTGAACGTGGACCGGCTCAGCCACCCCTGCCGTCCTTTGGGGAACGCGCTGGCCTCCTTCCAGGAGACCTTTCAGGCCATGACCCGGCAGCTGCAGGAACGGGAGGAGCAGCTGAAGCGGGAGATTCAGCTGGCCCGCCGGCGGGCCGAAATCATTGAGGGCTACACCGAGATGCTGGTGGAGCTGCTGAGCCAGCGGGACGAGTGGCTATTGGTGATTGACCGAGAAACCCGGGAGATCGTCCACTGCAACAAGGGAGCCCACGGCAGTGCCGAGTCCAACGTCTACTGCGACAGCTGTCAGCACCGCCTCCCCATCCAGTCCATGCTCTTGGAATGGGACGATTCCGAACGATATCGCGTCTGGGAGCAGGAGGAGGAGAGCAAGCACCGCTGCTACCGCATCATCTCCTTCCGCATCGAGTGGGAGGAGCGGCCCTCCTGCGTCCACATTGTCATGGATGTCACCGCAGAAAAGATGAACGCACGCCACCTCAGCGACGATGTCTATCAGGATATGGACACCGGCGTGCGCAACCACCTGTTCCTACAGGAGTTTATGGGGCTGGTGCTGCAAGAACATCTGGACATCACCCTGTGTTACCTGGACCTGGAGGGCGTGGCCGAGATCAACAACACCCATGGCCGCAAGGTGGGGGATACCTATATCCAGAATTTCGTGGAAATTGTCCGAAAGCACTTCCGCAGCAGCGACACCTTTGTCCGAATTGAAGACGACCATTTCTGCCTGATGCTCACCGGCAACGTCAAACACCTCATCGAGCGGAAAATGGACGAGATTCTCGCCACCTTCCAGCGGGACGACAGCAAGGTATTCGGCCACCGGTGCAGCTTCCAGTACAGCATTCTGGAAGTGGAGGGCGCGTCCAACACGCTCTCCTTAGACGACCTGCTCCAGCAGGCGGAGGAGGATATCCAGCGGAAAAAGCGGCAGCAGCAGCGGCAACAGCGTCAACAGCAGCGGCAGCAGCGCGTACCCTTTGGGTTTGAGGATTTTTAACAGAAAAGCGGCGGGCATCCAGGTTGGATGTTCCGCCGCTTTTTTATGTAATCTTGTTTTCCCTAACCCAGCGCCTTTTTCAGCGCTCCCAAAAGCGCCTCCCGGGTCAATGGCTTAAAGAGCACACCCTGAGCGCCAATGCCGTAAACCTCCTGAAGCATCTCATCATCTCCCAGAGAGGAAATCATGATAATCCTGGCCTCGTCATGCTCGTACATGAGGACCTGAGCCGCCTCCAGCCCATCGATCCCCGGCATGATGATATCCATTGTCACCACATCCGGCTGAACCTCGTCATAGCGGGCAATCGCATCCTCGCCATTTTCACAATAAGCTGCCACCTCATAGTCGGTGCCCTCCAGAAGCTTCCGAATCTGGAGCTCCATAATTCGGGAGTCATCCACCACCATGATTCTTTTCTTCATAAAAGCCGCCCCTTTTTTCTTTGCTTTGATCTGACCTGCCGCTGGGCAGGGTTACATCACAATAATCTCACCGCACACCATCTTAGCGATGCACTGGTGCTCCTCACGCCGCAAACGGATCATTTCGTCGTCAATAGAAATCTCCGTCCCGGCATAGGCCACGCCGCATTCCAGCCGGCCTTCCTCCCGCTCCTTCAATTCCTCTTGAATATCCTGAAGGTCTTCCTCCAGCTGCTGCAGCCGAAGCTCCGCTGTGTTCAGCTTCACCCGAACCTTACTGATCAAGCTGGCCTTCACCGGGCTATCCAGCTGGCACTCCAGCTTTTCCATCTCCATCTCCAGTTCCTTCAGCTCCCGCTGTACCTGCTCCCGCTCAAAATTGGTGCAGGGCAGGCCGCCCAGCGCGATGGCCGTCCGGCACTCCGACTTGGACCCCACGGCGGTGGCGCTCACCTTTTTGGCCGCCCAGACCCGTCCACCCATAATCGTACCCCGGCCGGAACGGACCAGCACATCCCCGTCGCAGTATATGTTGCCGTTGATAATGGCGTCGGTCTGGAGGTTCTCACGGGCATAAATGGTGGCGTTCTCAATGTATTTCGAGAAAATGCACCGATGGGCCCGAACGGTGGTGGTGCCGTCCCCCAGGATTCCCTTCACCACAGTAAGGTCTCCGCCGGCCTCCACCGTACTGCCCGCCTCAATCACACCGCCTACCCAGACGCTGCCCATGGCCCGAACCGTAAAACCAGTCAACACGTCTCCCTTAATATTCACATCTCCAAGGAACTTGATGTTGCCGGTGGAAAAATCCACATCTCCCGCGATGTCCAGCACCGGCTTGACCTGGAAGCTGCGGCCGGTGAACTCCACATGGCCGGCCACCGAGGCCACCAGCGCGTCGCCGTCCTCGCTCACATCGGTGTTTCGCCCCTTGGGCAACGGAACAGCTTTTCCGCTTTTCGCGGGGATCTCCTGATCCAGCACCGTGCGGCCTGGCTCCCCCTCTGTGGGACGGATCAGGCGGCAGATCTCCTGCCCTTCCTTCACGTTATGGATCAGATTCAGCGCGGTATAGTCCACCTGGTCATACTCATCCACCTCCAGCACCCGTTCCACAACGCGGGGAAAGTAGTCCACAATATTGCCGTTTTTTCCGTCGAACGCACGCTTACCCTTGGCAATCAAAAACAGGGTGAAATACCGATTCTCATCGTGGGACAGCCGGTCCACCACCCGCTCATCCACGCCATAGGTAATCCCCTGCTCCTCCAGCGTCTGCCACAGCAGCTCGCGGGTCAGCTCTTTCCCCTGTTCCGTAGGCGGAAACACCATTACCCAGGCATACAGCCGGTCGCCGGAGACAAAAATCCACGGAAACGCATCCAGCCCGGCCGGCTTCTCCTCCTCGCCCTCGTCATCCTTATCCTTTTTGCGCTTATTCCCGGTATTCTTCGTGGATTTCAGCCGAAAGCTGCACACGCTCCGCAGAGCCCCTTGCAGCCGGTTTTTCTCCCTCTGAACCAGCTCCGGGGGAAGCACGCCGTCCTCATCCAAGCATAATCGGGGCGCGGGCAGATAGCCCGACTCCTTCCGGCGCAGATTATAAAGCTGGTAGAGATGGTGATCTCCAGGCAGCTTAATCAGGGCCGGATCCTCCTGGATAAATTCGGCAGCGCTCGAGGCTTCCGCCTCCACCGGCTCCTGCTGGGCGCGAGGTTCCTCATCCACCGTATCTTCCGTCCTTGTGCCAAATAGGATGGACTTAATCTTATCTTTCATCGACACAGCATGACGCCTCCCTTCCAAGCCAAGGCATGATTGATTGTGCCCCCATTATAGCAGAACTGCGTCCTGTTGGCAAGACGCAGTTCCACCTGGCTCCCGGCCCTGGCCGGGCCCATTTAAATTTCTGTCTCCCCTGCCCTTTTTTGATAATACTGCGCCTGCGCCTCCCACAGCGCCTGGTATTTCCCGTCTGTCTTCACCAGCGCGTCGTGAACGCCCTTCTGCACCACCTGGCCCTGGTCGAACACGGCAATCTCGTCGCAGAAGCGGCAGGAGGACAGCCGGTGGCTGATATAGATGGCGGTTTTGTCCTCCACAATGTCGTTGAATTTGGTGTATACCTCGGCCTCCGCCTCCGGGTCCAGGGCCGCCGTGGGCTCGTCCAGCACGATAAATGGCGCGCCCCGATACAGCACCCGAGCCAGGGCGATCTTCTGGGCCTCGCCGCCGGACACCTCCACCCCGTCGTCCTCAAATTCCCGGTACAGGCAGGTATCCAGGCCGCGGGGCAGCTCGGCCAGGCGGGAGCCGAAGCCCGCTTTATTGAGGCAATCCTCCGCACACTGCCGGTCGTAGTTCTCGGCGGCGGCCACGTTATGCCCCAGGGGCTGGGACAGCAGCTTGAAATCCTGGAACACCACGGAGAACAGAGCCAGATAGTCCTCATAGCGATACTTGCGGATATTGATGCCGTTTAACAGGATTTCCCCCTCGGTGGGGTCGTACAAGCGGCACAGCAGCTTGATAAAGGTGGTCTTGCCGGAGCCGTTCTCCCCCACCACCGCCAAGCGCTCCCCCACGTCGAACTTCATGGACACATGGCGCAGCGCCCAGATGTCCGTGCCGGGGTATTTAAACGATACGTCCCGGAACTCGATCTCGTATTTTCGGTCAGAGCGCTTTTCCGTGGTCAGGCTGCCCTGGTACATCCGGTTGGGGATATCCAGGAAGTCATAGGTGAGCTTGAGATATTCGGCGTTGGCCCGCAGCTCGCCCACAATCACCAGCAGATCGGTGAGCCCCTCGGCCATCCCCGCCAGCGCCCCCACGTACTGAGTAACGGAGCCCACCCCGAAGGCCCCGCCCAATGCCTTCAGCCCGGCGAACAGGTAGATGACCCCCATAAACGCCTGGGACACCGCCCCAGACACAGCGGACATCGCCCCCATGGGCCCCCGGCCCGCCCTGCCCACGGACGAGCATGGTCCGAAGGAGCCCTCGCTCTCCTGATCTCTCCGCCCCGCCTGCTCCAAAAATTTGTCCTGGGCGTAGGTGCGGATGTCGGCGCCCCGCTCCCGCTCACTCATAGCGATGAAGTAGAAGAAGCTGAATCCCCGGTTTCCCTGGGCGCCGTCGTACTCGCTCCAATAACGGTTGGCCCGGTTGGACATCGCGCCGGACAGCAGCACAGACCCCACCAGCAGCGCGCCCATCCCCGCCAGGCACCAGGAACTGTTCAGCCAAACCAGGGGGCTGCCCGCCGGTACCGGCAGGGTGAACAGGCTCACCGACAGGGCAATCGCCCCCAAAATGCGGAACGCCGCGCCCACGGCCTGGGAAAACAGGCTATACAGCTTGTTCAGCCCCCAGCCGTTCCACTGCCGGGCCTGCTGAATCTGGGTGAACAGGGCCTGGTTTTTCGGGTCGTCCACATCGCAGAAGTCCATGGACAGCAGCTTGTCAAAAAAGATGCGGTTCCAGGCCGAAAACTGGTGGGAATACCGCATGGTGTCATCCCAGCATTTTACCGCGGCCCGGACTGTCGCCGCCACCGCCGTGGAAGCCAGCAGCCACCCCAGTGTGGACCACGCCTCCCCTGCGCCTGCGCCCCCGGCGATGGCGTTCACCAGCCGGGCGGTGAAATACAGGGGCAGGTAGGGGGCCAGGGCGTCCGCCGTCCACCGCACCGCGGCGGAGACCAAAAGCTCCGGCTTCACCTTCCACCAGATGGCAAGACCCCGGCGGCTGTAGTCCATGGCCTGCCGGAAGGACAGGCGCTCTTTTTTCTCAGTCATGGTCCGCACCCCCCTGCCCGTTTTCGCCCCAGCGGCTGTCGAAGGTGAACAGCTCCGGCGGAATTTTCCCCCAGGCCGCCGCATTCTGCTGCCCGCACTCTATCATCTGCCACACCAGCTCTTTATTCATCCTCCACCGCCCCTTTCTTGTAATACTTGCTCTGGATGTCGAACAGGTAGGCATACCGCCCGCCCTGCTTTAAAAGCTCCTCGTGGGTGCCCTCCTCGGCGATGCCGCCGTCCTCAATGAGCAACACCCG
>CAJULM010000061.1 GCA_910587285.1 uncultured Oscillospiraceae bacterium | reverse complement strand
CCCAATGCCGCTCTTGACGGGCTTTCGTAACTCCCCTTGACAAAAGACCCCCACCTTTCGGTGGGGGCCTTTTGTTTTTTCCCCCGCCTTGCGGCGGGGGAAATGCGAGGCACCAAAAATACGGCGGGGGCCTTTTGTTTTTCCCGATGCGCCTATCGTCGCGCCATTACTTTCCCTTCACCATCCGATTGATATCGTCCGGCCGTCCGGCCACCAGGATATGGGTGTCGGCGGCGAAAACAAACTTGACCGCGTCAATGGGAAGGATAGCGCCATCCTCCTTGCGGCCGATGACGTTCACATTCCACCGCTTGCGGATGTCCAGGTCTAACAGGGTGCTGCCCGCCCAATCGTCGGGCACGTCCAGCTCGAAAATAGCGTAGCCGGGGGCCAGCTCGATGTATTCCAGCGCGCCGTTAACGCTAAAGCGCACGGCGGTGCGCTGGGCCATGTCCCGCTCCGGGAAGACCACCTCGTCCGCACCGATTTTCAACAGCAGACGGGCGTGGAGGTCCCGGTCGGCCTTGGCCACCACCATGGGCGCGCCCATCTCCTTGAGGAGAGATGTGGTCTCCAGGGAGGACTGGAAATTTTCGCTGATGCACACGAAGCAGAAGTCAAAGCTGGAGGGGTCCAGCGAGCGCAGCACCTCCTCGTCCATGCAGTCGCCCACCTTGGACTGGGTGACGTGGGGGGCGATGCGGCTGACGGCCTCCTCGTCGCTGTCGATAACCAGCACCTCGTTGCCGGAGTCCATCAGGCGCAGGGCAAGATTGGTGCCGAAACGGCCCAGGCCGATGACGAGAAATGTGGATGCCATGAAATCACGCCTTTCAAAAAAAGTAGAGAGCCGTTATCCGATGGTGATGTGCTCCACCGGGTCCTTGATTCGGGGGGGCAGGCGCTGGGCCAGGGCCATCATCATGGTGAGACTGCCGATTCTGCCGCAGAACATCATGACGATAAGCAGGGCGCGGTTGAAGGGGGACAGGGCGCGAGTGATGCCGGTGCTCAGCCCCACGGTGCTCATAGCGGAGAAGACCTCAAATAGCGCGTCCTGAAGGGGAAAGGTCTGGGTGGCCAGCAGCAGGAAGCCGCCGGACAGAACCAGCGTCATATAGAGGGTGACGCCGGCGGCGGCGCGGTGAATTTGCTCCTCGTCCAGCCGGCGGTTGAACGCGCCCACCTCACGGCGGCCCCGGATATAGCTGGCCAGAGTGAGCAGGCACACCACCACCGTGGTGATTTTCACCCCGCCGCCGGTGGAGCCAGGCCCCGCGCCGATGAACATGAGCACAATGGTGAGCAGGCCGCCCGCACTGGTGAGCTGGGCCAGGTCCACGGTGTTAAACCCCGCCGTGCGGGGGGAGACGGCCTGAAACAGTGCGCACAGCGCCTGCTGGGCGGGGGACATTCCGGCCAAAAGGTTGGCGCGCTCGGCCAGCCAGAACAGGGCCGCTCCGCCCAGGGTGAGCAGGACGGTGGCAGTGAGAATCAGCTTGGAGTGGAGGGAGTAGCGGCGGAAGTGAAGGCCCTTTTCCCACACATCCCGCCAAACGAGAAAGCCGAGCCCTCCCAGCAGCACCAGGGCGCAGGCGGTGAGATTGACCAGGGGGTCGTATACGTAGTGGGTGAGGGAGCTGTAGGGCTCGCGGAAGCCCATGAGGTCGAACCCGGCGTTGCAGAAGGCGGAGACGCTGTGAAATAGAGCGTACCAAGCGCCTTGTGAGAAGCCCAGCTCCGGAATGAAGCGGAAAGCCAGCAGCACTGCGCCGGTTCCCTCAATGGCGGCGGTGCCGGTGAGAATATAGCGCAGCAGGGCCACCGAGTCGCTCAGCCGCTCCGCGCTGACGCTTTCCGCCATCAGGCCCCGCTGGCGCAGGCCGATCTTCCGGCCCAACAGCATGGAGGCCATGAGTACCATGGTCATATAGCCCAGCCCGCCGACTTGGATGAGCACCAGCAGGATGAGCTGCCCCAGCAGATTGAACTGGGTCCAGGTGTCGGCTACCACCAGGCCGGTGACACAGGTGGCGGAGGTGGCGGTGAATAGGCTGTCCAGAAAGGACAGCCCCTGTCCGCTCCGGTTGGCGAAGGGCAGCATGAGCAGCAGCGCTCCGGCCAGGATAATGCTCAAAAAGCCTATGGCGATGATCTGATTGGGCGACAGCCGGATTCGCTTCTTTTTCACAGCATCCCCTCCCTGCGTACAGTAACTCTATTATAGTGGCTGTGGAAGGAATTTGCAAGCAGTTCTGTTGCTGGGGGAGGGATTGACTTTTTCCCGTCCGGTGGGTACAATGGTAAAACCGCTACAAAAGATGAGGGAGGGGTTCCCATGAATCAAAAAGAGGTCGGCGAGCTGCGCCGCCGTCTGCGCCCGGGCAAAAACGGCATCGGGCACGTATATGGCTGCTACGTCAGCCCCACCAAGGAGATCATCGCCGAGGTAGACCAGTCCCTGGCGCTGCTCAATGAGGACGATGTGGAGAGCCGCATGGCCCTGCTGCGCAAAACCCTGTCGGGGGCGCTGGGCCGCAGCCTGATTGACATCGAATTCGCCACCCGGCAGGTGGCGGAGGGAGAGGAGCACAAGCTGCTGCGCCAGTTGCGGGACACCAAGCTGAAGGACGAGGCTGTCCGCCGGGAATTTTATCAGAAAGTGATCCAGAGCGTGGACATGGGGGAGGACAGCTACCTGATCCTTCTGGCCCAGGAGAGCTACGACGTGCCCTTCCGCAGCAAGAACGACGAGGGGCTGGACGACGCCTCCGAGACGGTATACTCCTACATCCTGTGCGCTCTATGCCCCATGCGGGAGGGCAAGCCGGGGCTGGGCTATGTGCCGGCGGAAAACGCCCTGCACGTGAAGACCGCCGGGCGGCTGGCGGCCCAGCCGGAGCTGGGCTTTCTGTTCCCCGCCTTTGACCGGCGGGCGGCCAACCTGTATAACGCCCTGTACTACGTGCGCAAGCCGGAGCTTCTCCACAAGGAGTTCATCGACGGAGTATTTGGCGCGGAGCCGCCCCTGTCCGCCCCGGAGCAGCGAGAGGCCTTTGAGACCGCCCTCACCGACGCGCTGGGGGTGGAGTGCAGCATGGAGCTGGTGCAGGCGGTCCACGAGCAGCTGCGGGAGCGCATTGAGCTGCACAAGGAGAGCCGCGACCCGGAGCCGCTGTCCGTCACCGCCGGAGAGGTGGGCGGGATGCTGCGGGAGTGCGGCATCGAGGAGGAGCGGGTGGCCGCCTTCCAGGACTACTGCGGCCAGCGGCTGGGCGAGGGCGCGGCGCTGGACCCGGCCAACCTGATCGACAGCAAGCGTTTCCAGATCAAGGCCGGGGAGATTACCATCACCGTGAAGCCGGAGCTCAGCGGTCAGGTAGAGGCACGGGTGCTGGAGGGGCGCAAGTACATCCTCATCCCCGCTGGGGACGGAGTCGAGGTAAACGGACTGGCGGTGGAGCTGGAGGCCGAGCCCGCCGGAACTGTGTAAATAAGCCGCCCTGCCAGTAGCTGGCAGGGCGGCTTTTGTTGTGCGGGCTACACCAAGTGAACGGTGTAGGTGAGGGCCTTGCGTTCCTCCGGCGGCAGGGTGATGCAGTGGGGCTTGTCCGTGAACGCGCCGCTCTCGTTGTCCCAGGCGGCGCAGCCGTACCAGGGTTCCAGGCAGAGGAAGGGGGCGTTGGCGTGGGCGGGAGTCCAGAAGGCGATCATGGGGAAATCTTTGAATTCCATATGGACGCCCCGGCCGGTGCCCGTGTGGACCAGGCGGACGCCGGTGGAGCGCAGGCTGTCAAAAATCAGGGTGTCCAGCTGGTCGAAGGGCTGGTGCGAGAGGGGGATGGTGTCGGCGCCCTGAAGGATGGGGATGCCCGCGCCGGTGGAGATCAGCCCCTGGGGGGTGAGGGGCAGGGAGAGGGCGTCCTCCGTCTGGTCGAACACCAGGGCGTAGTCCTCAAACCGCTGGCCGTCGCACATGGGGCAGCGGAAAGCGGTGTGGGCGCCGATGCAGAAGGGAAGGGGGGCGTCCCCGGTGTTTGCCACCTCAAAGGTGGTGGAAAAGCCGTCCGACAGCAGCTCATGCCGCACCCGGAGCAGGAAGGGGAAGGGGTAACGGGCCAGGGTGTCCGGGCTTTCCCGCAGCTCCATCACCACATAGCTCTCCCCCTGCTCGGCCAGGGTGAACTGGCTGCGCCGGGCAAAGCCGTGGCGGCCCATCTCGTATTCCCGGCCCAGGATGCGCACCCGGCCGTCCTTTAAGCTGCCCACAATGGGGAATAGGATGGGGTTGCGGCCGGACCAGTAGGCCGGGTCGCCGCCCCAAATGTATTCGGTTCCCGCGCCGTCCCGGAACGAGGTCAGCTCACCGCCCAGGGTGTCGATTTCGGCGGTGCAGGGGCCGTTTTGAAGGTGAATGTGCATGATGAGTTCCTCCCTATGGTTAGTGTTGTGGACGGGGGTCAGGGCTGGGACAGGTCCACGCCGAAATACTTCACGGCCAGCTCGCTCAGCGTACCGTCCTCGCTCAGCTCGGCCAGGGCCTGGTTGATGGCCTGGCGCAGAGTGGCGGTCTCCTCCCCCTTGCGCATGGGGATGGCCGCCTGGGTGGCGTCCAAGTCCAGACAGGCGATTTTCAGGTTGGCGTCCGGGTGGGCCTTCATGTAGTCGTAGTATGTGACCTCGGCGTTGAGAGTGGCGTCAATCCGCTGGGTGAGCAGCAGCTCAAAGGTCTGATTCAGGTCGTCCACGGGGGTGACCTCCGCGCCATACTTCTGGGCCACGGCGGCATAGGTGGAGGTGATGGTGTTGGCGGTGCTTTTGCCGTTCAGGTCCTCCATAGACTGCACCGAGTCGTCGTCTCCCCGGACGATGACGGCGGTGCGGTTGTAGGCGTAGGGGACGGAGAAATCGTACTTCTCCTGACGCTCCTCGTCGATGTCCACGCCGTTGACCATGATGTCGTACCGTCCGGACTCCAATCCGGCCAGCAGGCCGTCCCAGCCGCCCTCCACGAAGGTGGCCTTGACGCCCAGCTTCTCCGCGATGGCATTGGCCACCTCCACGTCGTAGCCCACCAGCTCACCGCTGTCATCGTGGTAGGTCCAGGGGGACCAGGTGCCCTCCATGGCCACCACGATCTCTCCCTTGGCCTGAATGGCGGCCAGCAGATCATCGCCCATATCGGTGGCCTGGGGCTTCTCCTGGCCGCAGCCGGTCAGAGAGGCCGCCAACAGAAGGGCAGCGGCGAGGGCGGCCGAAAAACGCTTCCAATTCATGATAAAATTCCTCCTTAATCAATTTGTATGTCTCAATCCATGTGCTTGGCCAAAAACGCCTCCACAGTGGACCAATAGCGCTCTGGGTCCACAGAGGACGCCTCGCCATGCTCCGCGCTGGGGATGGACAGCAGCTCCTTTTCCGGGTTGGCACAGGCCTGATATACCACGTCCAGCATGGCGTATGGGACGAAGGTATCCTCCTCCCCGTGGATGAACAGCATAGGCAGGGAGGTTTTTTTGAGCTGCTCCACTGCGGACGCCTCCTGGAAGCCGTACCCCGCCCGGAGCTGTGTGACCAAGGAGGCAGCGTCCAGCACCGGGAAGGTGGGCAGGCCGAACATCTCTTTAAGCTGTCCAGCAAATTCATCCCACACGGAGGAATAGCCGCAGTCCTCAATCACGCACTTCACGTTGGAGGACAGGTCGGCCTCCCCGGCGGTCATCATCACTGTGGCGCCGCCCATGGAGATGCCGAACAGCACCACCTCTGCCTGGGGATCCTGCTCCACCAGGGAATCCACCCAGGCCACGATGTCCCGGCGCTCCAGCCAGCCCATGCTGGCGTACCGGCCCTCGCTGCGCTCATGGGTCCGGGCGGCGGGGGCTAAAATGCTGTACCCCATCTCATAGAAGCGGGAGGCGAACCGGCCCATGGTCTGGGGAATGCTGCCGTAGCCATGACAGAGGACGGCGTATTTGTGACCTTCCCCTTGCTGGGGAAGATACAGGGCGTGGAGCTTGAGCCCGTCATGGCTTTGGAGCCAGCGGTCCTCACTGTTTTCGTCCAGCCATGCGTTGTCGCCCTCCAGCTCCCACTGGGCGTCTTTGCTGAGCATACCGCCAAATTCAGGGTCCAGGGCGAAGCGGAACAGATAGTTCCCGGCGAAGGCCAGCCCGCCCACAGTCAGGATCAGCAGGGCGGCGAGGACAATCAGAACAATTTTTTTCCCTTTTTTCATCAAATCAAGGCCTTTCTTTGGGGTGTACGCTGGTTTGGAGGAACGCGCGGGTGCGCTCCTGCCGGGGGTGCAGGAATATCTCCTGGGTGGGGCCCGCCTCCACAACCACGCCGTTTTCCATGAAAACGACCTGGTTGGAGACGTTCCGGGCAAAGCCCATCTCGTGGGTGACCACCAGCATCGTCATCCCGTCCTCCGCCAGCTGGCGCATAACGGAGAGCACCTCCCCGGTGAGCTCAGGGTCCAAGGCAGAGGTGGGCTCGTCAAACAAAATGATCTCCGGGTTTGCGGCCATCGCCCGGGCGATGGCCGCCCGCTGCTGTTGCCCGCCGGACAGCTGGTGAGGGTAGTGATCCTTCCGGTCCAACAGACCCACCTTGGCCAGCGCCCGCTCGCCCAGCTCAACGGCCTGGGCCTTCGGCATTTTTCGGGCCACAATCAGCCCCTCGGTCACGTTTTGCAGGGCGGTCTTGTTGCGGAACAGGTTGTAATTCTGAAAGACGAAGGCGGTCTTTTTCCGCAGCCGGGCGATGTCCCGGCGGGGCGTGTGGGCCAGGTCGAACTGCTCGCCGTCAAAGGTGAGCTGACCGCTGTCAGCGGTCTCCAGAAAGTTCAAGCACCGCAGCAGGGTGGTCTTGCCTGAGCCGCTGGGACCCAGGATGACCGCCACATCCCCCTGGTTGACCCGGAGGGATACGCCCCTGAGTACCTCTAAAGAGCCGAAGGATTTGTGAAGATCGGTTGCCGTCAGCATGGCTCAGCCCTCCTGATTTCCGTAGACGCTCAGCCTTCGCTCCCCCAGGCGCTGGAACCAGGTGAGAACGGTGGAGAACAGTAAGTAGATGAGACCCACTTCGATGTACAGCGCCAGCGGCTCCCAGGTGGCGGCCACAATGGTGCGGGCGGCCATGAACATCTCGGCCACCGTAATGTTGGAGGCCAGGGAGGTGTCCTTCACCATGGCGATGAGGGAGTTGGACAGGGAGGGAAAGGCGGTGCGCATGGCCTGGGGCAGAACGATGCGGCGCATGGTCTGCAAATAGCTCATGCCTGCGCAGGCCCCCGCCTCCAGCTGTCCGGAGGGGACGGATTCCAGCGCCGCCCGGACGATCTCCGCGCAGTAGGCCCCTTCGTTCAGGGAGAACACAATGATAGCGGCGGGAAAGGGATCGATGCGGATGCCCACCCGGGGCAGGCCGAAAAACACCACAAACAGCTGCACCAGCAGGGGGGTGCCCCGGGCCACCCAGATGTAAAACCGGCACAGCTGGCTGGCTACGGGCACCCGGGCGAATTGCACCAGCGCCGCGGCCACGGCGATAACCATCGCCAAGGAGAAGGCAATGACGGTGAGGGGGATTGTGACGGTCAGACCGGGCAGCAGGATTTTCCAGAAGGAGTCCGCCAAGATACCCCACAGCCGCTCGCCGAACAAAAATTCCAAAAATTGCTGGACAAACACGAATAAACCTCCTTTTGCCGGGTTTTCCCCAGCTTGCCAGTAGGTATTGTATCTCAAAATGGCCGGTAAGGCAAGAGCTTAATTTTGAATGCCATGCCGTTCAGGCGTGAAAGGGAACTGGGGGCTTCTTTGCGGCGGCGTGGGGAGGCAAAACAGGTTGACAGATGAAAAGCAGTATCGTATCATAGAAGAAGAACATCGGGATTTGACGAATATCGCTCAGTGCGGTACAATATCCTGATAGAGAAGGAGGAGTTTTGATGATGGAATACAATCGTGTACAGCTGAAGCAGGCGGCAAAGCAGGCCATGAAGGGGCAGCGGCCCCATCCCATGCTGATTACCTTGTTGTATATCATCCTGACCAACCTGGGTTGCCAGCTGGTGATGCGCATTTTGGGCGCTGCCTCAGGCAGTGACAGGCTGTTTCGGGAGTTCATGCTGTCCGGCCAGCTGTATACCGATCCGGAGGACTGGATTCAGTACATTTTATTCAATTTGATGACGCCGGGGCGGCTCGTCGTGGCGCTGCTGGTGGGCGGCGTTTTGGCTACCATATTGGGCAGCCTTTGGATGGCCCTGATGAACGTGGGCTACGTAAACTTCTGCCTGGGCATGGTCCGGCGGCAGCAGCCCACCACCGGCGCGCTGTTCAGCGTGTTTCCCCAGTTTGGCCCCGTGCTGGGCACCCGGATTTTGGTGGGGATTTTTGAGTTCTTGTGGTGCCTGCTCTTTGGCGTGGGGGCGGTGGTGCTTCTGGCGGTGGCTGTGCTGCTGTTCGCAGAGATAGAGGTCTTGATGCTTTTGACGGTGTTGGCGATTTACGTTGCGCTGTTGGTGGGCATCGTTTGGGCTACGCTGCGCTATGCCATGGTGGATTTCCTCATTGTGGACCGGGGTGTCACCGGGAAGGAGGCCATCCAAGAGAGCAAGCGGCTGATGAAGGGGAATATTGGCCGGCTGTTTCTGCTCCAGCTGTCCTTCATCGGCTGGTTCCTGCTGGAGTACGCCATTATCGTGGCGGGCATGATCATCGGCATGATTGCCATGGGCTCGTCCCTCATGGCGGGGGGAATATCGGGCATGGAGTACGTCCTGGTGGGTTCCATGCTGGTGTTCTTGGGGCTGCTGGGGATCGGCGTCATCATCATCTCCATCATCAACCTGTGGCTGGTTCCCTACATCAACGGAACCAAGGCACTGTTTTATGATTGGCTTCAGGGAGCGGACACGGCGCGCTTCGACGGCGGCCAGGGCGGCTGGGGCCAGCCTGCCCAGCAGAACTATGACTATACCAGGCTGTCCGGCCCCAGCTCAGGCACGGGCATCGGCCCCGGTCCGGGGGCCACCGGCCCGAACCCCGGCGGACCTGCTCCCAGACCGCCCAAATCCCGCAAGGATGACCCTTGGAACTAAACGGCTGTACCAACGGCGGGACGGGTGATTCGCCCCACCGTTTACATGAAAAGGAGCGATTCCCATGGATAAACTGCAAATGAAAACCCCCCTGGTGGAGATGGACGGAGACGAGATGACCCGCATACTCTGGCAGCAGATCAAGGAGGAGCTGCTGGAGCCATTCATTGACCTGAGGACGGAGTACTACGACCTGGGCCTGCCCGAGCGGGAGCGCACCGGAGACCAGGTGACCGTCGATGCAGCCCAGGCCAACAAGAAGTACGGCGTGGCGGTGAAGTGCGCCACCATCACCCCCAACGCTCAGCGGGTGGAGGAGTACAAGCTGTCCCAGATGTGGAAGTCCCCCAACGGCACCATTCGGGCCATTTTAGACGGCACTGTGTTCCGCGCCCCCATTATGGTGAAGGGCTTGAACCCGGTGGTGAAGAACTGGAAGGCGCCCATCACCATCGCCCGCCACGCTTTTGGCGACGTGTACAAGGCCAGCGAGTACAAGGTCCCCGGCCCCGGCACGGCGGAGCTGGTGTTCACCGGCGCGGACGGCGCGGAGCACCGCCAGACCATCCACACCTTCGACGGCCCCGGCGTGCTCCAGGGGCAGTTCAACGTGGAGAAGTCCATCGCGTCCTTCGCCCGCTCCTGCTTCCAGTATGCCCTGGACACCTGTCAGGAGCTGTGGTTTTCCACCAAGGACACCATCTCCAAGCAGTACGACCACACATTCAAGGACATCTTTGCGGAGATTTACGAAGGGGAATATAAGGCGAAATTTGAGCAGGCTGGAATCACCTATTTCTACACCCTCATCGATGACGCGGTGGCGCGGGTGATCCGCTCCAAGGGCGGCTTCATCTGGGCCTGCAAGAACTACGACGGCGACGTGATGAGCGACATGGTGTCCACCGCCTTCGGCTCCCTGGCCATGATGACCTCGGTGCTGGTGTCCCCCGACGGCAATTACGAGTACGAGGCCGCCCACGGCACTGTCACCCAGCACTACTACCGCCACCTGAGGGGGGAGCAGGTGTCCACCAACCCCATGGCCACCCTGTTCGCCTGGACGGGGGCGCTGGGCAAGCGGGGCGAGCTGGACAATCTGCCCGAGCTGACCGCCTTTGCCCGGAAGCTGGAGCAGGCGGCCATCGACACCATCGAGAGCGGCGTGATGACCGGCGACCTGGTGGGGCTATGGGAGGGGGAAGCCTCTGCCCAGCAGGTGACAGGGCTGGAGTTCCTCCGGGCCATCCGGGAAAGACTATAGCGTCCGAGCCGTCGTGAGCAGCGGCCCTTTCATTGGGGCCCCATCGAAGCCCAGCGAAGCGGGTTCGATGGGGAGAGGAGAAGCAAGGAAGCGAACGTAGTTTTCGCCGAAGGCGGAAACGAAGGTGAGCGAACTTTGCTTCGACGAAAGCCGCGCGTCGCGAACAGGCAAGGCGTGAATAAGAGAGGTATGGTGGATTTCTTATGACCTATTTTCTCACCAGCAGCTCCTGCGTGCCCGATTCTCCGGCGTTGAACCCGGCCAACGGCTTTGTGGACGAGCTGCGCAAGGCGCTGCCCGACCCGTGCCGCGCCCTGTTCGTGGCCTCCGACCCCGGCAATACGGAGCGGACCGAGCGGTTCGCAGGGTCAATCCGCACCGGCTTTGAGCTGACGGGGTTCCGGTTCGACCACTATCAGGTGCTGGACGGAAGAAACGGGGAGCAGTGCGCGGCGCTGGTGGCGGGGGCGGACCTGCTCATCCTGGCGGGCGGGCACGTCCCCACCCAGAACCGGTTTTTCCACGACATCGCCCTGCGGGAAAAGCTCAAGGGCTTTGACGGCGTGGTGATGGGCATCAGCGTGGGCACCATGAATTGTGAGGAACTGGTATACGCCCCGCCCGAGCTGGAGGGCGAGGCCGTCGACCCCAACTACCGGCGGTTCTATCCCGGCCTGGGGCTGACCAAGCATATGATCTTCCCCCACTTCCAAGAGACCCGGTACGAGGTGGTGGACGGCCTGCCCACCCTGGAGAGCAGCCTGCTGCCCGACAGCATGGGGCGGAAGCTCTACGCCATGGTGGACGGCAGCTACCTCCTGGGCCGGGAGGGCAGGGAGGAGCTGCGGGGGGAGGCGTACCTCATTCAAGACGGCGTCCTTACCCAGATCGGCCGGGAGGGCGAAGTGATTCCATTATAAAAGAGAACCCTGGGGCCATGCGGCCCCAGGGTTCTAAATTTCCTTGGCTACTCCAGTGAAAACGTTATATTCTTCCACGCCCACGCATACGCGGCCGTCAAATGTAAAGCGGACGATCCAGGGCATGAGGGGGCAGATACGCTCAAAGTCCGCATAGCCGAATGCCGGCCGGAAGTGGTGGATGAGGGTGGACAACGCCGTGCCGTGGGAGCCGACGGCCCGCAAACCGTTCCAATACCTCATCCAACGCTTTGAGGTTCCGCTTCTGCACTTCCCTCAACGATTCACCATCGGGCAGCTTGTAGTCAAAATCCGCCCACTGCCGCTGTGAGTAGCCGCCAAAGTCCTCAACCCAATCGCCCACGGCCCGTTCCCGGAAGCCGTCCATGGTCTCCACCGTCAGACCCAGGGCGTCCGCCAGCGGGGCCACGGTGTCCACCGCCCGCCTGTAGGGGCTGGAGAGCACCGAGTCCACCCCCTTGTCCCGGAGGTAGCCCGCCGCCAGCGTCCGGTCGGCCAGCCCCTTGGGGGAGAGCTCCCGCAGGGCGTCGTCGTGATTTTGGTAGTTTGGTTCGGCATGGCGGACAAAGTATACGTGGGTCATTGTGATTCCCTTCTCTCCGCGCAAACAGGGGCCTGGGCAATGCGTCCAGGCCCCTGTTTTGTGTTTTTAATCGGTGGTGATGTTCAAGCTCTCCCCGTCGGCGGTGAGGCGCACCATGGTGATGGGCTGGGCGTAGCGCTGAATGAGCTTGGCGGCGATGGGGTCCTCCAGGTCCTTCTGAATCTGCCGGCGCAGGTTCCGCGCCCCATAAGCGGCGGAGTAGGATTTCTTCACCATATAGTCCAGCACGCTCTCATCATAGGAGAACGCGATATTCTTCTCCTTCATCACACCGTCCAGCTCGGAGAGCATGATGCGGGCGATGGCCTTGAAATTGTCCTCAGAGAGCTGGTTGAAGTAGACAATCTCGTCCACCCGGTTGATGAACTCAGGCCGCAGGAAGCCCTCCAGCCCCTTCATGGCCTTCTCCTTGCCCAGCTGGTTGGGGGAGCGGTCAAAGCCCAGGGAGCCGCCCTTTACGTCGCTACCGGCGTTGGAGGTCATGACGATGAC
>CAJULM010000060.1 GCA_910587285.1 uncultured Oscillospiraceae bacterium | reverse complement strand
TGGTGGGCCCGCAACGATGTTTTGGATAAGGATATCTGGGAGACCAATAGAGGCGCCTCTTACCGTATGATTGCCGCGGACAAGAATTATAACATCCTGGACGACACCCTGTTTGAGACAGGCGTCATCCCCGTCCCCGGCGTCACCGCCCAGCAACTGCTCCAGAGCGTTTTGGAGGACTGAAGCGCAAACTTGAAATTAAGGACTGATCCCATTGGCTAAGAAGAAGACCCCCGAACAGCAGGGACCCAAAAAAGTGAACAACCCCAACGTCCTGGGCCTTCGGGCCCAGGTGTTGGAGCAGCCCATCACCCAGACGCTGGAGCTGAACTATATGCCCTATGCCATGTCGGTGATTGTCTCCCGGGCCATTCCGGAGATCGACGGCTTTAAGCCCTCCCACCGAAAGCTGCTGTACACCATGTACGACATGGGTTTGCTCACCAAGCCCCGCACCAAGTCCGCCAACGTGGTGGGGGCCACCATGAAGCTCAACCCCCACGGAGACGCGGCCATCTACGACACCATGGTGCGCCTCAGCCGGGGGTACGGGGCCCTGCTCCATCCCCTGGTGGACTCCAAGGGCAATTTCGGCAAGGTGTACTCCCGGGACATGGCCTGGGCCGCCTCCCGGTACACCGAGGTGCGCTTAGACCCCATCTGTCAGGAGCTGTTCCGGGATATCGACCAGGACGCGGTGGACTTCGTCCCCAACTACGACGGGAAGCTCACCGAGCCCACCTTGCTGCCCACCACCTTCCCCAACGTGCTGGTGAGTGCCAACCAGGGCATCGCCGTGGGCATGGCATCCAACCTGTGCGGGTTCAATTTGGGCGAGGTGTGCGACGCGGCCATCGCATACCTCAAGGACCCTGACGTGGACCTGCTGGGCATTTTAAAGGCTCCGGACTTTTCCACCGGGGGGCAGCTTTTGTACGATGGAGCAGCGCTGGCGGAGGTCTACCGCACGGGCCGGGGTCCCATCAGGCTGCGGGCCAAGTGGCGGTACGTGAAGGAAGACAACCTCATTGAAATTTATGAGATTCCCTATTCCACCACCGTGGAGGCCATTCTGGACAAGGTGGCCGAGCTGGTGAAGGCGGGAAAAATCAAGGAAATCTCCGATATGCGGGACGAGACCGACCTGAATGGCCTGAAGCTGGCCATCGACCTGAAGCGGGGCACCGACCCTGATAAGCTCATGGCTCGGCTGTATCAGATGACCCCCCTTCAGGACACCTTCTCCTGTAATTTTAACATCCTCATCGCCGGAATGCCCCGGGTGATGGGGGTGGGGGAGATTTTGGGGGAGTGGACCGCCTGGCGGATGGACGGGGTGCGCCGGCGCACGTACCACATCTGCAAGAAAAAGGAGGAGAAGCTCCACCTGCTCCGCGGCCTCAAGCGCATCCTGCTGGATATCGACAAGGCCATCCGCATCATCCGGGAGACGGAGGAGGAGGCCGAGGTGGTGCCCAACCTGATCATCGGCTTCGGCATCGACCAGGTCCAGGCGGAGTATGTGGCGGACATCCGGCTGCGCAATATCAACAAGGAATACATCCTCAAACGGGTGGAGGAAACCGCCAGCTTGGAGGAGGAGATCGCCGACCTGAAGGACATCATCAACTCCCCCGGCCGGATTAAGGGCATCATCACGGACGAGCTGAAAAACGTGAAAAAGAAGTTCGACGTGCCCCGGCGCACAGAGATCGTCTACGAGTACCAGCAGGGGCTGGAGGCCCAGGCCGCCGCAGTGGAGGAGGTCCCCACCTATCCGGTGAACGTGTTCATCTCGAGGGAGGGGTACTTCAAGAAAATCACCCCCCAGTCTCTGCGCATGAGCGGAGAGCAGAAGTATAAGGAGGGGGACGGACCATTCCTTCAGTGGGAGGGCACGAACCGGGACGAGCTGCTGGTGTTCACCGATAGGCAGCAGTGCTACAAGACCCGCCTGAGCGACTTTGACGATGCCAAAGCCAGCGTTTTGGGCGACTATCTGCCCACCAAGCTGGGGATGGATGCCGAGGAGAAGTTTGTGTGGGCCTGTGCGCCGGGGGACTACAGCGCTCACGTGCTGTTCTTCTTTGAAAATGGAAAGGCGGCGCGGGTGGAGCTGTCCGCCTATCAGACCCAGACACGGCGGCGTAAGCTCACTGGCGCCTATTCGGACAAGTTCCCGCTGGTGTCCGCCTGCCTGCTCCCGGAGGACCAGGAGATGGCCGTGGGGACCACCGATGGGCGGTGTGTGGTGTTCCACACCGCCTCTCTGACGCCCAAGACCACCCGGAATACCCAGGGGGTGGGGGTGATGGCGGTGAAAGCCAAGCACCGGGTGGAGTGGGCGAAGCCCTTGTCCGCCACTCCCATTGTCAACGCAGCCCGCTACCGTGCCCGCTCGCTGCCCGCTGCCGGAGCGCTTCTCAAGGAGGAGGACCGGGGAGAGAAGCAGATGACGATCAGCGGCGAGCCGCTGTGATAACAATATAAAATGCAAGGAGGCCATTGGCCGTGTCCCATGTAAAAAAGACGCTGTTTCCCACCCTTATGATTACCCTGGCCTCCGCGTGCTATGCTTTGGGCTTTGTGTGGTGCTATGCCCCTAATGGCATTGCATTTGGCGGCATTACCGGCGTGGCCCAGATTATCAATTATCTGATTCCCGTCCTGCCCATCGGCGTTACGGTAATTCTATTGAATATTCCGCTGTTTCTGCTGGGGTGGAGGCTAATTGGCGGACATCTGCTGGTGTCGTCGCTATACGCCATGTTTATCTCCTCTGTGTTCATCGACGTGCTCACCCCGCTGCACGATTGGCAGCCCATGGACCCTATGCTGGCCTGTATTTCGGCGGGGTGCTGATGGGGCTGTCTTTAGGCTTGGTATTCCAGCAGGGGGCCACCACCGGCGGCACGGACCTGATCGCCCGTCTGCTGAAGCTGAAGCTGAGCTGGCTGCCCATGGGCAGGCTGCTCATGGGCATTGACCTGGCGGTGATTCTGGCGGTGGCGGCGGTGTTTGGAACGCTGAAGGCGGCCATGTATGGCCTGGTGGCACTGTATATCTGCTCTATCGTTATGGACGGTGTGCTTTACGGCATGGATAACGCCAAGGTGGCCTATATCATCAGCGATAAAAATAAGGAGATATCCGACGTGCTGGTGAAGGACTTGGACCGGGGGGTGACGGTTCTCCACGGACAGGGCGCCTACACAGGGGCGGAAAAGGATGTGCTGATGTGCGCGTTTAAGCAGCGGGAGATTACCGCCATCAAGCAGGCGGTGAAGGGGGTGGACCCGGCGGCGTTTCTCATCGTGTGCGACGCCCACGAGGTGCTGGGCGAGGGCTTCCGGGATTATAAGAAGGATGATTTATAAGAAGCGCGAGCGTAGGCGCGCCGCCCCGGATGGACTGGAGCGAGGACAAAAGCCCAGGGCCCACGCAGTGGGACTGTGGAGCCGCCGCAAGCTTCGTATCGTTCCATGTTTCACGTGAAACACAAGTTTGATAAAGGGGTGGTTTGGTGAAAAAACAAATAGCGGCCATGCTATTGTGTCTGACCCTGCTGCCGCTCAGCGGCTGCGCGGCTATGCTGGAGCGTGGCCATGCGTCCTCCACCACCCACGTGGACTACGCTGTGGAGGAGGACGAGTCCATCCTTCGGGCGGAGACCTATCAGGGACTCGTCAATTCCATGCTCTATTTTGTGAACGGTCGCCACACCGACGGCACCATCCGGCTGTACAATTACGCGGGAGATGTGGAGGCGGACCTGTCCGCCGCCCGGCAGGCGGTGCTGCAGGACCCCATCGGGGCCTTTGCCGTGCGCACGCTGAATTTTGAGAGCACCCGCATCCTCACCTATTACGAGGTGGAGCTGACCATCTTCTATTCCCGCAGCGCCCAGGAGATGGAGGAGATCCCGGAAGTCACCGGGCTGTCCGGCGTGCGTCAGGAGTTGTCCCGGCTGGTGACGGAGCAGCAGGAGTCGGCAATCTTTCTGGCCTCCTACTTTTCCGGGGACCGGGAGCTGGTGGAGGAGCTGCTGATTCTGGCCTGCATGAGCGCGCCAGAGCTGTTCCATCACCACGACATCAACACGACAAAAATCTCCTTTTACCCCGAGACGGGCGCCCGGCGGGTGGTGGAGGTGAAGCTGGGCTGGTCCGTTGGCGCCGCAGAGGTGGCGCAGGAGGAGCAGGAGTACGCCCAGCAGCTGGAGAGCGCGGCCTCCGCCCTGCTGGAGGCCAACCCGCCTGCCGGGGAGAGCTACACGGTGGAGGAGCTGGCAGCCATCGTCCGGGAGGCCAGCGGAGGGCCGGACTATCATGGGACGCCTCTGGCGCTGGGCGCGCTGTCCGGCGAGCCCGCCGCCGACTTTGGCCTGCTCGTGGCCATGGAGTACCTGTGCCGGCAGTGCGCAATCGAGGTAGAGCCGGTGAGCGGCTCCACGGGCCTGTGGCTCATTGTGGCAACGCCGGAGGGCTACCGCCATCTGCTGCCCGACTCCATGTACGCGCTGGAGGAGCCTATTCCGTTCCGGCTGTATACGGATGGGGAATTGCTGAAGCTTGGACACCAGTGGAATACCGAATTCTATCCCCCTTGTACGGAGGCGGGGGTGGAGGCCCTGATGAACGAGGGGTTGGAGGCCGGACCGATATAGATAAATCGCCAGTTGCTTTTCTCGCCAAAAACGGATATAATGATTGGGTTCCGGGCCGAGGCCGGAACCCAATCTTATTTTTACCGAGGAGTGACAGACATGGCAGAAGAACTGAACCTATCCATGAGCCAGAACTTTATCCACGATTTTATTGATGAGGACATCGCTCAGGGCGGGCAGTATCAAGGCATGACTGTCCACACCCGCTTCCCGCCCGAGCCCAACGGCTATCTCCACATCGGTCACTGCAAGGCGCTGACCATTGATTTTGGCACCGCCGAGAAGTACGGCGGTATGTGCAATCTCCGCATGGACGACACCAACCCCTCCAAGGAGGACGTGGAGTATGTGGAGGCCATCCAGGAGGATATCCACTGGCTGGGCTTTGACTGGGACGACCGGTTTTTCTATGCCTCCGACTATTTCCCTCAGATGTATGAGTACGCGGTGGAGCTGATCAAAAAGGGGCTGGCCTATGTGTGCCAGCTCACCCCGGAGGAGTTCAAGGAGCACCGGGGCACCATCGGCGTACCCGCCACATCGCCGTGGCGGGACCGGCCTGTGGAGGAGTCGCTGGATTTGTTTGAGCGGATGAAGAACGGGGAGTTCCCCAACGGGGCGTACACGCTGCGGGCAAAAATCGACTTGGCCAGCGGCAATTTCAATATGCGCGATCCGGTGATCTACCGTATTAACCACGCTCACCATCACCGCCAGGGGGACAAGTGGTGCATCTACCCCATGTATGACTTCGCTCACCCCATTGAGGACGCGCTGGAGGGCATCACCCACTCCCTGTGCTCCCTGGAGTTTGAGGACCACCGCCCCCTGTACGACTGGGTGGCGGAGCACGTGTCCATCCCCTACCACAAGCCCCGGCAGATTGAGTTCTCCCGGCTGGGCATCGACCACACCGTCATGTCCAAGCGCAAGCTGCGCCAGCTGGTGGAGGAGGGGCGGGTGTCCGGCTGGGACGACCCCCGTATGCCCACCCTGTGCGGCCTGCGCCGGCGGGGCTACACGCCCCGTTCCATCCGCAATTTCTGCGATCGGGTGGGAGTGACCAAGTCGGTGAACACCATCGAGTACGCCTTTTTGGAGTACTGCCTGCGGGAAGACCTGAACGAGACCGCCCGGCGGGTGATGGCGGTGCTGCGCCCGGTGAAGCTGGTGATCACCAACTACCCGGTGGGGCAGACTGAGACCTTTGAGGTGGAGAACAATCCCCTGCACCCCGAGGAGGGCACCCACACCGTCACCTTCTCCCGTGAGCTGTGGGTGGAGGCGGAGGATTTTCTGACCGAACCCGTGCCCAAGTACAAGCGGCTGTGCCCCAATGGCCCGGAGTGCCGGCTCAAGGGGGCGTATCTCATCAAGTGCGTGGGCTGTGAGACGGACGAGACCGGTCGGGTGGTGGAGATCGCCGCCGAGTACGACCCGGACAGCCGGGGCGGCAACCCCGCCGACGGCCGCAAGGTGAAGGGGGCCACCATCCACTGGGTGGATGCCGCCACCGCCGTGGAGGCCGAGGTGCGTCTGTACGACAATCTATTTTCCGACCCGGAGCCCGACGCTGCGGGTAAGGATTTCATCGAATGCCTGAACCCCGATTCCCTGGAGGTGCTCACCGGCTGCAAAGTGGAGGCGGGGCTGGCGGATGCCCAGCCCTCCGACCATTTCCAGTTCTTGCGGCAGGGATATTTCTGTGTGGACAGCAGGGACTCCAAGCCGGGGCGCCTGGTGTTTAATCGGTCGGTGAGCTTGAAGGACAGCTTTAAGCCCCAGTAGGGCCGGGTGGGGGAGAAAAGCGCTCCGCCCGGAGAGGCGGCGAAAGGAGAATCAGATGGCAATCGAGAAAGTGAAGGAATATTTTGCCCGGTTCGGCATGGAGGGCCGGGTGCGGGAGTTTGCAGTGTCCAGCGCCACGGTGGAGCTGGCGGCGAAGGCGCTGGGATGCGAGCCGTGCCGGATTGCCAAGACCCTCTCGTTTATGCTGGGGAGCGGACCCATTTTGATTGTGGCGGCGGGGGACGCGAAAATCGACAATCCCAAGTATAAAGCGCAGTTTGGGGCCAAGGCGAAAATGCTCACCTCCGATGAGGTGGAGGCGCTGATCGGCCATGGCGTGGGCGGCGTATGCCCCTTCGCGGCGAAGGAGGGGGTGGCCGTCTATCTGGACGAGTCGCTGAGGCGGTTCGAGACGGTATTCCCTGCCTGTGGCAGCGCCAACAGCGCCATTGAGCTGACCATTGAAGAGTTAGAGCGGTATTCCGGCTTTGCCTCCTGGGTGGATGTGTGCAAGGGCTGGAGGACATAAAGCAGTCCGGGGCGGTTCCGATTCTTGCGGCAGGGGTATTTCTGTGTGGACAGCAGGGACTCCAAGCCGGGGCGCCTGGTATTCAACCGGTCGGTAAGCTTGAAGGACAGCTTTAAGCCGTAATGTGGGAGGGAACAGGATGATTGAGACGAGACAGATTGACGCGGCCCATAAGCGGGATATCAATCTGACCAATGAGCCCTTTGCCCTGACAGGCCGGATGGTCCCCGCCTATCGGGACAAAGCATGGAGTTATACGGTGGAGCCTTTCGCGCCGGAGGATGTGGGCGAGATGTGCTTTCCCGATGAGGACTACGACTATGACGCGCTGAGCAGGGACCATGTTTTCATCGGCGCCTATGACGGCGAGACCTGTGTGGGGCTGGCTGTTTTGGCGGAGGCCTGGTTCAAGTATATGTATTTGGAGGACTTGAAGGTGCGTCAAGACTACCGGGGCCAGGGTGTGGGGAAGGCGCTGCTGGAAAGGGCGCTGGAGGCGGCTCACGGGAGAAATTACAGCGGCCTTTACACAGTGGGGCAGGACAACAATGTGGCCGCCTGCTGCTTCTATCTGAAGATGGGATTTGAAATCGGAGGATTTGACAACCGGGCGTACCGCGGCACCGCCCAGGAGGGCAAGGCGGACATCACCTTCTATCTGGATCGCTGAACTGAATGGAGACAAAAACCGGGCGGAGTGTGAAAAACTCCGTCCGGTTTTTATTCTGTCAACGCTTCCCTCAAATGGGCCACCGCCCGCCGCTCAATGCGGGAGACCTGCACCTGGCTCACTCCTAAGACCTTGGACACCCGGTCCTGGGTGAGATTTTTATAAAACCGCAGCAGAATTACCATTCGCTCCCGCTCCGGCAGCTGGTCAATGGCGTGGCGCAGGGTGAGCTTTTCCACCAGCTCGTCCTCAATGCCCTGGTCCCCCAATACAGATTCCAGGGAAAAGCCGTCCTCTCCCGTCTCCTCCTGGAGAGAGGCCACCGACAGCACGGCCGTGTCTGCCGCGGCAATCTCCTCCGGCTCCAGCCCGGTGGCGGCGGACAGCTCGCCCACCGTGGGCTCCCGGCCCAGCCGCTGGGTGAGCTCCTGCCGGCGCAGGCGCACGGCCATGGCCCGCTCCTTGGTGCCCCGGCTGACCTTGACGGCGCCGTCGTCCCGAAGAAAGCGGCGGATTTCCCCGGCGATTTTGGGCACAGCGTAGGTGGAGAACTGGGTGCCGTACTGGGTGTCGAACCCCCGGATGGCCTTCAAGAAGCCCAGGCAGCCCAGCTGGTACAAATCCTCCGGGTCCACCCCCCGGCCATAGTACCGCCGGGCCACCGACCAGATGAGCCCGCTGTTGTCGATGAGCAGGCGCTCGCAGGCGTCGTTGTCTCCGGCCTGGGCCGCTTCCAACAGGGCGGGGGCGTCCAGGCCCCTCATTTCGGGGCGCCCGCCCGGCGGGCGATTCGCTTACGCATGGTGACAGTGGTGCCCTTGCCCGGCTGGGAGCGCACCTTCAGCCCGTCCATAAAGCTCTCCATGATGGTGAAGCCCATGCCGGAGCGCTCCTCGCCGCCAGTGGTGAACAGGGGGGTGCGGGCCTGGTCCACGTCGGGTATGCCCACGCCGGAGTCCTTCACCTGAATTTCCAGCTCGTTGTTCTCATACAGCCGCAGGCGCAGGGTGATTTTGCCCAGCCGGTCGGGGTAGGCGTGGACGATGGCGTTGGTCACTGCCTCGGAAACTGCGGTTTTTACGTCTGCCACCTCGTCCAGAGTGGGGTCCAGCTGGGCGGCGAAGCAGGCCGCGCACGCCCGGGCAAAGCCCTCGTTGGCGGAACGGGAGGTAAAGGTGACGTTCACCTGATCTATGGCTTTCATCGTATGTAGCCCTCCTTTTATTCCAGTGTGATGAGCCGCCCCACCCCGGCGGCGTCCAGCACCCGCCTGGCCTGGGTTGGGATGGCCGTCACCCGCAGCTGTCCGCCGGTGTGGTCCATCTGCCGCTTGGCCCGCAGCAGTACGGCGATGCCGGAGCTGTCCATAAAATTGACGCCGGAGAGGTCCAGCACCAGGCGGGCAGGCAGGCGCTGGGCGATGGCGTCATCCAGCTGTTCCATCATGGTTCGGGCACCATGGTGGTCGATTTCGCCGGACAGGGCGATGGTCAGAGCATCGTCCCGGCGCGTGACGGTAATGGGCATGGCTTGTCCCCTCTTTGCAAAAAAATGAGCGCGATACAGTATTTCTGCTGTATCGCGCTCATTATAATGGATGGGATGGGTCATATTTTGCCGAAGGGGCAATTAGAATTGGAAAAATTTACATAGCAGCCAGCTGGGCTTCCAGCTTTTTTACCAGTACGTCCAGCTTTTCCGCCCGGTCGCGCTCGGCCTCCACCACGTGCTGGGGAGCCTTGCTCACGAAGCCAGGGTTGCTGAGCTTGGCGGTGAGCTTGTTCAGCTCGTCGGAGTTCTTTTTCAGCTCCTTCTCCACCCGCTGGCGCTCTTTTTCCAGGTCCACCAGCTCGGCCAGGGGCAGGAAGATGCGTGCGGCATAGGTCAGAAGCTCCACCAGCCCCTGCTTCATCATCTCGTCGCTGCTCCCCGCCTCAGAAGGACCGATGACGGACACCTCGCTGGCCCAGGCCAGGCGCTTGAGCAGAGGCGCGCCCTGGGTAAAGGCGTCCTGCTCCATGGTGGCGATGGTGACGTGGGCCTTTTTGGACGGGGGAACGTTCAGCTCCGCCCGCTTGCCCCGGATGGCCCGGACTGCGTCGATGATGAGGCCCACCGCCTTCTCCTCCTGGGGGAAGTCCAGGGTCTGGCTGTACTGGGGCCAGTGGTCCAGCATGAGGAATTTGGCCTCACAGCCCTCCTGGCGGGGCAGGGCCTGCCAGATCTCCTCGGTGATGAAGGGCATGAAGGGGTGCAGCAGCTTCAGCGTCTGCGTGAGGACGTAGACCAGTACCTGCTGGGCCTGGATTTTGGCCCCCTCGTCCTCCCTCTGGAGGCGGGCCTTGGTGAATTCAATATACCAGTCGCAGTAGTCGCTCCAGATGAAGTCGTACACCTTGGCGGAGGCCACGCCCAGCTCGTAGGCGTCCATGTTTTCAGTGACCTCTTTGACCACCCGGTTCAGCTTGGACAGAATCCACTTGTCCTCCTGCTCCAGCTTGTCCGGCAGGGCGCAGCGGTCGATGGTCAGGTTCATCATCACAAACCGGCTGGCGTTCCAAATCTTGTTGGCGAAGTTGCGCATGGCCTCACACCGCTCGGGGAGGAAGCGCATATCGTTGCCGGGGGCGTTGCCTGTCACCAGGTTGAAGCGCAGTGCGTCTGCGCCATACTGCTCCGCCACCACCAGCGGGTCGATGCCGTTGCCCAGGGATTTGGACATCTTCCGGCCCTTCTCATCCCGCACCAGGCCGTGGATGAGCACCGTGTGGAAGGGGGGCTTGCCCGTGTGCTCACAGGCGGAGAAGATCATCCGGGCCACCCAGAAGAAAATGATGTCGTATCCCGTCACCAGCACGTCGGTGGGGTAGAAGTACTGGTAGTCTTCGGTGTTTTCCGGCCAGCCCAGGGTGGAGAAGGGCCACAGCGCCGAGCTGAACCAGGTGTCCAGCACGTCCTCCTCCTGGCGGATGTGCTCAGAGCCGCAGTGGGCGCAGCAGGTAGGGTCGGTCTCGGAGACGGTCATCCCGCCGCAGTCCTCGCACGTCCAGGCGGGGATGCGGTGGCCCCACCACAGCTGGCGGGAAATGCACCAGTCCCGGACGTTTTCCATCCAGTTGGTGTAGGTTTTGGAGAAGCGGTCGGGGACAAATTTGCTCTCGCCCTCTTTTACCACCCGCAGGGCCTCGCGGGCCAGCGGCTCCATCTTCACAAACCACTGGGCGGAGATCAGCGGCTCCACATCGTGGTGGCAGCGGGAGCAGGTGCCCACGTTGTGCTGGTGGGGCTCCACCTTCTCCAAGTATCCCTGCTCCTCCAGGTCCGCGATGATGAGCTTTCGGGCCTCGTAGCGGTCCAAGCCGGAGTACTTTCCGTATCCCTCCACCACCTTGCCGTGGTCGTCCAGCACGCGGATGGTCTCCAAGTTGTGGCGCAGGCCCACCTCGAAGTCGTTGGGGTCGTGGGCGGGGGTCATCTTAACGCAGCCCGTGCCAAATTCCAAATCCACGTACTCGTCCGCCACGATGGGCATCTCCCGGCCCACCAGGGGCAGCAGGCACTTCTTGCCCACAATGTCCTTGTACCGCCCGTCATCCGGGTGGACGGCCACGCCGGTGTCCCCCAGCATGGTCTCCGGGCGGGTGGTGGCCACCACCAAATACTTGCCCTCCTCCCCGATGATGGGGTAGCGGATGTGCCAGAGACTGCCCGGCTTGTCCTGGTACTCCACCTCCACGTCGCTCAGCGCCGTGACGCAGTGGGGACACCAGTTGATGATGCGGCTGCCCTTGTAGATCAGGCCCTTGTCGTACAGGGACACAAACACATGGCGCACCGCCTTGGACAGCCCGTCGTCCAGGGTGAAGCGGGAGCGGTCCCAGTCGCAGGAAACGCCCATCTTTTTCTGCTGCTCCACGATGCGGCTGCCGTACTTGTGCTTCCAGTCCCACACCCGCTCTAAAAACTTCTCCCGGCCCAGGTCGTAGCGGCTCAGGCCCTCCGTCTCCCGGAGGTTCTCCTCCACCTTGGCCTGGGTGGCGATGCCCGCGTGGTCCGCCCCCGGCACCCACAGCGCCGCATAGCCCTGCATCCGTTTAAAGCGGATGAGAATGTCCTGGAGGGCGCAGTCCATGGCGTGGCCCATGTGGAGCTGGCCGGTGACGTTGGGGGGGGGCATCACGATGGTGAAGGGCTTCTTCGCGGGGTCCCGCACCCCCTTGAAGCAGCCGTTTTCCTCCCAGCTGGCGTAAATGCGGCCCTCCACCTCCTGGGGCTCATAGACCTTTGGTAATTCCTTGCTCATCTGAAACACTCCTTTTCGGGGCAATAAAAAGCTCGCCCCGAGCATTTTTTGCTCAGGGCGAACCAAAAAAGTCCGCGGTACCACCTGAATTTCCCCGCAAAGGGGACACTCGAACCCCTTAACGCGGGGGGACGGCGGGGCTTACTGGGCGTTTCGGCTCCGCGGCTCGGGGATCACTTCGCCCTGCCTCCGCTGCGGCCTCTCACCAGGACAGCCGCTCTCTGAAACGGAGGGGGAGGGGTACTCCTTCCCTTCACAGCCTTTTACTGGTGATAAGTATAGGGGAAAAGCGGGGATTTGTCAAGGAAAATCGGAAAAAACAGGACGAAGGCGGCTGTCAAAAAGTGTACTTTTTGACAGCGCCGTTTTTTCTGGAATTTTCTGGAAGGCCAGCAAATTTTGGTATGGAAGTTCTACAAAAATTTTGCATCTCCCTATTGCATTTCGCCAAATCTTGTGGTATAGTCCGTAAGTGTAAGGCGACTGTCAAAAGGTACACCATTTGACACTCGCAAGGGGTTTACGTTTATCAGAGCGGATGGTAAGCA
>CAJULM010000059.1 GCA_910587285.1 uncultured Oscillospiraceae bacterium | reverse complement strand
AACCGGCCCCGGTGGGAGGAACAGCTTACCCTTTCCCTGTTTCTCCCGCCTGCGGACCTGGGTATTTCAAAGAAAGGCTAGTGAACTATGGCCGAGGAAATCGGCATTTCGGTAAGGGACAAATTCTGTCTCACTATTGAGGAAGCCTCCCGCTATTTCGGAATTGGAGAAAAGAAACTGCGAAAGCTGGTAAACAGCAACCTAGATGCCGGCTTTGTCATTCAGAACGGCGTAAAAATCCTAATCAAACGCCAGCGGTTTGAGCAGTTTTTGGATAAGCTGTCGTCGATTTAAGCGCCGTACCTTACGAAAAGTTCCTATAAGGTATTCAGATTGATATGGAAAATGAGCCTCGGCTATGGTATAATATGATTATATCGTGCCGAGGCTCTTTTCACAGAAAGGAGCATAGACGTGAGCGAAAAGCGACGTGACAGCAAGAACCGCATTCTTCGCAACGGAGAGAGCCAACGCAAAGACGGACGATATGCGTACAAATACATTGATGCCACCGGCAAGTCACAATTTGTTTACAGTTGGAAGCTGGAAGCCACGGACAGCACACCCCAAGGCAAACGGGACGGGCTTTCCCTGCGGGAAAAGGAGAAGCAAATCCGGCGGGACATTGAAGATGCAATTATTCCCCGCGGCGGAGAAATGACCGTTCTGGATTTGGTAAAAAAGTACCTCTCACAGAAAACCGGCGTCCGGCACAACACCGAGGCCAATTACAACTTTGTCCTCAACATCATCAAAAAAGAGGACTTCGGCCAGCAGCGCATCGACCGGGTAAAGCTGTCCGACGCTAAGTGCTGGCTTATCAAATTACAGCAGGACGGCAGAGGGTACAGTTCTATTCATTCCATCCGGGGTGTTGTCAGACCGGCCTTTCAGATGGCCGTTGATGATGATTTGATACGTAAAAATCCGTTTGAGTTTCAGCTTGCCACCGTTGTTGTCAAGGACAGTGTGACAAGGGAAGCGATCACAAGAAAACAGGAGCGGGCATTTCTGGAATTTGTAAAGGGTGACAAGCACTTTTCCCGGTACTATGACGGCATCTATATTCTGTTCAAGACTGGACTTCGCATCTCGGAATTTGTTGGACTGACGCTGGCTGATTTGGATATGAAGAACCGCAAAATCAGTGTCAACCACCAGCTTCAGCGGAAGCGGAACATGGAGTATATCATTGAGGACACAAAAACCTCCAGCGGGACGCGGGAAATCCCTATGACAGACGATGTGTACCAATGCTTCCAGCGCATTATCGCCAACAGGCCAAAGCCCAAGACCGAGCCGATGATCGGCGGCAGGTGCGGCTTTTTGTACTTGGACAAGGACGGCAAGCCGATGATGGCGCTTCACTGGGAGCATTACTTCAAGCACATCTGCCAGAAGTACAACAGCATTTACAAGGTGCAGATGCCCAAAGTCACCCCGCACGTATGCAGGCACACATTCTGTTCCAACATGGCAAAGAGCGGTATGAACCCCAAGACGCTACAATACCTCATGGGCCACTCGGATATTGGAGTCACGCTAAACACCTACACTCACCTGGGCTTTGAGGACGCGCAGGCGGAGCTGAAACGGGTCGCCAGCGGCGGGTAGTAAAATGGGATAAGCCCCCTTGATTTACTACCTTTCTACTACTTTCGGGGTCAAAACTGTGCTATTTTTTGCCGGGATATGCCAAAAGAGTGAGCGGAAGAAATGCCGCAAAACACCTGTAAGGCCCGGAATATCAATCCATTCAAGAGGTTTCAGGATATGACAAAGATTTTATTCGTGTGTCACGGCAATATCTGCCGCAGCCCCATGGCCGAATTTGTGATGAAGGATTTGGTGAGGCAGGCCGGACTGGAAGCTCAATTCCACATCGAGTCCGCCGCCACCAGCACGGAGGAGATCGGCAACCCGGTCTACCCAGCGGCCCGGCGCAAGCTGGCCGAGCACGGCATCAGCTGCGAGGGCAAGAGGGCCCGGCAGCTCAAAAGCAGCGATTACGAGCAGTACGACCTCCTGGTCGGGATGGACCGGGCCAACCTGCGGAATATGCACCGCATCTGCGGCGGCGACTCCGCCGGGAAGCTGCATCTGCTGATGGAGTATGCCGGCCGCCGAGAAGGGGTCCCCGCAAAGCCGTCCTCCAGGCTTTGTGGGGAGAGGAGCCGCAGCGGAATGAGCGAGCTTGCGGCGTCAGCCGGAAGTGAGGGATATGCAGCTTTCGGCGACGATGTGGCCGATCCGTGGTACACCGATGACTTTGAAACCACTTGGCGGGATGTGCTGGCCGGGTGCCAAGGGCTGCTGTGCAGGCTGTCTGGACAGCGGCCGGGGTCCAAGCTCCAAAAATAATTGACGCAAAGGATGGTAGCTGAGATGGGAGACCACAAAGTGTTCCGGATGGAGTTTGCAAAAGTGTACGGCCTATTGGTCGGCAAGGCGGAGAAGAAGGGTCGCGCCAAGGCCGAAGTGGACCGGGCCGCGTGCTGGCTGACAGGTTATTCCCAGCAGGAGCTGGACGGTCTGCTGGCGTCGGATATGACCTATGGCGACTTTTTCCGCCAGGCCCCGCAGCCCAACCCGGACCGCGTGCTGGTTAAAGGCGTGGTGTGCGGCGTCCGGGTGGAGGACGTGGAGGACCCGCTGATGCGGGAGGCCCGCTACTTGGACAAGCTGGTGGACGAGCTGGCCAAGGGCAGGCCGATGGAAAAGGTTTTGCGCACCCCGGAGAGGGACAAACCGTGAACCGCCGGCGGGGAGCGGGACAATATGGGAACCCAGAGAACAAGGGCTAAGGATTTATAAAAATCCTTAGCCCTTATTTTTTGTAAAATATCCTCCAGATTCTATAGAAGGGAGAACCATATATGGCAGGCAATCTATATGGCTACGTGCGGGTTTCCACCCAGGACCAGAATGAGGAGCGGCAGATGGTCGCAATGCGGCAGCTGGCCATTCCCAGGAAAAACCTGTTTCTGGACAAGCAGTCCGGCAAGGACTTCGCCCGGGCGGAATATCAAAAGATGGTCAAGCGGCTGCGGCGGGGCGACCTGCTCTACATTAAAAGCATTGACCGGCTGGGGCGCAACTACGAGGAGATTCAAAACCAGTGGCGCATTCTCACCAAGGACAAGCGAGTGGACATTGTGGTGCTGGATATGCCCCTGTTAGACACCCGCAGGGGGAAGGACCTAATGGGCGCTTTCCTCAGCGACATTGTTTTGCAGGTGCTGTCCTTTGTGGCGGAGAACGAGCGCAGCAGCATCCGCCAGCGCCAGGCGGAGGGGATTGCCGCGGCCAAGGCCCGGGGCGTCCGGTTCGGGCCGCCGGCCAGCGCCCTGCCCGACGGATTCGAGGAGCTGCGCCAGGCGTGGCGGGAGGGGAGGATTACGCTGCGGGAGGCCGCGTGCGCCTGCGACATCCCCAAGTCCACCTTTTATGACGCGGCGATTCGCACGGAACGGGCCAAAAAACCATAGAGAGGAGACAAAAATGTCCGGGAAGGTATACCTCCCCGGACAAACATTTTCTTTTGTTTCCCGTGCGCTCACATTTTACTTATCGGCAGTTTTCTTGAAAAAATAATCACTTTTCAAAAATATTTTTTCTGTCCGGAAAGGTATACCTGCCCGGACGGAGAACAATTTTCGTGCGTTCAGAAAATTTTCGTCCCATGGCTGCTTCCGCCTGAACCCAAAGGAGAACATCATGGCTCAAGTTTCCCGAAAACCCGGCGGAGATATCACCCGCCAAGAAATTCAAGCTTATCTCCAGGGCGTGGCCGAGGAGATCAACGCCCGCCTCTCCCCGCTGGACGTTGCCGCCAGCCAGGAGCTGCTGGCCGGGTTTGTCTCCTCCCTGTTCCTCTCCACGGCGCAGAAGGCCCAGGGCGAGACCCGCCGCCAGCGCCAGGCCGAGGGCATCGCCGCGGCCAAGGCCCGGGGCACCCGCTTCGGGCGCTCCCGCAACCCCCTGCCGGAGAACTTCGAGCAGTGCCGGGAGGCGTGGCAGAGCGGCGAGATGACGCTCTCTCAGGCGGCCAGCGCCTGCGGCATGGTGCGCACCTCGTTCCAGCGGGCGGTGGCCCGCATGGAGCAGGCCGAGCAGTCCGCCTGAAGGACCGCGAGGAGGCCGCTATGCTGAAATTGACGCTGACGCCCGGCCAGTATCTCACCGTCAACGGGGACATCGTGGTGCAGGTCTCCGACGTGGTGGGAAATCATGTGGAGCTGGCTGTCCACGCCGACCGCAGCGTGCCCATCGTGCGCGGCGAGGTGCTGGAGCGGCAGGGCGGCAAACGCCCCTCCTGTCTGAAAAATGAGATTTCACCCGGCTGACGAGCCGGCTGAAATATAGTCCCGCGCTCAATGTCTGAACCATCGTGGCCACGGTGGCGGACAGGCGGCGCACCGCCCAATGTGCCGGAGCACGGACGCACCGGCGCGACGAGCAGCATATCCCCTAAAAAACATTTTATTGAAAGGAAGCTTTAAAATGCGTATTCAGCACAATATTATGGCCATGAGTGCCTACCGGAACTACACCAACAACGTCTCCGCGATGAAGAAGAACCTGGAGAAGCTCTCCTCCGGTTACAAGATCAACCGCGCCGGTGACGACGCCGCCGGTCTGGCCATCTCCGAGAAGATGCGCGCCCAGATCACCGGCCTCCAGACCGCCCAGAAGAACGCCAAGGACGGCATCTCCCTGGTGCAGACCGCCGAGGGCGCTCTGACCGAGGTTCACGATATGCTTAACCGTATGGTGGAGCTGGCCACCCAGTCCGCCAACGGCACCTACGAGGACGGCACCGACCGCGCCCAGCTGCAGAAGGAAGTCAACCAGCTGCGCGAGGAGATCAACCGCATCGCCGACTCCTCCAACTTCAACGGCATCAACCTGCTGGACGGCTCCATGAGCAGCGCGGGCGGCTCCTCCCTCACCGATGTGACTATGGACAAGATCCACGACAACACCGGCGATGCCGTGGCCGCCGCTCAGGGTGAATATACCCTGGATCTGGGCGAGTGGAAGGGCGTGGCCACCAGTGCGCTCACCGCGGGCGATACTGTTATGACCATCAGCTTCGCTGGTCAAACCATCAATGTTCTTGCCGGAGCCGCTGTTGCTGCTGACGCCACGATCGCCGCGGCTAACCTGAAGCTGGAGGCGAGCGTGACCGACGTTACCATTGGCGGCCTCACTCTTGACATTGCGATTAATGGCGGTAAGATCACGCTGTCGGGCACTGCTGATCCCACCCAGGAGCAGGTGGATAACTTCAACAAGGAGAACCTGAGTGCCACCTTTACGATGGGCACCAGCGTGACCGCCAACAACGCCGCCAAGGACCACGGCTTCCACGCGGTGGAGGCTGTGAAGGCCGCGCGGGACCCCCAGAAGGCCACCGGCCAGTTCACGCTGAAGGACACCGACATCAAGGACGGCACCACCCTGAAGATCGGCGATACCACCTACACCTTCAAGTTTGACGACACGACCGACGATGGCAGCGCCACTACGATCCATCTGAACGGCTTTAAGGCGGGCGACGCCGGCGCCGCCGCCGAGGCTGCCCGGCTGCTGTCCCAGCGGACCCATGCCAAGTTTGACATCACCACCAACAACCAGGGCGGCATCTCCCTCACCGAGAGAGACGGCTGGGGTGCTACCGACTACGAGAACATGGACGTCCGCGGCGACCTGAGCAAGGACAACGACGCCACCTGGACCATGAAGGATGGCTCCAGCATCGTGCAGCTGGGCGGCGCCGGCGGCGGCAAGTCCCTGACCCTCCAGATCGGCGACACTGCGGCCAAGTACAACCAGCTGAAGGTTGATATCCAGGATATGCACTGCAAGTCCCTGGGCATCAGCACCATCAGCGTGGCCAAGCAGTCCGACGCCCAGGCCGCCATCGACGCCATCAAGGCTGCCATCAACAAGGTGTCCGACGTGCGTGGTACTCTGGGCGCCACCCAGAACCGTCTGGACCACACCATCAACAACCTGTCCGTCATGACCGAGAACATCCAGGACGCCGAGTCCACCATCCGCGACGTGGACGTGGCCGAGGAAATGATGGCCTACACCAAGAACAACATCCTGATCCAGTCCGCCCAGGCCATGCTGGCCCAGGCCAACCAGGTTCCCCAGGGCGTTCTTCAGCTGCTGCAGTAAGCGCGACGATAGCCGCGTAGGGGAGCTTGGAGCGGAGCGAGGGCAAAAGCCCAGCGCCGCATAGCGGCGCGGGTTTTGCCCGAGACGCAGTGAAAGCGACCCGGCCACGCGGCCAATCGGAGCGTGATAACGCCGCGCGAGTTGTTTTTGGCACAAACCGCATGACCCAACCGGGGGCGGGCGCAAGCCCGCCCCCTTCTTTATGAATCTACACACGGAAAGGATGCCGCCCTATGCAAACCATCGACATCGCCCGCCGGTGCGCGGAGCTGAACGCCGTCTCCGACGCCAACAACGCCTATATTCTGGCCATCCACCAGGGCGGGCTGACCCAGGAGGAGCGGATGGAGGCCGCCGTCTATCTGCTGCGCATGGGCGGGGACTACAAGGTGGCCTACACCCAGTTTGTCCGGCTCTACAACGAGGGACAGTTCCGGGCGGAGTGCCTGGATGTCATAACCGGCGCGTTCTATACCCCCAACGTGAAGCCCATGAAAAACCGCTATGAGAAAAACTGCGCGGCGCTGGCCAAATATCCCTACCTGTTCCGGCAGGACTTCCCCAAATTTGAGGACCTGCCCCTGCGCTTCTATCCCTTTGACGACAACGGCTATCTCCCCTTCGACCCGGCGGAGGAGACCTTCGGGGAGTATGTGAATTTCAATCACCCGGTGGTGAGCCGAAACTTTTTCAAAAATTTGGACAATCCCATCTTGGCAGAGGATGTTTATTCCCAATATGAGCTGGAATATTTGAACGACAACGTCCGCCCCAGCGAGGACATCGGGCGGGAAAATCACCTGTACCTCCACTACGAGAGCTGGGAGAGGTTCTGCGCCCATCTCCAGGTGCTGAATGTGCGGGAGCTGCTGAAGCAGAGGAAGATTATATTTTTGTTTGGGGAGGAGCTCAGCCGCTACCCCATCGACTTCAAGGAGACCTACGGCATTGACTACAGCCAGTACCCGGTGAAGCCCATCGGCGTGAAGGACGTACACCGGCTGATTTGGCACACTCAGCTGTCCTCCGACAACGGCGGCGACTTCTTCAACGAGGTGTTCGACAACCACCCCAATCTGATCTGCCTGCCCTCCGTGATGATGAGCAATATTGAGAAGGCCATCCGTGACAGCAAAGAAACCTATGAGGAGGCGGACAGACGCCGGGCCGCCGGCGAGAAGCCGACGTTCAAGGAAGAATTGGCCGCCCAGAGCTATTGGGCGGGGGCCCGCGCCGACAAGGACATCCTGGTCACACTGTTTATGCTGAACAAGGAGTATATGGGCGGTCTGGATCACGCCTCCCGCATCTGTCCGGCCCTGTTCTTCCAGCCCCATTTCGGCGGTATGCACTACGACATGAACCACGACGGCCGTGACCGCACCGTCCTGTTCTGCGACGAGTATGTCAAGGTACGCAATTCCCCGGTGTTCAAGGCGTTCAAATATATCAAAACCTTCACGCCCCTGCGCCGCTTCACCACCAGCGCCGCCGCCACCTTCCGCTGGCAGATCGAAAAGCGTGATCTCATTGCCGTCACCGAGGAGAAGGGCGGGGTCGCCTCCGACCTGGCCATGGACCGCGCCCTGAACCGCAGCTTCATGATCGACCCGGAGGACCGGCTGTATAAAGACAGCGTGCTGGTGCGCTTTGAGGACGGCAAGACCAACCCCCGGGCCACCTTCACCGCCCTGGCGGCGTTTTTGGACCTGCCTTACACCGAGAGCATGACCTACTGCTCGGAGAAGGGCGTCCACGACGTGGAGACGTCGGAGGGCAACGTCATCGGCTTTGACACCGCCACGGTGTACCGCACCTACGACGACTATGCCACCGACGAGGAGCGGGCCTACATTGAGTTCTGCCTGCGGGACGCTTACCAGTTCTATGGCTACGACCTGCACTATTATGACGGCGGGGCGGTGGACGAGGCACAGATTGAAAAGTGGGTGGAGGGGTTTACGAAAATCAACAAATTCATTGCCCTCTCCTGGAAAAACAATGTGCTCTCCGATGCCACAGTATCCCCGGACGGCAATAAGAGGAAGCTCAACGAGGAGGAGCAGGAAGAAATCCTTGCTGAGCTCAAAGAGAAACACGACAAGGTACGTCTGAGGCTGGCCAAGCGCCTCATGGGCAGTCTCTATTTCGTCAACAAAAACGGCCAGCCCCTGCGCATGATGCCGAAATTAGAGCTGGACCCGGCCCTGCTGGACGAGCCGATTTATCACTGAGGAGACGCCATGGAAAAGGGAACCGTATATTTTTTCACCGGCCTGGCCGGGGCGGGCAAGACCACCGTCGGGGGGCTGTTTTACCGCCGCCTGAAGGCCCGCAAGACCAATGTGTTCTGCATGGACGGGGACGCCATGGACGGCGTATTTGAGCGCACGGGGTATTCCACCGCCGCCCGGCTGAAGGACGCCAAGGCGCAGTTCCGCCTGTGCCGCGCCCTGTCCGAGCAGGGCATCGACGTGGTGATGTGCTCCATCTCCATGTACGATGAGATCCGGGACTGGAACCGGGCCAACATCGACAACTACAGGGAAATTTACATCAAGGTCACTCCGGACACCCTCTACCGCCGGGATCAGAAGAAGCTCTATTCCTCCGGCGCGAAGGAGGTCGTGGGGGTGGACCTGCCCTGGGACGAGCCGAAGACACCTGACGCCGTGGTGGAAAACGACGGCCAGGAGACGCCGGAGGCCATTGTGGAGCGGCTGGAAAAGCAGTTCGGGCTGGCCTGAGGAGGGATTGCGATGCCGCGCACACTGACCGAGTCTCAATTTGAACTGCTGGCGGAGCTTTTGGCTCCATCCGGGGCAGAATGCGCCGAGCCGGACGCGGCTGTGGTCCAGGAGTTGGAGGAGCTGGGCTATCTCTCCCACGGCCGCCCCACCCCGGCGGGGGTGGAGGCCATGGAGCCCTATCGGGTGAAGCGGGCGGTGTTTCTGGCGGCGGGCTTCGGCAGCCGCCTGGTCCCCATCACCTTCAATACGCCCAAGCCCCTGGTGCGGGTCCACGGAAAGCGGATCATCGACAGTCTGCTGGACGCCTGCCTCGCCGCCGGAATTGAGGGAATCTATCTCGTCCGGGGCTATCTGGCGGAGCAGTTCGACCAGCTGCTCTACCAGTACCCCACAATTCGATTTTTGGAAAACCCGGTGTTCAACGAGACCAACAACATCTCCTCCGCCTTGTGCGCCCGGCACCTACTGTCCAACGCCTATGTGCTGGAGGCGGACTTGGTGCTTTCCAACCCCCGGCTCATCCGGCCCTACCAGTACCGCTCCAACTTCCTGGCCATCCCCAAGCAGCGCACCGACGACTGGTGCTTCGAGGTGGAGGACGGCATTATCACCCAGGAGAAAATTGGCGGGGAGCACTGCTGGCAGATGGTGGGCATCTCCTACTGGGACGGGCCGGACGGGGAGAAGCTGGCCCAGGACCTGAAGGATGTCTATGAACAGCCCGGCGGGCGGGAGCGCTACTGGGAGCAGGTGCCTCTGGTGTTCCGCCGGGAGAACTACCGGGTGGCGGTGCGGCCCTGTGAGGACGGGGACGTCACCGAGATCGACACCTTCCGCGAGCTGAAGGCATTTGACAGAAGCTACGACATCGGCTGAACCGAGGAGGAATCTGCATGGAAGTCAGACGGAATATCCTGCTGAACCCGGGGCCGGCCACCACCACGGACACCGTGAAGCTGGCCCAGGTGGCGCCCGATATCTGCCCCCGCGAAAAGGAGTTCGCCGGCCTGATGGCGGGGCTGCGGGAAGATTTGGTGCGGGTGGTCCATGGCGACCCGGCCAAGTACACCGCGGTGCTGTTCTGCGGGTCGGGCACGCTGTGCATGGACGTGTGCCTCAACTCCCTGCTGCCCCAGGGCAAGAGGGCCCTCATCGTCCACAACGGGGCCTACAGCGCCCGGGCAGCGGACATCTGCCGGTACTACGGCCTGCCCCACGTGGAACTGAAGCTGCCCTATGACTGCCCGGCGGACCTGGGGGCGGTGGAGCGGGCCCTTCGGGAAAACCCGGACGTCGCCCTGGTGTATGCCACCCACAACGAGACGGGGGCCGGCCTGCTCAACCCCATCCGGGAGCTGGGGGCGCTGGCCCACGCCTGCGGCGCGGTCTTTGTCACCGACACCACCAGCACCTATGCCATGCGGCCCATTGACGTGGAGGCGGACAACATCGACTTCTGCATGGCCTCCGCCCAGAAGGGGCTGATGGCCATGACCGGCCTGTCCTTTGTCATCGGCCGCCGGGACATCATCGAGGCGTCCAAGGACTATCCCCGCCGCTCCTATTACGCCAACCTGTTCCGTCAGTACGACTGCTTTGAGCGCACCGGGGAGATGGAGTTCACCCCCCCGGTGCAGACGGTATACGCCGCCATCCAGGCCATGAAGGAGTACTGGGCGGAGGGGGAGCAGGCCAAGTGGGCCCGGCATACGCGGGTGATGGAGGCCATCCGGGCGGGCTTGGACGGACTGGGCTTCCGGGAGACCGTCCGCCGGGAGTGGCAGGCGGGCCTTGTGGCGGCGGTGCGCAACCCGGACGACCCCAACTGGGATTTTCAGCGGGTCCACGACTACTGCTATGAGCGGGGGTTTACCATCTACCCCGGCAAGGTGGGCACGGCGGGGACCTTCCGCCTGTGCGCCCTGGGAGCCATCGACGCGCCGGACATCCAGGCGTTTTTTGAGGTGTTCCGCCAGGCGCTGGACGGGTGCGGCGTGGCCGTGCCCGTGCGGTACGATGCGTAAAGGAGGCCCGCTATGAAAACCGTATACACCTGCTTCTGCACCGAAGTGATCCACGAGGGGCACCTGAACATTATCCGCCAGGCCGGGCAGTACGGCAGGGTGATTGTGGGCGCTCTGTCCGACCGGGCGCTCATCCGCTACAACCGCTTTCCCACCATCTCCCAGGAGGAGCGGGTGCGGCTGTATCGCTCCCTGGAGGGGGTTAACAATGTGGTCGTCCAGGACGATATGCTCTACGAGGATGTGCTCTCCCTCATCCGTCCGGACTACGTCATTCACGGGGACAACTGGCGGACTGGGCCTGAGTCCGCCATCCGGGCCCAGGTGAAGGAGAAGCTGGAGGCCATGGGGGGCCAGCTCATTGAGGTGCCCTATACCAGCAGCGAGCGGGTGCGGAAAATTGACCGGCAGCTCCGGGAAAAGCTGGCCATGCCGGAGTACCGCCGGAAGCGGCTGCGCCAGCTCATCGGAATGTGCCCGGTGGTGAAGGCCATCGAGGCCCACAGCGGCCTGACGGGGCTCATCGCGGAGAAGACCGTGGTGGCCCAGGACGGCCGGCTGGACCAGTTCGACGCCATGTGGGTGAGCTCCCTGTGCGATTCCACCGCCAAGGGCAAGCCGGACATCGAGCTGGTGGACCTATCCTCCCGGCTGCGCACCATCGACGACATCATGGAGGTCACCACCAAGCCCATCATTCTGGACGGGGACACCGGCGGGCTGCCCGAGCACTTTGTGTACAACGTGCGCACCCTGGAGCGCATGGGCGTGTCCGCCGTGATTATCGAGGACAAGAAGGGGCTGAAGAAGAACAGCCTGTTCGGCGCCGAGGTGGAGCAGACCCAGGACAGCATCGAGAGCTTTAGCGAAAAAATCCGGGCGGGTAAGCGTGCCCAGCTCACCGACGACTTCATGATTATCGCCCGCATCGAGAGCCTGATCTTAGAGCGGGGGATGGACGATGCCCTGGCCCGGGCCGCCGCCTTTGTGGAGGCGGGGGCGGACGGCATCATGATCCACAGCCGGAAAAAGGACCCCGGGGAAATTCTGGAGTTCTGCGACCGCTTCCGGGAGTCGGACAAGCTGACGCCCATCGTGGTGGTGCCCACCTCCTTTAACGCCATCACGGAGGAGGAGCTGGCCGCCCACGGGGTGAGCATCGTCATCTACGCCAACCAGCTCACCCGCAGCGCCTTCCCCGCCATGCAGCGGACCGCGGAGGACATTCTGCGCTGCCACCGGGCGAAAGAGGTGGATGACCGGCTGATGCCCATTAAAGAAATCATTACCCTGATTGACGAGCTGTAATACGGAGAAGGGGAGGGGCAGCTTTTGAACATAGAACGCTTTGCCGCGCTGTTGGAGGCGGATTTTTACACCGGCGTGCCCGATTCACAGCTGAAGGCCCTGTGCAGTTTTCTGATGGACCGGTACGGCCTGGACCCGGTCCACCACATCATTGCCGCCAACGAGGGAAACGCTGTGGGCCTTGCGGCGGGCTACCACCTGGCCACGGGGAAAATCCCGGTGGTGTATCTCCAGAACAGCGGCCTGGGGAATATCGTAAACCCGGCGGCGTCCCTGCTCAACGACAAGGTGTATGGCATCCCCTGCCTGTTTATCGTGGGCTGGCGGGGGGAGCCGGGGGTGCACGACGAGCCCCAGCACGTATTTCAGGGGGAGATCACCCTGTCCCTGCTGGACAATTTGGACATCCCCGCCTTTGTGCTGGACAAGGCCGCCACGGAGGAGGAACTGGCCGCCAAAATGGCAGAATACCGGGAGGTGTTCCGGCAGGGGAGGCAGGCGGCTCTGGTGGTGCGCAAAGAGGCGTTGGTTTACAACTGTCACCCAACCCTGTCCGGCGGGCACACTGTGGGCGACAACTGTCAACCGACGCCGCCCGGCGGGCGCAGTATGGACGACAAGTGTCACCCAACCTCGCCCGACGGACGCCCTGTGGGTGACAACTGTCGACCAACGGGGTGCTCCATGGGCCGGGAGGAGGCCATCGGGCAGATTCTGGCGGCCTCCGGGGACGACCCGGTGGTGTCCACTACGGGCAAGGCCAGCCGGGAGGTGTACGAGCTGCGGGAGGCCCGAGGGCAGGGCCACGGCCATGACTTCCTCACTGTGGGCTCCATGGGCCACAGCTCATCCATCGCCCTGGGTATCGCCCTGCAAAGGCCGGAGCGCCGGGTGTGGTGCCTGGACGGGGACGGCGCGGCGCTGATGCACCTGGGGGCCATGGCGGTGATCGGGACGAGCAGCCCCGCTAATCTCGTCCACATTGTGCTGAACAACGAGGCCCACGAGTCCGTAGGCGGCCTGCCCACGGCGGCGGGCAGGGTGGATTTGTGCGCCATCGCCCGGGCCTGCGGCTATGCCTCCGCCCTGTCGGTGGACAGTCCGGAGGGGCTGGATGGGGCGCTGGCGGCGGCGAAGGCGGCCAACTGCCTCACGTTTCTTGAGGTAAAGTGCGCCCTGGGGGCCCGGGATGACCTGGGCCGGCCCACCACCACGCCCCAGGAGAACAAGACGGCCTTTATGGCGGCGCTGGAGGGGAAAGCATGAGGGTCCTGTGCGACCTCCACACCCACACCGCCGCCTCCGACGGGCAGTATAC
>CAJULM010000058.1 GCA_910587285.1 uncultured Oscillospiraceae bacterium | reverse complement strand
GAGTGACTGGAGTTCAGACGTGTGCTCTTCCGATCTTCAGCAGTCCCTTTTGGAAAATTTTATCTTGGAACAGGTCCACATAGTTTTTGAAGCCGATGAAGTTGCCTCCTCCGTCCGCCATGGTCGCGTCGGTCAAGCTGGTAAACACACACATAATCATGGGATACACGACGAAAACGATAAAGAACAACAGACTGGGCAGCAGGAACAGATATCCAGAAATGGTCTCCCGCCGGGCCAGCTCACGGCTCATGCTTTGCTGCTTCACTTTGGCCAAGGTCAGTATCCTCCTCTCAGTTGCTTCGGGAGCGGAAAAGAACGCACCCTCCCTGCGCTATTACGCAGGGAGGGTGCGCATTACCCTAAAATGGATGGGATTCAGCTGCCGGGGACTCAGCCCGCCTCAGCGGCCTCAGCCGCGGCGTTGGCCTCAGCAGTGAAAGCGTCCAGCTCGGTCTGCACGTCGCCGCCGGCGCCGATGCGCTGCAGGGCGTTCCACCAAGCGGTGCGGGCCTCGGGCCAGCCCAGGGTGATCTGATAGTAGTCGCCCATGAAGGGAACCAGCTTGCCGTACTCGGTCATGATCTCGTTGCCCTCGTACATACCGGCGACCTCGCGCACGGGCCAGTAGCCGGTGGCCTCGACGATCTTGGCGTACTGAGCCTCGTCCTCAGTCATGAACTTCACGAAAGCCTTGGCGGCCTCAACCTTGTTGGCGTCGCCGTTGTCGAAGATGCCGAAGCCCCAGATGCCGCCCTGGAGGACGGGGTCGCCGGACTCAGTGGGGAAGGCCATGGGGAAGATCTCGAACTCGGCGGTCAGGCCCTGGGTCTCGCTCTGGGCAGCGCCCACGTTCCAGCAGGTGGCCATGGCCAGGGTGCCGTTGCAGAACAGGTTGATCTCGTCGCTGCCCACGATGCCGGGGTCAAACTCGATGCCGTTCACGTCAACCAGGGCCTGGAGGGCCTTGACGTTCTCAGCGCAGTTGCCGGTGTAGCGGGTGTGCTCGGGGTTGGTGTAGGTACCGCCGTACATATTGGTGACGAGGGCGCGGTTGCCCTGGTCGCCGCCCTGGCCGCCGCAGAAGACCACGCCCACCTGGGGATGGATGGCGGCAACGGCATCAACGGCCTTCAGGAAATCCTCAGTGGACTTCCAGGTGTGGGTGTCCTCATTGATGTACTGCATGGCGCCGGCCTCGGTGAACAGGTCCTTGTTGATGCCCATGCAGTGGGCGGTCTGGCAGACGGGCAGCTCGTACATGGCGCCGGCGGCGTTGGTGCAGGAGCCGGCGGTCACGTCGTAAGTACCAGCGGGCAGCAGGTCCTTCAGGTCAACCAGCAGACCCTTGGCGCCCCAGTTGGCCACCAGGCGCTCGGGACCCTCGAAGATCAGGTCGGGGGCGGCGTTGCCCTCGATCATGCTGTTGACGGTCTGGTCGCCGTTGGTATAGTCCAGGTAGATCAGATCGATCTTCACGTTGGGGTAAACCGCGTTGAAGTCGGCAATCAGACCCTTGACCACGGTCTCGTCGGTCATCTTGCCCACGGGGTAGGTGGCCAGAGTCAGGCTGGCGGTCAGGTCGTTGGTGCTGGGCTCGTTGTTCTCAACGGGCTTGCTTTCCGGCGCGGCCGGCTCGCTGTTCTCAGCAGGGGGATTGCTGGCAGGAGCATCAGCCTTGTTGCCGCAGGCAGCAAGGCTGAGCACTATGCATAGTGCCAGCATCATAGCCAGAGCTTTACGAATCGTTTTCATTCTTTACATCCTCCTCAATAATCAATAATTCCTCACCCACATTAACCGTGGGCTCTTGTTCAGATTGTATAATCTTTCACAGGATTTGTCAATATCTTTCAAAAAAAATTTCATCATTTTTTGGCTGCGAAAAAAATTTCTAACACAGCCTCATCACAGGTGCTTGTCCGCCAGGGCGTCCGCCACCTGCTTGCGCCGGTTCCGGCAGCTCTCCATATCCCGGCGGCACACCTCGTTGAATAGCACGTCGATCAGGTACAGCTGCCCCATGCGGGCGGCCACAGAGCCCATTTGCAGCGGTCCCTCCCGCGCCCCGCACTCCAGCACCACATCGGCGCAGGATGCGCCGGGAGACTTGGGAAAGCGCGTAATCAGAATGGACCTGGCGCCCCGCTCCTGGGCAATTTTCATCACATCCACCACGTCCTTGGTCGAGCCGGAGTAGGAGAAGTACATCACCACGTCCCTTGCGGTGAGCAGGGCGCAGCGGATGGCCTGAAAATGGGAGTCGTCCACAGGATAGAAATTGGGCAGGGCGGTGGAGAACAGGTGGGCCGCCTCCCGGGCCAGCACCATAGACCCGCCCAGGCCCATGCACAGCACCCGGTCCGCGCTCAGAATCAGCTCCGCCGCGGCCGTCACCGCCGCGGGGCTGATGAGGGCCAGCGTCTGGGTAATCGCGTCCACATCGGCGGCGTAAATCTTCTGGCACATATCACCCAGGCTGTCCTCCGACTGAATCTCGCCGTACAGCGGGCTCATGGGCCGCTGGCCGGTGGAGGAGCCCGCCACCGCCAGCTTGAAGGCGCTATAGCCCTTATAGCCCAGCCGGCGGCAGAACCGGGAAACGGTGGCCTCCGCTACGTCCGCCACCTCCGCCATCTCCGAAATGGACATATACTGGCACTCCTGCCGCTGCAAGAGCATATAGTCGGCGATCTTCTTTTCTGCGCTGGTGAGCTGGTAATATTCCCGGTTGATTCTGGTGAATACGTCGCCGTAAGGCATACCGGCCCCCTTACTGCCCGCTCAAGAGCTCATCCATCATCCGCTCGCACATACTGAGCATCCTGGGCAGATGGAAGGGACCCTTGAACGTGCTCCCCTTGCACGGGGGTTGAGTGGGCTTGCCGTCCCGGCGGAGATAACCGTACCACTCCCCATACTCCGGGTCGGAGAAATACTGCTTGCAGTAGTCCAGCGTCTTCTCAAACCAATCCAGATACTTCTCCTCCCCGGTATCCCGGTAGAGCATCAGGCTGGCGATGAGAATCTCGTCGTGGGGCCACCACAGCTTCATGTCGTGCTCATAGGCCTCGGGGGGCCGGCCCAGACAGTCCACAAAGTACAGCAGCCCGCCGTACTCGTGGTCCCAGCCGATGTCGATGGCCCAGTCGAAAATCTGAGCGGCCTTCTTCACCAGCTCCTTGTCGCCAGTGCGCTGGGCGTGCTCCAGCAGGAACCACACGCCCTCGATGTCGTGGCCGGGGTTGACCACGCGGCCCTCGGTGTAGTTCAGGCGGGCCTCGCCGTCCGGGCCCACGTTCTCCAGCACGCACTTGAGCTCGGGCTTGACGTGGTACTTGAAAATCTCGTCCACACACTGCTGGGCCCGCTCCTCATACAAAGCCTTGCGCTCCGGGTCCACCCGGAGCATCACGCCGGTGACGTTGAGGATAATCATAGGCGTGCCGAAGCCACGGCCGGTGCGGGTCTCGGGGATGGTCTTAGGCCCCAGGCCCGTAGGGTCGGCCATGCCGTGGTTCAGGTCCCAATACAGGTCGTAGGCCCGGCGGGCCCGCTCCAGGTGCTCCTCCCCGCCGGCCACGCCGTAGTACTCCGCGTTGGCCACGGCATAAAACGCCTCGGAGAAGCAGTAACGGCGCTGGCGCAAAGGCTTGCCGTCCTCCGTCACGGTGAAGTACAGCCGCCCCCCCGCCTCGTGGTTAATGCAGTGCTCCTCCAAGAAATCCAGGCAGCTTTTGCTGGCCGCCAGCCACTCGTCCTTCGGGCCGTACAGCCGGCACAGGTGGGCGAAAATCCAGCCGCAGCGCCCCTGCATCCAGACGCTCTTGTCGGTGGAGAATACCTTCCCCTCCCGGTCCAGGCAGGTGTAAACGCCGCCGTGCACCGGGTCCATGCCGTTCTTCAGCCAGAACTCCACACAGCGGTCCAGCTCCTCCTTGAGCCACGTTTGATGCTCTCTCATTCGAGCCATGTCCATAAAATCCTTCCACCTTTCCTTTAATAAGATTCAAGCCATTCAGCAGCTTTCTCCTCATTGCTGTTCTCATCATACCCTGTCCGGCGGGGCCGCGTCAAGGGCCGGAACGAAAATTATTTTCATTTTGACCAAAAAATGCTTGACTTTCTGCAAAAAACTGATAGGCTAATAGCATGGGGATTGGGCCCTTTTTGGCTACTATTACAAAAAAGCGCCGTGTTTTTGCTCAATCCGCTTTTCCGACCCATCCGTTACTTTTTTCTTGGATTTTGAAATGGAGGATGAATGTCATGAATCATCTCGGCATCAGCGTATCCGTCAAAAATGTTCCCGAGCTGGACCCCGGTTTTATCCCGCTGGCACAATTCAACCGCGCCTTCCTGACCGGAGCGGACAAGCCCCTGGATGTGGCCGTGGAGCGCTCCAACGGCCAGGTCGCCGTGTGGCACGTGAAGATTCACGGCACACCGGACATGGCCGCCGCCGACGAGTACTACGTGGAGCGGATCATCAAAACCATGCTGTGGATGTACGGCGGGTTCCGGGTGTACATCGCGGGCAGCGATGAGCTGACCGCCAAAATGAATGCCCACTACTCCGCCGCCGGCCGCCAGGCCTTCGACTGGGACTATATGGCCAACGTGTTCGAGCACCCCTTTGAGATCATCTCCTGCGAGAAGGTGCCCGAGGAGAGCGGCGACCCCAAGGCCATCGGCCGCCATCTGGACGGCTGCCGCATCGGCTTCGACGCGGGCGGGTCCGACCGGAAGGTGTCCGCTGTCATCGACGGCGAGCCCGTGTTCTCCGAGGAGGTGGTGTGGTTCCCCAAAATCAACTCCGACCCCGACTACCACTACGACGGCATCGTGGCCGCCCTGAAGTCCGCCGCCGAGCATATGCCTCGGGTGGACGCGGTGGGCGTGTCCTCCGCCGGCGTGTACATCGACAACCGCACCATGAACGCCTCCCTGTTCCTCCAGGTGCCCAAGGACCTCTTTGACGCCAAGGTGAAGGACATCTACATCCGCGCCATCACCGACACCTTTGGCGACGTGCCCTACATCGTGGCCAACGACGGCGACGTGTCCGCCCTGGCCGGCGCCATGAACCTGGGCGAGAACAACGTGCTGGGCATCGCCATGGGCACCAGCGAGGCCGTTGGCTATGTGGACGCCCAGGGCCGTGTCACCGGCTGGCTCAACGAGCTGGCCTTCGTCCCGGTGGACGCCAACCCGGAGGCCATGCGGGACGAGTGGAGCGGCGACATCGGCTGCGGCGTGAAGTACTTCTCCCAGGACGGCGTGATCAAGCTGGCCCCCCGGGCCGGGATCGAGCTGGACGAGGCCCTCTCCCCCGCCGAAAAGCTGAAGGTGGTGCAGAAGCTGCTGGACGAGGGCAGCCCCGCCGCCGAGAAGGTGTACCAGTCCATCGGCGTGTACCTGGGCCACTCCCTGGCCCTGTACCACGGCTACTACGGCTTCAAGTACGCCCAGCTCCAGGGCCGGGTGATGTCCGGCCGGGGCGGCGATATCATCCTGGACACCGCCAAGGCGGTGCTGGCGGACGAGTACCCCCAGGTGGCCCAGGCCATCGACGCCTCCCTGCCCGACGAGAAGGCCCGCCGGGTGGGTCAGTCTGTGGCCGCCGCCTCCCTGCCCGAGCTGAAGAAATAAAACAAACGTTTCACGTGAAACATCTGGCAAAGGACTGATTTTATGAAAAAGCACATTCTCTGTCTGGGCGACTCCAACACCCACGGCTACTGCGCCGACCCCGCCGACTGCGCCGACGGCGGCATCCGCTTCAACGAGGACGAGCGGTGGACCTGCCGCCTGCAAACGGCGCTGGGCCCGGACTACCTGGTGACGGAGGAGGGCCTGTCCGGGCGCACCACCGTGTTCCAGGACCCCCTCCACGAGACCATGGACGCGCTGACGGTGCTCTACTCCCTGCTGAAAAGCCATGAGGTGGTAGACCTGCTCATCATCATGCTGGGCACCAACGACGTTAAGGAACGGCTGGGCATGAACGCCGCCTGCGTCTCCATCGGCATGGAGCGGCTGGTGCGCAAGGCCCAGAGCGTGGACTGCTGGGGAATCCACGCCCCCAACATTCTCATCGTCTGCCCGCCCCCCATCCACCCGGAGATAAGCGACCCGGCCATGGGCTGCGGCTGCGACGTGAAAAGCCGGGAGCTGCCCCAGTACTATGCCGCCACCGCCCAGCTGGTGGGGGCCCACTTCATGGACGCGGCGGAGTGCGAGTTCAATCAGATCGACCATATGCACCTGACCCGGAAGGGCCACGCCCAGCTGGCGGATAAGCTGGCGGCGCTGGTGCCCGCGCTGGTGCCCTGAACGATACAAAGCAAAAGAGGAGCGGCACGGCCATGGGCCGTACTGCTCCTCTTTTTCATGTCTCAGCCTAATCAGGTTTTGAACTATCAAACCAGGAAATTTTACCAGCGACTCATGTTTTTTTCAAACTTCTCTTGATATACCCGCTTTAACTCATCAACCGATATCCCATAGCACAGCAGAACATCATTATAGTACATCAGAACGTCCGCCAGCTCCTCGATCAGGGCTTTACGTAATTCGGCATCGGCGGACGCTTTTGATCCCCCGTGCTTTTTGACAATGTCAATCACTTCTCCCACTTCACCAATCATCCAAAGCATTTTATTCTGCCCCGTCTCTGGACAAATGGGCTCCCATTGATCCTGGTACCTGTCTTGAAGCACCCTCTGCATTTCCTGCATTTCGCTCATGCTGAAATCATCCATAGTTTCCCTCCCGCAAATTCTCAAGTATGGTATCACTCTTTCCCCTGCCCCTCCATAAAGGGCTTGAACACCCGCTCCAGCAGCAGGCTGGCCAGCAGCGCCCACACATAGGGCAGCACCAGCCAGGGCATCCAGTACCACCACAGCACGCACACCAAAATGCCCCCGCCGGTGAGCAGGCCCAGGGCCAGGGTGATGAGCGGGTTGGCCAGGGCCAGCTTTACGCCGGCGGCCAGCAGGCCCCCTACCCCGAAGGTGAACCGGGACAGCACCGGAAACAGATAGGCCACCACGCCGCACACCACCACAAAGAAAATCCAGTAAGCCACGTACAGCATGAACATGGTCCTGTCCCCCGCCGCCGCCCCGGCGTACAGGAAGCCGTGGAGCTTCACCATGCCGTATCCCGCCGCCGCCACAATCAGCCCGGCGGGGCAGGCCACTTTAAAATTGGACTTCAGCGACTCCCAGAAGCGCACATAGCCTCCTGGCTGCTTTTTGCGCAGGCATCGGGCCATGGCGTCATACAGGGAGGTAGTCCCCGGCCCCAGCCCCACCACCGTCACCGCGCACAGCAGCCACAGGATGCTGAACGCAAACACGTCGGTCAGAATGCCGATAAACTTAAAAAAGCCGTTCTCCGGATTAAAAATTTTATTCAGCATGGTCCTCCTCCATTCCTCGCCGGCGCAGCCGACGCCCCCCGTTTACCGGACCCCACTCAGGCAATGGCAGGCGCTGCATGGCGCCGAATACGTAATTCTTCAGCTTGGGGTAGTCCTTCGAGAGCTTGGCCACCAGCTCCTTCACCTCCTGCCGCCGGGTGTTGCCGTCGGCGGGACAGGGGTTGTGCACCACCGGCAGCCCGTACCGCCGGGCCGCCCCCCGCACCATCCCCTCCCCGCAGTAAAGCAGGGGGCGGATTTGGGTGATGTCCGTGCGGTCCAGATAGGTCATCGGCTGAAAGCAGGACAGGCGGCCCTCGTAGAACAGGGAGAGGAAGAAGGTCTCCACCGCGTCGTCCCGGTGGTGACCCAGGGCCACCTTATGAATACCCAACTCCTGCAATGCGCTGTGCATCGCGCCCCGGCGCATTTTTGCGCACATGGAGCAGGGATTCTTCTCCTGGCGCAGATCAAAGATGATATGGAAAATTTCCGTCTCAATCAGGTGATAGGGCACGTTCAACTCCCGGCACAGCGCCGCCACCGGCCCGAAATCCATCCCCGGCGCGCCAGGATGGACGGTGACAGCGTGGAGCTCAAAGGGCTCCGGGTAAAACTCCCGCAGCTTGGCCATGGCGTACAGCAGCACCAGCGAGTCCTTCCCGCCGGACACCCCCACCGCGATGCGCTCCCCGGCGTGAATCATGTCGTAATCCTCCACACACCGGCGCAGGTAGGACAAAATCATCTGCACGGCCTTTCCTCCTCTTTAAAAGAAAAATATCAAAACGAGCATATAAGCGATTACACCATTATACAGGAGTTTACAAGAGCATTTTCAAATTATTTCAGAAACTTCCCGTTTTTTGGTTGACAGCGCCGCTTTTCCGCATTATAATACATCATGCTCCCTATTGTAAAGGGAGCGTTCCCATGTTTCAAACAAATTTGAGATAAATGGAGGAAACCATAATGTCTACCTTTATGGCAAACAAGGGTAACATCGTGCGCAAGTGGTATGTGCTCGATGCCGCCGGCAAGCCTCTGGGCAAGACTGCCGCCGCCGCCGCTGTGCTGCTGCGCGGCAAGCACAAGCCCGAGTATACCCCCCACGCCGACTGCGGCGACTTTGTCATCGTCATCAACGCCGACAAGGCCGTACTCACCGGCAAAAAGCTGGAGCAGAAGTACTACCGCACCCACTCCGGCTGGGTGGGCGGCCTGAAAGAGACCAAGTACCGCCTGCTGATGCAGGACAAGCCCGAGCTGGCCATGCGTTTGGCGGTGCGCGGCATGATGCCCCGCAATATCGTCACCAAGGACTCTCTCACCCGGCTGAAGATCTACCGCGGCGACAGCCATCCCCACGCCGCCCAGAAACCCGAGACCTGGACCGTGGAATAAGGAGGTAACGGAATATGTACAAGAGCAAGAAGCCTTATCATTATGGCACCGGTCGCCGGAAGTCCTCCGTGGCCCGCGTCCATCTGTTCCCCAGCGGCACCGGCTCCATCACCATCAACGGCCGCGATATCGACGAGTACTTCGGTCTGGAGACCCTGAAGATGGTGGTCCGCCAGCCCCTGAACACCACCGGCACCGTAGGCCGCGTGGACATCACCGCCACTGTCACCGGCGGCGGCGTGTCCGGCCAGGCCGGCGCCCTGCGCCACGGTATCTCCCGCGCCCTGCTGGAGATGGACCCTGAATTCCGCCCCGCGCTGAAGGCCGCCGGCTTCCTCACCCGCGACCCTCGCATGAAGGAGCGCAAGAAGTACGGCCTCAAAGCCGCCCGCCGCGCGCCTCAGTTCAGCAAGCGTTAAAAACCCTCAAACCCTCGATGCCGCAACGGTTTCGGGGGTTTTCCTTTTGAAACAGCCTGACAAGATTTCGCTGATTTTGACCTTGTTTCTACGGGTTAAATAGGGGTTAAATCCTTTGATGGGTGAGTAAATGGGTTAAAAATGGGCTAATGAAAAGCCACCTCCCCGCCCCATTTTCGGTGATTCATCCCCTCTTCCCCATTCGAGTTTTCCAGATGATTTGTTTTGACGTGGGCTGATGGTCTTTGTCCTAAAGAAAATTAATTTGATACATAGTCAAGAGCCGTCACTTTTTTAGGTGGCGGCTTTTTCTATGCCCATACATAGCCGTCTGTTTCGCCGCAGGCGGCTAAATCCATGAAAGGAGGAACCCCCAAATGGCGAAACCGAAAGTGATAAGCGTAGCAAATCAAAAAGGCGGAGTTGGCAAAAGCACGACTGTCTACAACCTGGGGGCCGGTCTTGCACTGGAAGGAAAGAAAGTTCTCCTGCTGGACGTAGACCCCCAGGGCGACCTGACCAAGATGCTGGGCCAGCGCAAGCCCCACGAGCTGCCGTTGAGCCTTGCAAACGCCATGAATAATGTAGTGGCCGGGGCAGAGCCAGCCGGACACCCGGAGATCACGCACCACCATGAGGGATTTGATTTTGTGCCGGGGAACCGCAGCCTGTCCGCCGTGGAGGTGGGGCTGGTGAACGTGATGAGCCGGGAAACGGTACTACGTCAGTATGTGGACAGCGTGAAGCGGGATTATGACTATGTTCTTTTGGATTGCCGTCCCTCGCTGGGTATGCTGACCATCAACGCCCTGGCGGCGGACAGCGTTCTCATTCCCTGTCAGGCCAACTATTTGTCCACCAAGGGCTTGAAGCTGCTGATGGGATCAGTCGCCAAAGTACGACGGCAAATCAACCCGGAGTTGAAAATCGACGGCATCCTGCTTACGATGGTGGACAGCCGTACCAACAACGCCAAAAGCATTATCTCCGCCCTGTGGCAGACCGGGAGCAATCTCCGGGTGTTGAACACGGAGATACCTTTTTCTGTCTGGGCGGCGGAGTGCAGCGTAGAGGGCAAGAGCATCTTTGCCCATGATGGCAAGGGGAAAGTAGCGGCGTGCATATACCGCGCTGGTGGAGGAGATGAGCGCCCTTGAGCAAAGGAACCGCAATCGACCTGGGGCTGAACGAGGCTTATAACGACCTGTTCTCTACCCAGGCAGAACGGGACAACGCCCAGCGCAGCTATGTGATCGACCTGCCCGCCTCCGAGATTAGTGATTTTCCCGACCACCCGTTCAAGGTGCGGATGGACGAGGAAATGGAGCAGATGGTGGAGAGCGTCAAGGAGCGGGGTGTCCTTTCTCCTGTGCTGGTGCGACCTATGCCGGACGGCAGCTATCAGATGGTGTCCGGCCACCGGCGCAAGCGGGCGGCTGAACTGGCGGAATTGCCCACAGCGCCCTTCATCGTCCGGGAACAGACCGACGATGAAGCCATCATTATTATAGTAGACAGCAACCTCCAGCGTGAGCGTGTCCTGCCCTCAGAAAAGGCGTTTGCCTACAAAATGAAGCTGGACGCTATGAAACGGCAAGGAGAGCGGGTGGATTTAACTTCGACATCAGCGGTGCCGAAGTTGAGAAGTAATGAACTGGTAGGGGCACAAAGCGGTGAAAGCCGGGAGCAAGTGCGCCGCTACATTCGCTTGACGAACCTTGTGCCCAAACTGCTGGACATGGTGGACAATTCTGTGCTGAAAGAGAAAGATAAGCTGCAAATGGCCCTGCGCCCCGCCGTGGAGCTGTCCTATCTGTTAAAGGACAGAACTCCTTGTTGGAGGTCATTGAGGGTGAGGATTGCACCCCGTCCCATGCCCAGGCCATCAAAATGCGGGAGTTTTCCAAGCAAGGCTAGCTGAACCCCGACGTGATCCTCTCCATCATGCAGGAGGAAAAGCCCAATCAGGTGGAGCAATTCAAGATACCCCGAAACCGCATCGACAAGTTTTTTCCTGCGGGGACGCCCGCACAGAAGATCGAGGACACCATCGTGAAGGCGTTGGAGATGTACCGCAGGCGGGAAAGGGGGCGGGAGCGGTGAACGTCACACCTGGGGGATATTCTGCCCTTTTGCGGCCCTGGCACTTTCCACGCCCTCCCCCTCTCACACTCTCCCCCTCCAAACCTGCTGTACCTGCTGAAAAGAAAGTCTCTGCCCATCCTTTTTCAGCCGGTAAAAACCTTGAACCGCCCCCGTGGAGCGCCACGGGCTTTTTTGCGCCCAACATCAACAAAACGGAGGTAATTTTTCTATGAAGCGGAAAACCATCACCCACGCGGCTCGGCTGCTGTGCGTCCTGGCTCTTGCCATGAGCCTGACCACCGCCGCCTTTGCCGCCGACCCGCCTGAACCCGTCCAGCCGTCCCCCTGCTATCCCACCGCAGTCACCCGGAGCGAGGACGGCGGCGAGATCAGGAAGATGTACGACCTGGGGCCGGAGGACAATCCCGCTGGCATCCCCCGTTCCGACTTTGAGCAGGAGGGCTACCATTACACCCTCACTGACCTGCTGAAGCAGGAACTCCCCGCCAACGAGAGCCGCCAACACACGGAAACCGTGTCCGTGAACAGCAAGAGCAAGGATATGGGCGCGGTGCTGGCCCTCTTGCCCCAGACAAAGGAGTTTGTCACCGAGGACGGGCTTGCCGGAACGCTGGCCCTGAAGCTGGACACGGTGAACGTGGAGGTGGCCGGATATGGCAGTTCCACCAAGAGCGTCACCGCCACCCGCACCTACCCTGGCCTTGCCGACCAGGACACGCAGTATATCCCCAAGTCCATCACCGACAACGGCCACTCCCTGACCCTCCAGACCGTGAACTGGCAGACCGAGGGGGACGGCCACTTCACCGCCGTGGCCTCCTACTCCGGCTCCGCCACCAGCTCCTATGTGAAGGGCTACACCGTCACCGCCGACTACGCTGGCACCGTCAGCCGTATCAATCTGAATAAAGTCCGCTATGTGGCGATCTTCGAGGGCACGGCTCTGGAACCCGTGGCCCCGGAGGAACCCGGCGATACCCCCAGCCCTGACCTGACCGACCCCGCCGCCCCCACTACTCCCGTTGACCCCACCGATGCTCCCACCGACGCCCCGACCAGCGAGAAGAACAAAGTCCTGCCCGTGGTGGCTGTTGTCGCGGCGGTGCTGCTGGGCGGCGGAGCGTTCTACTTCATCAAACGCAGGAGGTAATGTGCCATGAAGAAACTGACCACTCTTTTTTCCGTTCTGTGCCTGACCCTGGCCCTGACGGTGCCCGCCAGTGCCCTTGAATACAACATCGACGGCCCCGGCGACCCGGAGTACGGCAAGTCCACCTCCATTGAGCCGGTTATCACGGCTGACCGGGGCGAGCTGCCCAACGTGGACGTGAGCAAGAACGCGGCCCTGATCCCGCCCGGTTTTGGCTCTCCCAGCGCCTACACCCTGAACACCGGCACACCCCTGACGCCTAATCTGGCCCCCGGCTATATGCTGGGCGAGGGCGCTGTCATTTCTGGCGGAATCGGCGTGACCGTCGCCCCGCCTGACTTCAACACCATCCCCAGCGGCATCGTGTCCGGCGGCGGTTCCACCGGGGGCACAGCCACGCCCGTCCCCTCCACCGGGTACACGGAGGTCACATCCGATCTCTACTACAAGGGCGGCTATCTGGCGACCCTGAAAATCCCCAGCCTGAATGTAAACGTCAAGGTCTACGAGGGTACGGGCAGCTCCGTCCTGGCGAAAGGGGCGGGCCACTTTGAGGACACCAGCATTTGGGACGGAAACTGCGCCATCGCCGGTCACAACCGGGGGACCAACTGCTATTTTGGCGACATCCACAACTTGAACGTGGGTGACACCATCACCCTGACGACCAAGCTGGGCACCCGCACCTACTCCGTTACCAGCGTCAACAAGATCAGCGAAACGGACAACTCCCTGCTGGCCCCTACCGCCGAGAACTGCGTCACGCTCTTTACCTGCGTCCGCAATCAGAGCGCCTACCGCTGGGCGGTCCGGGCCGTGGAGGTCTGACAGACACCCGCTGAAAAGAAATTCGCACCTTAGACTGTTTTCCCCGTTTGTGGTACTGTTGGGACAGCAAAGCCCCCAACATATCACATAGGAGGTCATTCATAATGAAAAACAGTCTGAACCGCTTGCTTGCCGGGATCGCCTGCACCGCCCTTATCGCCGGTTTGAGCGTTCCGGCCCACGCCGCACAAGCCCAGCCGGACTCCTACGTCATCAGCGCCGCCCAATGGAGCCGGGAGGACTTCTCCCAGGACGCCAACCCGGACGTGTTCACCGCCACCTATGACCGGGCGCTCTACAACGCCATCCGGCAGACGTTGGTGGACGGCACCAGCGATACCGCCCCCGCCTACACGATGGTGGGCGACAGCGAGTACAGCGCCGTGAAGAACCTGCTGGGGCGGATGGAGGGCGTTGTGCGGTATGAGCATCATGTCCCGGAGAACTTCACCAACTACTGGCAATACCTGGACTACTTTGCCGTGTCCGCCGCCATGCCGGAGAACTACCAAGCGCCCTTTGACTTCATCCAGCCCACCATCCAGGCCACAGATGGGATGACCGACCGGGAGAAGGCAGAATACCTGAACGACTACCTGTGTACCCTGCTGGCCTACCAAAAAGGCAAGACGGCGGGCGTGACCCGCACCTTTTCCCAGCACAGCGGGGAGCTACAAGCGGCCTGCGGCTCCTATGCCAGAGCGTTCAAGTTTCTGTGCGGAGCGGCTGACATCCCCTGTTTTACCATCAGCACCAGCAACCACACCTGGAACATGGTCTATGTGGACGGCCAGTGGCTCCATGTGGACGTGTCCTTAAACGACCTGACGAGCAGCCATTCCATGCTGCTTCAGGAAACCTACCCTAACCATCCAGACCGAGCGCCGGAGCAGACGGCTTTTCTGAAAGAGCTGTTTGTCCCCGGTTCAACCAAGTAGAACAACTGAACAAGCGCATCGGATAGGCAGACTGTGAAAGCAGCCTGCCTTTTCTTATGCCCGGAAAGAAAGGAGAACCCATGAAACACAAGCATTTCAACCGCCTGCTGTCCATGCTGCTGGTGGTGGCTACGCTGTTCGGCATCCTCGCCGTGCCCGCCAGCGCCGCCACGCTGGACAACAGCGGCACCGTCACCATCCAGCAAGCTGGATTTGGCAAGTACCCTGGGAACCATCAAAGGAAACTCCATCAGCGGCGGTTACTGGAAGTACACCAGCAACGAATTTGCTGGGGCAAATTCAGCTTGACAGGGGCTTGCCGACCCTATGACCCCGCAAAATGACCGCCAACCGAACAATGTCAGTTGGCGGTCATCACCACACGTTATCCCTCAATCTTCACGCCGGCAATGCGGCTCCGGTGTGTAATATTCCTTTTGGTACTTCTGATACTTTTCAGAACGCTGACGTTCAAACTCCGCATCCCGCGTCAACTCGTATTCGATAGGATCATCACAAACGGCGTCCATCAGTATCCGTTCAAGACGTTCATACTCGGAGAACTGGTCTAAAGACGCCATCACAAAGGAATCCCGCACATACTCGGCGCTCTCGGCTAAAAGCTCCTGATCCGTGAAGTAGCCGTAATGCTCAACAAAGAATGTCAGCATCATAACGACCGTCCGGGTATTCCCCTCACGAAAAGGGTGTATCTGCCAGATTTTCGCAAAGCACCGGGATACGGCTGATACAAAGGCTTCTCTTGAAAAAGCGTTCCAATCCTGTACCTGAATATCCTGAAAGACAGACGCTAAATCATCACTGATCGCTTCATCGTTGCTGTACCACACGCTGCGGCCCGCAAGGAGCCGTTCCCGTTTCTCAATGTTGATGATACGAAATTGGCCCGTCCAATCGTAAAGGTCGCCAAACAAAAAGCGGTGGATGCTTTGCAGGCCCTCCGGCGTAAAGTCGTGGAAGCCCTGTTCGTAGAGCAGCATCATGTTTGCGCGGGACTGTTCTGCCTCGATCAAATCCAGCGTCTTTTCATCTTTGATGGAAAGTGCGTTCTGCAGGACAGAAACATCATCATAGAGATAAGGATCAGCCATGCTTTCGTACCTGTGCGGCCAGTTTTGCGTGAGAAGCCAAGAGCGCCTGTTTCATCTGTTCGCCCGTGATCTCGCCCTTTGCCCAACTGCGGGAAAGCACCTGGGCATACCGAGAAACCGGCACACCTTCAATGGCATTGATGGCGTCAGCCGTTTTTACTGCCGCAATTCTCCGTCGAATTTGTGCTGCTGTCATATCGCCCACCTCTTTTATTAGGATAGCACACAATCGACGAAAAGAAAAGACGATTTTCCAACCACTGAAAAATGATTAAGGAGGCAACATGAGAAAACGTAATTGTAGGGTGGAGATTTACTTCACCAAGACCGAACTGGAAAACCTGACAAAAAAGGTCAGAAAGAGCGGCCTGTCCCGCGAGGGCTACTGCCGCCGCATCCTCAACGGCGCGGTGGTGAAGGAGGCCCCGCCCGCTGAACTGCCGCTTCTGATCCGGGAGGTGCGGCGCGTGGGCTATAACATCGAAATTTACTTTCCGATGAAGAATGTCCGTTATATCGCGGTCAATGACTGCGTGGACACCGCCAACAAGAACAACGACATAGCGGCGCTGA
>CAJULM010000057.1 GCA_910587285.1 uncultured Oscillospiraceae bacterium | reverse complement strand
GGCTCCACGATGCGGCCGATGATATTCTGCTGCTCGTAGCGGGGGTCGGCCTCCACCACCGGCTCCAGGGACTCCAGCACCTCCTCCACAGCCTGGAGGAACTCCGGCTCGTGGGCGCTCTTGGCCTTCAGCTCGTCCAGCACAGACAGGAGATAAGCATTTTTAATCGACATACCGTCAACATCCTTTCCTCATTGAAAGTACCGCTTTAACGCGATAATGTATTCTACACCACCGGCGGCATTTTTGCAAGACCGAGATTAAAAAATTGCAAAAAAGAATTTTACAAATTTTTTTGCCGAAGCGGGAACCTTTTTGTACTTCCCCGCGTCTTATTCATTGTCCGGACAAAAATGGAAGGGGATGAAGCCCAATATGGAATGGACGCGGGAGGAATTTTCCGCCGCAGTGACCCAGCACAGCCGGGGGATGTACCGGGCGGCCCGGTCCCTGCTGGACTGCGACGCGGACGCGGAGGACGCCGTGGCCCAGGCGGTGCTCCAGGCCTGGCAGTCTCTGGGCAGGCTGAGGCAGCCGGAGGCTGTCCGCTCCTGGCTCATAAAAATCACCGTGAACTGCGCCTATGCCCAGCGGCGCAAGCAGCGCGGGGCGCTCTCCCTGGACGAGCTGCCCCAGGAGCCCGCCGCCCCGGAGCCGCCCCGGTATGACGGGCTTTGGTCGGCGGTGGCCGCCCTGCCCCCGGAGCGCCGGGCGGCGGTGACGCTGTTTTACTACGAGGACATGAGCCTGGACGAGATCGCCAGGTGCCTGGGCGTGCCCAAGGGGACGGTAAAGTCCCGGCTGGCCCGGGCCAGGGCGCAGCTGAAGGAAATATTGCAAGAACAGGAGGGCGAATATGGAACAATTTGACCATATGCTGAAAGAAATGGCGGGCAGGGAGGCGTGCGCCGTGCCAAAGGACTTTGACAAGCGTTTGCAGGATGTGCTGGACAATCTGCCGTCCCAGGCGAAACGGCGCAGGCTGGGCGCGGTGAAGGGGGCGCTGGTGGCCGCAGCGGCGTGCCTGCTGCTGACGGGCACCGCGCTGGCCACGTCACCGGGGCTGCGGGAGCTGCTGGCTCAGGCCCTGGGGGGCTTCGCGCCCTACGCCCAGGGGCAGGACGGACAGGCCTATGAGATGGACGGCCTGGAGGTGCGCGTGCTGTCCGCCATGGCGGACCAGGACACCATCCGGGTCTATGTCCAGCTCAAGGATTTGGAGGGCGACCGGCTCAGCGGCCACATCAACGCCATGGGCCTGGTGGACGCGCCGGACCCCCCCGACGATGACAGCGGCATCAGAGGGAGCACCTTCGGCTCCCAGTGCCTGAGCTATGACGAGGAGACCAAAACCGCCCTGATGGCGTGCACCACCTGGGGGCGGGTCTATGAGGATTTGTCCGGCGCCGAGCTGGTTCTGTTCCATGTGTACGACACCCAGACGCTGGAGGACATCTCAGTGGACACCACCCTCCACATCCCCCTGGACATTGAGGTCATGTCCTCCGCCGCCTTGGACAAGGACACCGAGCTGGCCGCCGGGTTCTTCGCCGAGACGGTGCGCCTGTCCCCCCTGGGACTCACCGCCGTGACCTACGGCGACACTCAGTATACCTATCTGGCTGGGAGTCACCTGCGGCTGACCATGAAGGACGGCACAGACATTCTATCCTGCAGCGACCACGTGGACGGCCAGGGCAGCTATGGCGCATACGGCACCGACAGCAGCCGCCGGGTGCTGACCTGGAATTTCCGGGACCCGCTGGAGGTGGAGCAGATTCAAAGCGTCACTATCATCGACCGGGACGGTGGCGAGCGCACCTTCCCGGTGGCGCTCCCTTGAGGCAGCGCTGACCCCATGCGCCTGTGGCGCTTTGCGGCTCCTTTGCAAATCGCCCTTGCCGATGGAATCAGCCCGTCCCTCACTGTTTCACGTGAAACACACGTTTTTATTTTCTGGGGCGCATATGTTTCACGTGAAACATCAGTTTGTTTTTTCGTCTGTCAGCGTTTCACGTGAAACATACGTTTTGTATCGACCGCAAAAAAGGTCCCCGGAAATAGTTCCGGGGACCTTTTCGTCTTCATAAAACCAGGGGGGCAGCTTACTTCAGCTCCACCTTGGCGCCGGACTCCTCCAGCTTCTTCTTCAGCTCCTCGGCCTCGTCCTTGGACACGGCCTCCTTCAGAGTCTTGGGCGCGCCCTCGACGGCGGCCTTCGCCTCGGCCAGACCCAGGCCGGTGATCTCGCGAACCACCTTGATGACCTTAATCTTGGCGGCGGCGTCAAAGCCGGCCAGAACCACGTCAAACTCGGTCTTCTCCTCCACAGCGGCGGCGGCGGGGCCGGCGGCGGGCGCGGCCATGGCGGCGGCGGAAACGCCGAACTCCTCCTCCAGAGCCTTGACCAAGTCGTTCAGCTCCAGAACGGTGAGGGCCTTAACTTCTTCAATCAGAGCAGTGATCTTCTCGCTTGCCATGATGGTATTCCTCCTAATGTTCAAATATGAAAGTATGTGTGCCGCTTATTCGGCGGCGGGAGCCTCCTCGGCGGGGGCTTCGGCGGCGGGCTGGCCGTCCTTCTCGGCGATGGCCTTGATGACGATGGCCAGGCTGGTGATGGGGGCCAGCATCATGCCCAGGACCTGACCCAGCAGGGCGTCCTTAGAGGGCAGCTCGGCCAGGGCGTACACGTCGTCCAGGGGGAGGACCTTGCCGTCCATAAAGCCGGCCTTGATGTTGAAGCGGTCGCCCATCTGCTTGGCGTACTTGTTGACGATTCGCATGGGGGCGATGGGGTCTTCCTTGGAGATGGCCATGGAAGTGGTGCCGTTGAGCACTTCGTCCAGGTCGCCCAAATTCACGTCGTCCAGGGCACGGCGCAGCAGGGTGTTCTTCACCACGGCGTACTCCACGCCGTTCTCCCGCAGCTCATGGCGCAGGGCGGTGTCTTCGGCCACGGTGATGCCCTTGTAGTCCACCAGGACGCCGGAGCTGGCGGCCTTCAGGTCGTCCACCAGGGTGGCCACGATGGCCTGCTTCTCACTGAGAACCTTTGCGTTAGGCATTGTTGGAATTCACCTCCGGGTAATTTGTTGCGGCAGGTGATTTTCATTGTCACGCTCGGATTGGACGCGCCGCCGGGTCGCTTTCGCTCCGTCTCAGGCAAAACCCGGCCCGCTGTGCGGTCCTGGGCTTTCGGTCTCGCCTTCGGTTCGGTCGGCGCTGGGCGTGTGCCACTGGCACACAGCGCCCGCGCTACGTTCCAAGCTCCCCTGCGCGTCTATCCTCGCGCTTCGCATAAAAAATACACTGCCCTCGTGTCCACACGAAAACAGCGCAAACAAAACGTATTGGCTGCATTCTCGGCGGGATTTACGCGTATTCACGCACCCGCTGTCTTTGAACACTTTTCGTAGTATACCTCGAAGCCTGCCCATTGTCAAGGGAAACTTGAAAAAATTCAGGGATTTTAGGGCAAAATCCCCTCCGCCCGCACCAGGTTCACCGTGTCCTCCAGCATACACGGCTCCCCCAGGATGGTGGTCAGGTTTTCAAACCGCACCGGAACCCCCGGCCCCTCGATGCCGCCCAGCATCACATGGAAATGGAGGTGGGGCACCCAGCTGGAGCCGCTGCTGCCCACCCGGCCGATCTGCCGGCCGGCCTGAACGCTCTCCCCGGCGGCCACGGATACGCTGCCCTTTTGGAGATGGGCGTACAGGGACCGCTCGCCGCCCGGGTGGCGGATCAGCACGTGGTTGCCGTCGATGCGGGCGTGCTCGCCGTACTGGGCCTCGATTTGGGCCAGGTCCGTGCCGTCGTCCGTGTCGTTCAGCCCGTCGAAGACCTCCTCCACCACCCCGCCGCAGGCGGCGAACACAGGGCTACCGCCGATGACAGGGCACGTCAGCGTCTCGTCAAAGGCCCCCGCGTCAAAGGCGAACTCGCTGTTGCGGCACCAGCGGTGGGAGTTGACGGAGGGGTGGGTGTCCGTCACCAGCACCGTCCCCGCCAGGGGAAAGCGCCAGCGGTTGGGGCTCTCATAGGGGACCACGGAAATGGTCAGCTCCTCCTTTTTCCCGCCCCAGTCCGCCTCCACCCGCAGCTCGTCCGCCGCCAAGGAGGCGAAAAAGGAAAAGTGCTCGTGGAGGAAGGCCCGCTCCGGGCGGTGGTCCAGCCCCAGAATGCGCCCCAGGCTGCTGTCCCGATACCGGGGCAGCTCCTCCTGGGCGTAGGCCAGCCGGGCGGCAATCTCCTCCGGGCCATAGCAGACCCGCAGCAGCTCCCGTCCCTCCGTCAGACAGGCAAAAACCAGCGCGGAGGGCGGGGTCCCCCCGTCAAGCTCCAGATACCGCAGAAAAAAGTCGTTGTGGACCATGTGCTCCTCCCGAATCACGCTGTAGAGCACACGGTCGCTTTTGATCGACATATTCAGTCACCTCTTTCAAAAAAAGAGGGGCCGCGGGCTTTTGCCCACGACCCCTGGTTGAGTTATGTTGTGCCGGACGCTGTACTCACGCCTCGCCTGTTCGCGACGCGCGGCTTCGCTGCGACTCAGGCAAAACTCAGTCCCGCTGCGCGGGCCTTGGACTTTTGCCTTCGCTCCGCTCCATCCACGCTGCTCACGACGGCTCGGACACTGTTATGCGAACTTACCGGTATTCAGCTTCACGCCGGGGCCCATGGTGGCGGCGGCGACGCAACTCTTGACGTACTGGCCCTTGGCGGCGGCGGGCTTAGCCTTCACGATGGCGCCCATGAGGGCCATCAGGTTGTCGCCCAGCTTCTCGGGGCCGAAGGACACCTTGCCGATGGGGCAGTGGATGATGTTGGTCTTGTCCAGACGGTACTCCACCTTACCGGCCTTGATCTCGTTGACGGCCTGGGTCACGTTGGGGGTGACGGTGCCGGCCTTGGGGGAGGGCATCAGGCCCTTGGGGCCCAGCACCTTACCCAGACGGCCTACCACGCCCATCATGTCGGGGGTGGCCACGACCACGTCAAAGTCGAACCAGTTTTCCTTCTGAATCTTCTCCACCATGTCCATATCGCCCACAAAATCGGCGCCGGCGGCACGGGCCTCGTCGGCCTTGTCGCCCTTGGCGAAGACCAGCACGCGGGCGGTCTTGCCGGTGCCGTGGGGGAGGACGATGGCGCCGCGGACCTGCTGGTCGGCGTGGCGGGAGTCAACGCCCAGCTTCACGTGCAGCTCCACGGTCTCGTCGAACTTGGCGGTGGCGGTCTTGATGACCAGCTCCATGGCCTCGTTCACGTCATACTGGGCGGCGCGGTCGATGAGCTTCGCGCTGTCCACATACTTTTTACCTTTTTTAGCCATTGCTGTTTCCTCCTTTCCCTTACTCTTCCACCAGGACGCCCATGGAGCGGGCGGTGCCGGCGACCATGCTCATGGCGGCCTCCAGGCTGGCGGCGTTCAGGTCGGGCATCTTGGTCTCGGCGATCTTCTGGAGATCGGCCTTGGACAAGGTGGCCACCTTGGTCTTGTTGGGCACGCCGGAGCCGGACTCGATATTGCACGCCTTCTTAATCAGCACGGCGGCGGGAGGAGTCTTCGTGATAAAGGAGAAGGAGCGGTCGGCGTACACGGTGATCACCACGGGGATGATCAGACCCATGTCCTTCTTGGTCCGCTCGTTAAATTCCTTGGTAAAGGCGGCGATGTTCACGCCGTGCTGGCCCAGGGCGGGGCCCACAGGGGGGGCCGGGGTTGCCTGGCCGGCGGGGATTTGCAGCTTGACATATCCAGTAATTTTCTGTGCCATTTGAAACAGCACCTCCTACATGAAATGTGGTGGTGACGGGACTCGTCCACAAGGAGTCCCTCCCACTGGCAGTCTGCCTGCCTTGTTTTCTCTGCGCTCTTTTTAGATGGTTTCCACCTGGTCCAATTCCAGCTCCACGGGGGTCTCGCGGCCGAACATGGACACCACCACGCGGACCTTGCCCCGCTCGGTGTCCAGCTCCTCCACCGTGCCGATGAAGGAGGTCAGAGCGCCGTCGGTGATCTTCACGCTGTCGCCCACGTTGTAGCCCACCACCACCTCGCGCTTTTCCACGCCCAGGGCGGCGATCTCGTCTTCGGTGAGGGGGATGGCCTTGTTGGCCGCGCCCACGAAGCCGGTGACGCCCCGGATGTTGCGCACCAGATGCCAGGTCTCGTCGGTCATCACCATCTTCACCAGCACGTAGCCGGGGAACACCTTGCGCTCCACGGTCTTGGGGCCGTTTTCGGTGATTTCGGTGACGGTCTCCAGGGGGATGGACACCTCGGTGATGAGATCGTGCATATTGCGGTTTTCCACAGCCTGCTCGATGGACACGGCCACGGTGTTCTCATAGCCGGAGTAGGTGTGGGCCACATACCACTTCAGTTCGTCAGCCATGGCTTAACCAAAGAGGTTGAGCAGGGCCTCGACCACCGCGCGGGCCAGGAAGTCGAACACCCAGATGAAGATGCCCACGAAAATCACGCACGCAATCACGATGCCCACGTTCTTCATGGTATCCTTAAAGGAAGGCCAGGTTACCTTCTTCAGCTCGCCCTTCAGGTCCTTGAGCCAGCGCAGGACGCGGTTGGGCTTCTGGTCCTTCTTCTTCGGGGTCTTGGCCTTCTTATCAGAGCTTGCGGACTCCTTCGGAGTGGCGGCGTTGTCCCGCTTTTCCTGTTCAGACATTCAATTTACCCTTCTTTCGTTTGAGCTGCGGCTCATTACTTGGTTTCAGTGTGCAGAGTGTGCTTTCTGCAGAAGGGGCAGTACTTGTTGAGCTCCAAACGCTCGGTGGTGTTGCGCTTGTTCTTCTTGGTGTTGTAGTTGCGCTGCTTGCACTCGGAGCAGCGCAGCACGACCTTCACACGGTTTCCGGCTTTCGCCATTCTCGGCACCTCCTTTTGAATTTGGCCGCCCGGCAAAAAAAGCGCCGGACCGGCCTTTGCCGACTCCAGCGCCTGAGACGGGCGGAATACGCCCAGTAAGAGGCTACGGGGGTGTCGGCGCATTGCCTCCCTGTGGTCCCGCGGGGAGCCAGGGTTTTTGCGCCTATCCCGTAAAAATACGCACAAAAAGAAAGCCCTGCTCACAGGTGTGGATAGTGTATCACACCGGGAGGGGCTTGTCAAGCATTGTTTTTTTTATTATAATGTGTTCATCGCGTTCGAAGATACATTTGGAGGGATGAAGATGCGCGTCATGGCAATCGACTACGGCGACGCCCGCACGGGGGTGGCCATTTCCGACGCGGCGGGGCTGCTCGCCGGCTACACCACCGTGATTCAGAGCCGGGACCCGGACCGGGCGGCGGAGGAGATCGCCAAGCTGGCCCGGGAGCGCCAGGCAGACGAGCTGGTGATGGGCTTCCCCCGGAACATGGACGGCACGGAGGGGCCCCGGGCGGAGCTGTACCGGGCCTTCGCGGCGCTGGTGGAGGAGAGCGCCGGTATGCCCGTGCGGCTGTGGGACGAGCGGCGCACCACCATCGAGGCCCATCAGATTCTCCACGCCTCGGGGAAGAAGATGAAGGCCCACAAGAAAAACGTGGACGCGGTGGCGGCAAGCCTGATTTTGGAGGGCTATCTCACTTGGCGGGCGCGAAATCCGTGACAAAAGCCCCCAGCGGAATACCGCTGGGGGCTTTTCTGTACGACGCTGTCACGCCGCGAAGCGGTCAGGCATTCGGTCGCTTCTCCGCGCTTCTTATACCAGCGCCGCCGTATCCAGCGCGATCATCAGCTCCTCGTTGGTGGGGATGAGCAGCACCTTCACCTTGGAGTCGATGGCGGAGATGATGGCCTCCTTGCCCCGGATGTTGTTGGCATCGGCGTCCATCTTCACGCCCATGAACTCCAGGCCGGAGGCGATGGCCATGCGCTGCTCCCCGTCGTTCTCGCCCACGCCGGCGGTGAAGATGATGGCGTCCACCCCGCCCATGGCGGCGGCGTACGCGCCGATATACTTCTTCACCCCGTAGCTGAACATATCCAGCGCCAGAGCCGCCCGGGTGTTACCGCCCTCGGCGGCGGAGCCCAGGTCCCGGAAGTCGGAGGACACGCCGGACACGCCCTGCACGCCCGACTTCTTGTTGAGCACGTTGAGCATCTCCTTGATGTCCATGCCGTGCTTGTTCATCAGGTACTCCAGAATGCCCGCGTCCAGATCGCCGGAGCGGGTGCCCATGGGCAGGCCGGCCAGGGGGGTGAAGCCCATGGAGGTATCCACGCTCTTGCCCCCGGCCACGGCGGCGATGGACGAGCCGTTGCCCAGGTGGCAGGAGATGAGCTTCAAGGACTCGATGGGCTTGCCCAGCATATCCGCCGCCCGCTGGGTGACATACTTGTGGCTGGTGCCGTGGAAGCCGTAGCGGCGGACCTTGTCCTGCTCATAGTACTCATAGGGCAGGGCGTAGGTGTAGGCCACGGGGGGCATGGTCTGGTGGAATGCGGTGTCAAACACGGCCACCTGGGGCACGTCGGGGCCCATGACGGCGGTGCAGGCCTTGATGCCGGTGATGTTGGCCGGGTTGTGCAGGGGGGCCAGGGGGATGCACTCCTCCAGGGCGGCCATCACCTTGTCGTCGATCTTCACGGAGGAGGCGAAGGTCTCGCCGCCGTGAACCACCCGGTGGCCCACCGCCTCGATCTCCTTCATGGAGCCCACCACGCCGTTGGCCGGGTCCACCAGGGCGTCCAGCACCGCCTGAATGGCCTCGGAATGGGTGGGCATAGCCACGTCCTTGGCGTCGATGGTCTCCTTGCCGGGGGCCTTGTAGGTAAATTTCCCGTCGATGCCGATGCGCTCGCACAGGCCCTTGGCCAGCACCTCCTGGCTGTTGGTGTCCAGCAGCTGGTACTTCAAGGACGAGCTGCCGGCGTTGATTACAAGAACTTTCATGTTCCGCACTCCTTTGTCTCAGCCCCCGCCGGGGGACCTCTAAGTTTGACGGCTGTCAGAACCGCGCCGCACAACTCCTCCCATAGAATTATGCGGTTTTGCTTTACTTCAACCTGTCTTTGGGCTTATAATGGAAGATAACCAAAGCCTGGGGCTGCCCCAAGCCGCCCGATAACGGACATATTATACTACACGAGCGACAGCGCCGCAAGTATTTTTCTTATTTCTCACAAAAAAGTTGGGGCTGAGCGGAACAGGAGGATTGACCATGCGCGTTGCAGGCATCGTGGCGGAATACAACCCCTTTCACACCGGCCACGCCTTTCACATCCGCGAGACCCGCCGGATTGTGGGCGAGTGCGCCGTGGCCGCCGTGATGAGCGGAAACTTTGTCCAGCGGGGGGAGTGCGCCGTGCTGGACAAGTGGACCCGAACCCGCATGGCCCTGGAGGGCGGCGCGGATTTGGTGCTGGAGCTGCCTACCGTTTGGGCAGCCTCATCCGCGGAGTCTTTTGCCCGGGGCGCGGTGGGAATTCTGGCGGCCGCGGGGGTTGTCACCCACCTCTCCTTCGGCTGCGAATCCGGCGGGGTTCGGCAGCTCCAGCAGCTTGCCGCCTGCCTGGACGGCCCCGGCTACGCAACCGCCCTGCGGCGTCACCTGGACGCCGGCCTGCCCTTTGCCGCCTGCCGCGCCGCCGCCGTGGGCGAGCTGCTCGGGCCGGAGCCGGCGGGGCTGCTGGCCCGGCCCAACAGCAGCCTGGGCGTGGAGTATATCCGGGCGCTGAACGCCCTGGGCAGCTCCATCCAGCCCGTCGCCGTCCCCCGCGCCGGGGCGGACCACGACGGCGGGGATCACCCCGACTACCCCTCCGCCTCCTTCGTGCGGCGGCGGATTTTAGACGGGACGCTGCCCGCCGCCAACCCCGCCAGCCTGACCTGGGGGGAGCGCTGGGTGCTGTCCGCCCTGCGCGCCATGGAGGAGGAGGACTTCGCCGCCCTGCCGGACTGCGGGGAGGGGCTGTCCCACCGGCTCTACCGCGCCGCCCGCCGGGGCCGGACGGTGGAGGAGGTGTATACCCTGGCCAAAACCAAGCGGTACGCCCACGCCCGCATCCGCCGGGCCGTGCTGTGGGCGGCGCTGGGCCTGCGGGAGAGGGACCGCCCCCCCGCCCCGCCCTATCTGCGGGTTCTGGGGGCCAACGCCCGGGGCCGGGCGCTGCTGCGGGAGATGAAGCAGCGGGCCGCCCTGCCCATTCTCACCAAGCCCGCCCACGGCCGGGGCCTCCCCCTGCTGGAGCGGGAGGCCCGGTGCACCGACCTGTACCAGCTCTGCCGCCGGGAGCCGGGACCCTGCGGGCTGGAATGGGTCAGCAGTCCGGTGATGCTGTGATTTTTAAGGAAAGGAAGCTTCTGCTATGAGAGCCTATGAACGCCTGTTAAAGTACGTCCAAATCAACACCGAGTCCTCCCCGGAGACGGGGTCCACCCCCTCCACCCCCTGCCAGTGGGACCTGGCGAACCTGCTGGTGGACGAGCTCAAGGAGCTGGGCCTGGAAAACCCCAGCGTCAACGGGCACTGCATCGTCACCGCCTGGCTGCCCGCCACCCCCGGCTGCGAGAACGCCCCCGCCCTGGGCCTGCTGGCCCATATGGACACCGCCCCCGCCTTTTCCGGAAAGGACGTTCGCCCCATCCTCCATGAGAACTACGACGGGGGCGACATTGTCCTGCCCCGGCAGGACCGGGTCATCCGCGTGGCCGACTTCCCCTGGCTGTCCCGCCTCCGGGGCAAAACCCTCATCACTGCCGACGGCTCCACCCTCTTAGGGGCGGACGACAAGGCGGGCATCGCCGAGATCATGACCCTGTGTGAGCGGCTCATCGCGGAAAACATCCCCCACGGGCGGCTGTGCGTCGCCTTCACCCCCGATGAGGAGATCGGCGAGGGCCCCGACCACTTCGACGTGCGCGCCTTTGGCGCGAAATACGCCTACACCGTGGACGGCTCCGCCCCCGGCGTCATCGCCTATGAGAATTTCAACGCCGCCTCCGCCGTGGTGGACATCACCGGCGTGTCCGTCCACCCCGGCGGAGCCAAGGGCATTATGGAAAACGCCCTGCTCATCGCCCAGGAGTTCAACGCCCTGCTTCCGCCCCAGGCCATCCCCGCCAAGACGGAGGGCTATCAGGGCTTCTTCCACCTGGACGCCCTCAACGGCACCGCCGCCGCCTGCCGGATGGAATACATCATCCGGGACCACGACAAGGGGGAGTTCACGGTGAAAAAGGGCCTGCTCAAGCGGGCCGCCGCCCAGCTTCAGGCCGCCCACCCCACCGCCAAAATCGAGCTCACCCTGACGGACAGCTATTTTAATATGAAGGAGCAGCTGACGGGCTGTATGCACCTGGTGGACAACGCCAACCAGGCTGCCCGGCTTGCCGGCCTCACCCCCGCCGCCGAGGCCATCCGCGGCGGCACCGACGGCGCCCGGCTGTCCTATATGGGCCTGCCCTGCCCCAACCTGGGCACCGGCGGATATAACTTCCACGGCCCGCTGGAGCTGTGCTGCGTGGAGGAGATGGACCAGGTGGTGGACATTCTGCTCCACATCGTCCGGCTGTACGCGGAATAATTTAACACTTTATTGATTACTTTTCCGGGCCGCGGGGCTATAATGACTTGAACGTCCCAAAAAGGAGGGCTTCCCTTGATCTACCGAAACGACCACTATGGTCCCATCGACCGGTTCTGCTCCAAGCATCCCCGGTTCGGCGTCCCCAACCTGATGCTGTACATCGCCATCGCCCAGGTGGCCGTCTTTTTCCTGGACCTGTTCGCCCGCGGGATGTTCAGCAGCCTGCTCAGCTTCTGGGCGCCGGACATTCTCCGGGGCCAGGTGTGGCGGCTGGTCACCTTCGTGGTGGTGCCCAACAGCTCCAACCCCTTCTACCTGCTGCTGGGCTGCTACTTCTACTATTGGATCGGCGCCATGCTGGAGCGGGAGTGGGGCACGGCCAAGTTCAGCCTGTTCTACCTGTGCGGCATCGTGCTCTCGGCGGTGCTGGCGATGGCGTTCAGCCTGATGCAGTGGGACCTGATGCTCGCCCTGGACCGGGCGGGCCTGTCCGCCGTCAACCTGGCCTACTACCTCAACCTGTCCATCTTCCTCATCATCGCCACCCTGTACGGGGAAACCCAGGTGCTGCTGATGTTCATCATCCCCATTAAAATGAAGTGGGCCGCCCTCATCGACGTGGTGCTCATCCTGGTGGACGTGATTCAGTATGTCCAAATGGGCTGGTGGGTGTTCGCCCTGTTCCCCCTGGCCAGCTTTATCAACTTCTTCCTCTTTACCTGGCCCGTGTGGTCCATGAAGCTGGGCTTCGCCCGCCGCCGGGCGGACCCCCAGGTGATCAACTTCAAGCGCGCCCAGAAGCAGGCCCAGAAAAAGGCCAAGGAGACCGGCGGCTACCTCCACAAATGCGCCGTGTGCGGCCTCACCGACCAGGACGACCCCAGCATGGAGTTCCGCTACTGCTCCAAGTGCGACGGGTACTACTGCTACTGTGCCAACCACATCAACAATCATATTCATATCCGCAATGATTGAGAGACACCCCCGCCGATGGCGGGGGTGTCCCGCATTCCCGCAGGCAGTCATCTCCACCTCCGCAGCGGCCAAGGGTCCCCGTCTCGGCATGGGGCGGCGCGTCCTGCGCGGCCGCCTCCGCAGCGGTCAAAGCCCCCCGCCATCGGCGGGGGGCTTTGGCTTTCACGGTTTGACCTTTCCCGCCATAGGATAGCTTGCAGACCGTCCGCAGGACGGCCTGCGCGGGAAAGGAGCAACTATCATGTATGAGACATTGTGCTTATCCGCTCTCCCGGAGGGGGAGAGCGCTTACGTAACCCAAGTGCGCGCGGGCCCCGCCATGGACCGGCGGCTCATCGACCTGGGGCTGGTGCGGGGCACCCGGGTCACCTGCGTGCTGAAAAGCCCCGCCGGCGACCCCTGCGCCTATTTGATCCGCGGAGCCCTCATCGCCCTGCGCCGGGCGGACGCGGACGGCGTGGCGCTGGAGCGCCAGGTCCAGGAGACTCCCGCTCCGGCGGTGGCCACATGAGGCGGGTGGCGCTGGCCGGCAACCCCAACGTGGGCAAGTCCACGGTGTTCAACGCCCTCACCGGGCTGCGCCAGCACACAGGGAATTGGGCCGGCAAAACCGTGGCCACCGCCCGGGGGGAATACGCCTACGCCGGAGAGGACTACCAGCTCATCGACCTTCCGGGGACCTATTCCCTGGCCGCCCACTCCCAGGAGGAGGCCGTGGCCCGGGACTTTATCCAAAGCGGCCAGGCGGACGCCGTTGTGGTGGTGTGCGACGCCACCTGCCTGGAGCGCAACCTGATTTTGGTCCTCCAGGTGCTGGAGTTGACGGGAAAGGTACTGGTGTGCGTCAATCTGATGGATGAGGCCAGGCGGCTGGGCATCGAGGTGGACCTGCCGGCCCTGTCCCGGCGGCTGGGCGTGCCGGTGATCGGGACCTCCGCGGGGCGCGGAGAGGGGCTGGACGAATTGAAACGGGCGGTTGCCCTGCTGGCGGACTCCAACGCCTCCGCCGCCCCTGAGCGCGCGCCCCAGGAGCGGGTAAGTCTGGCCGAGCGGTACGCGGCCCAGGTGGTGCGCAGCGAAAACGTCCAGCGCCAGCGCCGCCAGCAGCGGCTGGACCGCCTACTTACCTCCAAGAGCACCGGCATCCCCCTGATGCTGCTGCTGTTCGGGCTGGTGGTGTGGCTGACGGTGGCGGGGGCCAACATCCCCTCCGCCCTGCTCACCCAGCTCTTTGCCCGCCTGGGCGGCGTGCTGGAGAACTGGCTGGCCGGGGCGCCGGCGTGGCTGGCCGGCCTGCTGCTGGATGGGATGTACCGGGTGACTGCCTGGGTGGTGGCGGTGATGCTGCCCCCCATGGCCATTTTCTTCCCTCTGTTTACACTGCTGGAGGACCTGGGCTACCTTCCCCGGGTGGCCTTCGTCATGGACCACGCCTTTCAAAAGGCCAAAACCTGCGGAAAGCAATGCTTGACGATGTGTATGTCCATCGGCTGCAACGCCTGCGGCGTCACCGGCTGCCGCATCATCGACAGCCCGCGGGAGCGGCTCATCGCCATTTTGACCTCCTCCCTGGTGCCCTGCAACGGCAAATTTCCCACCCTCATCGCCCTGATCACCCTGTTCTTTGTGGGCGGGCGCAGCGGCCTGCTGGCCTCCCTGGAGGGCGCGGCACTGCTGCTGGGGACGCTGCTGCTGGGCGTGGCGGGCACCCTGGGCTGCTCCCGCCTGCTGTCCGCCACCGTCTTGAAGGGAATGCCCTCCTCCTTCGCCCTGGAGCTGCCCCCCTTCCGCAAGCCCAAGGTGGGGCAGGTGCTGGTGCGCTCCATGCTGGACCGCACCCTGTTTGTCCTGGGCCGGGCGGTGTCGGTGGCCGCCCCGGCGGGGGCGGTGATCTGGCTGACGGCCAACGTCACCGTGGGGGGCGCCTCCCTGCTGGCCCACTGCACCAGCCTCCTGGACCCTTTTGCCCGGCTGTTCGGGCTGGACGGGGTGATTCTCATGGCCTTTATCTTAGGCTGGCCCGCCAATGAAATCGTACTGCCGGTGATGCTCATGGCCTACCTGGCCACCGGCAGCCTGGTGGAGTTCGACAACCTGGCCGCCCTGGGCCAGCTGCTCACCGGCCACGGCTGGACCTGGCTGACGGCCTGCTGCACCATGCTGTTCTCCCTGTTCCACTGGCCCTGCTCCACCACCTGCCTGACCATCTACAAGGAGACGGGCAGCGTAAAGTGGACGGCGCTGGCCGTCCTCCTGCCCACTCTGCTCGGCCTGGGGCTGTGCCTTGTCCTCGCCACGGCGGCCCGGCTGCTGGGGCTCGCGTAAAAAATACCGCCGGTCCAAGGACCGGCGGTGTTTTTTACGCTTTTTTCAGCTTTGGCTGCCCGTTCTGCTCCTGGGTGAGCGCCCACAGCTGCATCCCGGTCAACAGCATAAACGTGGACACCGCCGGGGACACCAGGGCGTGGCCCGCGATGAGAGAGATGGCGAAGCCCGTGAGCACGCTGTACAGCGCCGTGCAGTACACCAGGCTCCCCAGCCGCTGGCCGGGCCGCTTGAAAAACTGCACGATGGCATAGAGCACAAAGGCGAAATAGGGCCCGCAGTACAGGGCAAAGCCCAAAATCCCGTGGCGGACAAGGATGCCCGGCGGGTCCATCTCCACCATAAACTCAATGCTGCGGCTGTAGGAGGGCGCGTCGGCGTAGCCGATGCCCAGCAGCTTGGCCAATATCCCCCCCTCGGTGTACACCTGGACGCTGGGGGAGGCGCTGAGCAGCCGGCGGCTGAGAATCTGATCCACCCGCTCCCAGGTCTCGTTTTCCTGGAGCAGCTCCTTCAGCCATGTGCCCTCGCTGGCCTTTTGAATCTCCTCGCCCCAGGAGATGAGGCGCAGCTCGGAGTCCTCGTCCATGATTTCGAAATAGATGCTGTTCAGATAGTTGCGCAGGGGGGAGCCGAAGAACATCCCCACCACCACCACGCACAGCACACCCAGCACCACCGTCTGCACCAGCAGCGCCTTGGAGCGCTCCCGGCACAGGGCCGCCGCCGTCCACACAAAGGCGGCGACGCAGTACAGCGCCGTGACGGCGAACACGATTTTGGTGCCGATGAAGTTGGCGCTCACCGCCACGGAGATGAGGGTCCAGGCGATGGCCAGCCCCTTCCACCAGGTCTTTTTCGTGATGGCGGGCAGGGCCTGGACGCACAGGCAGACGGTAAACGGCGCGGTGAGCGCGATGATGCAGCTCACCTCGTTGGCGGCGAAGAACCAGCCGTTGAAGCCGTTGCCCGAATTGGCATAGGAGAAGTTGCTGGTGCCGGTGAGGATGGCCAGCAGGATGACGCTGGCGTACAGCCCCCCCGCCGCGCCGATGGTCCGGGCGGCCACCGCAAAGCCGTACTGCCTGTAAATGCAGTACAAAAACACCGCCACAAAGGGGGCGAAGAAGGTCTTCACCACCTCCTGAACGTTGGCAATGCACAGCCCGAACCCGCCCAGGGACAGCATATACCCCATGAACAGCGCCAGGTAGGCCACCAGCGCCCCGGTGTAAATCATGCACCAGCGCTTGCCCTCAAACCGGCTGACAAACACCGCGTAGAGGAAGCACGCCGCCATGAACAGCGAGCGCACCACCACCCCGGCGGTGATGGAGTGCCCCGCGTTGGCTCCCAGGGAGGTGAGCACGTCGATGAGCGGCTGGCACAGGATATACACACCCAGGACCAGCATCAGCCGCTCCTGGGAAAATTTCTGGATTTTGGCGCGAAGCTCCATATTGACAACAACCCTTCCCCATCAAGCCTTAAAAAACAGCCGCCGGAGGGCAGGCCGTCCAATTTGTCGATTTTACAGCCTATTTAGTATAGTATAGCATGGCGGAGAATGCAACAAAAAATGTCTAAGAACTTTGTAAACATTTTGAAAAGAGAAGCGCGAGGATAGACCCATAGGGGCGGATGGACCGGAGCGAGGAGCAAAACGCAGGCGGGCTGTGCCCGCCGGATTTGCTCCGAGTCGGAGGGAAGCCGCCCCGTAATGGGTCCAATCGGAGCGTAACACAGAAGCGCGAGGATAGCCGCGCAGAGGAGCTTGGAACGGAGCGAAGGCAAAAGCCCAAGGCCCACGCAGTGGGACTGGGTTTTGCCTGAGTCGCAGTGAAAGCGACCCGCAGCGCGGCCAATCCGAGCGTGACAAGGACAAGCTTTGCGGGGGCCCCGGCAGGCCCCCGCAAGCGGTTTCATTCCAAATTGATTACAGCGCTGCCTGAATGGCCTCCACCATGTCCGTCTTCTCCCAGGGCAGGTCCAGCTCGGGGCG
>CAJULM010000056.1 GCA_910587285.1 uncultured Oscillospiraceae bacterium | reverse complement strand
TTGTCGATCTTGTCGTACTCGATCTCAGGGAAGATCAGCTGCTCCTTCAGGCCCAGGGCGTAATTGCCACGGCCGTCGAAGGCGTTGGGGTTGATGCCGCGGAAGTCGCGCACACGGGGCAGGGCCACGTTGAATAGGCGGTCCATAAACTCCCACATCTTGTCCTGGCGCAGAGTGACCTTGGCGCCGATGGGCATTCCCTCGCGGAGCTTAAAGTTGGCCACAGACTTCTTGGCCTTGGTGATGATGGGCTTCTGGCCAGTGATGGCGGCCAGATCCCGGACAACGGACTCCAGCACCTTGGCGTTGTCCCGCGCCTCACCGCAGCCGCAGTTGACCACGATCTTGTCGATGCGGGGAATCTCCATGCTGGACTTGTAGCCGAACTTCTGCATCAGAGCAGGAGCGACCTCGGCGGTGTACTTTGCCTTCAGGTTAGGCGTCTTTTTCTCAGCCATGTTATGCTCCTCCTCTCTCAGATTTCGGCGCCGCAGTGCTTGCACACGCGGGTCTTCTTGCCGCCCTCCACCTTATAGGCGGGACGGGTGGGCTTGCTGCACTTGGGGCACACAGTCATGACCTTGCAGGCGTACAGCGGGGTCTCCTTCTGGATGATGCCGCCCTCCTGACCCTGCTGGCGGGGCTTCTGATGGCGGGAGGCCACGTTGACCTTCTCCACGATCACCTTGCCGCCCTTGGGGTCCACAGAAAGCACCTTGCCCTGCTTGCCCTTATCCTTGCCGGACAGAACGATGACAGTGTCATTCTTCTTTACGTTCATACTCATACCTCGCTCCCTCCTTACAGCACTTCGGGAGCCAGAGACAGGATCTTCATGTAATCCTTGTCGCGCAGCTCACGGGCCACCGGGCCAAAGATGCGGGTGCCGCGGGGATTCTTGTCCTCGCGGATGAGGACGGCGGCGTTGTCGTCAAAACGGACGTAGCTGCCGTCAGCGCGGCGCACGCCCCGGGCGGAACGGACGATGACGGCCTTGACCACCTCGCCCTTCTTCACCTGGCCACCGGGAGCAGCCTTGCGCACGGAGGCCACGATGACGTCGCCAATGTTGCCAAACTTGCGCTTAGACCCACCCAGCACCCGAATGGTTTTGATCTCCTTGGCGCCGGTATTATCGGCCACCTTCAGATAGCTTTCTTCTTGGATCATACTGGCACCTCCTTTTACTTCGCCTTCTCGATGATTTCAACCACGCGCCAGCGCTTGTCTTTGGACAGGGGGCGGGTTTCCATCACGCGGACGCGGTCGCCCACGCCGCACTGGTTGTTCTCGTCATGGGCCTTCAGCTTGTAGGTCCGCTTCACAATCTTCTTGTACAGAGGGTGAGCCACGCGGTCGGCGATGGCGACCACAACGGTCTTGTCCATCTTGTCCGAAACCACCAGGCCGACTCTGGTCTTACGAGAAGAGGTTCTCACTTCACTCATCGTTTACTCCTCCTTATCGGCCCTGCTGCTCACGCAGGATGGTCTTCACGCGGGCGATGTCTTTCTTGACCTCCGCGATGCGGATGGGATTGTCGAGCTGATTGGTGGCGTGCTGAAGACGGAGGTTAAAGAGATCCTTCTTCAGCTCCACCAGCTTGGCGTCCAGCTCAGCGGCGCTCAGTTTACGCACTTCGTTTGCCTTCATCTTCACTCACCACCCTTCTCCTCGGTCTCTTTCTTGACGATCTTGCACTTGATGGGCAGCTTGTGGCTGGCCAGACGCAAGGCCTCGCGGGAGACCTCCTCGGACACGCCGGCAATCTCGAACATGACGCGGCCGGGCTTGACCACGGCCACCCATCCCTCGGGTGCGCCCTTACCGGAACCCATACGGGTGCCCAGCGCCTTCTTGGTGATGGGCTTGTCGGGGAAGACCTTGATCCAGACCTTGCCGCCGCGCTTGGTGTAACGGGTCATGGCCACACGGGCGGCCTCAATCTGATTGCCGGTGATCCAGGCGGGCTCCATGGCCTGCAGGCCCCACTCGCCATAGGAAACCTTGTTGCCACGGGTGGCGGTGCCGGTCATACGGCCACGCTGAACGCGGCGGTACTTTACTCTCTTAGGCAGCAGCATTACTGGGCGCCTCCTTCCTTGGGAGCAGAGGGACGCGGGCCATTGTTGGGCCGGGGTCCGTTATTGGGGCGGGGAGCGCCGCCCTGGCGGTCCCGGTTGAAGCCGCCCGGACGCCGGTCGCCGCCCTGGCGATTGAAGCCGCCCCGGCGGTCGCCGTCGCGGCGGCGGGGCCGCTGCTCGCGCTCCTTGTAGTTCTTGGTGTCGATGGTGCGGGGGGTGGTGCGCAGGGTCTGGGTGAGCACCTCGCCCTTGTAGATCCACACCTTCACGCCCAAGCGGCCGTAAGTGGTGGCCGCCTCGGCAAAGCCGTACTCGATGTCGGCACGGATGGTCTGCAGGGGAATCGTGCCGTCGTGATAATGCTCAGTACGGGCAATTTCGGCGCCGTTCAGGCGGCCGGACACCTGGACCTTGATGCCCAGGGCGCCCATGCGCATGGCACGACCCATGGCGTTCTTCATGGCCCGGCGGAAGGCGATGCGCTTCTCCAGCTGCTGGGCGATGTTCTCGGCCACCAGCTGGGCATTGGTGTCAACGTTCTTGACCTCAACGATGTTCAACGCCACGCTCTTACCCAGCTTCTTCTCCAGCTCCAGGCGCAGCTTTTCAATCTCCTCGCCGCCCTTGCCGATGACCATGCCGGGGCGGGCACAGTGCACATAGATGCGAATCTTGCCGTTGGCTCCGCTGTCGCGCTCAATTTCGATCTTGGGCACGCCGGCGGCGTACAGCTTCTTCTTCAGATCGCGGCGGAGATTATAGTCCTCAACCAGGAGGTCGCCCACTTTTTCGTCACGGGCATACCAGCGGGAGTCCCAGTCTTTGATAACGCCCACGCGCAGGCCGTGGGGATTCACTTTCTGTCCCATTTACTCTCGACCTCCTTTTCAGCGTTCCTTGACCACAACGGTCATGTGGGAAGTGCGCTTCATGATGTGGTGGGCGCGGCCCTTGGAAACGGGGCGGTAGCGCTTGATGATGGGGCCGGGGGTCGCGTAGACCTGGGCCACATAGAGCTTCTCAGGGTCCATGCCGTGGTTGTTCTCAGCGTTGGCCGCAGCGCTGTGGACTAGCTTGGCCAGGGGGTCGGAGGCGGCCTTAGGAATCAGGGCCAGGATGGCCTCTGCGTCCTTCACGCTCTTGCCGCGGATCTGATCGCACACGATGCTTACCTTGCGGGGAGAGATACGAATGTATCTCAGTGTCGCTTTCGCTTCCATTGTTCTCTCTCCTCCTTACTTACCGGTCTTGCTGCCCGCGTGGCCCTTAAAAGTACGGGTCGGCGCGAACTCGCCCAGCTTATGGCCCACCATATCCTCAGTGACGTAGACGGGCACGTGCTTGCGGCCGTCGTGGACGGCGATGGTGTGGCCCACGAAGGAGGGGAAGATGGTGGAGGCGCGGCTCCAGGTCTTCAGAACCTTCTTCTCGTTCTTTTTGTTCATCTCGTCCACCCGCTTCAGCAGCTCGGGAGCACAAAACGGGCCTTTCTTGATGCTTCTGCTCATTTCTTACACTCCCTCCTTACTTACCATTGCGGCGCCGGACAATGAACTTGTCGGTGCGGTTCTTCTTCTTGCGGGTCTTGTAACCCAGGGCGGGCTTGCCCCACGGGGTCACGGGGCCGGGACGGCCCACAGGGCTCTTGCCCTCGCCGCCGCCATGGGGGTGGTCGTTGGGGTTCATCACAGAGCCGCGCACGGTGGGCCGCCAGCCCATGTGGCGCTTGCGGCCGGCCTTGCCGATGTGGATGTTGGCCCAATCGGTGTTACCCACCTGGCCGATGGTGGCCATGCAGTTCTCCCGCACCAGCCGGACCTCGCCGGAGGGCAGACGCACCTGCGCCATACCATTCTCCTTGGCCATGAGCTGGGCGGCGGTGCCGGCGGAGCGCACCAGCTGGGCACCCTTGCCGGGATAGAGCTCAATGCAGTGAATGGTCTCGCCCACGGGGATCTCCGCGATGGGCAGAGCGTTGCCGGGCAGGATGTCCGCGCCGGAACCGGTCATGATGGCGTGGCCGGCCTTCAGCCCCACGGGGGCCAGGATATAGCGGCGCTCGCCGTCTTCATACTCGATGAGAGCGATGTTGGCGGAACGGTTGGGGTCGTACTGGAGGTTAATCACAGTTGCCTTGCCCGTCTTATCCCGCTTGAAGTCGATGATACGGTACTTCTTTTTGTTGCCGCCGCCGCGGTGGCGGACGGTGATGCGGCCGTAGCTGTTGCGGCCGGCATTCTTTTTCAGGCTCTCCAGCAGCGAGCGCTCCGGCTTGGCCTTTTTGTCGATGCCCTCGAAGGCGGACACAGTCATGTGACGGCGGGAGGGCGTCGTGGGCTTATAAGTCTTGATAGCCATTCTTCAATCTCCTCCTTACACCATGCCTTCGAAGAACTCGATGGTCTTGGAATCGGCAGTCAGGGTGACCATGGCCTTCTTCCAGCGGGGACGGCGCCCCTCGGGATAGCGGCCCATGCGCTTGGCCTTGCCCTGCATATTCAGGGTGTTGACCTTGGCCACCTTCACGCCGAAGATCTCCTCACAGGCCTTGGCAATCTCAATCTTGTTGGCGTCGCGGGCCACCTCGAAGGTGTATTTTTTCTCAGCGGCGGCGGCCATGGACTGCTCGGTGACGATGGGGCGCTTGATGATATCGTAAGCGGTCTTCATTACGCGAACACCTCCTCGATGGCGGCCAGCGCCCCCTGGTCGATGATGACCTGGTTGGCGTTGACGATGTCATAGACATTGATGAGGTTGGCGGGGCTGGTCACGATGCCGGGGATGTTCCGGGCGGACTTGACCACGTTGGGGCAGGCGGTGACGATCACGGCCTTCTTGGACTCCACCGCGTTGAGGAAGCCCTGGAAGGTCTTGGTCTTGATCTCGCCCATCTCCAGCTTATCCACCACCAGCACGTTGCCGGCGGCAGCCTTGGCGCTCAAGGCGGACTTCAGGGCCAGGCGGCGCACCTTCTTGTTCAGGGTATAGCGATAGGTGCGGGGCTTGGGGGCGAACACGATGCCGCCGTGGGTCCACTGGGGAGCCCGGGTGGAGCCCTGACGGGCGTGGCCGGTTCCCTTCTGGCGCCAGGGCTTTCTGCCGCCGCCGGAAACCTCGGCGCGGGTCAGGCTGCTCTGGGTGCCCTGACGGCAGTTGGCCAGGTGGTTCTTGACCACGTCGTGGACCACGTACTGGTTGGGCTCGATACCGAAAACGGCCTCGGAGAGCTCGACCTCGCCGATCTGCTTACCGGCCATATCATAAAGGTTAGCTTTAGGCATTTGTCATTCTCTCCTTTCTCATTTGTTACGCGCAGAGGCCTTCTGCGGGTTGACACGGGCGGACTGCTTCTGGGGATTGACGCGCCCGGCGCTCTCGGCGGTCTGCTTCACGGCCAGCTTCTTGGTGCTGGTGCGCAGAGCGACCACGCCGCCCCGGGGTCCTGGCACCGCGCCGCGCACGGCGATAACGCCCAGTTCCTCGTCCACCTGGACCACATCCAGGTTCATCACAGTGACCTGCTCGTTGCCCATCTGGCCCGCGCCGTTGTGCCCCTTGAAAATGCGGCTGGGGTCGGTGCTGGAGCCCATGGAGCCGGAATGGCGGTGGACGGGGCCGCCGCCGTGGCTGTTCTTCTGGACATGGCCGCCGCAGCGCTTCACCGCGCCCTGGTAGCCGTGGCCCTTGCTGATGCCGGTGATGTCCACCCGGTCGCCGGGGGCAAACACGGTAGCGGTGAGCTCATCGCCCACGTTCAGCTCGTCGGCCTTGTCCAGCTTGAACTCCTTGAGCACCCGCAGGCACTTGCCGGACTTCTTGCTGTGGCCCGCTTCGGGCTTGGACAGCTTCTTCTCCGGGACTTCATCGAAGCCCAGCTGGACGGCGGTGTAACCGTCCTTTTCCTCGGTCTTCTTCTGCACCACAGTGCAGGGGCCCGCCTGGATGACGGTGACCGGGATGACCTTACCGGCTTCGTCGAAGATCTGGGTCATACCCACCTTCTTGCCGATGATGGCCTTTTCCATGTGTATTCCTCCTTATAGGTTATTGGTCAACGTAGTTGGGCATTGGCTCCCATTGCTCCGCTGACATGACCCGCTTACCTCAATATCGCGGTAAGCTGCGGTACTGACTTGGTTGGTACGCTGTTGTCACGCCTCGCCTGTTCGCGACGCGCGGCTTTCGTCGAAGCAAAGTCCGCTCCGCTTCGTTTCCGCTTCCAGCGAAAACTTCGCTCACTCCCTTGCTTCTCCTCTCCAAACCGAACCCACTTCGCTGGGCTTCGGTTTGGGGCGCGGCTGCGCCGCGCTCATTTCTAAGGTCTTATAATTTGATCTCGATATCCACACCGGCGGGCAGTTCCAGGCTCATCAGGGCCTCCACCGTCTTGGGAGAGGGCTTGATGACGTCGATCAGCCGCTTATGGGTGCGGCGCTCGAACTGCTCCCGGGAATCCTTATTCACGTGGACGGAGCGAAGGATGGTGATGACCTCCTTCTTGGTGGGCAAGGGGATGGGGCCGGAGACCTCGGCGCCGCTACGCTTAGCGGTGTCCACGATCTTCTCGGCGGCCTGGTCGATGAGCTGATGGTCATAGGCCTTCAGCCGGATGCGAATCATTTCTTTCTGAGCTGCCATAGTTGTTTTTTCCTCCTTGATTACGAAGTTGACGTTACTTGGAACTGCGTCCAATCTCCGTAACGGGTGAGATTCTCGTCCACGTTTCCGTGCGTATCACTCCCCGGCATGAATAAAACCGGCGCAAAGCATGGCCGGTTCTACCCCCCAACGGCGATATACGCCGTGGAATGAGTCTCTCAGCCGCCCGATCTGACGGACATACTCCGCGGAAGTTACCTCGCTCGCGCGAGCAATCTCCCACATCATCGCAACGCACCCTTGACAGGCACTCGTTTATTGTACAACAGGTGCCCCCTGGAAGTCAAGCAGTTTTTTGCCCATTTCCCAAAGTTTTTTCACGGTTTTGGGCAGTTCCAGCAAAAAGCATCTGTGCAACTTCACGAAGAAGCGCCCCCGCCGTGAGGCGGGGACGCTTGTGGGAGCGAATCAATACGCCACGCCCCAGTAAACCATCTTCTTGGCGGGCTTGCCGCAGCAGGCGCACACGTCGCTCAAACGCTCCTGCTCAAAGGGGATGCACCGGGAGGACACGCCGGCCTCCTCCTTCATGCGCATCTCACAGGCCAGCTCGCCGCACCACATGGTTTTGGCGAAGCCGCCCTGAGTCTCCATCTTCTCCTTGACCTCCGCCAATGTGGCGCAGGGATAGGTATTCTCCTCCAAGTTCCGCTTGGCCCTGGCGTACAGGCCGGCGTGGATATCGTCCAGCATCTTGGCCACCGTGTCCTCGATGCCGTCCAGGGAGACGAAGGACTTCTCCCCGCTGTCCCGGCGCACCAGCACGCACTGGTTCTTCTCCATGTCCTTGGGGCCCAGCTCCAGCCGCAGGGGCACGCCCTTCATCTCGTACTCGGCAAATTTCCAGCCGGGAGAGTTGTCGGACGCGTCCATCTTCACCCGGAAGCCCGCCTTGGAAAGCCGGTCCACCACGGCCTGGTTGGCCTCGATGACCCCCTCCTTGTGCTGGGCTACGGGGATGACAATCACCTGGACAGGGGCCACCTTGGGGGGCAGCACCAGCCCCCGGTTGTCTCCGTGTGTCATGATGACGCCGCCGATGGTGCGGGTGGTGATGCCCCAGGAGGTCTCAAAGGGGGCGGTCTGCCTGTTGTTCTTGTCTGCGAAGGCGATGCCGAAAGCCCGGGCGAACCCGTCGCCGAAATAGTGGCTGGTGCCGTTCTGCAGCGCCTTCTTGTCGTGCATCATGCACTCAATGGTGTAGGTGCGCTCCGCCCCGGCAAACTTTTCCTTGTCGGTCTTCATGCCCATCACCACCGGCATAGCCAGCACATCCTCGCACAGCTCGGCGTAAATACGGTGCATCCGCTCGGTCTCCTCGATGGCCTCCTCGGCGGTGGCGTGGAGGGTGTGGCCCTCCTGCCAGAGGAACTCCCGGTGGCGCAGGAAGGGGCGGGTGGTCTTCTCCCAGCGCAGCACGGAGCACCACTGGTTATACAGCATGGGCAGATCCCGCCAGGAGCGAACGATGTCCGCCCAGTGGTCGCAGAACAGGGTTTCGGAGGTGGGACGAATGCACATCCGCTCATCCAACTTCTCGCTGCCGCCGTAGGTCACCCAGGCGCACTCAGGAGCAAACCCTTCGATATGGTCCTTCTCCTTTTGGAGCAGGGACTCCGGAATGAGCATGGGCATAGAGACGTTCTGGTGGCCCGTCTCCTTAAAACGCCGGTCCAGGTACGCCTGGATGTTCTCCCAGATGGCGTAGCCATAGGGTCGGAGGATGAACATCCCCTTGGTCTTGGCGTAACCGATGAGCTCCGCCTTGGTACACACGTCAGTGTACCACCGGGCGAAGTCCACGTCCATATCGGTGATCTGGCTCACCTGCTTATTTTTATCCTGTGCCATATCGCTTCATCCTTTAACTGATAATGTAGGATTTTTTCCATATCCTATTAGGCGGTGGGATTCTCCACCCAATTTAAGATAATATTGTATTGCCAAAGCCCAGAAAAGTCAAGAGGAAAGCCCATCCCCCTTTCCTTTTTCCTCGCTTGGCAAACCGATTATAGAAAGAAAAGGAGCTGTTCACCATGTCCTACTCCCGCATTCCTTTCGGCCGCGTCACCCTCCGTCCGCTGGCCGCCCCGGCGGCGCCCCCTCTCCCCACCGCCCGTAGTCAGACCACCCTGGCCCAATGGCTGGAGCGGTGGATGGAATCGGAAATTGAGCCCCGCCGGGCGGATACCACCATCGGCGGTTACCGCAACATCATCCAGCGCCACCTCATCCCCGCCCTGGGGGCGGTAGAGCTCAGCGCTCTCACCCCCGAACGCATCAACGGCTACTACCGCTGGCTGTCCGCCGAACGCTCCCTATCCCCCAACACCATTCACAAGCACCACGTCCTGCTCAACACCGCCCTGAACTGGGCCTGCCGGCAAGGCGCGCTGCCCGCCAACCCCGTCCAGCGCGCCGCCCCGCCCCGCACCACCTCCACCGACGCAGTATACTACACTCCCGCTCGTCTGGACCGCTTGCTGCGGGAGGTAGCGAACTGCCCGCTGGAACTGCCCATAAAGCTGGCCTGCTTTCTGGGGCTGCGCCGGGGGGAGCTATTAGGGCTGCGCTGGCGGGATGTGGAGCTGCACAGCGGCCTTGTGTCCGTGCGGCGTACCCGAACGGCGGTGGGCTACCGGGTGGTGGAAAAGCCCCCAAAAACCGACGACAGCGCCCGCACCCTGTCCATCGTATCCCTGGACGACCTGCTGAGTTTCCTCCGAAGCCTCCTGCAGAGCCGGCAGCGGACGGGCATCCCATGCGGACCGGACGACTACTTGGTGCTGGACGCCGCGGGCCACCCCTGGCACCCTAACGCGCTGTCCGCCGCCTTGGCGGACTTCGTGTCCCAGCGCCGCCTCCCCCCCATCACCTTTCACGGCCTCCGCCACACCTTTGCCACCGTGGCCAACAGTGTTCGCGTCCCCATGTATCAGATCAGCCGCGCCATGGGCCACAGCAGCCCCAGCGTCACCCAGCGCATCTATACGCATCTGTTCGATCAGACCCATGGGGAGGTGTTGGCCGCAGTGGCCCAGGCCATCGTGGAGGCAGGCCCCGCCTCTCTTTGACGGCAAAAAGCGGGACGACCCCGTCGCCCCGCCGTCTTCACTCCAAGTTCTCCGGAAGAAACGCCTGCGCCGGCAGCAGGGAACTCAGCCCCACCAGCGCCTCGTCAAAGCCGCCTCCATCCCAGCGCAGCGCCCGACCCTTCAGCACCCCGCCCTCCCCCTCTCCCAAAGGAATGGACGCGCTCACCCGCATCCCTTGTCCGGGCGCGCAGTCCGCCATCAGCGTCCCCCCGTGGAGAGACGCGATTCGGTGCGCGATGGCCAAGCCCATCCCACCCCGCCGCCAATCAGGAATCTGCTCCCGCTCATCGGAAAATAGGCCGGCCACGCTCTCAGGGGAGATGCCCGGACCATCGTCCGCCACAGTAAACACCGCCCTGTTCCCCGCCTTTTCCAGCGTCACTCTCACCGTTTTGCCCGCCGCAGCGGCGTTGGCCGTCAGCTCCAGCAGCATCTGCCGAATCAGCGTCTCGTCCACCTGGGCGGTCAGCCCTTCCGGTCCGCTCACCGCCAGGCGCACCCCGGTCCGCTCCAGCAGACCCTCCATCCGCTGGCCCAGCTCCGCCGTCAGCTCGCCCAAATCGGCGGCGGCCAGCTCTAACTGGGGCGACTCCTTCGACAACCTGCCCGCCAGCTCCAGCCGCCCTACCGTGCGAAGCATCCGGCAGATTCCCTGATTCAGCGCCGCCAAATACCCCCGGCTCTTTTCGTCCCAGGCACAGCGCTCCAGCATCTGGCTGGCCGCCGTCATCTGGGCCAGCTGCACGCGCAGCTCCGCCGCCGCCCGGGCCGCTCCACGGTCCATATTATCTCCGCCCATTGCCGCCTTCCTTTCCCCCGTACGCTTCCGCTCTCTTAGACTATGCTATGCAAATCCGCGTCCCCGTCTCCTGGGAATGACTTCCGTCCCCGGCAGGCTTGTTCGGATATTGTCGAATTTTGTCGAATTTGTTCTATTGTATCAGAGCGCACGCTCTATGACAAGGCAAAAAAGCGGCGGACAAAAGCGAAAAGACGAACCGAGATAGATATCTCAGTTCGTCTTTTTGTTTATTCCTGATCCAGCAGCTCGGCCACCTCGGCCATGGGATTGGGCTGATATGCCTCCACCTTTCCCGCGTCCACCGCCCGGGCCAGCGCCGGGTCGATGGGCAGCTTGGCCAGCACCCGCAGGGACAGCTGCGCTCCCAGCGCGTCGATGGTGCTCTCCCCAAACACAGGATGCTCTCCGCCGCAGTCAGGACAGCGGAAATAGGAGTAATTCTCCACCAGGCCAATCACCGGGATGTCCATCATCTCCGCCATACGCACCGCCTTGGTGACAATCATGCCCACCAGCGTCTGGGGGGCGGATACCACAATCACCCCGTCCACCGGCAGAGACTGGAACACCGTCAGTGGCACGTCGCCCGTTCCTGGGGGCATATCCACGAATAGGTAGTCCAGCTCACCCCACACCACATCCGTCCAGAACTGCTCCACCGCCCCGGCGATAACAGGCCCCCGCCATACCACCGGGTCCGTCTCCCGCTCCATGAGCAGGTTCAGGCTCATCAGCTCCATCCCGCCGTCGGTGACAGCCGGGTAGATGCCCACCTCACTGCCCTCCGCCCGGCGGTGAATGCCAAAGGCGCGGGGCACCGAGGGGCCGGTGATGTCCGCGTCCAGGATGCCCACCTTTTTTCCCCGCGCCGCCATGGCAGCGGCCAGGGTGCAGGTGACGGCAGACTTGCCCACGCCGCCCTTGCCGCTGACCACGGCGATCACCTTTTTGATGCTGGACAGGGCGTTGGCCGGCTTGCGCAGGTCCTGGGGACTGGTGCGCTCCCCGCAGCTCTCGCCGCAGGAGGAGCAGTTGTGGGTACACTCGCTCATTTTCACACATCTCCTTACCTCGCCAGGGCATAAAATACCCCGGCAAAAAAATTTTCAAAAATACCTTGACAGGCGAGGTATCTCGTGTTATAGTAAGCTCACAAAGTTACTTCGGCTCATGAGGTATCTTGTTAGGCCGTGTATCTCGGCAAAACAAAAAACAACGACCGATCAAAGAAGGGAGGACGCCATGTCAATTTCTGCGGACACCCTGCGCGGACACACGGACACTATTATTTTAGCACAACTTGCGCGCGGGGACAACTATGGTTACGAAATCAACAAAAACATTCAGCAGCTGACTCAAGGGGAGTATGGTCTCAAGGAGGCCACTCTATACACCGCCTTTAAGCGGCTGGAGCAGTCCGGCTTCATCGCCTCCTACTGGGGGGACGACGGTCCCGGGGCCAGGCGGCGGTACTACGCCATCACCGATGACGGCCGCGCCCGCTGGGCGGAGGCCCGGCAGGAGTGGGAAAACACCCGCGCGCTTCTGGACGCGCTGATTTCTATAGAGGAGGATCAAAACAATGGATGACATGAAGCTGAAATTAAGCGAGTCGGTGGCCACCCGCCTGTCCGCCGCCCCCGCCTCCAAGGAAAAGGACGAGCTCATCGAGGAGCTGTCCGACAACCTGTACCGCCGCTTTTTGGAAATGACCGGCGCGGGCCTGCCTGATGAGGAGGCCTTCACCCGGGCTCTGGATGACCTGGGCGACGTGGACGAGCTGCTCAGCTATCTGGGCGTGGAGCCCGGCGGCGTAACCATCGACCAGGCGGGGAGCCAGACCCGGATCACCACCAAGAGCGGCAAAACCGTCATCACCAACAACCCCGGCGGCGATGAACCCATCACCATCAACAGCGGGGACAGCCACCCCATCACCATCAACCCCGACGAGCCTGAGGAGATGAAGGCCGCGCGGCTGGCCGCGGAGGCGCAGCGTATTCAGGACGAGGCAGAGGCCGCGGGCGCCCCCCAAGGCGAGCGGGACGAGCATGGCGACACGCACTACAACTACACCGGCCAGAACGACCTGGACGCCATCCTGGCCAACGTGGGCGAGATCTGCCGGGTGGCCATGGACCAGGTGAAGGAGGCCGCCAAGCAGGCCAAAGACGCCATCCAGCGCCGCACTGTCGTGGAGAAGGACAACGGCCACATGAAGGTCCACTTCAACACTAACCCAGAGGGGACCGCGCCTCCCACGCCCCCTACTCCTCCCACACCGCCGACGCCTCCCACTCCCCCCACGCCGCCGGCACCGCCCACAAGCAGGGGCTGGGAGTTTGAGGCGGAGCTGGACACCGACCAGGGCCGGTTCTTTGCCGGCGGCGGCCCCAAGGAGAAAAAAGACGTGGTGTACGGCTTCGGCTATGACAAGGATAAGGGCGGCTTCTTCGCCCAGTGGGGCGAGTACCAGGGCGACAGCCACGCTGACCACACCGGCCCCCATTTCAGCGGTCAGGACTCAGGTATGAGTCCCAACGATGACGGCTCCTACTCCGTCACTTCTCTGAAGGACCTGCGAGGCATTGAAGTCATCACCACCACCGGAGACGTGACCATCCACGTCAGCGAATCCCCCGACGCCGGCGTCATCATTGACGGCGACGTGGACGAGCTGGACGTAACCTGCTCCGCCGACGGGGTGCTCACCATCCGGGAGGGCCGCACCGCCAGCTCCTCCTTCTTCTCCCGCCGGGGTTTCTGCTCCGCCGACGTGGAGCTCTATCTCCCCCGCCGGCACTGGGACCTGATCATCGTGAACACCGCCAGCGGCGACGTGGAAATCGACCGGGACGCTCTGGACATTGACCAGCTCACCGTCGCCACCGCCAGCGGCAATCTGAGCGCCCGTCTGCGCGCCTGCGCCCACCTCAATTTCAAGTCCTCCAGCGGCGACTTGGAAATTCAAGGCGACTGCCTCCGCATCCAGGCCGAGACCATGAGCGGCGACATCACCCTGCGCGGCCAGACGCAGGACGCCCGGCTGCACACCGCCAGCGGCGACATCGAGCTGAGCGGCCCTGTCCGCCAACTCCGCGCCAGTTCCATCAGCGGCGATGTGACCGTAACCACCTCCGTCCTGCCGGAAACTCTGGAGCTGTCCTCCAAATCCGGCGACTGTGAGGTCCTTCTGCCCGACGCAGGGCCCTTCATGGTGCGGATGAAAACCACCAGCGGCGAGTTCGACTGCACCTTCCCCATGAACTATATCAACGGCGTGTTCGTCTACGGCGACGGCTCCGGCCCCGTCTATTCCATGACCACCATCAGCGGCGATATATCGCTGGAGCGCCATTGAGGAGGCCCCCATCATGAAGAATTTCGCTGTTTTCGATATCCGCCCGCGCCGCACCGGCGGCGCGGCCTGGAACAAGCGTCCCCAGCTGGACCCCTTCGCCGCCGAGCTGGCCGCCCAGGGAGTGTACCACGGCATTCTGCCCTCGGCGGGCGCCACGCTGAACGCCGCCCACCTTCTTCTGCGTTAACCGGAAAGGAGCTTGATTGAATATGAAGCGTTTGTACCGTACCCAAGGCCCCGACGCCATTTTGTGCGGCGTATGCGGGGGAATCGCCCGTTACTTCAATGTCGATCCCACAGTCGTGCGTGTGGCCACCGTTCTGCTGGTGGCATTTGCGGGCCTGTCCCTGTGGGTATATATTGTCGCCGCCCTGATTATGCCCAAAGAGTACTGAGCCTCGCCGTTGCGCGCTCTATATCCTTCGCTTCCGCCGCCCCTCCTCTCCCCACAAAGCCAGAGAACGGCTTTGTGGGAGCCCCGGAAGGGCATGGATAGATGAGGAAGCGCGCCACGAGCAGGCGAAGCACAGACTACCAGGGAGAACCCGCTGTATTGACCAAGATCGGCAGGAGGACGGCGCGGAGCGCGATTGCCCGATCCGCCCCGCCCCCTCCAACGCCAGCCCGACCGGGAGCCTATCCTCCCCCGGCCGGGCTGGCGTTTTTTCTCCTTATCCTTGTAAAACTCCCCTTCCCATGGTATGATAAGCTCACTTTCTATATTGACAGGAGGTTTTTTCATTATGTCAGACGCGAAAAAAATCCCCCAGCGCAGCGAAATCCCCGTGGAATACACCTGGAACACCGCCGACATCTTCCCCTCCGACCAGGCCTGGGAGGAGGAGTTCGCCCAGGTCCAGGCCCTGGTTCGCACCCTCCCCAGCTATCAGGGGCGGCTGGGCGAGAGCGCCGATACCCTGTACGAATACCTCACCCGCTCGGTGGAGGCCGGGGACCGGGCGTCCAACCTGCACCGCTACGCCTCCCTCCGCCAAGACGAAGACACCCGAGTAGGCCAATATCAAGCGATGGCCGGCAAGGGCATCAGCCTCTATGTGGAGCTGACCTCCTCCACCGCCTTCGACACCCCGGAGCTGCTCAAGCTGTCCCCGGAGACCTTGGAGCGGTTCTATGCCGAAAAGCCGGAGCTGGAGCTGTACCGCCGGTACTTCACCGTCCTCCAGGATCGAAAAGAGCACACCCTGTCCGACAAGGAGGAAAAGCTGCTGGCCGCCGCCGGGGAGATGGCCCAGGCTCCTTACGAGACTTTTTCCAAATTCACCTCCGCCGACCTGACCTTTCCCGATGCGGTGGACGGGAACGGCAACCGCCTGCCCCTGTCCAACGCCTCCTTTGTCCCCTACGAGATGAGCGAAGACCGGGCCCTGCGCCGCTCCGCCTACGAGCTCTATTACGACACCCTGGGGCAGTTCAAAAACACCACCGCCGCTCTGTTGAACGCCGAGGCCAAGGGGCGCTCCTTCGCCTCTACCGCCCGAAAGTACGACTCCCCCCTGATTGCCGCCGTAAGCGCCAACCGGGTACCCCCGGAGGTCTACCACAGCCTGGTGGACACGGTGAACGCCAACCTGGACAAAATGCACCGATACGTCCGCCTGCGCAAGAAGCTGCTTGGCCTGGACGAGCTGCATATGTACGATATCTACGCCCCCATGGTGGCCGGCGCGTCCAAAACCATCTCCTTTGAGGAGGCCAAGGCCACCGTGTACGACGCCCTGGCTCCCATGGGCGACGCGTACCGTGCCATCATCCAAGAGGGCTTTGACCACCGCTGGATCGACGTGTACGAAAACGTGGGCAAGCGCTCCGGCGGCTATATGAGCGACGTGGCGGTCCACCCCTATATCCTGCTCAATCACAAGGACGACCTGGACAGTATGTTCACCCTGGCCCACGAGATGGGCCACGCCGTCCACTCCTACCTCAGCGCCAAAACCCAGCCTTCCATTTATAAAGACTACGTTATCTTTGTGGCCGAGGTGGCCTCCACCTGCAACGAGGCCCTGCTCATGGAGCACCTGCTGGCCAACACCACGGACAAGAAGGAGCGGGCATGGCTGCTCAACCACTTCCTGGAGCAGTTCAAAGGCTCGCTGTACCGCCAGACCATGTTCGCCGAGTTTGAACTGCGCATGGGCGAGCTCAACGCCCAGGGCGCCCCCCTCACCGCCGAGCTTTTGTGCGCCGAATACAAGGCGCTGAACGCCAAGTATTTCGGCCCCGACATGGTGACGGACGACCGCATCGCCCTGGAATGGGCCCGGATTCCCCACTTCTATTATAATTATTACGTGTACCAGTACGCCACTGGCTACTCCGCCGCCATCGCCCTGTCCCGCCGCATTTTGAAGCAGGGAGAGAGCGCCGTCCAGGATATGCTGGGCTTCCTCTCCGGCGGCAGCTCTAAAGACCCCATCGACCTGCTCCGGGGGGCCGGGGTGGACATGGCCTCCCCCCAGCCCATTCAGGACGCGCTGGACCTGTTCGGCACCCTTCTGGACGAGATGGAATCCCTCATGGAGCAATAAGGAGAAACATACGCCCCCGCCGTATTTTCGGTGCCTCGCATTTCCCCCGCCGCAAGGCGGGGCGTGTCACGCTGCGAAGCGGCCAGGTTCTCGCCTTCGGCTCGGTCGGCGATGGGCGTTTGCCACCGGCAAACATCGCCGCTCGGTCGCTTTCACTGCGATTCGGATAAAATACAGATTTGCTGCGCAAATCTTGGTTTTTTATCCTCACTCCGCTCCAAGCTCCCTCGCTGTCCGCTTCTCCGCGCTTCTACGCAAACAAAAGGCCCCGCCGTTTCCGGCGGGGTCTTTTGTCAAG
>CAJULM010000055.1 GCA_910587285.1 uncultured Oscillospiraceae bacterium | reverse complement strand
GCAAAAGCCCAGGGCCCACGCAGTGGGACCGGGTTTTGCTTGAGTCGGAGGGAAGCCGCGCGTCGCGAACAGGCGGAGCGTGACAGGAGAGAAGCGCGGAGCAGCGGTCTGCGCTTTATGTGAAACGCGCTGGGAGGTCTCCCCCTCAATTCGCGGCAGCCATAGGCTACGGGGCGCGCGGATGGCTGCCGCTCATTCGGAGGAGGCCTCCCAGCGCAGCGTGACAGGAGAGAAGCGCGGAGAAGCGACCGAGCGACCTGACCGCTTCGGAGCGTGACAAGAGAGAAGCGCGGAGCGCCCGGGAGTAGGCGGCTAAGACACGAAGCGGAGTGGACGGCTTTTCGGCCTGGAGGGCCGGAAAACGGCGCGCGCAGTCGGAGTGGCTTAGCCGCCGTCACGGAGGGCGCGGAGCGTGACAGGGAAGCGCAGAGCGCCTGGGGACAGGCGGCAATAGGAAATTTTAGTGCTGCGGAGCAGATTTTGCTCCGCAAATTTTTTTTGCCTTGCATCGGAATGGGCAACAGGCGGGGCGTTTTCAGGGGGCGGTGTGAGGAGGTTTGGCATGAATGGGACGGTAAAAACGCCGGAACAGATGGACGAGGGGGAGCTAATCGGCTGCCTGAAGGCCCTGGCCCAGTGGAAAAACAACGACGTAATCAAGCTGGCATTTCTGGAGCCGGAAAAAATGGACGAGGTGGATCATTTGGATTTGAGCGGCGTGGTGGAGCTCAAGCGAAACGCCAACGGCACCTTTGAGGCCAAGTTCGTGGACAAGGTGCGGGTGCTGGCCATGCTCCGGGAGCTGATGGAACGGAGGCAGGATGGGGAGCTGAGGGAATTTTTGGACGGACTGTGCCCCGAAACGGGGGGCGGTGCGCCGTGAAAATGCCCCGATTTTCCCCAAAACAGCGCAGGGTGCTGGAGTGGTGGCGGAAGGAGGAGTACGACGCGGTGATCTGCGACGGAGCGATACGCTCCGGCAAGACCTTCGCGCTGAGCGTGTCCTTCTTCCTGTGGGCCATGTCACGCTTTCAGCGGCAGCGGTTCGCCCTGTGCGCCGGGTCCATCAACGGGGTGCGCCGGACCCTGCTGGCCCAGGCCAGGCCTGTGCTGGAGGGGTTGGGCTTTCACTGGGAGGAGACGGTGAGCCGGAATGAGGTGACGGTTCGGGGAGGAGGACGGGAAAACCTGTTCTATCTCTACGGCGGACGGGACGAGGGGAGCTGCGCGTCCATTCAGGGGACGACGCTGGCCGGGGTGCTGCTGGACGAGGCGGCGCTCATGCCGCGCTCCTTTGTGGAGCAGGCCTGCGCCCGGTGCTCCGTCCAGGGGGGAAAGCTGTGGTTTTCCTGCAATCCGGCGGGACCGGAGCACTGGTTTTACCGAGAGTGGATCTGCGAGGCGGAGAAAAAACGGGCCCTGCACCTACGCTTTACCATGGAGGACAACCCCGCGCTGAGCCGGGGAATCCGGGAGCGGTATGAGCGGATGTTTCAGGGCGCATTCTACCGGCGGTATGTGCTGGGAGAGTGGATGGCGGCGGAGGGGTTGGTGTACGACTTCTTCGACGGGAGCGCGCTGGCCGAGGCGCCGGGGGGACCCTTCCAGCGGTGGAGGATTTCCTGCGACTACGGCACCCGCAACCCCGCGTCCTTCGGGCTGTGGGGGGAGATGGGCGGCGTGTGGTACCGGGTGAAGGAGTTTTACTATGACGCCCGAAAACAGGGACGGCAGAAGACGGATGGAGAATACGCGGAGGATTTGAGGCGCCTGGCCGGAGGACGCTGCATCGAAAGGGTCATCATCGACCCCTCGGCGGCCAGCTTTTGCGAGACCCTGCGCCGGGAGGGGTGGACGGTGTACAGGGCGGACAACCGGGTGTTAGAGGGCATCCGGCGTACCGCCCAGGCGCTGAAAACCGGGAAGATTGTGATCTGCAGGGGGTGCTGCGCGGCGGCGCGGGAGTTTGGGCTGTACCGTTGGGAGGACGACGACAGCCAGGACCGGGTGAGAAAAGAGGACGACCACGCCATGGACGACATCCGCTACTTTGTGATGAGCCTGGAGAGCGGCGGGGGTGCGGCCAGGTATGTGGAGCGGGATGTGTTTTGAGAGAAGCGCGGAGAAGCGGACAGTGAGGGGCGCTGTGTGCCAGTGGCACACGTCCAGCGCCGACCGAGCCGAAGGTGAGACCTTGGAGCGGAGCGAGGGCAAAAAACCAAGATTTGCGCAGCAAATCTGTATTTTGTCCGAGACGGAGGGAAGCCGGGGCGAACAGCGCGCCCAACGCGAGCGTGACAAGGAAGCGCGGAGCCGTCGTGAGCAGTGCGGATGGAGCGCAGCGAAAGCAAAAGCCCAGGGCCAACGAAGTTGGACTGAGTTTTGCTTGAGGCGGAGGGAAGCGCGGAGCAGCGGTCTGCGCTTCATGTGAAACGCGCTGGGAGGCCTTCCCCTCAGTTCGCGGCAGCCATAGGCTACGGGGCGCGCGGATGGCTGCCGCTCATTCGGAGAAGGCCTCCCAGCGCGAGCGAGGTATAGCGCGGAGAAATGGCCTGCGAAGGAGCTTGGAGCGGGGCGAGGGCAAAAGCCAGGGCCAACGAAGTTGGACTGGATTTTGTTTGAGTCGGAGCGAAAGCGACTGAGCGGTCAGGCCGTTTCGCAGCGTGAATGGATAGCGTCCGGCCTCTCCGGTGAGGCGCGGAGAGGGGCGCTCACAACAATTTCGAGGAGGAAAGGAATATGGCACAGAGATTTGACAACGTGAAGCTGGAAAAGGGGATGTATCACGAGGCGGGAAGGTCCTTTTCCCAGGTGCTGGAAGGGCTGGACCCCAGCGAGCAGTACCGGGGCACCGTCCTGGAGGGGCTGGACGCCTATCAGCGGCAGCTCAAGCGGTTTGACATCCGGGTGAAGGGGGCGGGGTCCGACCTGGTGGACAAGTTTTTCTCCACCGCCCAGTCGGCGGTGCTGTTCCCCGAGTACATCGCCCGGGCGGTGAAGGTGGGCATGGAGGAGGCCAACATCCTCCCGGACATCACCGCCACCGAGACCCTCATCCATGGGATGGATTACCGCTCCATCACCTCCGTGCCCCAGGAGGAGGAGAAGAAGCTCAAGCAGGTGGACGAGGGGGCGGCCATCCCCGAGACCACCGTGCGCACCAGGGACAGCCTGGTCAAGCTCCACAAGCGGGGGAGAATGCTGGTGGCGTCCTATGAGGCCATCCGGTTCCAGAAGCTGGACCTGTTTTCCGTCACCCTGCGGCAGATCGGCGCGCAGATCGGGCGGATGCATTTGGAGGACGCCATCGGCGTGGTGCTGGACGGCGACGGCAACGACAACCCCGCCCAGGTGAGCCAGGTGGAGACGGCGGGAGTGCTCACCTACAAGGACCTGCTGGCCTTCTGGGCCCAGTTCGAGCCCTATCAGCTCAACACCCTGCTGGTGGGCACGGACACCCTGCCCCTGCTGCTGGCCATACGCCAGATGCAGGACGCTGGCGCCGGGCTGGACTTCCACGGCACCGGCAGGCTGGTCACGCCCATGGGGGCCAAGGTGCTGCGCACCGCCGCCATGCCAAAGGGCAAGCTCATCGGCCTGGACAAGAACTACGCCCTGGAGATGGTCAAGGCGGGGGACGTGATGGTGGAGTACGACAAAATCATCGACCGGCAGCTGGAGCGGGCCGCCATCACCACCATCTCCGGCTATGCGAAAATCTTTGAGGACGCCAGCCGGGTGCTCAGCGTGTGATGGGCGGAGGCAAGCGAAAGGAGAGAGGCGGAGCGCGGGCCGCCGCCGCGGCCCAGCTCCGGGACGAGGGGAGGCACCCCTTCACCCAGCTGGACGGCTACGCGCCCCTGCGCCACGGGGAGGCCGCGCTGTACCGGGCCGTCCGGGAGGCGGTGCCGGTGGTGGACGCGGCGGTGTGCAAGCTGGTGCGGCTGTGCGGCGGGGTGAGGGTGCGCTGCCGGGACGGGCGGGCCCAGGAGGGGCTGGACCGGTTTGTCCGCACGGTGCCCATCGGACGGGGACAGCGGGGGCTCCAGGCGTTCCTGGACCAGTACCTGGACTCCATGCTCACCTGCGGCCGGGGAGTGGGCGAGATCGTCCCCGCCGGGGACGGGCGGGACGTGGCGGCGGTGCTGTGCGCCGACGCGGACCGGGTGGAAATCCGGGAGGGGGACAGCCCGCTGGACTTTACCCTGTGCGTCCGGGACGGGGACGGGACTGTCCGGACGCCGCCCCGACAGGACCTGCTGCTCTTTACCCCCTTCCAGCCCGACGCGGGCGCGCCTTACGGCGCGTCCATGCTGCGGTCCATGCCCTTTTTGGCGGAGATTCTCATGAAAATCTTTCGGGCCATAGGAAAGAACTGGGAGCGGATGGGCAACGTGCGGTTCGCCGTGGTGTGCAAGGGCGGGGAGGGGACTGCCGCCCAGGAGCGGTGCGACGCGGTGGCCCGGGAGTGGTCCGCCGCCATGCAGGCCGGACGGGACGGAGCGGTGCGGGACTTTGTGGCCGCGGGAGACGTGGAAATCCGCACCATCGGGGCGGACAACCAGAGCCTGGACAGCGAGACCCCTGTGCGGCAGATTCTGGAGCAGCTGGTGGCCAAAACCGGGGTGCCGCCCTTTCTGCTGGGGCTGAGCTGGTCGTCCACCGAGCGGATGAGCGCCCAGCAGGCCGACATCATGACCAGCGAGATCGCCGCCATCCGGCGCAGCCTGGAGCCGGTGGTGGAGCGAATCTGCGAGCTGTGGCTGCGGCTGAAGGGGTACGACGACGGGATCGACGTGGAGTGGCTGGAGGTAAACCTCCAGGATCAGGAGGCGGAGGCCAGGGCGGCGCTCTACCGGGCCCAGGCCAGAGCCGTGGAGGAGGAGAGGAAGAATGGAGATCAGTAAGGACGCCAGGGTGCTGGCCGTGGGGGAGCCGGGGGAGGATGAGCTGGAGCGCATCAACGCCCTGACCCGGCGGGCGCTGGGGGCGGACGAGGTGTATACGTTCGCCCTGCGCCTGTGCGACAACGACATCGACCGGGATTTTGAGCGGTTCGACGACGGAACGCTGGAGCAGCTGGCCCCCATGTTTGTGGGAGCGTCCGGCGTGTTCGACCACCAGTGGTCCGCCAGGGGGCAGACCGCCCGGATTTACCGGGCGGAGGTGGTGGACGAGCCGGAGGAGGCCACCCGGGACGGGCGGGCGTACCGCTGGATCAAGGGGTGGGCGTACCTGATGCGCACGGCGGAAAACGCCCCCCTCATCGCCGAGATCGACGGGGGCATCAAGCGGGAGGTGAGCGTGGGCTGCGCGGTGGAGCAGGCGCTGTGCTCCGTCTGCGGCGAGCCCGTGGAGCGATGCCCCCACGAAAAGGGGGAGGAGTACGGCGGGCAGCTGTGCTGCGGCGTGCTCACCGGGGCGCGGGACGTGTACGAGTGGTCCTTCGTGACGGTGCCCGCCCAGCGCAAGGCGGGGGTCGTCAAAAGCGCGGGCAGGGGGATGCAGGACGAGGCCCGGCTGGGCCGGAAGTACCTCAAGAGCCTGCGCTCCGAGATGGTGCGGCTGGCGGGCGCGGCCCAGGGGCAGGCCAGCCGCGCCCTGATGGAGCGGGTGGCCGGGAAGCTGGACGAGGAGGAGCTGTTAGGGCTCATCGAGCTGTACCGGGGAGAGGCGGAGGGAATGCTGGGCGCCGGAGTGCAGCTGAGTTACCGCCGGGAGGAGGAGCCCCGGACGGCGGCGGACGGGGCCTTCCTCATCTGAGAGGAGGGGGAGGATGACGGAGCTGGTGACGGAGCTGGCCCGGAGGGTGTGCCCGCCGGGGCAGGATGAGGAGCTGCTGCGCCTGGCCTGCGAGGGGGCGTGCCGGCTGCTGGACGAGCGGCTGCGCCCCGGGGTGACGCCGGAGGACTGCCAGGGGGCCTATCCCCTGGCGGCGGCGTGGCTGGCGGCGGATTGGCTGCGGGAGGCCCAGGGCCTGTCCGGGGTGACGGCCCTGTCTGCCGGAGATATCTCCGTGCGCCGAGAGGGCGGCGGGGGCGGCGGGACGCTGGGCCGGAGGGCCATGGAGCTCATGGCCCCCTATGTGAAGGACCAGGAATTTGTGTTTCAGGGGGTGGAGGGTTGATCGAGGCGTTTGACTGGGTGATTCGGACCTATGGGCGGGAGATGGTGTGCCGCCAGGAGGACGGAGCGGAGGCCGGCCGGGGGATGGCCATCGTCCAGCCCATGACGAAGGCGGACTGGCAGTACTCCGCCGGGGCGCTGGGCAGCTACCGCCAGGACCGCTTTTTAGGGCTGGCCGAGCCGGGGCTGCCCCTGGAGAAAATGGGGCCGGGAGGCTGGCTGGAGTGGGGCGGCGGGCGCTATGAAGCGATGACGGTGCGGCCCATCTGGGTGGGGGGACAGGTGACCCACCTGTGGCTGGCCCTGCGGCCCTGCGGGGAGAACGCGCCGTGAACGGGGCGCTGAACGCCCTGCGGGAAGGGGTGGCCGGGCAGCTGCGCCAGGCGGGGGTGAACGCCGTCACCGCCATGGAGCCGGCCGGGGCCGCCCGGTGGCGGCAGGCGGTGGCCGCGGTCTCCCTCAGCCGGGCGGTGTGCGCCCCTGGAGGGTTTCAGGACTACCTGGGCATCCGGACAGGACCGGAGGCCGGAGGGGAGCGGGAGGTCTATGGCCGGGAGGCGGAGCTCACCCTGACCATCGACATTTTCGCCCCCAGGGACGGGGGCGCGGGCGCCTGCCAGGAGGCGGCGGAGGGGGCGATGGAATGCCTGATCCGCCAGGGGGCGGCGGGGTTGGCCGCCCTGGAGCTCCAGGCGGGGGACGTGGAATTTTTGGAGCGGGACGGGTTGTACCGGCAGAAGGTCACCTGCCGGTGCAGGGCGTGGCTGGTCGCCGAGACCGACGGCGGCGGGGCCTTTGTGGACTTTGAGGTGAAAGGAAGATTGAGATGAGCAGGGCGACCAATCATGAGAGGCCGGGGGTGTACTCCTCCTACGAGACATCCAGCCTCACCGCCGCGGCGGCGGGAGGAGGCCGGGTGGCGGTGGTGGCCCAGGCCCAGGGGCCTGAGCTGAAGGACAGCTACCAGTGGACCAGCTACAGCCGGGCGCTGGGGGACGTGGGGGACTGCGCCCTGAGCCGGATGGCCCGGCTGGCCATCCGCAATGGGGCGGGGATGGTGTACGGCATCCCCGCCGGGGAGGACTACGCCGCGGCCTTCGCCAAGGCGGCGGCCATCGAGGACGCGGCGGTGGTGGCGTGCGACAGTGCGGACCCTGCGGTGCAGCAGGGGCTGAAAACCATGGTGCAGGAGTGCTCTGCGGCGCGAAAGGAGCGCATCGCCGTGGTGGGCGGCGGGGCGGGGGAGAGCGTGGAGCAGCTCACCGGCCGGGCCGCCCAGCTCAACTGCGAGCGGGTGGTGCTGGCCGCCCCCGGGAGGGGGGACGGCTCCGGCGGGTGGGCGTGCGCCGCCGCCCTGGCGGGGGCCGTGGCGGGAAACAGAGACCCCGCCCTCCCTCTGGGGGGCGCGCAGCTCTACGGCCTGGAGGGGCTGGAGTGCGTTTATGACGACAACGAGATCGACGCGCTGGTGCGGGGCGGGGTGACGCCGCTGGAGACGCTGGCGGGGGCGTGTTACGTGGTGCGGGGCGTCACCACCCGGACCTCCGCCGGTGGGGCGCCCGACGCCACATGGCGGGAGCTGACCACGGTGCTGGTGGTGGACGAGGTGATTCCAGGGCTGCGAAACGCCCTGCGGGCCAAGTTCGGGCGGGCCAAAAACACCGAGCAGACCAGGGGGGCCATCCGCTCCCAGGTGGTGATGGAGCTGGAAAAGCGGGTGAGCCGGGAGATCATCGACGGGTACGAGGACGTGACGGTGAGCGCCCTGGAGGACGACCCCACGGTGTGCCTGGTGGAGTTTGACTTCACCGTGGCCCACGGGCTGAATCAGGTGTGGCTGTCAGCACACATTACGGTATAGCGTCCGAGCCGTCGTGAGCAGCGCGGATGGAGCGCAGCGAAAGCAAAAGCCCAGGACCCACGCAGTGGGGCCGGGTTTTGCTTGAGTCGGAGCGAAGCCGCGCGTCGCGAATAGGCGAGGCGTGAATGGTATAGCGCGGAGCAGGCGGCTGCGAGGGAGCTTGGAGCGGAGCGAGGACGAGCGCAGGGCCGCGGGAGCGGCCCGGAGACCAGTCCGAGTCGAAGCGAAAGCGACCGAGCGGTCAGCCGACTGCACAGCGTGAATGGGACAGCGCGGAGAAACGGCCCGCGCTTCATGCGAAACGCGCTGGGAGGCCTCCTCCTCAGCTCGCAGCAGCCATAGGCTACGGGGCGCTCGGATGGCTGCCGCTCATTCGGAGGAGGCCTCCCAGCGGCAATAGCGCGACGATAGACCCATAGGGGCGGATGGAGTGCAGCGAAAGCAAAAGCCCAGGGCCCACGCAGTGGGACCGGGTTTTGCTTGAGTCGGAGCGAAGCCGCCCCGTAATGGGTCCAATCGGAGCGTGAATAGGACAGCACACCATATAACTGCAAGGAGGGATTTTGTGAATACGAGGATCAACGCGGGGCTGCGGGCGGCGGGGTTTCCCACCAGCGCCGACATCTGGCTGGAGCTGGACGGGCGGAAGGTGGCCGTGGTGCAGAGCTATAGCTGCAAAACCACCCGCAGCTCCATCGCCGTGGAGGCCTTTGGCGAGGAGGAGCCGGTGGCCACCGTCCAGGGGCCGCAGAGCTATGTCATCCAGCTCACACGGCTGTACGCCACCGACCGGGCCATCGCCGACGGGCTGAATTTTTACGAGCTGAAAAACTTCTCCCTGGTGATCTGCAAGCCGGACCGGAAGGTGATCTACTCCGACTGCCAGTGGAGCGACATCCAGGAGGACGCCAAGCTGGGCGGCATGGTGATGGAAAAGCTCACCCTGGTGGCCCGCAGCCGGATGGAGACGGCGGCGTAGCATGGACAGCGGATTGTTTGGGCCCGCGCGGGTGAAAACCCGCTGGGGCGGGCTGCGGCTGCTGTCCGCCCGGGAGGTGCTGGAGGCCCGCCGGGAGGGGGACCGGCTGACCCAGGACGGGCGGGAACGGGCGCTGTGCCGCAACGCCTGCCTCATCGCCCGGGCGCTGGAGCGGCGGGGGAAGGCCGTGTTTGAGAGCGGCGAGGCCGTTTTGGACGCCCTGCGGGCGGAGGACATCGGGGCGCTGGCGGAGGAGTGGGCGCGGTTCAACCGGGAGTGGAACCCCTCCCCCCTGGACGGGGAGGAGGAGATCCAGCGGCGAAAAAAAGCCTGGAGCACGCGCGTTATGAGCGCCTTCAATGGCGCGTGCTCCGTGCGTTCGGCGCTCTGCCCACGGAGGAGCGGGCAAAACAGATGACCGACCGGGACTATCTCTGGTGCGCCCTGAACCTGGCCCTGGACCGGGAGGAGGAGCTGGCGCAGCTGTGCCCCGGCTGCCGGGAGCGGGCGCTGGCCGAGCCGTGCCCGGCGTGCGGCGCGCCGAAAACGAGCTGGTGCGTGAACGAGAGCTTCGACTGGGACAGATTTGAGCGGCTGAAGGGGGGCGGCGGGATTGACGGATTGGATTGAGCTGCTGCTGCCCTCGGAGGAGGACGAGGAGGAGGAAGACGTTCGGCTGGGAGAGACGGGGGGCGTCCCGCCGCCGCCGGAGGAGAGGGCCAGAGAAGCTGGAACCGCCACGGGCGGGGAGGGGGCCCCGGAGGACGGGGAGGACGGCTTGACCGCGCGGGAAGGGGATGCGGCGCGCCTATCCCCCGGCGAGACGGGGGAAACGGCTGGAGAGGCTGAGCCCGCTTGGGAGAGGGCCATGCGGGCGCACAGCGCCGGAGGGCCGGGCGCACCCGCCCCCCGGCAGGGGGACGCGGACGGCCCGAGCCCGGGGCGGACCCGGACCCAGGCGGCGGCAGGGCTGGAGGCGCTCTACCGGCAGACGGCCCGGGCGGCCTGGGCGGCGTCCGCGCTGGAGACGCGGCCGGTAGAGCGGATGGTCCGGGTCCAAGAGGCGGAGAGGGGCGCGGCTCTCACGGCGGAGGAGCTGGACCGAGCCGTGCGGCGGGACAGCAGGAGATACGACGGAGGTATGTCTATTTTTTAGGGAGAGGAGAGGAAGCGTGTGATCCTTTCGCCCATGCGGTTTAAAAATTTCGTGTGGCCCCACAACCCCAAGGTGTATTCCATCACCTATGAGCGGAACATGGCAACCCACAAAATCCCCTTTGGGCGGCACTATCTGCAGAGCCTGGGCCAGACCAGGCGGGTGCTGCGGGGAGAGGGGGAGTTCGTGGGGGAGCGGGCCTACGACACGTTCAAGGAGCTGGCCACCGTGTTCTATGAGGAGACGCCGGGGGTGCTGGTCCACCCGGTGTGGATGACCACCACCGCCTGGTTTGCGGCCCTGGAGCTGCGCCAGCAGCCCAGGCGGGATTATGTGGCCTACTCCTTTGCGTTCTGGGAGACGGTGGACGGAGGGGACGCTGCCCTGAGCGTCCGCACAGCCCAAGGCGCCGGGGGAGACGGCGGGGGCGCGGCCCCAGGGGCGCAGTGGCACACGGTGGTCCGGGGGGACACCCTGTGGGCGCTGGCGGCGCGGTACGGGGTGGGGCTGGACCGGCTCGTGGCGCTGAACCCGGCCATCCGCAACCCCAACCTGATCTACGTGGGACAGAGGGTGAGAATCAAATGATTCACTGCTGGGTGAAGCAGGGGGGCGGCCAGGAGCTGAACCTGCCCGCCGCGGTGAAGTGGACGCTGCGCTATGGCACGGACACCCCCTGCGACAGCTTTTCCCTGCGGTGCCTGTGGGAGCGGGGACAGGAGAGGCTGCTCTCGGACGCCTGCCGCTTCTTCGCGGAGTGGGAGGGGAAGCGGGTGTTCACCGGGGTGGTGGACGAGTTCGCCGTGGTGTGCGGAAGGGATGGGCTGTACCTGGAGCTGGAGGGGCGGGGGCTGGCGGCGCTGCTGCTGGACAACGAGGCCATGCCCGCCGAGTACCAGCGGTGCACCCGGGCGGACCTGGTGGCCAACCACGTGGCCCCCTACGGCATCGAGACGGTGGGCGGGCTGGCCCTGCCGGCGGTGAGCGCCTTCCGGGTGAGCAGCGGGGAGAGCGAGTGGAGCGTGGTGCGGCGGTACGCCTGCTACTACGGCGGGGTGGCGCCCCGGTTCGACCGGGAGGGCCGGCTGGTGCTGGACCGGCACGGGGACGACAAGATCGTGCGCATCGGGGAGGGGGACCGGGTGACCGCCTGGGAGTACCGGGAGGAGCGCCACGGGGTGCTCAGCCAGGTGGCGGTGCGGCGGCGGACCACCTGGGGGACCCAGTGGGTGTCCGACCCGAAATTCACCGCCCAGGGCGGGTGCGCCCGGCGAGTGATCACCGTCCCCAACACCACGGGCACCACCGCCATGCGCTATACCGCCGACTACCAGCTCCGGGCCGCCCGGCGGGGACGGGTGCGCCTGCGCCTCACCGCGCCGGGGGGGTTCCTGGCCTGGCCGGGGGAGCTGGTGGAGGTGGAGCTGAAGGACTTCGGGGCCAACGGGGTGTACCGGGCGGCCCAGAGCGAGGTGAGCTGCGGGGAGGACGGGCTGACCACCACCCTGGTGCTGGGGGAACGGGACGCGATGCTTTAAGCTGCACCCGGATGGAACGGCGCAGCCACCGTTGTCACGCTGCGAAGCAGCCAGGACGCTCGGTCGCTTTCACTGCGACTCACTTCGCAAACAGAATCGCTCTGCGATTCTTAGTTTGCAAAGTTCGCTACGCTCCAAGCTTCCTCGCTGCCCGCTTCTCCGCGCTTCCTCTCAGGCGCGGGATGATAGACGCAGGCGGTTTCAGTGACAGGAGACAAGCGGCAGCACAAATCGAAGCATCTGCGTCGAAGGCCGCGCGCGCCGGAAAGGGACGGGGAAGTGTACGTATCGGGCTCCCCCGTAGGCGGGGGTCTCGGGGGGAGGCCGACTGTGAAAGCGGCCGCCCTTGGGGCCGATTTCACCCGGAGGCCGCCCCCTGAGTGTGTCTTTGGTTACTTTCTGCACAAGCAGAAAGTAACCCCCGCGGAGCGGCATCCCCCTGGGGGCAGGGGGAAAATAAGAGGAGGTTATTACAATGTGGCTGAGCGGACAGCAAAAACGCCCCGCCGACAGTTCGGAGGGCCAGACGGGCATCGTCACCATCAGCGGCGGGGAGCTGGCGGTGTTGCTGGACAGCGAGCGGCGGGGGCTGGAGGTGTACGCCCCGGCGGGCTACCGCTGGACGCCCAGGGTGGGCCAGCGGGTGCTGGTCATCCAGGGGGAGGGGGAGATCCCCTGCGTGGTGGGCCAGCGGCAGGGGGAGGATATCCCCGACCGGGTGGCCATTCAGGCCCGGCAGCTGGACGTGGAGGGCGCGCAGACGGAGCTGCGCGGGAGTGAGTGCGCGGCCCTCCGGGGCGGACGGGTGGAGCTGGACGGGGAGGTCTACGTCAACGGCGAGACGCTGGAGGCGTACATCACCCGGCTCATCATCAAAATTCTGGGGGGAGTGGGAGGATGAGCCTGCTGCTGAAGGACAGGGACTATGTGGCGGACGAAAACGGCGGGGTGACGGTGGTCCGGGGCGGGGAGGAGCTGGTGAGCGAGGTGCTGTTCCGCCTCACCGCCCGGCGGGGGAGCTTCCCCTTCCTGCCCCAGCTGGGCAGCCGGATGCACCGGCTGGGGCGGGAAAAGCCGTCGGCCTGGGAGGCGCTGGCCCAGCAGTTCGCCGCCGAGGCGCTCTCCGACCTGCCCGACGCGGCCGTCACCGGGGCGGCGGTGCGCCAGGAGGGGGACAGGCTGTGGGTGACGGTGGAGCTGAGCTGGCGGGGAGAGCCGCTGTCGGTGACAACGCAGTGGGAGGAGTGAGACGTTGATTACGCTGGAGGAAATCTATCAGGGGCTGGCCGGGGAGTTTCAAAACCAGACGGGCAGGACCGCCGGGGGCAGCAGCGAGCTGGCGGTGCGGTTCTACGCGGTGGCGGCCCAGCTTTACAGCCTGTACGTCCAGGGGGAGTGGGTGCGCCGGCAGTGCTTTCCCCAGACGGCCCAGGGGGAGGCGCTGGACCAGCACGCCCAGCTGCGGGGCGTGACCCGGCGGCAGGCCGCCAAGGCGGCGGGGACGGTGCGCTTCTATGTGGATCAGCCCAGGCAGGGGGACACCCCCGTGGCGGCGGGGACGGTGTGCATGACGGCCGCCGGGGTGCGCTTTGTCACCGAGGCGGACGGGACGGTGCCCGCCGGGGCGCTGTTCTGCGACGCGCCGGTGACGGCGGTTCAGGCCGGCGGGGAGGGCAACGCGGAGGCCAACACGGTTGTGTATATGGCCCTGCCCCCCGTGGGCATCGCGGCCTGCGCCAACCCGGAGGCGCTGCGGGGCGGGCAGGACGCCGAGAGCGACGAGGCCCTGCGGGAGCGGGTGCTGGACACCTACCGCCGGCTGGCCAACGGGGCCAACAACGCTTTTTACGCTCAGACGGCCATGTCCTTCCCTGAGGTGGCGGCGGTGACGGTGCTGCCCAAAAACCGGGGGGTGGGCACGGTGGACCTGGTGGTGGCCGCCCAGGAGGGCGCGCCCGGCCAGGCGCTGCTGGACAAGCTCCAGGCCCACTTCGACCGGGTGCGGGAGATCGCGTGCGACGTGAAGGTACTGGCCCCCGCGGTGGAGGCGGCGGAGCTGGAGCTGACCCTCTGGCCCCAGGAGGGCCGGGACTTCGAGGCGGTGGCCCAGGCGGTGCGGGCGCGGCTGACCGGGTGGTTCACCGGGGAGCGGCTGGGCCAGTCTCTGCTGCGGGCCCAGCTCACCAGCCTGGTGTTCGCCGTGGACGGGGTGGCCAACTGCGCCTTTTCCCGGCCGGCGCAGGATTTGGCGCTGGACCGGATGACGCTGCCCGTGCTGGGGCAGCTCACCATTCTCAACGGCGGGGAGGCGGCCGGCGGTGAAGTTTGAGGCGTATTTGGCCGCGCTGCTGCGGCCGCTGGGGGTGTACGACCTGCGCCGGGGGACCCTCAACCGGGGGGAGCTGGCCGCCTACGGCGCGCGGCTGGACCACGCGGAGGGGGAGCTGGACGAGACTGAGCGGGAGATGAGCCTGTGCACGGCGGAGGGCTTCGGGCTGGAGCGCATCGAGGCGCTGCTGCCCTACCGCCCGGTATGCGAGACGGCGCAGCAGCGGCGGGCGGCCCTGGCGGCCCTGCTGCGCATCGGCGGGGACAGCTTCACCCCCGAGGGGATCAACGACACCCTGCGGGGCTGCGGCGTCAACGCCCGGGCGGAGGAGAGCGGCAAGCCGGGGTACGTAAAAATCTACTTCCCCCAGGTGGCGGGCATCCCGGAGGGCTTTGACCGGCTGCGGGCCATCATTGAGGAGATTCTGCCCAGCCATGTGGATGTAACCTACGTGTTTTGGTACAACACCTGGGGCGAGGTGGCCGGGCGGCGCCCCACCTGGGGGGACTGCGCCGGAGCGGGGCTGAGCTGGTACGGGCTGGCCATTGAGAACGAGGGCGAGCTGGGGTGGGGATAGGGAGGACGGTGCCCTATCCCCACAAAAAATTTTTGAGAAAATCCACAAAAACCTATTGACAAAATCGAAGACTTATCGTACAATACAGACAGAAAGGAAAAGGTGAGTCCAATGTACTAAGAAGAACGCACCAACCTCTTTTCGCGATTGGGAAACGCAAAATGAAACCAAGCCTCAGCTTGTTCCAAACACGCTGACCAAAGCGATGGAAGCCAGGAAAATCTGATGCGTCCAATGAATGTTTGAGGAAACAGGGAGCAGAGCGTTTCAGGCGGACCCCCAACGCAAAACGTCCGATTGGAATCGGAAGAAAAGGAAGGTACAGGCCCTTGGACAACAAAACCCAGAAGTAGGCCCCCAGCCGCGGATGTAGGACGGCTGGGGGCCTGGTGCGTTTTGGGGCGGAGGCCGTTGTTCCGGGCGGTGTTGTTCTGGGGCGGAAGCTGGTGCGGAGAAGGGGGAGCTTGGAATGTTCCATGAGGTCACGATTTACGAGGCGAAGATTGAGAAGCAGGAGGAAATCGAGGCTTTGATGAAGGAGGTCGCCGAATTTTACCGCGGGCAGCCCGGAGTGGTGGAGGTGACATACATCAAGCGGACGCACCGCCAGGCGGATTTTAACGCGGTCAGGGAGGGAAAACCGCCCATCCGCCTGACAAAATGGGTGGGGAAGGTGACCTATATCCTGCATTGGGTTCTGGAGGACGGGGAGGCCCACGCCCGTGTGTCAAAGCTGGGACTGGAACGGTTTTATAAACGGTGGAACCGCTGCCTGACCACGATGCCCAAAATTCTGCTGGGGGAGGAGATCGGATAGGGGATTTTGGCGGAGGGACGATCCGCCGGGGGCGCGTTCGGCTTCTTCACGAAAAATTAAAGGGTGCGGAGTGAAAAAAGCTTGCAAATCCGGCAATAGTTTAGTATCATGAAAAGTGATACCTGTCAGTGCGCTTTGGGGCGCAGTTATGACTATTTTGCGCGCTATTGGGGAATGCTTCCAGGCGCATGATTGATACAGGAGTGAATGCTATGTTTGCGAGAGATATTGGGATCGATTTGGGCACCGCCAGCGTTTTGGTATATATTAAGGACAAAGGCATTGTGCTGCGCGAGCCGTCTGTGGTGGCGCTGGACCGGAACACCGGAAAGCTGCTCAAGGTGGGCACCGAGGCCCAGCAGATGCTGGGCAAGACCCCCGGCAACATCGTGGCCATCCGCCCCCTGCGGGACGGGGTGATTTCCGACTACGACATGACGGAGCGGATGCTCCGGGAGTTCATCCGCAAGGTGGCCCCCGTGCGGGTGTTCAAGCCCCGGGTGGTCATCTGCGTGCCCTCCGGCATCACCGAGGTGGAGGAGCGCGCCGTCATTGACGCGGGCATCCAGGCCGGCGCCCGGCGGGTGTATCTCATCGAGGAGCCCCTGGCCGCCGCCATCGGCGCAGGGGTGGACATCACCCAGCCCGACGGCCACATGGTGGTGGACATCGGCGGCGGCACCGCGGACATCGCCGTCATCTCCCTGTCCGGCATCGTGGAGTCCGACTCCATCAAGGTGGCCGGCGACGCCTTCAGCGAGTCGGTGGTGAAGTATATCCGCAAGCGCCACAACGTGCTCATCGGCGACCGCACTGCCGAGGAGCTGAAAATGACCATCGGCTGCGTGTTCCCCAGGCCGGAGGAGATCTCCATGGAGGTGAAGGGCCGCTGCCTCATGACCGGCCTGCCCCGGGTGTTCACCGTCACCTCCAGCGAGATGATCGAGGCCTTTGAGGAGCCCTGCTCCCGGATTTTGGAGGCCATCCACGGCGTTTTGGAGCGCACGCCCCCGGAGCTGGTGGCGGATATCTCCAGCAACGGCATCATTATGACCGGCGGCGGGTCGCTGGTCTGGGGCTTCGACAAGCTCATTGAGTCCCACACCGGCATCGAGACCTTTGTGGCCGACGACGCCATCTCCTGCGTGGCCCACGGCACCGGCAAGAGCCTGGACTGGGTGAACGATATGCAGGACGGGACCATGAACATTGGGCGGCAGAAGAAAATGAATTAGAAGCGCGACGATAGACCCATAGGGGCGGATGGACCGGAGCGAGGAGCAAAGCCCAGGCGGGCTGTGCCCGCCGGATTTGCTCCGAGTCGGAGGGAAGCCGCCCCGTAATGGGTCCAATCGGAGCGTGACACAGAAGCGTGAGGATAGACCCATAGGGGCGGATGGACCGGAGCGAGGAGCAAAACCCAGGCGGGCTGTGCCCGCCGGATTTGCTCCGAGTCGGAGGGAAGCCGCCCCGTAA
>CAJULM010000054.1 GCA_910587285.1 uncultured Oscillospiraceae bacterium | reverse complement strand
TCCTGGCGCAAGGTAAAATCTTCCACCGGCCCTTCCGCCGTCAGAGTCCGGCCATTCTCATAGGCGTCACGCACCATCCAATAATCCAGAACCGGTCGGATAACAAATCCATATGCTGCTGCCATCTCCAAAAGTAGGAAAAACACGGTAAACGCCAGCAGCCCTCTGTCCGCCCGGCCCGTTTCCCGGCGCCTGCGCCGCAGCCCGCTCCAGCCAGTCCAAACGAGCGCCGTAAGAAGCCCCAGGCCGCCCACAACGCTCATCACATATGGCGCATCGAAGTGGGGCCGCAACTCGTAGAGCACCATCGCTCAGTCCTCCCACTCCCCCCGAATGCGCTCCAGCGCAGACGAAATCTCCTCCCAGCCGTAGCCCCGGCGGGCCAGGTAGTCGGACACCTTTTTCAAATTCTCCCTGCTCGGCTGCGCCCCCCGCAGCTTCTGCCGGGCCAGCTTGACCACCTGGTCCTCGTCCGTCTCCCGTTCCTCCAGGGCCTCCTCCCAGTACTCCCGGGGCACCCCCCGGCGATACAGCTCGTCTCGAATTTTCCGGGGACCGTACCCCTTGGCGGCATAGTGGCGCACCACCGTGCGGGCGTACTCCTCGTCGTTGAGCAGCCCCAGCTCGGTAAGCCGGCTGGCCACCGCCTCCGCCCGCTCCCGCAGAGCCTCCTTCTGACTTTGCAAAAGCTCCGGGTCCGGCCCGTCGTCCAGCTTGTCGTAGGGGTACTTCTCCCGCTTCCGCCGGGGTGGGGCGCACAGCTTATCCAGCAGCTCCTTCCGGGACATGGGCCGCAGGGCAAGCAGTCCCACCGCCCGCTCCATCAGCCGGGACTGCTCCCCGGCGGCACACAGCGCCTCCCCCTCCTCGTCGGACAGCTCCTTGCCGGCGTAGAGGCCCAGGGACACCACCTCCCCCTCGCCCACGCGGACAATGGAGGCGTCGTCCAGCCACACCAGCCAGCGGCCCTGCTTGTGCTGGGAGGGCTCCAATTTTTCAATTCTCATCACAAATCCATCCAGACCGCTTCGTCGTGAATGGTGGCGTTCTCCACCGACCGGTAAAAACGCAGGGAGTCCGGGTTGTGGGCCATGATGGCAATCAGGGTGTCCGCCCCCCGCTCCTTCAGCTCCCGGCGCAGCTCTCTCAGCAGCAGCTGGGCCACCTGCCGGTGGCGCTCCTCCTTCAGCACGCAGATCCAGTCCAGATACGCGCAGGTACAGGCGGCGTCGCTCCGGGCGGCCAGAATCACCCCGTCAATCCGGCCCACCACCCGCCCGGCCCGATAGGCCAGCAGGGATACCGAGTTGACAAACCGGCCGTCGTCAAAGCTGCGCTCCAGCAGAGTCCGGTAGCTCTCCCCCGCGTCCATGAAAAAGGTATCGGGCTCCTGCCGGCGCAGCTTCGCCTCAAACTCCAGCACTGCGTCGATTTTGTCCCTGGTGAAAAGCTCCACTGAAACCATGGCCTCAGCCCTCAAAGTCGTCGGCGGACACATCCACCGCCCGGCCCGCCGCCTTGGCCGCCGCCTGGGACTGCTTGCTCATCAGCTTGAAGGAGTTGGCCCGAACATCGGCCTCCACCCTTTCCGCTATCTCGGGATTTTCGGCAAAATACTTTTTCACCGCGTCCTTGCCCTGGCCCAGACGGGTGTCCCCCATGGAGAACCAGGAGCCGGACTTCTGCACAATATCCAGCTTGACGGCCAGGTCCACCAGCTCGCCCATTTTGGAGATGCCCTCGCCGTACATGATCTCGAACTCCGCCTCCCGGAAGGGGGGGGCCACCTTGTTCTTCACAATCTTGGCCCGGGTCCGGTTGCCGATGATCTCGGTGCCGTTCTTGATGGCCTCAATCCGGCGCACCTCCATGCGCACGGAGGCATAGAACTTCAGCGCTCGGCCGCCGGTGGTCACCTCCGGGTTGCCGTACACCACGCCCACCTTCTCCCGCAGCTGGTTGATGAAGATGACAATGCAGTTTGTCTTGGCGATGGAGCCCGCCAGCTTGCGCAGGGCCTGACTCATCAGCCGGGCCAGCAGGCCCACGTGGCTGTCGCCCATGTCGCCCTCGATCTCCGCCCGGGGGGTGAGCGCCGCCACCGAGTCCACCACCACCACGTCAATGGCGCCGGAGCGCACCAGGGCCTCGCAGATTTCCAGCCCCTGTTCGCCGGTGTCCGGCTGGGAGATGAGCATGGAGTCGATGTCCACCCCCAGGGCTCGGGCGTAGGTGGGGTCCAGGGCGTGCTCGGCGTCGATGAAGGCCACCTCACCCCCCCGTTTCTGAGCCTCGGCCACGATGTGCAGGGCCAGGGTGGTCTTGCCGGAGGACTCGGGGCCATAGATCTCAATGATGCGCCCCTTGGGCACGCCGCCGATGCCCAGGGCAATGTCCAGAGACAGCGACCCAGTGGGGATGGCCTCCACCACAATGTGGGCGTTCTCCCCCAGGCGCATAATTGAGCCCTTGCCGTAGTCCTTTTCAATCTGTGCGATGGCCGTATCCAGGGCCTTCTTTTTGTCCGACGCCGGAGCGGCGGGCTCAACCTGCTTTTTCTTGTCTGCCATGTACAATCATCCTTTCCCGCCGGCGCAGTTTGGAACTGGCCGGTCTCTTGCTATCCCATATGCTACGCTCTTTGATGTCCCATAAACCGGGCTCAATAATAAGTATCCCTATCGGATTTTCCTATCTGCGACTTCTGATTAGAAACCGCTGCAAACGGAGAAGTTTTCCCGTCTCCGTCTCGAACTCATCCAGTCCCTCTTTTCGGAACTCGAATTTCTCCACCAGCTTCATGCTTCCCATATTTCGCACGTCCGCCTCATATACGTACCAGTCCTTGAAGTAGGCATCGTCCGTGAAGTTCAGAACGCCTGCCAGGGCTTCATAGGCGTAGCCCTTTTGCTGCTCCCCCTTTTTGATCCAAATCCCCAGTTCAGGATATTCCTCCTGAATGCCGTGCACCTCAACGCCGCCCACAAATTCCCCGTCCGGCGTCAGAATGGACAGAAACAGCATCTCGTTTTGCTCCATCAGGTCGATAAACCCCTGCAGCGTCTCTCGGGCCGCCTCCGCCGACGCAAAGGGGTCCGGATACTGATATTTCGTGATTTCCCCGTCAAACGCCGAGATATATTCCTCCAGACGGCTCATTTCAAAGGGCACAATTTTAAGCCGCTTCGTCTCAAGCATCATGTCCATGCCCGCACCTCCGTTTCCTCAGGGTTCCTCCCCAAGCTGAAATTCGTTATTCCGCGTCAGCTTCCAGCGTCTCCAGCAAAAAGCTGACGGGGCGGAAGCCATCGTTACAGGAAATCATAGCGGATTTTTTGTCCTTCATCCAGCCGCCGTAAAAATCCCCGCCGCCGTGGGCCAGCGTCATCACAAAGGGGGACATACTCTCCCACGCGCTGACGCAGAAGCCCTCCGGCCTTTCCCAGCCGTTGGCCACAAACACCTGGCCCTCCCGCATCTCGCAGGCGTGCTGGATGGGGTTTTCATACCGCTCGATCAAGTCCCTGTAGGACGCAGTTCTCATCACCGTGATCTTTACCTTTTTCATTCTGGCTTCTCCTCCCGCTCTGCGCTCCCCTCCACAACCCGCCAGTGCATCCCCGGGTCCAGGGTGGTCTGGATGTCCTGATAGCCGTTCTCCGCCAAAATGTACTCTACCGCCGGGGCCTGGTCGTAGCCCACCTCAAAAATCAGCTTGCCGCCGGATTTCAGCGCCCGCTTCCACTTCTTCGCCACCGCCCGGTAAAACTTCAGCCCATCCTCCCCGCCGTCCAGGGCGATGTGGGGCTCGTAGTCCCGCACAGAGGGGTCCAGCCGGCCCACCTCCAGCGTGGGAATATACGGGGGATTGCACAGGATGAGGTCAAAGTCCCGAAGCAGCCGGGGGGGCGGCTCCAGGGCGTCCACCTGAACTGGATCGGCCTGCCGGGTGAGGCCGATCCGGCGGATATTCTGCCGGCACACCCGCAGCGCGTCCTCCGACCACTCCGCCAGAATCACATGGGTATTGGGGCAGTTGTCCGCGATGGCAAGGCCGATGCAGCCGCTTCCAGCGCACAGGTCCAGCACGCGGGCGCCCTCCGGCAAGTTCCGGGCAAACAGAATGCCCCGCTCCACCAGCGTCTCAGTGTCCGGCCGGGGGATGAGTACGTCCCGTGTAATGTCCAGTGTCAGGCCGTAAAATTCCCACTCTCCGATGAGGTAGGCCACCGGCTCCCCCTTCAGCCGCCGCTCTAACAGCCCCCGGAACCGCTTCTCCACCCCATCGGAAGCATACAAAGTCAGGTCCCGGAGAAACTCCGCCCGGCCCTTACCACTGGCAAAGCACAAAAGCTCCCGCGCCTCCAGCTGAGCCTGCTCCACCCCGGCGCTTTTCAGGGCCTTTCGGGCATCCAGATATAGGTCGTTGTACGTGGCGGGCATGAGCTGTCACCCTCTCTCTGCGTTGTTATCACACTGCGCTGATCACGATGGCTCCGGGCTTCTTTCTCACCACTGATCCGTTCCCTTCTCCTGAGGCAGCACCCGCTTGAGGGCCTCGATGCCCACCTCGATCATGGAGTCGTCCGGCTCAAAGGTAGTAAAGTTCTGCATCCACATCCCCGGTCCCCGCAGCACCCGGCACAAAGCGCCGTCGTGGCCACCCACGTAGCGGTTGAACTCATAGGTCACTCCCACGATGATGGGCAGCATCAGCAGATGCAGCGCCATGCGCAGGAAGGTATTCTCAATCTCCAGCGGCGTGAAAATCACGATGGACAGGAAAATGGACACCGCAATCACCACAAATAGAAAGCTGGTGCCGCAGCGAGGGTGGTGCCGGGGCTGCTTGCGGACATTTTCCACCGTCAGCTCCAGGCCGTTTTCGTAGCAGTAGATGGTCTTGTGCTCCGCGCCGTGGTACTGAAACACCCGGTGAATCTCCTTCATCTTAGAGCACAAATAGAGATAGGTCATGAAAATGACCACCTTCAGCACACCCTCAATCACCGAGCGCACCCACAGCGGCATGGTTTTCCACACAAGGCCGATGAGGCCAGTGAGCGCCGTGGGCAGCAGAATGAACAGCCCGATGGAAAAGGAGATACCGATCACCGCGGCTAAGGTGATGATGATGGCCGTGGCCTTCTCGTCGTTGAAGTGGTCGCTGATCCACTTGTCCAGGCCGGTGAGCTCCTCCTCCTCGTCCATCCCCTCGCCGGATACCTCGGCGGAGTACATCAGCGCTTTCATCCCATGGACCATGGAGCCGCCGAAGATAAACAGCCCCCGGATGAACGGCAGCTTGGCCAGCCCGCGCTTGGGCTTTATCTCCTCCTCCGTGATATCCAGCTCTCCGTCCGGCTTGCGCACCACGATGGCCCGCTTTTCCGGCCCCTGCATGAGAATGCCCTCCAGCAGAGCCTGACCGCCGCAGGTGGTTTTGAACGGCGTACTATGTGAGTCTTGATTTGCCATGAATGTTTCTCCTTTGATTGATATATCTTCTGCCAGGATGTCCTGGAAATGTCACCCGTTTTCCTCCCCTATGGGCAGGCTGATGGTTACCACGCACCCGCCGCCGGGAGCGTTGCCGATGCTCAGCGCACCGTTATGGCTGTTGATGATCTCCTCGCACACCGCCAACCCGATCCCGGAACCCCGGACCTTAGAGGAACCTTTATAAAACTTATACTTAATGAAGGGCAGCTCATCCTCCGGCACGCCGGGGCCGTAGTCCCGGATGCGGATCACCACGCTGTCCTCCTCCCGGCCCACGGACACCTCGATGCGCCCGCCCCCTCCTCCGTGCTTGTCCGCATTGTCCAGCACGTTGCAGAACACCTGGCGCAGCCGCTCCGGGTCCCCGCTGATGATGGGCAGGTCCTCATCGCACTCCGTGTAGTCCAGCTCCAGCCCCTTACGGCGGAAAAACTCCCGGTAGGTGTATACCGCGTCCTCCAGCTCGGCCAGGATATCAATGGGCTCCACCGACAGGTTGAACCGCCCCGTCTCCATGCGGGAAAACTCCAGCAGCTCCTCCACCATGCGGGTGAGGCGCTGGGCCTCGGACACGATGATACCCATTCCCTTCTTCACGTCGGATGCGTCCCGCACCTCGCCGTTATACAGCGTCTCCGCCCAGCCGCTGATGGCGGTGAGCGGGGTGCGCAGCTCGTGGGACACGGAGGAGATAAATTCCGACTGGGTGCGCTCGGCCTGGTCGATTTTCATGGACATATCGTTGATGGCGTCCACCAGCTCGCCCATCTCATCGTTGGATTTTTTCTCCATCTGTACGCCGTAGCTGCCCGTAGCGATTCGCTTGGCGGTCTCCGTCACCCGGATCACCGGCTCCAGCACCGACTTGATGAAATAGTTGGCCCCAATTCCCATGATGGCCAAAATCACCAGCCCCAGCGCGGACACCGCCGCCACAATGCGGGTCATCTGGGCCTCCACCTGGCGCAGAGAGGTCACCATGCGCACCACGCCCACCACCGTGCCATTATACACCACTGGAGCGGAAGCGGAGATAATGTGGTCTCCCGTGTTGGGGTCCGGCCCCAGAAAGGGCACCACCCGCTTGGTGCCGATGGCATCGGACACATCAAAAGTATCTACACTGGCGCCGGATATGTCCATCATGGACGACATGAGCACCCGGCCATTGGAGTTGAGAATCTGAGCTTCGATGGTGGTTTTTTCTTCAAACTGGTTGATAAACTGCCGGGCGGTAAAGAGATAGGTGGTCTCAGTATAGTTACGGAACATCCCCGCGGCGGTCTGGGCCTTGCTCTCCAGCGTAGCCAGAATGGTAGAGGTATAGTAATTATACATCACCAGGGAAAAGGCGGTCACCGCGATGGACACCACCACAAAGGTCGCAGCCAGCGTATTCAGCAGCCACCGCCAGCGTAGCCTGCCCCTCAGCCCCTTTTTATCCACACGGCCTTGAAGCTCCTCCGCCAGCGGCTCTTTTTTGGGCTGCGCCGGCGTAGTCTTCCGCCGCTTTCTACGGCCATCCTGCTCCATCTCTCTCCCCCCTTTATGGCGTCGTATAACGGCCCTATATTTCCCACTTGTACCCGTAGCCCCACACGGTAGTCACATAGGCCGGGTTCTGCGGGCCGCTCCCCACAAAAGGCCGCGGCTTTTGCGGGGACCCCGGATTTGACTCAAACCGCCGGGAATGAATCCCGCCGGTTTCAAAATTTTCGCTGCGCGAAAATTCTTGGCGGCGCGTTCGCGCCGGCACCGCTTTCGCGGCGCAGGACGACCCGACCGGCGTTGTCATACCTCCCACTTATACCCGTAGCCCCACACGGTGGTCACATAGGCCGGGTTCTGCGGGTCGTCCTCTAATTTAATGCGCAGGCGGCGGATATTCACGTCCACAATCTTCAGCTCGCCCAGATACTCCTTGCCCCACACCGCCTCCAGTATCTCCTCGCGGCTGAGGGCCTTGCCGGGGTTATCCATAAACAGCCGCACAATAGAGTATTCCACCTGGGTCAGCTTGATCCGCCGGCCGTTTTTCTCCAGAGTGCGGTTGCGGGTATTCAGCAGGAAGGGCGGCTGTTCCAGCTCGTCCACATCCCGAATCGGGGCTCCGCCCGTTCGGCGGTACAGCGCGTCCACCCGGGCGGTGAGCTCCGCCGGAGAAAAGGGCTTGGTGACATAGTCGTCCGCCCCCGTCATCAGGCCGCTCACCTTATCCATCTCCTGGGTGCGGGCGGTGAGCATAATGATGCCCATCTGAGCGTTGCCCGCCCGAATACGGCGGCACACCTCGAAGCCGTCCATCTCACCGGGCAGCATGATATCCAGCAGGGCCACCTTCACGTCCGGGTTCTGCTGAATGAGGGCCAGCGCCTCCTCGCCGGTGCCGGCCTCAATGGCATCGTACCCCGCCCGCTTCAGATTGATTACCACAAAGCTTCGGATGTTGGCCTCATCCTCCAGCACCAAAACCTTTCTTGTCAAAGCATTCACCACTTTCTCATTGTCACCTTCCAGCGCGCTGCTGGGTGGCCCATTCCGCCGTGATGGGCTTAAACCGCTGGGTCAGCTCCGCCTCGTCCAAGCCGCAGTCCCACACGCCGGCGTTCAACGCCGCGCAGTATATGCTGGTCCCGTCGCTGTACAGCGTAATGCGCCCGGCCTGCTTGGACCGGGCCAGCCGGTTGCTGCCGGTGAGGCGGTAGATGCTGAGGAACTTCTCCGGCTCCCCGTCCTCCTCCTCCGGCCAGTAGTAAAACACCACCGTCCGCTCGCCGCGGATGCTCAGGCTGTCGTCCCGCACCGCCGAGATGCGCTCCGTATCCCACCCGTTGGGCAGGGTTAGGTACCAGCTGTCCGTCACAGAATGGTAGGTCATGCAGCTGGTGCTCCCTCTCCCCTTGGAGTCAAACTGCTGCCAATAGATAAAGTACTGGGGAGAGCTGTTCTCCGCATCCAGGGGAACCAGTTCCCGCGCCCGGGGAATTTCCATTACGCCATCGTTGTTAATGTCCGCCGCAGCCACCTCGGTGTAGGCCCGTGCGGTGGCGTTGCTGATGCCGCTCTCCGGGTCCCGGGTGACGTTGGCCAGACCGTCCCGCTCCAGAGTCAGGATATCGGTGAGCAAGCCGTTTTCAATCTCCACCGTAACATATACCCCCAGCGTTCCGTCCGCCAGCCGCCCCACGGAGGAGGCCACCACGTCCCGCATCCCGTCGGACAGGGGGGCCACGGCGGTTCTGGTCATCACGCCCCCCTGGTAGTCGTAGTATTCCGCCAGATTATAGCCCTCGCCGGTGCTGTCCTGCTGGAAGATCAGAATTTCCTGCCCTCCGTCCCGGTCCAGGTCCACTACCATATAAGTCTCGTTGTAGTTAGTACTCATCAGCTCGTCCGCCTCGGAGCCGGTGAGATTGTAGGCCGCCAGAATGTGCACGCCGCCGCTGAGCTGCCAGCTGACAATGATCTCCCGGCTGCCGTCCCCCGTCAGATCCTCATAGGTCACGGAGTTAATCGAGTTGCCCTCGCCGGACAGCATATGAATCTGCCGGTAGGCATGGTCGCTGCCCTGGCGGAACAGACACACCCGCATGGGCCGCTCCTCCGCCGAAGTCACCCGGAGAAATACCGCCGCCGTCTCCTGCTCGCCGTCGCCGTCCAAATCCAGGAGCTGGATGGTGGAGGTGTTGTTGCCGTAATTGATGGTGGCGTACTCCGCCCCCAACTCGTTCATGGTGGAGTCGATGGTGGATTGAAGGTCCCGATACTCCTGGGGCAGCACGGGCAGAGCGTACAGATTGTCCACCGGCTCAAACACGCAGCCGCTCAGGCAGACGCCCAGCGCACACGCCAGCAAACCGCATAAAATTCCGCGCCTCATTTTCCCACACTCCTTTTGCCCGCTGTGTCCTCACGCTTAAAGGATAGTATAACACAAGTTATCTCCCCTGCCTATGGATTTTTGACAACAAAAAATAAAAAAATAAAAATTTGAAAAAAACTCTTGCATTTCTCATTTCGCTGTGGTAATATAAGCAAGGTTCCACGAAGGACATGCGGCTGTAGCTCAGCTGGATAGAGTGTTTGGCTACGAACCAAAAGGTCGGGGGTTCGAATCCCTTCAGCCGTACCATCCAAAAAACTGTCCCGCCCAATGGGCGGGACAGTTTTTTATTTTGCTTTGGGAGGAATCGCTGTGAACAGCCGCCAAGCCAACGACAGTCTAGACTACCGCCCCCTCTCCCCTTCCCGTCCCATCGCGGTGCGCCAGCTCTATTCCGTGCACTACTTTGAATATACGGGCAGCTACGCCTATCCCGGCGAACGCCACGATTTCTGGGAGCTGCTGTACGTGGATAAGGGCATGGTGCGGGTCATCGCCGGCGACCACAGCTGCCAGCTGAACCAGGGGCAGGTTATTTTCCACGCGCCGGGGGAATTCCACGCATTTTCCGCCGTGGGCGTGGCCCCCGACCTGGTGGTCGTGGGCTTTGGCTGCGGCGGCCCTGCCATGGACTTCTTCCGGAACCGGGTGAGCCATATCCGCGCCGAGGAGCGCACCCTTCTGGGCCGCATCGTCGCGGAGAGTGCCGCCGTCTTCTCCACGCCGCTGAATCTATCCGCCGTCACCCAGCTTCAGCGCCGGGAGGAGCAGCCCTTCGGCGGAGAGCAGCTCATCTGCGCCGCGCTGGAGGAGCTGCTCATCCGCCTGATCCGGCGGGAGGCTCAGCCCCAGTCGACGGACGGGCGGCGGGGAGAAGACGACAGCGTATTCGCCCAGGTGGCGCATTATCTGGAGCAGCGCCTGGACCGCCCCCTCTCCGTGGAGGAGATCTGCCGGGACAATTTGGTGGGCCGCAGCCAGTTGCAAAAGCTGTTCCACACCCGCACCGGCGGCGGGGTGGCGGCCTACTTCAACCAGCTGAAAATTCAGGCCGCCCGGCGCATGATCCGGGAGGGGCGTTTCAACTTTACTCAGATCGCAGCCCGCCTGGGCTTCCAGTCCGTCCACTACTTTTCCCGCCGCTTTCACATCGCCACCGGGATGTCGCCCAGCGAGTACGAGCGCAGCGTCAAAATGCTGTCCGAGGGCGCGGCCCCGTTGACGGACGATTGTGCAAATAATGTAGACGATTGCATATTCCCTTTCCCGCCCAGCCCGCTTACAATAGAGTCAGATTCCAAACACAACTCACTGCCCCATCATTAGAAAGGAGCGCTCACCATGTCCATTCTTGTCGCCGGCGGCGCCGGCTATATCGGCAGCCACACCTGTGTGGAGCTCATCCAGGCGGGCTATGACATCATCGTGGCGGACAATCTCTACAATTCCTGCGAGGAGGCCCTGGTCCGGGTGGAAAAAATCACCGGCAAAAAGGTTCCCTTCATTAAAACGGAGCTGTGCCATGAGGACGAGGTAGAGGCGCTGTTCGTCCAGCACCCCAACATCACCGCCGTCATCCACTTTGCCGGGCTCAAGGCGGTGGGTGAAAGCGTGGCCAAGCCCCTGGAGTACTACTCCAACAACCTGATCAGCACCCTGTATCTGCTCCAGGCCATGCGCCGCTACGGAGTGAAGAACTTTGTGTTCTCCTCCTCCGCCACAGTGTACGGCGACCCACACACTGTCCCCATTCAGGAGGACTTCCCCACCGGCGGCACCACCAATCCTTACGGCACCTCCAAGCTGTTCCAGGAGCAGATTCTCTCCGACATCTGCGCCGCCGACCCTGAGCTGAACGTGGCCCTGCTGCGTTACTTCAACCCCATCGGAGCCCACGAGAGCGGCCTCATCGGCGAGGACCCCAACGGTATTCCCAACAACCTGGTGCCCTATATCGCCAAGGTGGCGGTGGGCCAGCTGGAAAAGGTCCACGTCTTCGGCAACGACTACAACACCCCCGACGGCACCGGCGTGCGGGACTATATCCATGTGGTGGATCTGGCCCGCGGCCATGTGGCCGCGTTGAAGAAGCTGGACACCGGCTGCGGCCTGTTTGTCTGCAACCTGGGCACCGGCAACGGCTACTCCGTGCTGGACGTAGTCCACGCCTATGAGAAGGCCTGCGGCCATGAGCTGCCCTACGTCATCGAGGCCCGCCGCCCCGGCGACATCGCCGCCTGCTACGCCGACCCGGCCAAGGCCAGAGACGAGCTGGGCTGGAGCGCCCAGCTGGGCATCGAGGAGATGTGCGCATCTTCTTGGAAGTGGCAGTCCATGAATCCCAACGGATACAAGGGTTAAAGGGAGGGCGAAGGCAATGAACAAACCTGTATTGGTCATCATGGCCGCCGGCATGGGCAGCCGGTACGGAGGCCTCAAGCAGCTGGACCCCGTGGGCAACCACAGCCAGCTCATTATCGACTACTCTATCTATGACGCCCACCGGGCCGGGTTCGACACCGTGATTTTCGTCATCAAGGAGGAGAACGAGGCCGATTTCCGCGCCTGCATCGGCGACCGGGTGTCCAAAGTAATGGACGTGAAGTACGCCTTCCAGCGCAAGGACGACCTGCCCGCGGGCTACGCCGTCCCTCCCGAGCGCACCAAGCCCTGGGGCACCGCCCAGGCCGCCCTGTCCGCCCGGAACCTGGTGGACGGCCCCTTCGCCATCATCAACGCCGACGACTATTACGGCCCCGAGGCGTACAAGCTTATTTATGACTATCTCTGCGCCCACCCGGACGGGGACGTGTATGAGTACGTTATGGTGGGCTACCTGCTCAAAAACACCGTCACCGAGAACGGCAGCGTAGCCCGGGGCGTGTGCACGGTGGACGGCGAGCACATTCTGCGGGACATCCACGAGCGCACCGCCATCGAGAAGGACGGGGACAATGCCCGTTTCACCGAGGACGGCGGCCAGACCTGGACCGCCCTGCCCGGCGGCGGCACCGTGTCCATGAATATGTGGGGCTTCACCCGCAGCTTTATGGACGAGGCCCTGGCCCGGTTCCCCGCTTTCTTGGACAAGGCGCTGGCGGAAAACCCCGCCAAGGCGGAGTATTTCCTGCCCACCGTAGTGGAGCAGCTCATTGGCGAGGGCAAGGCCCAGGTGCGGGTGCTGCTCAGCGAGGACAAGTGGTACGGCGTCACCTACCGGGAGGACAAGCCCACCGTAGTCGCCGCCATTGCGGAAAAGACACAGGCCGGGCTCTACCCCGACCAGCTTTGGGAGGCATAAGGATATGGAACAGCTGCAAGCAGTGCTGAACGAGGCGCTGGAAGCCTTCGACTTCGGCGCGCCCGTGGTGGGCGCCATCCGGTTCGGCCAAGGCCATATCAACGACACCTTCGTGGTACATACCCAACCGGAGGACCTGTGCTGCCGGCGCTTCATCCTCCAGCGCATGAGTCCCGCCGCCTTCAAACGGCCCGACCAGCTGATGGAAAACATCATCGGCGTCACCGACTACCTGGGCCGGGAGATTGAGAAAAGCGGAGGCGACCGCACCCGGGAGGCCCTTCAAGTCGTCCGCCCCCGCAGCGGCGAACCATACTTTACCGACAGCCAGGGCGGCGCATGGCGGCTGTATCCCTTTGTGGAACGCACCGTATGCTACCAGTCGGCGGAAACACCGGAGCTGTTCGCCGCCTCCGGCCGGGCCTTCGGCCGCTTCCAGAAGCTGCTGCGGGACTACCCCGCGGACACCCTGTACGAAACCATCCCCAATTTCCACAACACCGAGGACCGGCTGGCCAAGTTCAAGGCCGCCGTGTCCGCGGACAAACTGGGCCGGGCCGCCGAATGCCGCAGCGAAATCCAGTTTGTGCTGGACCGGGAGGCGGACTGCTCTGTGGCCCTCAGCGCCATGCGGGAGGGCCGGCTCCCCCTGCGTGTAACCCACAACGACACCAAGCTGAACAACGTTCTCATGGACGAAAAGACCGGCGAGGGCGTGTGCATCATCGACCTGGACACCGTCATGCCCGGCCTGGTGATCTACGACTTCGGCGACTCCATCCGCTTCGGCGCCAACCACTGCGCTGAGGACGAGACTGATCTGACCAAGGTAAACCTGGACGTGGAGCTGTTCGCAATCTACACCGACGCCTTTTTGAGCCAGGCAGGGGACGCGCTCACTGACGAGGAGATCGCCTATCTCCCCTGGGGCGCCAAGCTGATGACCCTGGAGTGCGGTATCCGCTTCCTCACCGACTACCTGGTCGGCGACGAGTATTTCCACATCGCCCGGGAAAAGCACAACCTGGACCGCTGCCGCACCCAGTTCAAGCTGGTGGCGGACATGGAGGAGCGCTGGGCCGAGCTGGAGGCCATTGTGGCAAAGTACCGCAAGGGCTGAGTTCTCCAAAATTTGAATAAGCCTATTGTACACGGGGCATATGCCCCGTGTACGCTTTGCCTTGAGGCAAAGCGCCATGAGAGGGAGGCTGACACAGCTTGAACACCCTGTTTGACGAGGCGCGGCTGCGCCGGCTCATAGCCAATCTGGACACGCTCACCGGCGTTCCCGCCAATATTTTAGATGTCAACGGCCGGGATATCCAGCTGTTCAGCGGCCACCCCCCCTTCTGCCGGACCATCAACGCCGATCCCGAGGGGCACCAGCGCTGCGTGGCCTGCGACGCTTGGAAGGTGCAGACCTACGCCGGGGACGGCGGATTTCAATACTACCGCTGCCACCTGGGCATCTGTGAGGCCCTCATGCCCCTGTACACTCCAGAAAAGCCCCTGGCCTATCTGATTTTCGGCTGCTACCTGGACCGCACCCCCGTTGAGGAGCAGTGGGAGCGCACCCGCGCTCTGCTGGATTGGTGGCCCGGGGACCTGGAGGAGCTGCACCGCTCCTTTCTCCAGTTCCGCCAGTGCTCCGACGAGGAGCTGCGCGCTTACGCTGAAACGCTGGAGGCCCTGTCCGCCTATATCCGCCTGGAGGACATGATTTTGTCCGCCGAGCAAACTGACCAGCAGCGGCTGGAGCGGTATATTGACCAGCACTATATGGAGAAGCTCTCTCTTGCCTCCCTCTCCCAGCAGCTCCACATCGGCCGCACCAGACTGTGCGCCTTGGCCAAGGAGCTGTCCGGCGGCCACACTCTCTCCTACCTGATCGCCCAGCGCCGCATCACCGCCGCCAAGCGCCTGCTGCTTCAGAGCGCTATGCCCATATCCGCCGTGGCCGACGCGGTAGGCATCAGCGATTACAATTACTTTACCAAGGTGTTCCGCTCCGTCACCGGTATGACGCCCAGCCGCTTCCGCAAAAGCGTACGCCGCACGCCGGAGGAAATGAACCGAGAATAATTCCGCAAAAATCGTACGAATTTTCAGATTCGTACGATTTTGCTATAAACTGAACGCCATCACCTATTTATTCACAGAACACCCAAGTATAATCATCATCAGCAGAGCCTGTTTGTGAAATTTACCGACAAGCTTTGCCCCCTCCCGGCACCTGTTTGCGGAAGGGGAATATCTTATTCAAGAAGGAGAATGAAAATGAAGAAGATTCTTGCACTGCTGCTGGCCGCCACCATGATGTTCTCTCTGGCCGCCTGCGGCAACAAAGCCGACGCCCCCGCCAGCAATCCCCCCGCTGAGAACAGCACCCCTGTCGAGAACAACAACGACAACAACCCTCCCTCCGCTGAGAAGATCGACATCAACGTCATCGCCGCTGAGTACGGCCAGAACACCAAGCAGTGGTGGGCCGATTTCCAGAAGGAATTCAACGCTGCCTATGACAACATTAATCTGACCGTGGAAGTGGTGTCCTGGAATGACATCTACACCGTGGTCAACACCCGTCTGGGCGGCAACAACGCCCCCGACATCCTGAACATCGACGTGTTCGCCGACTACCAGGCCGACAACCTGCTCCTCCCCGCTCAGGATTACGTGTCCCAGGAGACCTACGCCAAGTTCTATGACGCCTTCCTGGAGCAGTCCGTGGTGGACGGCACCGTGTGGGCCATCCCCGATCTGGCCTCCGCCCGCGCCATGTACTACAATGTGGACATTCTGGAAGCTGCCGGCGTAGAGGTTCCCACCACTTGGGACGAGCTGAAGGCCGCCTGCGAGGCCATCAAGGCCTATGACTCCAGCATCTACCCCTGGGGCATTGACATGACCACCGACGAGGGCCAGGCCGCTTTTGCCTACTACGTCTGGAACAACGGCAGCGATTTCACCGACGCCGACGGCAACTGGATTCTGAACGACCCGAAGAACGTGGAAGCCATTGAGTACGCTATCGGCTTGGTCAACGACGGCTACACCAACTCTGACCCCGCCAACGAGACCCGCTACAACCTGCAGGACCTGTTCGGCGCCGGCAAGCTGGCCATGGTCATCGGCCCCAACTCCATCCCCACCTACATCGCCGACAACTATGCCAAGGCCAATACCCCTGAGGCGGATCAGATCAACTATGCCTTCGCCGCCATCCCCACCAACGGCGGCAACGCCTCCGTCTCCGCCGGCGTTATGGACCGTTTCATGTGCTTCGACAACAACCACTCCCCCGAGAAGATCGAGGCCATCAAGACCTTCTTCGATTTCTTCTATGAGGACAGCCGCTACTCCGACTGGGTGCTGATGGAGGGCTTCCTGCCCGCTACCTCCGCCGGTGGTGAGATCGTGGCCGCCTCCGACCCCGCCATGGCTCCCTGGGTTGACATCGTGGGCTCCTGCAAATTCTATCCCACCGCCAAGGCCGAGTGGGCCGACGTGAAGCAGGGCGTCATCAATGTGGAGCAGCAGGCTCTGCTGGGCGGCAACGTTCAGGAGCTGCTGGATAATCTCCAGTCTGAGATCGCCGGCTAAGCCCATCCTGCCTATCTGAAACCGAAATATTGAACTGCCACGGGCCAGGCCAAAGCGGCCTGGCCCGCGGCTTCTTTCCGACGTTTTCAAAGGGCGGCCTGCGCCGCGTTTTGAAAACGGTCGGAAGGAGCTTATATGAGAGAAATTAGGGAGGTGTCCACCAGTGAAAAAAACGACCGCGCCCACCGCTGTCCCCGCCAATCAGAAAACACTCCATTCGGGCAAAAAGGTTTTTCGCGCCATTGAGCCGTACATCTGGATTGCCCCCAGCGTCATCCTCATGGCTATCTTTATCGTGATCCCTATCTGCAAGGTGTTCCAGATGTCCATGAATGCGGTGACAAAAACCAACCAGCTCAAGGGCTTTAATAACTTTGAAAACTTCATCAAGGTAGTCAAGGCCCCCGCCTTCAGCCTGGTGCTGAAAAACACCCTGGTGTGGACCATCGCCGTGGTGGTGCTCTCCACCGTGCTGGGCTTCATCCTGGCCCTGATTCTGAACAACAAGTTCCGCGGCCGGAAGGTCGCCCGTGCCATCGTGGTGTTCCCCTGGGCCACCACCCTCGTCATCCAGGCCAGCGCCTGGGGCTTCATCATCAACAAGGACTATGGCACACTGAACACTCTGCTGATGAAGCTGCACATCATCAGCCAGCCGGTGAACTGGACGCCCACCCCAGAGGCCTACTTCGCCTGGGAGATCGCCTGCGGCATTTTCGTCACCGTCCCCTTCGTCACCTTCTGCGTGCTGTCGGGACTTCAGAGCATCGACGCCTCCTACTACGAGGCCGCCACCGTGGACGGAGCCACCTACTGGCAGAAGCTGTTCAAAATCACGCTGCCCCTGGTCAAGTCCTCCCTAACGGTGTCCACCGTGCTGAACATCATCTACGTGTTCAACTCCTTCCCCATCATCTGGACCATGACCAAGGGCGACCCGGCCAACC
>CAJULM010000053.1 GCA_910587285.1 uncultured Oscillospiraceae bacterium | reverse complement strand
TTGCGGGCCCACCAGTTATAGCCTTCCAGGTAGTTTTCATACGCCTCCTCCCAGGAGGAGAAGTTCTCACACAGCAGCGTGGCGGCGGGCTCCAGCAGGGCCAGGGCCTCAGGATAGGTAATATACCCCGCCACATAGCCCCACTGCACCAGGCTGGACATCCGGAACAGGTCCCAGCATAGGATACCCCGGTCGCCCCACTTCTCACCAAGCTGCTTGGTATAGGGGAACATATAGGAGTCCACGCCGTCGCTGTTGAGATACTGGCCGTACTCCGCGGAGGTAAGGGTTTTGATATAGGCCACGTCTTCCAGGAAATCTTCGTTGTGGCCGTGGAGCGTCATGTAACAGACGGTCGCAATCAGCTCCTCCCGGCTGCTGATGTCCCATCCGTAGCTGAGCATATCCCGGCAGCGCACGGAGGGAAGCACCTCCTTGCCGCCGAACCCGCCGTTGGGACTGTACGCGGCGACGGTGGAACCGCGGTAATAGGCGAACCAGCGGTGGGAGCCCTCGTTCATCCCCTGCTGTATGGCCCCCATCGGCATCGCCCACCGCTCCAGATTGCTCTCGCCCACCGCGGATTTGTCCTCTGTGATGCTCACGGTGCTGGCCGCGCCGTCCCAGTCCACCTTCTGGCCGAAGAACTCCGCCACGTACCGGGCGGGGATGAGGGTCCGACCGTTGGTGATATACGGGGCCACGTCCATCTCCACGGGCTCTCCGTTGACGTAAGCAGTCTTGCTGTCCACCGTCATCACAATGGTGACCCCGGCGCGCTCCAGAGTCACCTGCTTGGTGGTCTGGTCCCAGCCCACGTCGGCGCCCAGCGCCTCCGACACCGCGCGGATGGGGACCATGGTGCGCCCGTCCTTGATCTCCGGCGACACACCATCGGGAATTATCAGCATACGTCCATCCACATTGATTGTGATTCGGGACGCTCTCGACGGGGATGCCGCCAGCGCAGGGACCGTAAGGGACGCGGCCATCACCATGGATAACAACAGGGCAAGCAGTTTTTTCATGACAGGTTCCTCCTTCATCTTATGTGGGTTTGTATGTTCGCGCCGCGCCCGCGGCGGGGAATATGGTATTGTCGCGCTGCTCACAACGGCTCCGCGCTTCTATGAAATGTCGGCCAAATCGAGGTATTTATACCCCTCGTCCGCGATGTGGTCCTTGCGGGCCTGGAGGTCATTGCCCAGGAACATCTCAAACACCTGGGCGGTGCGCTCCACATCCTCAGGAATCACCTTGATGAGCCTTCTCGTCTCCGGAGACATGGTGGTCAGCCACATCATGTCCGGCTCGTTCTCACCCAGGCCCTTGGAGCGCTGCACGTCGAACTTCTTTCCCTCCAGAGAGGCGGCAATCTCGTTACGCTCCCGATCGGAGTAGGCAAACCATGTCTTCTCCTTGCAGGTGATTTCGTACAGGGGGGACTCGGCGATATACACATACCCCTCCTGAATCAAGGTGGGGGTCAGCCGGTAGAGCATGGCCAGCACCAGCGTACGAATCTGAAAGCCATCCTCGTCGCCGTCGGTGCAGATGACGATTTTGTTCCAGCGCAGGCTGTCCAGGTCAAAGGCGTTCAGGTCCTTCACGTGCTTGTCCTTGACCTCCACCCCGCAGCCCATCACTTTCAGCAGGTCGGTGATGATTTCACTTTTGAAGATGCGGGCGTAGTCCGCCTTCAGGCAGTTGAGAATTTTGCCCCGGATGGGCATAATGGCCTGAAATTCGCTGTCCCGTGCCAGCTTTACGCTGCCCAGGGCGGAGTCGCCCTCCACAATGTACAGCTCCCGCTTGTCCACGTCACGGGTTCTGCAATCCACAAACTTGGCCACCCGGTTGGAGATGTCCACCGAGCCGGACAGCTTTTTTTTGATCCCCAGACGGGTCTTCTCCGCCGTCTCCCGGGAGCGCTTGTTCACCAGCACCTGTCCGGCGATCTTCTCCGCGTCCATGGGATTTTCGATGAAGTAGACCTCTAACTGGGCCCGGAGAAACTCCGTCATGGCCTCCTGGACAAAGCGGTTGGTGATGGACTTTTTCGTCTGATTCTCATAGCTGGTCTGGGTGGAGAAGTTGCTGCTCACCAGCACCAGGCAGTCCTGGATGTCCGCCCATGTCACCTTGGCCTCGTTCTTCTGATACTTGCCGTTCTGCTTCAGCCAGCCGTCAATGGCCGACACAAAGGCCAGGCGCATGGCCTTTTCCGGCGAGCCGCCGTGCTCCAGCCAGGACGAGTTGTGGTAGTGCTCAATCAGCTGCACCCGGTTGGAGAAGCAGAAGGAAACGGACAGCTTCACCTTGTACTCGCCCTTGTCCGCCCGGTCCCGCCCCCGGCGCTCCGCCTGCCAGAACACGGGGGCGGTGAGAGAGTCCTCCCCGGCCAGTTCGGATACGTAGTCAACGAGGCCGTTCTCATAACAGAAATCAGTGGTCTCAAACTTTCCTCCCGTCTGACTGCGGAAGCGGAACGTCACCCCTGCGTTCACCACCGCCTGGCGCTTCATCACGTCAGTGTAGTAGTCCACGGGTATGTCGATGTCGGTGAACACGTCCAGGTCGGGCTTCCAGTGGAATTTGGAACCGGTCTTTTTTCGGTCGGCGGGCTCCTTCTTCATCTCCCCCACAATCTCGCCCTTCTCAAAGTGGAGGGTGTATTTGAAGCCGTCCCGGTAAATCACCGCATTGAAGTATTCGCTGGCGTACTGGGTGGCGCAGGAGCCCAGACCGTTGAGACCCAGAGAGTACTCATAATTGTCCCCGTCGCCGTCCTTGTACTTACCCCCGGCGTACAGCTCGCAGAACACCAGCTCCCAGTTGTAGCGGCCCTCCGCCTCGTTCCAGTCCACCGGGCAGCCCCGGCCAAAGTCCTCCACCTCGATGGATTTGTCCTCGTACCGGGTAACGGTGATCAAATCACCGTGGCCCTCCCGGGCCTCGTCGATGGCGTTGGAGAGGATTTCAAACACTGCGTGCTCGCAGCCCTCCAGCCCGTCGGAGCCGAAGATGACGCCGGGGCGCTTGCGCACCCGGTCCGCCCCCTTCAGAGAGGAGATGGAGTCGTTGCCATATTGCTGTTTTGGTGTGGATTTCGCCATATCTGCACCTGCCTAATCCTGTTATCGCCGCGAAAAACCGCGGAAAAGCTGAAGCCGCGCTCTGCACAGCACATTTTAACCCTAATAATATAGTATACCGCAAAAGGTGTGGGGCCGTCAAGGGTTGGAACAGCCACAATATGGAACAGGAGCCCCGGCTCCACCGGCGCTCCTGTTCCGTTTGCTTCATGCCGTTTACGTCCGCGCCGCGCCCGTTCTCCGGGCGGCCTGGGCCACCGCTTTCGCCACCGCGGGGCACACCCGCTCGTCAAAGGCGGCGGGGATGATATAGTCCGGGGACAGCTCCTCCGGCCCCACCAGCTCCGCCAGCGCTTTTACGGCGGCCTGCTTCATCTCCTCGTTGATATCCGACGCCCGTACGTCAAACGCCCCCCGGAACACGCCGGGGAAGGCCAGCACGTTGTTGATTTGGTTGGGAAAATCACTGCGGCCGGTGCCCACCACCGCCGCTCCGGCCTCTTTTGCCAGGTCGGGCATAATCTCCGGCGTGGGATTGGCCATGGGAAACAGCACAGGGTTGGGCGCCATGGAGCGCACCATGTCCTGGGTGACAATCCCCGGCGCGGATACGCCGATGAACACGTCCGCGCCTTTCATCGCCTCCACCAGCCCGCCCTCGGCAGTCTCCGGGCGGGTCATGTCCGCCAATTCCGACAGAGCGGAATCACCCGCCAGATCAGGCCGTCCAGGGCGCACAATCCCCTTGATGTCGCACAAAACGGCGCGGCGCAGTCCCATGGACCAGAGCAGCTTGAAGATGGCCGTCCCGGCGGCCCCCGCCCCGGACATCACCAGCTTGATCTGGGACAGCTCCTTGCCCACGATTTTCAGCGCGTTGGTCAGCGCCGCTGCCACGATGATGGCGGTGCCGTGCTGGTCGTCGTGGAAAACGGGGATGTCGCAGCGCTCTTTGAGCTTCCGCTCGATTTCAAAGCACCTGGGGGCGGAGATGTCCTCTAAGTTCACCCCGCCGAAGGACCCCGCCAGCAGGGCCACGGTGTTGACAATCTCGTCCACGTCCTTGGAGCGCACGCACAGCGGCACCGCGTTCACCCCGCCGAAGGCCTTAAACAGCACGCACTTGCCCTCCATCACGGGCATACCGGCCTCGGGGCCGATGTCCCCCAAGCCCAGCACCGCCGTACCGTCTGTAACCACTGCCACCGTATTCCACCGCCCGGTGAGCTCATAGCTTTTATCGATATCCCGCTTGATTTCCAGGCAGGGCTGGGCCACCCCGGGGGTGTAGGCCAGGGACAGGGACTGCCTATCCTTCACCTCCATTTTTGGTACGGTGTCCAGCTTGCCCCGCCACTGGTAATGCAGTTTCAGCGATTCTGCCGCGTAATCCATCGCCATTCCATCCTCCCCCTATTACTTGGCCACAAATACCTTTACGCTGCGCGGCCCGATGGTAAAGCAGTTGTTCTCCACCCAGTGGGCGCTCTGCTCCTCCTCCCAGGTGTCCACCACCTGCTCCCATCTCATGGAAGCGGGCAGCTGGGGCAGCGCCGCGTTCAGCTCTCCCCAATAGGAGTTGGCGGCCACGTAGACAATCTGAGGTCCCACGTTGCGCTCCGCCCCAGCAAACATCACCCCCACATAGCGATCCTGGGGGCCGAATCGCTCCGCCCAGGGGGCCACGCCGTGGAAGCTTACATCCGGGAAGCCACAGGCTCCCCCGCTCATGTCACAGCGCAGAACCCGGTGGCTCTGGCGGAAGCGAATCATATACTGGAAAAATCGGAACAGCCCCTGGTTTTTCTCTAACAGGGACCAGTCCAGCCAGGAGGTGATATTGTCCTGGCAGTAGGCGTTATTGTTGCCGAACTGGGTGTTGCCGAACTCATCTCCCGCCAGAAACATGGGAATCCCACGGGAGCACATCAGCACCGCAAAGGCGTTGCGCACCATGCGCTGGCGCAGCTGGTTGACGCTTGGGTCGTCCGTCTCCCCCTCCGCGCCGCAGTTCCAGCTGTTATTGTCGTTGGCCCCATCGGTGTTGTTCCAGCCGTTGCGCTCATTGTGCTTTGCGTTGTAGGCATACAGGTCGTGGAGGGTGAAGCCATCGTGGCAGGTGAGGAAATTCACCGAAGCGTTGCGCCGCTCCGCGGTACTGTAGATATCCTTAGAGCCGGTCAGACGCAGGGCGGCGGCCTGGGCCATCCCCTCGTCCCCTTTGAGATACCGGCGCATATCGTCCCGGTAGCGCCCATTCCACTCCGCCCAGCGGTTCCACGCGGGGAAGGACCCCACCTGATAGAGCCCGCCTGCGTCCCACGCCTCGGCGATGAGCTTCACGTCCCCCAGAATGGGGTCGAAGGCCATGGCTTGAAGCAGGGGCGGGGACACCATAGGCGCGCCGTTCTCGTCCCGGCCCAGAATGGAGGCCAAATCAAAGCGGAAGCCGTCCACCCGGTAAGTGGTGACCCAATACCGCAGGCAGTCCAGAATCATCTGGTGCACAATGGGGTGGTTGCAGTTTAGGGTGTTGCCGCAGCCGGAGAAATTGTAATAGTACCCTTCTGGGGTAAGCAGATAATAGATGCTGTTGTCAAACCCCTTAAAAGAGAAGAAGGGACCCATCTCATTGCCCTCGGCGGTATGGTTGAATACCACGTCCAGGTAAACCTCGATGCCCCGCTGCTTGCACGCCTGGATAAACCGTTTCAGCTCGTTGCCCTCCCGGTTATACTCCGTGCTGGCGGTATAGCTGGTGTTGGGGGCGAAAAAGCTCACCGTACTGTACCCCCAATAATTATACAGCTTCTCTCCGTTCACCTCCCGGTAGTCCAGCATCTCGTCAAACTCAAAAATCGGCATCAGCTCCACCGCATTGATCCCCAGAGACTCCAAATAGGGCAGCTTTTCCATCAAGCCGGCAAACGTACCCGGATGGACCACTCCGGAGGAGGGGTCCTTGGTAAAGCCACGGACATGGAGCTCATAGATGATGAGGTCCTCCATGGGAATCAGGGGAGCGCGGATATTGCCCCAGTCGAAGTCGTCCTTCACCACTCTGGCCTTGTAGTGCTGGCCGTGGGGCGGCGCTTTGCCCCAGGCGCTCTGGCCAGTCACCGCCTTGGCGTAGGGGTCCAGCAGGTACTTGCTCTTGTCAAAGATAAGCCCCCGCTCCGGCTCATAGGGGCCGTCCACCCGGTAAGCGTACTCAAACTCCTCAATGTTCAGCTTGAACACAATCATGGAGTACACATTGCCAATTCGGTAGTGCTCCGGGAAGGGGAGCACCGCGAAGGGCTCCGTCTCCTCTCGGTGGAACAGCAGCAGCTCAATGCCCGTGGCGCCGTGGGAGTAGACGGTGAAATTGACGCCTCCGGGAATGGCCGTGGCGCCGTTGGTCTCATAAAAACCGGGCCGGACATCAAAGCCGCCGATGTTGTCCATGGGAACCAGATGGATGACGCGAGGAAGGACTATGCTGCTCACCACCTCCTCCGGCTCCTTTACGGTTCTTTTCCGCTCGTTCACATACGCTCCTCCCCTCTTATGCCCGCAGCCAGGTTACTTTGGCCGGGTCGTAATGTCCACGGGCCTCGGGTGCCTCGTCCGGCGCGCCCACAGCGATAAGGGCCACCGGGACGGCCTGGGTATCCAAAAGCTCCTGGATTTTGGATATCCGGGGGCTGGGCCAGCACCCGCACCAGCACGCGCCATAGCCCAGCGCCACCGCCTGGAGCAGCAGGTTTTCCACCGCCGCACCGCAGTCCAGCGGCCAGTAGCCGGCCACCACGCCGGTCTGCTTCTCCGGCTGGGCGCACACCACAATGGCCAGGGGCGCAGTGTCCAGCATGGTGGCGAAGGAGTGGGCGTGGCGCAGCTTGCTCTTGAGCTCCGGGTCCTCCACCACAAAAAATTCCCAGGGGCGGATGTTGCGGGCGCTGGGGGCCATCATGGCCGCCTCCAGCATCGTCTCCACGTCCTTCTGGGGAATGGAGACGCCGGGCTGATACTTACGGATGCTCCGCCGGGCGCGGATGGCTTGGGTACAATCCATAGACAAAACCTCCTTGTTAAACTGTTAAAAAAACCGGGCGGGCTTCCGCCCGCCCGGTTGAGCTCAGGGAAAATACCGTGGCCGCCTCTTAAAAGTACTTGCGCACGCCCTCGCTGGCCTTGGCCGCATCCTCGCTGATGGAAACGGTATACTTGATGCCGCTTTTCTGGGAGAAGGCCTCCAACCAATCCAGGAAGGGCTCCACGTCCTCGTTGCCCACGGTGGGCACCAGCTTGTTCAGGCTCTCAATAAACACATGGGTAATATCATAATTGCTGGCGTACAGCCCGTACAGGAAACCCCGCAGCGTATCATAGTTGGGAATGCTGTAATCCGAGGTGTCCACCAAGCGGATTTTATAGTTGATTTTATAGTTCAGCTTGGAATTATGGGCGATTGCCACCACGTTGCCATGCTCCGTATCCACCGCTGTATTGATGAGATCGATCATCTGCTTGGTCTTTCCAGTGCCCTTCAGGCCCATAATGACCTTGACCATTTTGATCACTCCTTACTTGAGTATTGGGGGGAGTCCCCCTTTGATATTTCTATGTTACCATCTTCTAAAGAAAATTTCAATACAGGAAATCGAAGTTCACGAAAAATTAGGAAAAAATGTCCGTCCTCAGTCCACTCCCTCCAGGGCGAAGTGAGCGGCGGTCTGCCCCTGCCCCACCGCGCGGGCCAGCTGGAGGGGCTGTCCGGTGCAGTCCCCCGCGGCGTACACCCCCGGCAGGCTTGTGGCCATGCGCCCGTCCACCTTGATATAGCCCCCTTCCATCTCCAGTCCGGGGGCCAGCTGGGCGGGAGCGATGGAGGCGCGCAGCAAAAATACTCCGTCACACGGCACGGCCTCCCCTGCGGCAGTACGCACCCCGTTCACCCGGTCCTCTCCCAAAATTTCCAGCCCCGCCAGCCGCTTCACCGTGACCTCACAGCCGATGGAGCGCAGAAATTCCACTTCCTCCTCAAAATTGGGGGCGTCCCCGGCGCACACCACCCGCTTGCCCCGGTAGAACATCCCGTCGCAGGTGGCGCAGTAGCTCACCCCCCGGCCCAGCAGCTCCGTCTCTCCCTTGAGGGGCGCGGCCCGGGACACGCCGGGGGCCAAAATCACCGCCCGGCCCTCTACCGCGTCGTTCTCCACCGACACCATCACCGAGCTGCCCATAGGCATCACAGACAGCGCCCGGCCCTGCTTGAACTGCGCGCCCAGCTCCTCCGCCTGGGCCACCAGGCGCTGTACCAGCTCCAGGCCGGTCACGCCCGGCAGCCCGGGGTAATTGGCCATGGCGGGAGCCCGGCACAACGGGGAGGCGGTGGGCTCGTTGGTGATCACCAGCGCGGACTTGTCGCGGACACGGGCGTGGATAGCGGCGGTGAGACCGGCGGGGCCTCCGCCCACTATCAAAAGATCGTATTTCATAACGCGCTCCTTTTACATTTTATTTTTTAGTATAACAGAACCGGCGGCGGTTGACAACACTTGCAAATCCTCCGCCCATGGATTATACTGGGCATACCTTCCATTTTAACCAAGGAGACCTGCCATGAAACGCATTTTATTGCTCACCACCGGCGGCACCATCGCCTCCCGGCTCACCGACGAAGGGCTGGCTCCCGGCTTGGATGGGGCGGCCCTCACCCACCACCTGGGCGGCCTGCCCGACAGCTACCGCCTCACCGTCCGGGACATTCTCCATTTGGACTCGTCCAATATCCAGCCCGAGGAGTGGCGGCTCATCGCCCGGCACGTCTTTGATGCCCGCAATGACTTCGACGGCATCGTAGTATCCCACGGCACCGACACCATGGCCTACACCGCCTCAGTTCTCTCCTACATGGTGCGCAATATCCCGATTCCCGTGGTACTCACCGGGGCCCAACTGCCCATCGAGCACCCCCTCACCGACGGGCTGGACAATCTCCGCACCGCCTTTGCCATGGCGGCATCCGGCTGGGGCGGGGTGTTCCTGGCATTCAACCGGCGGGTGATGCTGGGCTGCCGAGCGGTAAAAACCCACACCACCGCCTTTGGCGCCTTTGACAGTGTAAACTGGCCGCTGGCCGCCGAGGTAAGCGGCGCGGGGCTGAGCGTCCGGGAGGACGCCATTCCCCCTGCGGACGGCCCCTGCGTCCTGCGGGACAAGCTGTGCGAGCAGGTGTTTCTCATCAAACTCACCCCCGGCCTGGACCCGGAAATCTTCGATATGCTGCTGCGGATGCACTACCGGGGCGTGGTCATCGAGGCCTTTGGCGCGGGCGGGCTCCACTTCATCCGCCGCAACCTTATCGAAAAGCTCCACGCCGCGGCCCAGGCGGGGATGACCGTGGTGGTGTGCAGCCAGTGCCTGTACGAAAGCAGCAACTTCTCCCTCTACCAAGCGGGGCAGAAGGTGCTGGCGGAGGGGGTGGTCCAGGGCTGGGACATGACCACCGAGGCCGCCGTCACCAAGCTGATGTGGGCCCTGGGGCAAGAGTCCGACCCGGCGAAGGTACGCCGGCTCTTTTCCCAAAATTTGTGCGGAGAAATCAGAAGCGCGGAGCAGCGACCGATAACAGGATCTGGATCGGACCAGCAGACACCGTGAGCGCTCCACAGCATGATGACAAAGCGGCGCCCAGCCGCTGTGCACGTAAAGCCGCCGCTGTTTCAGCGGCGGCTTTGTCTGTCGTTTTTCTTTCTCTCACTCCATGCCCAGATCCCGTTTGATGTGGGCGCGCAGCGCGGCGAAGGACTCCACGCTTAGATCATGCTCAATCCGGCAGGCGTCCTCTGCGGCCACCTGTTCCGACACCCCCAGATGAGTGAGCCATTTTGTCAGCAGCAGATGCCGTTCGTAAATACGCTGGGCAATCTCCTGCCCTTCCGGCGTGAGCGTGAGAAAACCTCCGGCATCCATCACCACAAACCCTCCCTCGCGGAGCAGGCTCATGGCCCGGCTGACGCTGGGCTTGGAGAAATTCAAGTGCTGGGCCACGTCAATGGACCGCACCGGCCCCTTCTCCCCCAGGGCTAAGATGGCCTCCAGATAGTTTTCCGCAGATTCATGGATATTCAACGCGCTCACTCCAATCAACGCCGCTGGGCGGTTGAGTTTGCCAATGCTTACTGTGGTATTCTATCATAAACTCCATCCAAAGGCAATGAAAAAAATACCAAATTGTGAAAAGTGCCAAGAACGCGGCCCGTCTATTTATCAGGAATGCACAATTTGAAATGCAGTTTGCGCACAAAATCACGCAGTTTACGCAAAACGCCGCACAGCGCCTAAAACTCTGGTATACTCCTTTTGTCATGGCGCGGGGCCGTTCCGCCCACGCCAAAAAGTGAATGAGGAGGAAGAAGAAATGTTACAAATCAACTGGGCCGACGTTGCGAACGTACTGACGCAGGTCGCCCCCCACCTGGTGGTCATTGCCATTGCGCTCATCGCCGCCATCGTGGTAACAGTGGCCGCCATGAAGGCCCCCAAAAACTCCAAGGGTCTGATCCGCGGCAGCGCATGGGTGGCCGCAGTTTTGGTGATCCTCATCGTGGTGAACCTGATCTGCACCGGCCCCATGGCCACCCTGCTCACCTCTGTGGCCGGCAAGCCGGTGTCCAAGATCGACGACGCCACCACAGCGGAGGCCACCGAGCTGGTCACTGAGATCTGCCGGGAGGGCATCACTCTTCTGAAGGACGAGGACAGCATCCTGCCTCTCCAAAACAAGAAGATCAACGTGTTCGGCTGGTCCGCCACCAACCCCTGTTACGGCGGCACCGGCTCCGGCGCGCTGAACACCGCCTACCCCACCGTCACCTTCCTGGACGCCCTCAAGAGCTCCAACATCGAGTACAACCAGGAGCTCATCGACTTCTACACCAACTATCACGACAACTCCCTGCCCAACGTGAGTATGTGGAACCAGGACTGGACCCTGCCTCAGCCGGGCGCGGACCTGTACTCCTCTGAGCTCATCAACAACGCCAAGTCCTTCTCGGACACCGCCGTCATCTTCATCTCCCGCGTGGGCGGCGAGGGCGCCGACCTGCCCATGGACATGACCGCCCTGGTCAACGGCACCTACAAGGCCGATTCCGCCATGAGTTATAACGACTCTGTCAACGCCGGCAACGACTGGGACGCCGGCGACACCTACCTCAACCTCTCCAACCCCGAGGAGGAGATGGTGGAGCTGGTGTGCGAAAACTTTGACAACGTCATCGTCATCTACAACAGCGCCAACGCCTTCGAGCTGGGCTTCATCGACGAGTACGATTCCATCAAGGGCGCTCTGTGGTGCCCCGGCACCGGCCAAGCCGGCTTCACCGCCCTGGGCGAGATTCTGGCCGGTAATGTGAACCCCTCCGGCCACCTGGTGGACACCTATGTGTACGACCTCACCGCTATCCCCAGCTTTAACAACATCGGTTATATGCTCTATGACAACATGGACGAGCACGCCTACAAGAGCACCAACTTCATGACTCAGGAGGAGGTCACCACCCTCCCCGCCTTCGTCAACTATGTGGAAGGCATTTACGTAGGCTACAAGTTCTATGAGACCGCCGCCGCTGAGGGCCTCATCAACTACGACGAGGTCGTCCAGTATCCCTTCGGCTACGGCCTGAGCTACACCACCTTTGATCAGGAAATCTCCGACTTCTCCAACGATGGAACCAACATCACCCTGAAGGTCAAGGTCACCAACACTGGTTCCGTGGCCGGCAAGGAAGTGGTGCAGGTTTACTTCAATCCGCCCTACACCAACGGCGGCATCGAGAAGGCCAGCGCCAACCTGGTGGAGTTCGCCAAGACCGCCAAGCTGGAGCCCGGCGCCTCCGAGGAAGTGACCATCACCTTCCCCATCGAGCAGATGGCCTCCTTCGACTACCAGGGCAAGGGCTGCTATGTGCTGGAGAAGGGTGACTACGTCATCTCCATCAACTCCGACTCCCACACCGTGCTGGACTCCGAGACCTACACCCAGAGCTCCGATGCGGTGTATGACGAAAACAACAAGCGCGAGAGCGACGCTTCCCCCGCTGTCAACCAGTTCGACTATGCCCTGGGCGGGGTGGAGTACCTCTCCCGCAAGGACGGCTTCGCCAACTACGACAAGGCCACCGCTGCTCCCGCTTCCTATTCCATGAGCGACAGCGACAAGGCCAACTTCTACAACAACGCCAACTATCTCACCGCTGAGGCGGCCGCTGCCGATGAGGAGCGGATGTTCCCCAACGCCCAGCCCATCACCACCGGCCAGAAGAACGGCCTGAAGCTCATCGACCTGCGGGGCGCGGCCTACGACGATCCCAAGTGGGACCAGCTGCTGGACCAGCTCACCATCGAGGAGATGGGTAACCTGATCGCCCTGGGCGGCTATCAGACCCTGGCCCTTGACTCCATCGAGAAGTACCGCACCAACGACTGCGACGGCCCCGCCTCCATCAACAACAACTTCACCAAGCAGGGCTCCGTAGGCTTCCCCGCTGCGGTGATGATCGCCGCCACCTGGAACGACGACATGGCCACCGCCTTCGGCGAGAGCATCGGCAAGATGGCCGATCAGATGGACACCGCCGGCTGGTACGCCCCCGCCATGAACATCCACCGCACCGCCTTCTCCGGCCGTAACTTCGAGTATTACTCCGAGGACGGCATGCTGTCCGGCTCCATGGCCGCCAACGCCACCATCGGCGCGGAGAAGTACGGCGTGTACGCCTACATCAAGCACTTCGCCCTGAACGACCAGGAGACCAACCGCTGCGGAATGCTGTGCACCTGGACCAACGAGCAGGCCATGCGCGAGATCTACCTCAAGCCCTTTGAGATCGCCGTCAAGGAAGGCAAGGCCAAGGCTGTCATGTCCTCCTTCAACTACGTCGGTCCCCGCTGGGCGGGCGGCTGCTACGAGCTCCAGACCCAAGTGCTGCGCAACGAGTGGGGCTTCCAGGGCATGGTCCTCACCGACTACTTCGGCGTGTACGGCTACATGAACGCCGACCAGGGCGTGCGCACCGGCACCGACTTCTGCCTGGTGAATTATCCCACCGAAACCAGTCAGATCCGCTTCCGCGAGACTCCCGCCGCCCAGCAGGCCATGCGGCAGTCCACCAAGAATATCCTGTACGTCACCGTCAACAGCCGCCAGTACAGCGAGCTGGGCATCCAGCAGTCCACCCAGCCCAACCGCTGGGAAACCTACCTGACCATCGCCAACGTGGTGGTGGGCGTGGCCCTGGTGGCCGCCGAGGCGTTCTTCATCTACAGCTTCCTCAAGAAGAAAAAGGCCGCCTGAGCGCCTAAAACTCCATTGAACTTCCCACAATAGCGCCAAGGGCTTCCCGCTCCCGCTTCAGCGGGGGCGGGAAGCCGGAGGAGCTTTGAACAATTCTTGGGAAGCCTTTCCCTGGACTTGTTCAGCGCTTCCATAATTCAGTAAGGAGGGAATTTGATTGAAACACGCAGACATCATCAAGCAAATGACCTTAGAGGAGAAGTGCTACCTCCTCTCCGGCAAAGACTTCTGGCAGACGCGGAGCGTAGAGCGGCTTGGGGTGCCCAACATGACCCTGTCCGACGGCCCCCATGGCATCCGCAAGCAGGCCGGCGAGGGGGACCAGCTGGGGCTGAACCCCTCCCTCCCCGCCACCTGCTTCCCCACGGCGGCGGCCATCGCCAACTCCTGGGATCCAGTGCTTGGGGAGGAAATCGGCCAGCGCCTGGGGGCGGAGGCCGCCTCCCAGGGCGTGTGCGTGGTGCTGGGCCCGGGACTCAATATAAAGCGCTCTCCTTTCTGCGGGCGCAACTTTGAGTATTTCTCCGAGGACCCGTACCTGGCTGGCAAGATGGCGGCCAGCTATATCCGCGGCATTCAGAAGAACGGCGTGGCCGCCTGCCCCAAGCATTTCGCCGCCAACTCTCAGGAGCTGCGCCGCATGGCCTCCGACTCCGTGATGGACGAGCGAACGCTTCGGGAAATCTACCTCACCGGCTTTGAAATCGCGGTGAAGGAGGGCCGGGCAAGATCCATCATGTCGTCCTACAACCGGGTCAACGGAACGTACGCCAACGAAAACGAACATCTTTTGCAGGAAATTCTCCGGGACCAGTGGGGCTTTGACGGCTTTGTGGTGTCCGACTGGGGCGGCTCCAACGACCACACCGCGGGCGTGGCTGCCGGCTCCCACCTGGAAATGCCCACCACCGGCGGCGACTCCGACCTGGAGCTGCTGGAGGCCGTGAAGTCCGGCGAGCTCAGCCAGAAGCTGCTGGACAAACGGGTGGATGAGCTGCTGGACGTGATTTTGTCCACTACCGCTGCGGTCAAACCGCTGGAGGGCAAGCCCTTCGACATTGACGCACACCACGCCATGGCCGCCAAGGCCTCTGAGCAGTCCATTGTGCTGCTGAAAAACGAAGGAAACATCCTGCCGCTGAAAAAGGGCGCCAAGGTGGCCGTCATCGGCGAGTTCGCCCAGAAGGCCCGCTATCAGGGCGCGGGGTCCTCTGTGGTCAACCCCACCAAGCTGGACCACGCCATGGACGTCATCAAAAATTTCCAGCTGGACGTGACGGGCTTTGAGCCAGGTTATCCCCGCTCCGGCAAGGGCGACCCGGCCATGCAGGCCAAGGCGATGGAGCTGGCAAAGCAGGCGGACGTGGTGCTTCTCTACATCGGCCTGGACGAGATCAGCGAATCCGAGGGGCTGGACCGCTCTCATATGCGCCTGCCCCAGAGCCAGGTGGATTTGATTGAGGCCGTCAGCGCCGCCAACTCCAATGTGGTGGCCGTCATGTCCGCCGGCTCCGCCGTGGAGATGCCCTGGCTGCCCAAGGTCAAGGCCCTGGTCCACGGCTACCTGTGCGGCCAGGCGGGGGCGTCCTCCGTGTTGAAGGTCATCATGGGCCAGGTGAACCCCTCCGGCAAGCTGGCGGAGAGCTACCCCGTCAAGTACGAGGACGTGTCCTCCGCGCCCTACTTCCCCTCCAAGGAGCGCAACGCCGAGTACCGGGAGGGCCTGTATGTGGGCTACCGCTACTTTGAGACCGCCAAGGTGCCCGTGCTGTTCCCCTTCGGCTTCGGGCTGAGCTATACCACCTTCGAGTACAGTGACTTCACCGTTTCCGCCAAGGAGGCCACCTTCACCCTCAAAAACACCGGAAGCATAGATGGCGCGGAAGTGGCTCAGCTCTACGTTTCCAAAACGGACGGGGATGTGTTCCGCCCGGCCAAGGAGCTGAAGGGCTTTGCCAAGGTGTTCCTCAAGGCGGGCGAGTCCAAAAAGGTGACCATCCCCCTGGACGACAAGACGTTCCGCTACTTCAACGTAGACACCAACAAGTTCGAGGTGGAGGGCGGCAGTTGGACGGTGATGATCGGCGCGTCCTGCGCGGACATCAAGCTGTCCGGCACCGTGGAGGTCCAGGGCACCGCCGCCAGCCCCTACGACAAGCAGAAGTTTGCCAAGTATTTCTCCGGCGACATCAAAACCATCTCCGACGGAGAATTTGAGGCCCTGCTGGGTCATCCCATCCCCGACGGCCACTGGAGCGGCCTGCTGGACATGAACGACGCGCTGTGCCAGATGTATTACGCCAAGGGCGCTGCGGGCCGGTTCGCCTACAAAGTGCTCACCCGGCTCATCAACAAGAGCATTGAAAAGGGTGAGCCAAACCTGAACCTGCTGTTCAACTACAATATGCCCTTCCGGGCCATCGCCAAGATGACCGGCGGAATCTGCACCATGGAGATGGCCGAGGGTATCCTCACCATCGTCAACGGCCACTTCTTCAAGGGCTTAGGGCGGGTCATCGGCGGCTTCTTCCGCTCCGGGAAGAAGCGCAAAGCCGCCAACGCCATAAAATAAGGAGGAAAAGCATGAAATTTTGGACTGATTTTGCGGAAAAGCACCCCAGCGCCGCCAAGTGGATTCGGGAGGGCGGGCTGTTCGTCATCGTCAGCAACCTGGTCACGGTCATGAAGTATTTCATTCTCCAGTTCCTGCCCCTGGCCTTCACCCATCTGTCCAACGTGGATTTCGGCTGGCCCGGCATTCCGGTGAACCTGTTTGGCGTGGACTTCAAGTGGAATATTTTCGGCTACGACGTGGCCCACGGCGGCCTGGGCTACTTCATCGCCTACATGATCGCCATGGCCATCGGCGAGATCATCAACTTCCCCATCCAGAAGAATTTCGTATTCCGCAGCAAGGGCAACCTGGGCAAGCAGATCGCCTGGTATGTGGTGGCCTTCATCGTCATCAACTGCATCGTCAACTCCATCAACTGCGTGTGGGTGGCGGTGGCCGGCCTGTTCGTGCCCGACTTCATCTACAACATCGGCACCGTGGTCCTCAACGGCGGCATCTCCATGGTTATCTTCTTCTTCGTCAACAAAATCATCTTCCCCGAAGGGGAAGCCAAGAAAGCCTGATTCCCCCCTCTGCAAGCGCCCCGGACAAAAGTGTCCGGGGCGTTTGTACTCCAACTTGGGAAATTTTTTCGCTTTTTCCTCCGATAGCAGTTGACACCGTCCGCCATTTCTGGTACACTTCTCTTGTAGTCGATAATTATAGACCCCAGGAGGCGGATTATATGAATCACCCGAAACTGGCCGAGGGAGAGTATCGCTTTGCCTGCATCGTTTGGGAGCACGAACCCCTGCCGTCCGGCAAGCTGGTGGAGCTGTCGCTGGAACGGCTGGGCTGGAAGAAATCTACCACCTACACTGTTCTGAAAAAGCTGGTGGACCGGGGCGTGCTGCGCAATGAAAACGCCGTGGTCTCCGCGGTCATCCCCAAGGACGATGTGCTTCGGGATGAGAGTCGCGCCGTGATTGAGCGCACCTTCGACGGCTCGCTCCCCTCCTTTCTGGCCCATTTTATGGGCGGACGCACCATTTCTGACGCCGAGGCCGACGAGCTCAAGGCGGTCATCGACAGTTTTCGGGAATAGCGCGACGATAGGCGCATAGGGGAGCTTGGACCGCAGCGAGGGGCGCTGTGTGCCAGTGGCACACGTCCAGCGCCGACCGAACCGAAGGTGAGACAAAGCCCAGCGCCGCACAGCGGCGCGGGTTTTGCCCGAGACGGAGGGAAAGCGACCCGGCCATGCGCCCAATCGGAGCGTGAATACAGAAAACAAAAGGCCCCGCCGTTTCCGGCGGGGTCTTTTGTCAAGGGGAGTTACGAAA
>CAJULM010000052.1 GCA_910587285.1 uncultured Oscillospiraceae bacterium | reverse complement strand
AGTTTTAATCGTTTCATGGCTGTACCTCGTATTTGTAGCCGATGCCTTTGACTGTCACGATACAGTCAAGCCGCAGCTTCTTCCGCAGATTTTTGATGTAGGTATCCACGATTCGGTCGATGATCGGATAGTCAGCGCCCCACAGCTCGTCCAAAATCTGCGAACGGGTCAGCACCAGCCCCCTATGTTCCACCAGCAGCCGGAGCAAATCAATTTCCTTGGGCATGATATCGATTTTCCCGACGCTGTCGCTGGCGGTATAGCCGGAGAAGTCAACAGTCACATCGCCAAAGGTTATCGTTTGGGGTAACGGAGCCTGTCCGCTTCGCCGCAAGAGAGCGGTGATTCTCCTCCCCAGCAATACCATAGAAAAGGGCTTTGTCATATAATCGTCGGCCTGCTCATCAAAACTTCTAACTTGGGTATATTCATCCTCAAGGGCAGTCAACATCAGAATGGGCGTTGTGCTTGTCCGCCGTATTTCGTGCAGGACAGACAGGCCGCTGACGTGGGGCAGCATAATGTCCAGCACAACAAGGTCGATGCTGTTCTCACGGAAAAGCTGTAACGCCTCCACACCGTCGTAAGCTGGGATAACCTTGTGGCCTGTGGGCTTTAGGTATTCACAAATCGCATCGTTAGTCTTGCGGTCGTCCTCAACAATTAGTAGTGTTGCCATTATCTCGCCTCCTCTGGGAGTAGTGTAACACGGGAATGTGGAATGGATATGAAATGATAGTAAACTTTGTTTCTCCCGTTGTAAAATTAAGGGGAACGCTATCAGAGCAAGCATAGGGAGTGTGGCCACACTCCCGAAAAATGTCCAAATCCGCCCTTGCCGGGCCGTGTCCGTTTTGCTTGTTGGGATAGTCCCAAACCCTTATCCTGAAAGCGCATATCAGGTAAATCTCAATAGATATAAATGGGAATTAATCGAATAGCTGACAAGTATAAAAAATGAAAAGAATACTGCTTCAGCGCCGACTACTAAAGCAGTACTCTTTATTTCACTTTATAGCGATCTTTTGGAATACGTAACTTAAAGGCTTTCAAACCGTAGCTACTGGCGTAAATTCGCTTGCCTTTTATAGTTATGTAAGGGGTATATATAATAATATACTCTTCCATGGATACACCCCCTTTCTAAAAAAGAAGTGTATCCCTCTTGCACAAACAAAATAGATATGCTATACTTTACTTGTCACAGTGTACCGTACAGTCGGCACATAACTACCGATTGGCAAGAGGGCCAGCCACAGAAGTGTGAGCTGGCTTTTCTTGTTATAGCTCTGTTTTTAGATTGTCGAGGAAAACTGGCAGCATTTTTTCTATATAAAGTTTAATGTAATCAATGTCTTTCTCGGTTACTCCATCAGGTATATAAAAACGAGCTGTCTTTTTCCCCATAGTTGGAATCTCAAAGAGATAGCCTTCTTCCTGCGGGTGAGTAAAATTATTGACTTCTTGTAGGGACTCCGCGGAATCCAGTTTTTCGCTCTGTTCCTCTTGAGAAAAAACTATTGATTGTGGTTGCTCTCCTACATTGTCCATACAAAGTACACCATTACTAAGTAACCCCAAATAATTTGCACTATCAAGAAAACATTTGGCCGCATTGTCTTTTACTTGCTTAATAATACGATATTCGTTCATCAATATGTTGCCAAGTTGTCCTGAAGCTGGGACAGCTTTATCTTTAAAGCGCCCTATCAGCTTTGCATACAGTGGAGGATTTGAAAAGGCTTCAATTAAAAGCTTTTGTCTTTCTACTTCTCCTGAACTGGGGTAGAGAATACGACGAGCAAGGTCAGTTAATTGTGCAGTACTGCTGCCGGTGGTAATAAACCCAAACTGTTTTGATGCACCTATCCGACTCAAAAAAGACTTTGTTGTTGGACTCGTAAGCCCCATTAGATTTAATATACTGGCATAAGAAACTGATTTCCCCCCAAGAGAATCAATCTGCTTTATAAATTCGTAACAGTCTGAAATAGATACCGCAGGATACAACGCACTTTTTTCGCGCGGCTTCTTATTTAAGGTATCATTAGATTGAGAACCCATACTCTCGCCTCCTTTGTATTATAAAGCATATCACAAGCGCAGCGGAAAGTCAATATAGAAAACTAAAAAAAGTTTTATGCCGTTTTATAAGCTCAGAAAATCTTGATAAGCATTTGCTCCTAAAAGAGCTCTCTGTCCGCTTCCTTTAAATAGTGCCGCAATCAGCTATTGGCCTACGCATTTAGGGCCTGTTCAGCGGCCTGTTTTCAAGGCTTTCAAACAGCGGTCACGTAAGGCGGAATCCGATTTGACATATCCCCCCAAAAACAAGGTTCTAAATGCGTAGAACTGGACATGAAGAAAGCCAGGACAGGAAACCGACATTCCGGCGTCCTGTCCTAGCTTTTTCTGATCTGTGAAGCTGTGCTGCTACGCAAGCGGGCCGCAGCCCGCTTGCGGCACCCTCTGAAAGCCTACACCCGCTTCGCGTCTGTACGCTTCCAGCGGGTCAGATAACGAGCATGATAACCCTGCTGCTATATAACCGCTCCACTTCTCGCTTCCGTTCCATTCCGTTCCGGCGGCTTTGCCGCCCGTTCCTCAACGGAAAGGGTAGCGGAAAGGAATGGGTAATTGATAAGTCTTTACTTGATTTTTCTTTACTTACTTATATCTATATTTTATTGCGTTGGATTTTCCGACGTCGGTTTTTCCGACAACGGAAATGTCAACAACGGCAAAAAAGGGCAAGGCACGTCTGTTCATGCCTTGCCCTTTATCGTCCATATCGTGCCGAGGCGGGTGTTATCATCCAGACCTCAAAAGTAGTAAACAGGTAGTACATTTGCAGGGGTATCTGCTAAAAGTCCAGATATATCAACCATTTTCAAGGACAGGATGTGTACTGCCGTGGCAGACGAAAAGTATTTTTGTCATATTCTGAAACCTCTTGAATGGATTGATATTCCGGTCGCGCCTATGCTCCTCTCTGCGAAAAGAGCCTCGGCATGATATAGGCATAGTATACCATAACCGAGGCCCGATTTCCATATCAATGCAAGTTCAACGCTCAACTGGTGCGGTAAAATTTTTCTTTGCCAAAATGCCGACGTCCGCGGCCATGGTTAGCCGCCTGTGTGAACACCGCCTTTCTCTGCGCCCACATGGCCCTTTCCAATGTCGGCGTCCAGCCCAACGAGGGCATTGTAGCGGCCGGACCCACCCAGACAATCAAAAATTTTGTCCGCCTGGCCAACGATATCTCCTCCGCCATGGACAACACAATTCTGGATATCATGCTGTCTAAAACCCATTGTGATCGGGCAGCCCCCGGCATATGATCGGACCTTCCGTGCAAACGCCAAAAGCGGCGGCCCCGAATCATCAAAACCGCCGCCAGAGACAGCTTTGGACACGGATATCGAAAGAGTGTCCCGCTTATTCATCCCTATCATTCCTTTTTCCGCTTCTCCTGTTTTTCTGTCTGTCCATAAAATGCAATCACTCTTTCTGGCTTAGGTATTGCTTTAATTGCGACTCGTATGGTGTCAATTTTCAAAGATGTCAAAAATGGAAGTCTCATTTTAGTGCCGGAACCTGCTGCATCGCAACAGGTTCCGGCGACTTCTTTTCTTCTTCAGGTGTCCTTTATTATATTTTTACGGCTTCACTTTTGTGGTTCATACGGGTTTCGTTTTCCGAAGCCGATACCTTAGCCCAGGCAGAGCAGGAGCAGGGAAGCCCCGGCAGACTGAGCCGGCAGCACGATCGGCGCGGCGCTGATCATCCGCAGGGAAACCCTGTCGCCCTTGTGCAGCGGCGTCAGGATCGTGCCGGAGAAGTGGTTTGCAGCCAACTGCGAAGTCATGACGGAGGCTTTATTGATCTCGTTGTTGATTACGATCTGAGCAGTGCCTACAACCGGTGTGGAGGGATTGAGGTTGTAGGAAATCTGGAAATACCCGTCTTTTTGCACGATAAACTCACTGTTGGCGTTATCGACGCCAATATCTGTGGACCTCTGCCCGACATTCGGCAAAGGCACCCTCATACCTGACAGACCGTCGCGTAATGGATCGGGGAGGACGGTGCCTCCCGTGTAATTGGAAGCAAGGGTGTGGGTGGCTGTGACGTTAGGGCCGGTGGGACCGGTGGGGCCGGTAGGACCAGTCGGGCCATCCATACCTGCGGAATATCTTCCGACAGGGCCCGTTGGACCGGTGGGGCCGGCAGGGCCGGCAGGACCCGTTGCACCGGCAGGGCCAGTGGGACCGGTGGCTCCTGTCGCGCCTGCCTCGCCTGTCGCGCCAGCGGAACCGGTGGGGCCAGTGGCTCCCGTGGGGCCGGCAGGGCCGGTGGGGCCGGTGGAACCAGCGGGGCCAGCGGGACCCTGTGCGGGGGTGGTATCCAGCGCACACTGCATCTTGGATTTGAGGAGGAGCTGGTTCTGCGTGGCGGTTTCCAGCAGATCCTTGACGCTCCCATTGGCGTTCAGCACGTCTTTTACGGTAGCGGCAGGGCCGCTGAGGCCGGGCAAAGTGCCAAGGATATATTGCAGCTTCTCGCCCTCGGCGTTCAGGATATGGCTTATTCCTAACTCCTCCATGGCAATGGAGGAAAGAATCTGATTGACTGCGTCTTCCCGCTTGATGGGTGGGTCAATATTGGGAAAGCTGGGCAGAGACATTAAAATAATCCCCTTTCTAAGTGGGTGTACACACCAGGAATGTGCCCCTTCATTACCTCTCTTCCAGCAGGATGATACTCAGAGAAGCACCCGCCAGGGTGACAGTTTGAGCCTTTGGAGAAATTCCGGCGAGGGGGGCCGCGCACAGCTGGAGCCGGAGCGTCTGACCGGCGTTCATAAGATACACATACTGATTCTCAAAGCTGGCAGTAGGAGCCGCGGGGATAACCGTAGTAGTGTATCGCGCCATCCCGTCTATGAGCAGCTTGGTCCCTACCTGCGCGGGCTTGGTGAGATTCACGCGGTAAGAGAGCAGATAGACGCCTTTTTTATTCACCTGAAACACGGTGTTCTCCGGGTTGGCAGTAATATCTGCGGACATGACCTGGCCATCCGGCAGAGGGATCGCAACACCGGAATAGGACGGCACGTTGAGGTCAGGCCCTTGGGTGTTGGCGGCGAAGGCTGCGGCAGATGTGGGGTTAGGGCCGGTGGCCCCGGTGGGTCCAGCGGCTCCGGTGGGCCCGGTAGCACCATTGCGGGCCACGCCTTCTGCGGTGACACCCCGCGGACCTGCGGCCCCGGTGGGTCCGGCGGCGCCCGTAGCCCCGGCAGGTCCAGTGGGGCCATCCGCTCCGGTGGCCCCAGCAGCTCCGGCAGCTCCGGCAGGGCCATCCGCTCCGGTAGCCCCGGCAGCTCCGGCAGGGCCGGTGGGACCAGCAGGGCCGGCAGGGCCGGCGGGGCCGGGAACGGTGGGGGCCTTCAAGGCCGCGCCCAGCTTGGCAGATAGCATCATCTGCTGCTCTATGATGCCGGACAGTGTGTCCTTTACGCTCTGGTTGATCCGGAGCACCTCGTCCAACGAGGCCGCCTCATCCAGACCGGGCAGGGTCCCCAGGACGTACTGCAGCTTTTCACCCTCGGCGTTGAGAATGTGGCTCAAGCTCAACTCCTCGGTGGCGATGGAAGCGATAATTTCGTTAAGACTTCCCTCGCGGCTCAGAGGAGGATCGTTTTTGGGAAATGTGGGCATTGACATAAAGCGTTCCTCCTTAACTCAACCGGACGATTCTCAGGGACGCCCCCACGGGAGCAGGCAGCAGCGCCGTACCAATCGGATTATTGAAGATCTGCAAGGAAATTTCGTCGTTATCGCTCAAACGCAGCAGGACCTCGTTGGAAAGCCGGCTCAGGGACAATGCTGCGATCCCCCCTGCGGCGGACGCTTCCCTGGGCGTGCCGTTGACCAGCAGCCGGGCACCGGCGGTCAGGGCCTTGTCGGTATTGACGACATACCCAACCTGATAGACTCCGCCGGTCTTCACGGTGAACTTGGTGCTGTCGGGGCTGACGGTGATGTCCTTGGCCTTCACCTGGTCGTTCGGCAGAGGCACCAGGCCGTCCATAGGGATCACGGCTGCGCCGGTGTTGGCGGCATAGGCAAAGTCAATGATCACAGGACCGGTGGGTCCCGCAGGGCCGGTGGGTCCCGTGGAACCGTCCGGGCCAAACAGATCCGGTCCGGTAGGGCCTGCGGGCCCTGTCGCGCCGGTGGGGCCGGTGGGACCGGTGGGGCCGGTGGGGCCGGCAGGGCCGGTGGCGCCAGTGGCTCCAACAGATCCGGTGGCTCCGGTGGCTCCGGCAGCGCCAGTGGCTCCGGTGGCTCCGGCAGCACCGGCGGAGCCGGTGGGGCCGGCGGGCCCCTGCATGGGAGATGCCTCCAGCGCCCCTTGCATTTTGGCCTTCAGGAAGAGCTGGTTTTGCACAGCGGCTTTCAGCAGGTTCCGGACGCTCTCGTTAGCGGACAGCACATCTTCCACGGTAGCGGCAGGGCCGCTGAGGCCGGGCAGGGTGCCGAGGATATATTGCAGCTTCTCACCCTCAGCGTTGAGGATGTGACTCAGGCCGAGTTCCTCCATGGCGATGGAGGAGAGAATCTGATTGACTGCGTCTTCCCGCTGGATGGGCGGGTCAACGTTGGGAAAACTGGGCAGAGACATAAAACAATCTCCTTTCTAAATGGGGGCGCGCGCCAGGAATGTGCTGGTACAACAGCAGGAATGGCTCCTTACCAGCGCGGCCCTCGGAACAGTCTATGTGTCTGCTGGCTGGTGAGTTCTTTCTGGACCCCCTCTTTCAATTTATTATAGGCTGGACCCTGGGCTTTTGGAATTTTGATGTATAAGCTATGTTGAATAAAGACTTTTAGAGGAATAATGTGTGGCAATCATTATGGGAAGTAAAATCATTTGGAGGGACTGCTTTTGAAGCCAGTCCCTCCTATTTCTTCCTATCATTTTTTCCTGGGCGTAAATTGGCCCCGGATAACAGAGACGGGCGCCCCATGATGGGGCGCCCGTCAAAATTAGTCGGTCGTGTGCGGTCACGAGTTCCAGTACCGTTCCACCTTTTCCTCGGCGGTCTGCGGCAGCAGCTCAAATTGTTTTACCAACTTCTGGACAATGGCCGCTTTGTCCGCCGTAAACTCCTTCAGGGTAAGCACCATGGCGCGGATGCCCTCCTCGCGGCCCGCGCTGTGGCCCTCCTGCCTGGCGTCCCGAACCAAGTTGTACTCGTGGATTTCCGTCACGCGCTCTTGATCGAACAGGGTCACCATAATGTCCCGCACCTCCTTCTGACGCGATGCCAGGAACGGCATCAAAATGTTTTCCTCCACACAGATCCGCAGCGTTTCCTCCGCTGCTTTCATGGTATAGCCGTACTACGTCCGTTGGGCGTCGGATATCTCGCAGAATCGGATATACTGGTCTACGATGTTACCGCTCCCCATGTTCCGCAGGACCTTGATCTCCACCTCCGCGCTGCCGGGGCCGTCGTACATATCGGACAGCCGCAGAATCTCCGGCTGCTTGAAAATGAACGAGAACACGCTGTCCTTCACCGTATACTTCATCTCAGCCGAGGTCTATCAATATGATCTTTGAATACCAGCAGCTCTACCTGTTTTTGACTGCCTGCTCCGACAACTGGCGCAACACGATATATGTGCCCGGTTTGGAGGAACGCTCGTCTGCCTATCTCCTGGCCTTTGACCGAGACGCAAAACCGATACTGACGCCAGTGGATCAGCTTCAGCAATATTCAGATGTGCTCATCGACCCCGCCAAGTGCTGTGGACAACTCATGAAAGGCCGCCTCGATGCACTTGGCCAGAGCAAGCTGGTGGTGACCATTATGGACAGGGAGTATTTCACCACCACCAGCTAACTCATTGCCCTCAGGGGTATGCAGGAAGGGAAACGCTTAGTGGTTGATCTGACCGATACCCCCTACAGCCCAAAGGCACGGAATCCATCCATCATCCTCAACGAGGCAAGGGGCGGGGTTGGCTGTTTTATCTGATTGACCTTGATAACAAAAAAGCGCCAACACAGCCTTCTAATCCAAAAAACGCTTGCAGCTGCTATGTGTTTCCTGTTTCTGGGAGAGTCACCCGCAGCAAAAAGATTTGATTCTCTGCCTGCACGGTTAAGAAGCCGCCATATTTTTCCGCAATGTTTTGGATGCTTTTCAAGCCAAAACCATGATAGTCCGTGTTCGGCTTACTGGTCCGGGGAAGATCTCCGTCAAATTGAAGCTCACCCTGATAATAGTTTTCCACCTGCAAAAATATCAGGCCCGCACGTGAAAAGGTCATAAAAGATATGGTGCGCTGCTCCAAATCGGGGAGTTTGGCGGCGCTCTCTATGGCGTTGTCCAAAATGTTTCCCACCATAGTATACAAGTCCATGGCATCTATGGAGTCCAAGCAGCTCCCGTCGGCCATGCAGGTCAATTCAATGCCCTTTGCCTCACACAGCAGGCTTTTTTCCGTCAGCACTGCGTCCAGTATTTTGTTGCCGCTTTCCATGATGGCGTCATAGATCATCACCGACCGCTCCAAAGAGCGGATAGAGCTGTCTCGCTGGGTCTCATCAGAGATAAGCTTGAGCGCGGCAATCTGATGTTTCAGGTCGTGGCACTTTTGATTGATCACATCCGCATTCTGCATAGCGGTCTCATACTGAGCCCTCTGCCGCGTCCAGAGCTGCTGCTGCATATCTAAGTCGTGCCGAAGAGTCAGTCGCTTTTGCTGGGATAGCTGGGCCCACAGGGCGTACACGCAGAAAGCGACGGCGTACAGCAGGGAGACGCGGTAGAAAAACTCGTTTTCCGGCTGGAGCTGCTGGGCAAAGGCGCTGAACACCAGGGCTACCAGCAGCGCCCCCGCCGTCATTCCGATGGAGTGGGTCACCCGCAGATCATACCGGCCATGGGTGGGCAGTCGGCGGGCAAACAGCCGGTAGGAGGCCAGGTACGTCAAGCCGTAGACCAGGAAGTACAGCCCACCGGGGAGAAAGTTCAGCCGCCCCGCAGAGCTGGGGACCATCAGGGTGAACAGGCAGTAGGCCAGGTGTTGGGTCAGATAGGCGCTGGACGCGCAGTACATTGCCTCGAACACAGTGATTTTGCAGCACAGCTGGGCGTAGAGAAGCCCGCACAGATAGGAGCAGAGCGAATAAGTCAGCACCATAGCGATACGCAGGCCGAGCCAGGGCGCCAGCAGGGAAAATCCCCCCCAGAACAACGCGACGCACAGGATAAACCAAACCGGCCAGAGGGCAGCGCTGCCCCTGCGCCGCAGGGGCAGGCAGAACAGGGACACGGCGGCCAGCACCTCCGCGGGCAGGGTCATGGCCTGAAGGGCGGAAACCCAATTCATCATCGGTACCCCCCTCCCATGTAGTCGGACAGCGCCTGCATAAAGCTTTTCTGCCTGGAACGGCTCAAAGGAACCGCCTCTCCCTCCAGTAGTACTGTGTCCCGCTGAACGCTGGTCACATGGCGCAGGTTCACCATATGGCTGTGGCTGCATCGGCCAAAGGGCTGGCCCTCCAGCGTCTGTTCCAGTTTGGACAGCGCTCCGTTGGTGATATAAACCCGGTCCGCCGTGTGGACGTAAATGTGACGGTTTGCCACCTCGATATAGCGGATGTCCGCCGTAAGTACCCGGAACAGCGCCCCGTTTTCCGACACCAGCAGGAAACGTTCCTCCCGGCGTCGGATGATCTCCTCCACGTGGCGCAGGCGCATGGCCAGCTTTGAATAGTTCACCGGCTTGAGCACGAAGTCCAGGGCGCTGACCTCATAGCCCCGGATGGCGTATTTCCCCATGTAGGTGATGAAGATGATGAGTACCGCCGGGTCTGCCCGTCGGATTCGCTCCGCCGCCTTCATCCCATCCAGGTGAGGCATCTCAATGTCCAGCAGCAGCACGTCCCACACCGGACGGTAATTTTCCACCAGCTCCATGCCGTCAGGGAACACCTGAAGCCGCAGCTCCAGTCCGTGCTCCCGGCAGTATCGCTCCACAAAGGAGCGCAGGTCCTCCGCGCATTTCGGGTCGTCCTCCGCGATGGCCAGCTTCAGCACCATGTTCGCTCCCCTCCCTCTGTGAAAAGAGCATAGCACAGAGGGAGGGATTTTTCAACAAAAAGGCGGGAGCCGCCCACCATGGCTGGCGGAACGGCTCCCAAGTGAATGAGGAGAACGCAAATCAGGGATTGGCGGCTTTCCACGCCTTCATGGCCTGACGCCGCCGGATGAAGTACCATGCGCACGCGGCCAGCAGGCCCACCACGGCTATGCCCGCGGGGATGTATACCTGATAGGCTACGGGGATGGAGCTCACCTCCTGACCCACGCTATTGGCGGAGGCATACAGGATGTTGTGGGAGGCGGTCCGCAGAGCCTGCCGCCCGGTGGCGGTGCCGGTGGTCTCGCCGGTGGGGCTCTGGATGCCCATGCGAGAGAGGATCAGGTCGTTGCCTGCCCGGATGGCCCGATCAATATTGATATAGGAGAGCTGGAGGATACAGTCGGTGATAACGGTGCCCTCAAATCCCCACTCCTCCCGGAGCACAGTGGTGAGCAGCTCGGGGCTCTCGGCGGCGTTCACCGCGCCCAGGCGGTTGAAGGAGGACATGATGCCCCGGGTGCCGCCCTCTTTGACGGCCACCTCAAAGCCCTTCAAATAGATTTCCCGCATAGCCTGTTCATTGAACCAGGTTAACAGACCGCCCGCGTCCCGGTTGGTCTCCTGGTCGTTGACAGCGAAGTGTTTGCAGTAGGTGGTCACTCCTTGGGACTGGATCCCCTGGGTCTCGGCGGCAGCCATCTTGCCGGAGTGGAGGCCGTCCTCGGAATAATATTCATAGTTGCGGCCAGAGAAGGGGGAGCGATGGATGTTCATGGCCGGAGCGTACAGGGCGGCTACATCCATGGCGATGGCCTCCTTGGCGAAGGTTTCGCCCATACGGACGGCCAGCTCCGTATTCCAGGAACAGGCCAGCACAGATTGGGCGCAGTACTGGTTGCCAGTGGTGTGAGCCATGATGTTGTTGATGCCGTTGGGGCCGTCCACCTCCACGTAGTTCAGCTTGCCGATGGAGGGCACCGCCTGGGTGGTCCAGCCGCCGTTGGACACCAGGTTCACCATCTCGTCCACGGACATCTGCTCCAGCAGCTGATCCCATTGGGGATCGTCATAGGCAAGGCCCTTCATGTCCTCGATGGCCAAACCGTGCTTCGCGGTGACAATATCCGGATCGCCGTCATTGTTGGGAACTGTGGCGTTGTTCAGCACAGCCAGGGCGCTGTCACTGGCTGCGCGGTTTTCGGGAGCTCTCTGAGTGGGGAAGGTGCCTGCCCAGTCGGCGCGGGAGACGTAGCTTTCGCACTCACCGAAGGAGACCTCGTCAAACAGGTTGACGGCGGCAGTGTGGTCGGAGGCTCGGGCCCCGTCGTTGGCGTCGTTATAGATCACGTCGGCAGGGATGTTCACAGAGCGGCTGTCGATGACCTCGTGGGAGTTGCCCATCAGCTTCACCTCATAATCACCTGCCTCCAGGACGTAGGCGCCGCCCTTGGCCTTGACGCCGGAGTAGTCATAGGATGCCATGTCCTCCTTGGCAAAGGACAGGGTGACGGTCTGGCTCATGCCGGGCTCCAGGATATCGGTCTTGGTGAAGTCCGCCAGCACCACATGGCTTTTCTCAATGCCGCCGGGGGTGTAGGGCGGGGTGTAATACACCTGCACCACTGTTTTGCCCGCCGCAGAACCGGCGTTGGTGACATTCACCTCCATGGTGATGTCATCGCCGCTGTCATGAAAGGATGCAATCTCCTGGGTGAATTTGGTATAGCTCAGGCCATAGCCGAAGGGGTATTGTACTGTTTTGCCGTAGTCGATGAAACCATCCGCCGCGGCGGTCTCATAATAGCGGTAGCCCACGTAGATGCCCTCGATGTAATCCACATAGTGGTAGCTGTCGGGCTCGGCGTTGACACCGCCGCCGCTGATTGGGTTGGTATTGGTATACTCCACATTGGTATAGTCATAAGCACCGATGCTGTAATAGCTGGGGGCGGATTCCACCTCATATGCGAAGGTATCTGCAGTGCGTCCGGAGGGGTTCACCGCGCCGGACAGCACCTCCCCCACGGCGTTGGCCCCGGTGGAACCCAGGCAGCCGATCCACAGGGCGGTGTCAATGCCGGCGTCCTCCAGCCAACCCAGTTCCATGGCGTTGGTGGAGTTAACCAGCACGATAACAGTGCCGAAATTTTCCTTCACCATGTCCAGCACTTCGATCTCTACGTCCTGGAGCTCCAGATAGTGCTTGCCTGCGTCGCCGCCCTGGATGTTGAAGCTGATAGCCTGTCCGGAGGAACCGATCTCCGCCTCACCCTGGGAGGGAGTCATGTCCATGGGCAGGTCGCCGCCCTCACCGCCCAAGCGGGAGATGACGAACACTGCCACGTCGGAGTGGGCCTTGGCGTTTTGGATCAGGCTGTCGGAGTATTCACTGAGGGGAGTTTCGTTGATGTCGAAATTGTTTCCAGTGAAGCCCACGCCGGTGCGCTCCACGAAATGGCTGTCGTAGAAGTCCACCAGCTCCTGGTTCACGTCAAAACCCGCATTAGTCAGACCTTGGGCCAAGGTGACGTTATTGGAGCTGTCGCCGGAACCGGAGCCAGAGCCGCCGTATACGGTGTCCCGGGAACCGTAGCCGAACAGGTTGACGGCAATGCCGCTTTGCAGAGGCAGAGCGCCGTTTTTGTTCTCCAGCAGGACGATTCCCTCAGACTCCACCTCCTGTGTCATGTCGGCGGAGGCCTGACGGGCGGCATCCACATCTTCGCCGGAGGGACCTGCGGCAAAAAAGCTGTTGATCATGTCAAAGTTCTTAGGGATCAGGACAGTAGCCGCGATGCCGATGATGATGGTTACTACCGTGAGTATGCTCATCAGTACCAGGGGCAGCTTTCCCGGACGCTTGGGGGCCGTGTTGGTTCCTTGTTTGCTCATTGTTCTTCCTCCTTCACTTCAGTAAAATTCCATTAGAGAACATTTAACAGACAGCCCCGTGTCCAAAGATACGGGGCGCTTCTTCACTGTCCAGCCCGATATTTTTCTATTACCGCCTTTATCTTCTCTCTGGCCCGAGTGACCGAGTGCATGATTGATTGCGGCCTACAATGCTCCATTTCTCCAATCTGACGGTAGTTGAAGTCATACTCATGGTAGAGCAGAAAACGCCGCCGCTGGATTTCAGGGAGGGCAGAAATAGCCTTGTGGAGAATTTCTCGCTGTTCTGCGTCAAAAATCAATTCCTCAACACTTTTGGGCACTCTGAACGCCCGCTTATAGAGCGTTTCATCCCACAAATCTGACGTTTCCTGGTGCCGCCAGTCGGATTGTTGTAGATTGCGGTTTTTGCGCTCCATCTGCCGAAATTCTATATAGAGCGCTTCCGATACCTCCAAATCGTAAAACTCGCCTTGCCCATCCGTGAAGCTAATGAAATATGCCGTTTTGCCATCGCCACGGACTTCTGTCCGAAGCGTGTAGACCTTATCCATGAACGTCATACGCCCGTCCTCCTACGAAAAAGCTGGGTGAGAGGACTTGACCTCTCACCCAGCAGCCTGTGGGGACGTGCAATTTTGGAGTTACCTTTGAAATTTCTTCAATTTCTTTTTCAGTACAGCTATCCGCTTATAAATGGCATCCGTAGACAGGTGGACAAGTACAGCTATTTCATTGGTAGAATACCCGTTCATTTTCAGAACAGAGATTTGCAAGGTGAGCTTGTCCACTGACAGCAGGGCCTTGAGTAACTCCGCATTTTCAATATCATTCAGCAGATCTTCCACCGTATAAATCTCGGTTGATGTTTTGCTCCCAGCAACGCTATCAAGATATGTACCTGTGTCCTGTAACTTTTCATAAAAGCGCCTGTCCGAATTGAGCATAGCCCTGTCCCAAAGGCGAAGCTGTTCAATCGTACTTTCATCCATGCCGCAGACCCGCAGCACCTTTTCTTCAGCCAGTTTCCAACGTTGCCATTTTCGTTCTTCTTTGCCATGATTGTATGACATGGCCTTTTCCTCCCATCTGAATTTTTTTGAAATTCAGATGGGAGGGAGGGCTGCGGCAATGAAGTCGGGATAATTGTTTCAGCAGCAAAAATGCACCCGTCTTGAAAACAAAGACAAGTGCGTCGGAATAGAAGAAAGCATTTAGATGATTAGACAGTTCATATTTATAGGTAGAACACTCCCTGGCGGTGGCCGGGATTTTTTTGATATATCAGCAATTAGCAAGACAGCTCTGAACACAGCGGATTTCATAAGTAACGATCTCCTTTAACCGCTGTGTCTGTCAAAACTATAATTGGAGCAGCAGAACGCGGCGGCTTCGATTTCTCAAAGCCGCCGCGTTTGGGTATGCGGATATGGCTGCTGTACGACGGCTTTTTTTCTTTTGCCGTCGTGCGGCAGACAATATCGCTATTTTATTGAGAGGGGAGTTATGGCAATTCAGGTCTTTCTTCTGTATGGTCGAAATGGACTTGCTCTGCGTTGATTGTAATCGCAACGTCATCAGTGCTATATTCAACGGCCAAAGCGGTAAGGCGGGAAATCACATCATCTTTCGTCATAGAGAGCAGATCATCAAGCGTTGTGTCATTCCAAAACTTCTCTACGGCGGTAATCATGCCGCCGACGCAACGATCTCGCTCTCCGACTGTCAGCGTTTCCTTATTTGCTATGCGGTACGAAAAACGGTAGCCAAAGTCGCACCACATAGGGGCCATTTCGTTGGACTTATCTACTTTTTGCGGCAAGCTCTCTTGATATACGGGGTCTGCCACAACGTCGCCTGTGAAATTGCTTTGCACAAAATTGCCGTTTTCAGTTCCGGACAGGAACACCGTCAGCCGAATAAACGCAAGTTCTTCCTCGCTCAAGCTCACTTGAAAATCATTGCACAGCATATCAGCGTCAATGCGTTCCATTCGGCTAAAATCCTCGTCAGCCCATGCCAGCAGCTTTGCATTAAAATCTGCAACGCTCATGCTGGCATAGTCTGGCGTTTTCAAAGCCAGCAGGGATTGATAGTCCTCTTTTGTACCATGCTCGGCTCGTCGGGTTTCCTGATTGCCGTTCTCGTTTGCTCCTGAAACTTGCGGTTTCTCTCCCGCCGCAGGCAGAGGGAAATACGCAAATTCAATGGCGGCACTGAGTTCCGCTGTCTGATCGATGCTCTGAAGCAGATTGTCTATCTGGAATTGAACATCCGCCCTGATAGCGGCCTCATCCCGGAGTTCGTCTTTTGTTTTGTTCCTGAGCGTGTCCTGCATAACGCCCATGACGCCCAGACGAGTATCATTGTAATCCTTGACCCAAAGTGCGTCAGGGTTCAGGATCGTCAGGGTGAAAGAGTATTCAAGCCGCGCTTTATCCCCTGTATAAGAGGACGTTACTTCTCCGCTGTAGCTTCGTGTTTTCCAATCTTCGCCAGCCAGCGGCAGAATGTAAAACAGAAATTCGGCGTCTTCATCGGTGTCCTTCAACTCCTGCAAGGCTGTGTCCTTGGGAAGCCGCTCGAACAGATCAGCGTATTCTTTTGTGTCTGTCACAGCACCAACCTTGTCCCGAAACTCGGCTACGGTCATTTCCTCGTAGCCGTTAAATCGGAGGGCCAGCAGTTTTTCATGTTCCACGCTGGTAAAGGTGCTGTCCGACGGGAGGGCATCTTTTGCGCTGACGGGTGTGTTGGAGGTGGCGGGGGCCGGGGTGTTTCCCTGTTCTCCGCAGTCTGCCAGCGCACCCATGATAAGCAGAGCGGCGAGAACGAGTGATAGGTATTTTTTCATTGTCAAATACTCCTTTCTGTTACCCTTTCCGAGTACAGCTTTATCATACCGGCCCAGCTTGAATTGAGTTTGTATTGAATATGTTTTTTATGTGGAGATGGAAAAGGGCGGCAAGCTGAAAGCTCACCGCCCTTTGAGGTCTGATATTTCTAAAATTGTACCAATACCATTACGCCTTGTGCCGTGTTTTCTATTTTGATTGTTGCTCCATGCAGATCAAGAATTGTTTTGACAATATATAAGCCTAAACCTGTGCCACCAGTCTGCCGATTTCTTGACTGATCTACACGATAAAACGCTTCAAACAGTTTCGGAATATCCTCGTCCGGGATATGTACGCCTGTATTCTCAATCGTTAGATTTTCTTTATTAGTGGTCTGCCATAGCTTAACGGTTATGCGTTCCCCTGCTGGGGAGTATGCGGCAGCATTCCCCAAGAGGTTGTCCACCACCTTTTGAAGAAGCTGCAAATCGCCTGAAATGCAGACTTCCGGGGATATATCTTTTTCAATCGACAATTCACGCTGCATAAATAAATCTTCATGCACCGTTAAACGGTCATAGATCAGCTTATCCAAATGAATGTGTGACGGATTGAACGCATAACCCGTTGTGTCCAGACGGGATATTGTCAAAAGCTCCTGTACCATTTTCTCCAAGTTATCCGTAACTTCCAGAGATTGAGCGAGATAGGTTTCCCTGTCCTTATAGCGTCCCACTTGATAGAGCATACCTTGAAGCTGTCCTTTGATAATGGTAATAGGGGTTTTCAATTCATGGGACGCTGCTGAAAAAAACTCTACCCGCTGGCGTTCAAGCTGTCGCTCCATATCAATATCAGCTTGCAGCTTCTGATTTGCACTCTGCAGCTCCGACAAGGCGGACGATAGTTTTCTCGACAGGGTATCTAAGCTGTCAGCGAGAACGCCTATTTCGTCTGTACGCCGGACAGTACATAGGCCGCTGAAATCCAATGCCGCCATTCGTTTTGATATTCTGCTGATTTTTTTAATGGGTGTTGTCATGTAAATGGTATAGAAAAAGGCCGCAATGATGGAAACAACAATAATCACAACACTCAAAACAGGAATTGCTTTTTGAAGTGCCTCCACCACCTGACTTTCTTTTTCTGTGTTTTTAGAAAAGAATACTATGTACTCCTCTGTGCTGTCCGTAAAGGTTAGTCGGCACCATTGTGATGTATCATTTTTGTTAAACTGCTTAAGTTCCTCGCTGTTGCTTTGAAAAATGTGAAAAACAAACTCATCATCATTTTTTTCAACAATCTGATTACAATAATCCTCAACGACAAATAATGCTTCCTCTTTTGTAAAGTGGGAAATGTCCTCAACGAAATAAGACAGTTCCTCATTTATCGCAGAAAAATTATGCGTATATATGTATGGGGCAAACTGGGTTATGCAGAAATATGTTATAGAACAGCAGGCCGCCATCAGGACGGCAGTAATCATAAAAACTTTTGCAGACAGGCTGCTTTTAATTCTCTTTATCAATTCTATATCCCACCCCTCTGATCGTTTCTATGTAATCTGCGGCACCCAGTTTTTTTCGCAGGTTCTTGATGTGCGTATCAATAATCCGTTCTTCTCCAAAAAACTCATATTTCCAAAGTGTTTGCAAAAGATTTTGGCGTGTTAAAATCTTGCCCTGGTGCATTATCAACTCCCGCAGGATTTCAAACTCGCGGGGCGTGAGGTCAATGCTTTCTTGCTGGATATATACCCTATATCCCTCTAAATCCAAGGTAAGGTTTTTGTAGGTGACTGTCTGCGGTTCGCCAGATTGTTTCGCGGAGCGGCGAAGAACAGCGGCAATTTTCCGCAGCAGGACAGGCATGGAGAACGGTTTTGTAATATAGTCGTCGGCCTGTAAATCCAACCCTTTGAGTTGATTTTCCTCGCTGTCCAAGGCGGTCAGCATAATAATGGGTACATCAGATTTTTGCCGGATGTACTCACAGACGCTATACCCGTCAATTTTGGGCAGCATGATGTCGAGCAGTATCAAATCAAAGGGCTGCTCGGAATACTTTGCAAGTGCTTCTACCCCGTCAGCGGCTAATTCAACGCTATGTCCTGCTTCCTCTATGAAGTCATGCAGCAACGCCTGTATGGATAAATCGTCCTCTACAATTAAGATTTTACTCATGGCGCACCTCCTGCCTGTAGATTGTAACAGGGAAATGTGAATCTATTGTGTAGTTTTTCATTTTTGTCATTTTTATAGCATGATTATATACGGACAGTTGGGTTGCTTCAAGACTTCCTTGTTCTTCTGATATGAATTATTAAAGCTAAAGCATAGAATTGTATAGACATATCCAAATTAGGAGATGAACAGTAGAATGTAACAGGGTGATATGAATATGGCAAAAAGGCCCGT
>CAJULM010000051.1 GCA_910587285.1 uncultured Oscillospiraceae bacterium | reverse complement strand
TCGATGATCGGCATCTTCGCCCCGTGCTCGTGGTACAGCCTCTTGCCGGTCTCGGACTTCAAGAGAAAGTCTTCGTTCATAAAGGGAACCATATTGATTTTCCTCCTATTCTTTTTGGTACTTCTCACGGAAATAGGCCTTCTACCCGTTTCCAGAATTATGAATAGTATATCAGGGTTTATGAGGGAATGCAAGGCTTCCCGGCCCGCATCCAAAAACCGTACTGAAAAACCAATATTTTAACCCCTGTTGTCTTTATTTCCCATGAATCGCCCGGCGGATTTCCTCCTCCGCCTGCCTGACCTCAAATTCCAACTCGGCGGCGGGCACCCGCACTGCCCCATGCCCCAAAATAATCATCTGCTCCATGCCGTCGGAGGTGGCCACCCGGACCCGGTGCTCCCGGCGCTCCTTGGCCAAGGCGTAGGTGGTCTTTTCAATATACATATCCGCCGTCTCCGCCTCCTTGGTATACACCACGTACAGCTCCCCCAGCCGCTCCACGCTGCCGGGGTTTCCCTTCACCTTGTAGGCGTCGAACACCACGATGACCTTGCATTTCTTCCAACCCTGGTAGTTGCGCAGCCGGTGAATGAGCCGCTCCCGGGCGCTGTCCAAATCGGTCCGGCTCAACACCCGCAGCTCGTCCCAGGCGTGGATCATGTTATAGCCGTCCACCAGCAGATAGTCGTCCCCATCCCGAACCTTCAGCCCTTTCCACGGCTTTGGCTTGGGGGCGGCGCTTTTCTGCACGGGCCGGAAGGCGTGAGGCTTCAAGGGGCCATAGGCCCGCTGAAAAATAGCCTCCAGCTCCTTGTCCAGCGCCGCCCGGGATTCATAGCTCATGCTCTCCCGGCGGACGGGGGCCTCCTTCCCCTGGACCGGGCGCTTCCCCTCCGGCCGCCAGCCGCTGTCCAGGTGCATATGGGAGCGCACCTCGTTCCAGGGCACGTTGAACCCCGCCCCGTGGGCGCAGAACACCGACGCAGCCGGGTTGTCCACGTCCCGCTCCGGGTCGTATCCCGCGGCGGCAATCACCTCATCCGAATTGTGGCAGGGGCGGTAACCCTCCACCGAGCAGGAAAAGCGGCCCCGGCCCCCGGTATAGGCTGCCACCTGCATCCAATAGCCTCCCACCTCGGACACCGGCACGCTTCCCGTGAGCACCGCCGTCTCGCCCCCGTTCTCCGGGGGCTGAAGCTCCGCGCCCATGCGCTGCAAATCCGTCATAGCCCGGCCCACGCTCCCCGTGGGCACCTCCAGCCGGAAGGAATACCACGGCTCCAGCAGCACGCTTTTCGCGCTCATCAGCCCCTGGCGCACCGCCCGGTAGGTGGCCTGCCGAAAGTCGCCCCCCTCGGTGTGCTTCAAATGGGCCCGGCCCGTCAGCAGCGTGATTTTTAAATCGGTGATAGGCGAGCCGGTGAGCACGCCCAAGTGGTTTTTTTCCATCAGGTGGGTGAGGATGAGCCGCTGCCAGTGGCCGTCCAGCTCGTTTTCCAAGCAGGCGGTGTCCAGCCCCAGCCCCGCTCCCCGTTCCTGCGGCTCCAGCAGCAGGTGGACCTCGGCATAGTGCCGCAGCGGCTCAAAGTGGCCCACCCCCTCCACCGGGGCGGCGATGGTCTCCAGGTATACAATGCGTCCAGGGCCAAAGGACACCTGCGTCCCGAACCTTCGCTCCATCAGCTGGGAGAGCACCTCCAGCTGCACCTCGCCCATGAGACGCAGCTGAATTTCCCCCAGGGCCTCGTTCCACTCCACCTGGAGCTGGGGGTCCTCCTCCTCCAAAATCCGCAGCTGGGCCAGCAGGGTGTGCACATCCCCCCCGGCGGGGGGCAGCACCTGATAGGTCAGCACCGGCTCCAGCTCCGGCCCCTCCCAGTCGTCCTCTCCCCCCAACCCTTGTCCCGCCTGGGTTCGGCTCAGGCCGGTGACGGCGCACACCGTCCCCGCCGGAGCTTGGTCGACAGTTGTGAACCGCGCCCCCGAATACAGCCGCAGCTGGGTGGCCTTCTCCTCCCAGTCCGGCCCCTTCACCATGTCCCGCACCTTGAGCGCCCCGCCCGTCACCTTCAGCCAGGTGAGCCGCTCCCCTCTGTCGTCCCGCCCAATTTTAAACACGCGGGCCGCAAACTCCGGCCGCCAGTCCGGCTCCAGGGCATAGCGGCTCAGGCCGTCCAGCATCGCCTCCACCCCCTCCTCCCTCAGCGCCGAGCCGAAGAAGCAGGGAAACAGCTTTCGCTCCACAATGAGGGCCGCTAAATCGCCGTCGTCCAGCTCCCCCGTCTCCAAGTACCGCTCCATCAGCCCCTCGTCGCACAGGGCGGCCTGCTCCAGCAGCGCCTCCCTCTCCCCCGAAAAATCGGCGCAGCCATCGGCCAGGCGTTTCTGCGCCTGGGCCATGAGCTTGTCCCGGTCCGTATCCGGCTGGTCCATTTTGTTGATAAATAAAAAGGTGGGCACATGGTGGCGGGCCAGCAGCCGCCACAGCGTCTCGGTGTGCCCCTGCACTCCGTCCGATCCGCTGATGAGCAGCACCGCATAATCCATCACCTGCACCGCCCGTTCCATCTCGGCGGAAAAATCCACGTGGCCCGGTGTGTCCAAAAGGGTAAGCTCCCACCCCTTCCAGCTCAGCCGCGCCTGCTTGGAAAAGATGGTAATCCCCCGCTCCCTCTCCTGCTGGTCGGTGTCCAAAAAGGTGTTCCCATGGTCCACCCGCCCCGGGCTGCGCAGTGCGCCGGACTGGTGCAGCATGGCCTCGGACAGAGTGGTTTTTCCTGAGTCCACGTGGGCCAGCAGCCCCACGCAAAGCCGCCTCGCCAGCATATCTTCGGACATCTCCTTACCTCCCTGTCCCACGTTTTCCGATATTATAGCGCAAACGCGCCCCGAACGCAACAGCGTCCGGGGCGTTTGTCAACCCATTGCTTTTTATATTATCCGTAAAGCCGGGCAAAGAAATCATCGATGATCTCCTCCGCCACGGCCCAGGTCAGGGTCTCGTTAGCGTCGCCCTCTACCTCCAGGACCAGGTCCGAACCAACGTACTTGGCGTAACGGTTCAGGAGGTCGATGAATTGGCCGCGGGTCACCGCCCGGTCGGGGACAAAACCATGGCCAGCCGCCATATCCATGAAGTTGGACAGCTCCGCCGCCTGCTCGCCGTCCATCCAGTACAGGATGGCAAACAGCCGCCCCCAGGTCAGCGGCTCCGCCGCCAGCTCCACGGGCAGACCGGCCAGAGGCACGTCCTCCTCTTCCACCTCCGTCACGCCGGGCCCCTCAGTGATACCGGGAACGTCGGGCGTGGTGGGAGGATTCGGCTCATCAGGCCGCACCAGCGCGGGGATTTCCTTTGCCTCGCGGCTGAGCTCCTCGCCGCAGTCGGCGCATTTGACCACTTCCTCATAGGAGCCAGCCATATCGTAATCAGCGGGGACCTCGTTCTCACGGACCGAAGCGCCGGGGTTGTGCGCATCATGACTCCATTGGGCCTCCAGCACGACGAAGCCAGTCACCGTCAGACACTCCTCTACAGCCACGCCGTCCACGGTCCAGCCGACAAAGGTCCAACCGTCCCTGGCTGGCTCCTCAATGTCGCCCACCCAGATCTCCGTTCCCCGTTCCACCTCCGCCAATACGCTTTCGCCGTCAGACACCGCGAAATATTCATCATGGGCGGCCTTCAGATAGTAATCTATACTCCCCTTCACACTGGGGCACTGGACGTACCCGCTGCCCCATCTCTCACTTCCATCCCAATACCAGCCGGAAATCCCCCTGTCATCCTCCTCCAGCAAGCCTTCATAGTTTACATCCTCCAGCGTGAGCCGGGCGTCCCCGTAACTGCATACGTCATCGCCCATCTCCCCCGCCGCGTTGTTGCTGAGCGTCCCGCCCGTCATGGTAAAGCTGCTGCCGCTGTGACAATTCCAGATGCCGCCGCCTAAATGCTTCGCCGTATTATCTCTAATGGTACAATCGTTCAGGATAACAACGCTGTCACTGCTCCCGATTCCGCCGCCGTTTCCCGCACGATTTCCAGAAATCTCCCCTCCGGTCATGCTGAACTCCGACCGCAGCAAATTCACACCGCCGCCAAAATCACTGTCCGCCGCGTTTCCGCCGGTAATGGTACCGGTGCCCGCGCCTCGCTCAACACCTTCCACACCCGCATCCGTCACGGCAAGCTTGCCGTCTGTTACGCTGATCACAGAGCCCACCGCGCCGTCCGCCAAGCCCAGAGTGTAGCCGTTCAGTTCAATAGACACTTCTTTACTGTTGATGCTCAGCGTTTGGTCCAATTCCACGTCGCCGGCCAGATAATACTCATCAGCCTGCTTCAAATTCCCATTTTCATCAACGTGCACATCCTTGTTAAATTCCACTGCCGCGAAAGACGATACCACCGTGCCCGCGCACAGTATCAGAGACAATGCCACTGCAAAACCGCGCTTTTTTAACCATTTCCGTCCATTCATTTTACCACTTCCTCTTTCTCCGACAAAATGTGGTATTTGCATTGTCCCATTACAAATATCACTACACGCATCGGTACTATTCATAATATAGCACCGCCATACGGCAAAACGCAATAGAATCCACAAAATATGATAGAATATTTTGTTTACTTTCCACAACAAAACGCCCCGGACGTTCCTGCGTCCGGGGCGTTTGTCAAGCCGTCGTTTTATGGATTACGCGTAAAGCCGGGCAAAGAAATCGTTGATGATCTCCTCCGCCATGGCCCAGGTCAGGGTCTCGTTGGCGTTACCCTCTACCTCCAGAACCAGGTCGGAGCCAACATACTTGGCGTAGCGGTTCAGGAAGTTGATGAGCTGGCCGCGAGTCACCACCTGGTCGGGGGCAAACTCGGTCGCGCTCACGCCCACGGCGATGCCGTTCTCCTGCGCCCAGCCGATGGCCAGAGCAAAATCATGGTCCGCCGCCACGTCCATAAAGGTGGCCAGCTGCGCCGCAGGCTCGCTGTCCATCCAGTGCAGGATGGCCATAAGCTGGCCGCGGGTCAGCGGCTCCTCTGCCGCCAGCTCCACGGGCAGGCCGGCCAGGGGCACGTCCTCGTCTTCGATCTCCGTCACGCCGGGCTCCTCAGGGATGCCCGGAACGTCGGGCGTGGTGGGCGGAGTGACGGGGGGAGTGGGCTCGTCGGGCTGCTCCAGCGGGGGAATTTCCTTCTCCACGCGGCTGAGCTCCTCGCCGCAGTGGGTACACTTGACCACTTCCTCATAGGAGCCAGCCACACCGTAATCAGCGGGAACCTCGTTCTCACGCACCGCCTCGCCGGGGGTGTGCTCCAGCTTCTCGATGGGTTCCTCCTTGGACATACCACACGTACAGGTATAGACCATCACACCTTCCTGCGTGCAGGAGGTCTCCTGCTGAACCGTGCCCTCGCCCCACTCGTGCTCCAACTTTTCAATGTTCTCGGTCTTGGTCTCGTTGCAGTACGTGCAGGTGTAAACCGTCTTGCCTTCTTCCGTACAGGTTGGTTCGGTCGTCGCGCCCTCATCCCAGGTATGCTCAGCATGAGCTTTCGCTGATTTATTCTGCCCAATTGTAACATACCCAGAATTTTCAGATACAGTAATTCCAACCTTTTCCTCACTGTCTCGATCTTCCTTAGTGTCGGAGTACCAACCATCAGCTTCCTTTAGATAAAAATAACCAAGCCGGCCTGTATTAATATCATCCCCAGCAGTTTCTGCCGTATTTCCATAGATATGGCTGCCGCTTGCCTCAAGTTTTTGCATATCAACCCTGGCATACCAATATACGGGTTTTCCATTCTGGATACCAGAGCTTCCCGAAGCATAAATGCCGCCGCCGTTTTTCCCTGCGAAGTTATTGGTAATCACACCATCCGTAGCAGTCAGGTAACCATCGCCGCCGACCTCAATGCCGCCGCCATTACTTCCTGCCTTATTGCCACTAATTGTGCCGCCATTCATCTGCATATTACCATTGGTAAATGATATGCCGCCGCCGCCAAACTTTTCTGCGGAATTGTTCGTGATACTACCGCCAGACATATTGATATTTGTGTTGGTCGCGAACATACCGCCGCCGCTAAAATCAGCGGAGTTATTGGAGATACCGCCACTCTTTATATCAATGCTGTTCGTTTTAACGGTCCCTCCCGGTTGCACAGCCGATGATACAGCGGAATACACGCCTCCGCCCTGGCTGCTTACATAGCCAGTCGCCTTATTGTCCGAAATAAAACCGCCATCCACAACAAGGGTACTGCCATTATAGAGATATACTCCGCCACCATGGGTCGCTTGGTTGCCGGAAATTTCGCCGCCTTTTATGGTGAGGTTTCCGCCGCTATCGACATATGCACCACCACCATAGGTTTTGCCATTCTGATCCTCACCCGTACCGCCAGTGACCTTTCCTCCACCGCTTTCACTGGTATCATCCAGAGTCAGCTTGGCATCCTGTCCAGTCACCTTGATAACGGAACCCTCACCGCTACCGGCCAGAGTATAACCATTCAGGTCAATATTGGCCCCCACGCCCGCGCCGATGACCAGGGTCTTATCCAGCGTGACATTGCCCCCCAGGTAATAATCATAATCACCTGCCTCATTTTGCTTCAATGCACCGGTGTCCGCATCAACGTGCGCATCCTTGTTAAATTCCACCGCCGCAAACGCGGGCACAACCATACCTGCACATAGCACCAGGGACAACACAACGGCAAAACTACTTTTTCCAAACTTCTTCAATTTCTTCATGTTCTTCTCCCTTTCTTTGCGTTATTTACGGATGCAAAGTATCCGGCGGCCGGGCTGTCTTAGCGCCCATGCGCCTTAGACCCCGTGGCTTTGCGTCCCGCGGTTTCCCGCGGTTTGCTCAAATCCTTTCCCCGCAGCCGGGCTGACGTAGCATCCGCAGATGCCTTAGTTCCCATAGCTTTGCGTCCCACAGTTTCCCGTGGTTTGCCAAAATGCTGCCATCCGTGCGTCTGACGGCTCTGTCTGTCCGAGCAGGTCTCCGCTGCCCACCCCTGTCCTCCTTCCCGCGGCTAAATACGCTGTTCGCGTTGTCCCAACGCGAACAATAGACCCATGGGTCTATGCTGTTTTTAATATAGCATTCTTTCCATAAAATTGCAATAGAGTCCATGAAATAAGATAGGAAAATTTGTGAACTTGCACAAAACGCCCCGGACGTTCCTGCGTCCGGGGCGTTTGTCAAGCCGTCGTTTTATGGATTACGCGTAAAGCCGGGCAAAGAAATCGTTGATGATCTCCTCCGCCATGGCCCAGGTCAGGGTCTCGTTGGCGTTACCCTCTACCTCCAGAACCAGGTCGGAGCCAACATACTTGGCGTAGCGGTTCAGGAAGTTGATGAGCTGGCCGCGAGTCACCACCTGGTCGGGGGCAAACTCGGTCGCGCTCACGCCCACGGCGATGCCGTTCTCCTGCGCCCAGCCGATGGCCAGAGCAAAATCATGGTCCGCCGCCACGTCCATAAAGGTGGCCAGCTGCGCCGCAGGCTCGCTGTCCATCCAGTGCAGGATGGCCATAAGCTGGCCGCGGGTCAGCGGCTCCTCTGCCGCCAGCTCCACGGGCAGGCCGGCCAGGGGCACGTCCTCGTCTTCGATCTCCGTCACGCCGGGCTCCTCAGGGATGCCCGGAACGTCGGGCGTGGTGGGCGGAGTGACAGGGGGAGTGGGCTCGTCGGGCTGCTCAGGCTGCTCGGGCTCATTTTCCTCCCACACGGCTTCCAACGTAATGGGGCCGGTCACAGTCAGGGTATCGCCCGCAGGCTCGCCATCCACAGTCCAGCCGATAAACGTCCAGCCGTCCTTTTCGCCGGGATTCAGAGTGCTAAGGTCGATCTCACTGCCCTTTTCCACCTCGGTCAGCACCTTGCCCTCGCTGTCAACCAGCTGGAAGTACTCATCGTGGGCGGCCTTGAGGACAAGCCCATTAATGTAACCATCAACGGTGCTATACTCATAATAGGCATAGTCTCCGTTTCCCCAGCCGGCGCCTCCATCAAAATACCAACCGGTGACCGGCTTGCCGCCCTCCAGCCCCGCGTTCATATCCTTCGCATTGGGGAGCTTAATATACGCCTTCGACCCTTCCTCGCACCAGCTATAAATATCATCGCCACCATATACGTTAGCGGCGTTGTCAGCGATACTGCCGCCAGTCATGACAAAGGAGGCTCCGGCATCGGTGTTGCCCCAGTTCTGCACACCGCCGCCCCAACCCGCAGTATTGCCGGTGATCTCGCCGCCCTCCATGGTGGCGCTACCGCTGTTACTCAGTCCGCCGCCGCCGTTGGCAGCCAAATTCCCGGAAATCTTTCCGCCGGTCATGACGAATGTTCCATCCGGGGCAACGCCTACGCCGCCGCTGTCACTCATCGAGGTATTTCCGGAAATCTCGCCATCCTTCATAATGAACGTGCCGAGGACTTCCACACCGCCGTCTATACCGGCGGTATTGCCGGAAATCTTGCCGCCGGTCATGGTAAACTTTCCGTCGTCAGCAATATAGACGCCGCCGCCACCGCCTTCTTCATCCGTGGAATTCCCGGAAATCGCACCGCCGTTCATCGTAAATTCACTGCCGCCATCAATAAAGACGCCACCGCCGAGGTCCGCAGTATTCCCCGAAATCTCGCCGCCGTTCATGGTAAAGCTACCGCCCGTGCTGACGAACACACCGCCGCCCAGGCCGGAATTGCCTCCGGTAATCTTGCCGTTGCCGCCCTCGCTGCTGTCCTCAAGGGTCAGGCTGGCGCTATCCTTTACCCAAATAACGCCGACCTCTCCATTACCGTCAATGGTGTTTCCGTTCAGATCAAGGGTGATGTTCGTATCGGCGCCGGAGATAGTAAGCTTACTTTCCCCCGTCTCATGCGTCACATTCTCATGAAGGGTGACGTTACCATTATCATAGCCGATTCTGACCTCATTGGTCTCCTGATTGACTAAGGAGGACTGATTGTTGATAACATCTTGCAGCTCACTGAAAGACGCCGCAAACGCGGGCACGACCATACCTGCACACAGCACCAGGGACAACACAACGGCAAAACTACTCTTTCCAAACTTCTTCAATTTCTTCATGTTCTTCTCCCTTTCTTTGCTCTTGACTTACGGATGCAAAGTATCCGGCGGCCGGGCTGTCTTAGCGCTCCCGCGCCTTAGACCCCGTGGCTTTGCGTCCCGCGGTTTCCCGTGGTTTGCTCAAGTCCCTTCCCCGCAGCCGGGCTGACATAGCACCCGCAGATGCCTTAGTTCCCATAGCTTTGCGTCCCACGGTTTCCCGTGGTTTGCCAAAATGCTGCCGTCCATGCATCTGACGGCTTTGTCCGTCCGAGCAGGTCTCCGCTGCCCACCCCTGTCCTCCTTCCCGCGGCTAAAATATATTGTTCACGTCGTCCCGACGCGAACAATAGACCCATGGGTCTATTCTGTTTTCAATATAGCATCACTTTCACAAATTTGCAATAGAATTTATGAAATACGACCGGAAATTTTGTGAACTTAGACAAATTTTCCCGGCCGCCGCAGCGGCCGGGAATTCTCATCGTAATTCTTATCAATTAAACAACTCTGCGTTTTCCTCGAACAGCTCCCGCACCTTTTCCCTGAGCAGCCCATGGGCGGGCCTGCTCAGCGCCGGGTCCTCCGCGACCAGCTCCTCCGCCGCCTGCCGGGCCTCCTTCAGCAGCTCCATATCGGCGGCGAAATCCGCCACCTTCAGCTGGGGCAGGCCGTGCTGCCGCTTGCCGAAAAAGTCCCCCGGCCCCCGCAGGCGCAGGTCCTCCTCTGCAATCTGGAATCCATCGTTGGTGGCGCACAGCGCCCGGAGGCGCTCCCGCGCCGTCTCGCTGCGGCTGGCCGTCATGAGCACGCAGTAGCTTTGGTGCCTCCCCCGGCCCACCCGGCCCCGGAGCTGGTGGAGCTGGCTCAGCCCGAACCGCTCCGCGTTCTCCACCACCATCAGCGATGCGTTGGGCACATCCACCCCCACCTCAATCACCGTAGTGGACACCAGCACGTCCAGCGTCCCCCCGGCAAAGGCAGCCATCACCGCCTCCTTTTCCCTGGGCTTCAGCTTTCCGTGGACAAATCCCACCCGCAGGTCGGGAAACACCTGCTCCTGCAGCTGACGGGCGTAAGAGGTCACCGCCTTCAAATCCATCCCCGGGCCGTCCTCCCAGCCGCCGCCGTTCTCCTCCACCGAGGGGCACACGATATAGACCTGCCGCCCCTCGGCCACCTGCTTGCGCACAAAGCCATACATTCGCTGCCGCTTGTTCTCGCCCACGGCAAAGGTGGCCACCGGCGTCCGCCCCGGCGGCAGCTCGTCCATCACCGATACGTCCAAATCGCCGTAGATGATGAGCGCCAGTGTGCGGGGGATGGGGGTGGCGGACATGACCAGCACATGGGGCGGAACGGCGCCCCCCTTCTCCGCCAGGGCGGAGCGCTGAGCCACGCCGAAGCGGTGCTGCTCATCCGCGATCACCAGCCCCAGCTCCCGGTACTCCACCCCCTGGGAGAACAGGGCGTGGGTGCCCACCACCAGGTCGATCTCCCCCGCCGCCAGCGCCGACAGCAGGGCCTTTTTCTCCGCCCCCTTCACCGACCCGGTGAGCAGCGCCACCCGCACCCCGGCGGGGGAGAGCAGGGCGTCCATGGTCCGGGCGTGCTGTTCCGCCAGCAGCTCGGTGGGGGCCATGAGGGCGCACTGAATCCCGTTCTTCGCCGCCGCCCACGCGCCGAAGGCGGCCACCGCCGTCTTGCCCGAGCCCACATCCCCCTGCACCAGCCGGTTCATCGCCTTGCCGGAGCGCAGGTCCGCGGAGATGTCGTCCATCGCCCGCCGCTGTGCCGCCGTGGGGGCGAAGGGCAGCAGGGCGGAAAACTCCTCCGGCGCGCCGGAAATCCTCCGGCCCGACCCCGCCGAGCGCCGGTCCTTCAGCTGGGCCAGGCCGCAGGTGAGCACAAACAGCTCCTCAAACACCATCCGCCGCCGGGCGATGGCCAGCGCCTCATAATCGGCGGGATAGTGGATATTTTTTCGCGCAAACTGGGTCTGGCACAGCCGGTGGGCCAGGCGCACCTCCTCCGGCAGCGCTTCGGGCAGTCCATCCAGGCAGTCGTCCACCGCCCGGCGGGTGAGCCCCGCCAGCAGGTTGTTGGAAATCCCCGCCGTGAGGGGGTATACCGGCATGATGAGCCCCGTATGCCGCCCGTCCCCCTCCCGCTCAAACACCGGGTTGGTCATGGAAAACAAATTCCCTTGGCGCTCCACTACGCCGAAAAACACATAGCTCTCCCCGGCGCGAATCACTTCCCGGATATAGTCCTGGTTGAAAAAGGTGATGTTTACCGACCCTGTGCCGTCCACCCCCCGCACTTTCACCAGGGACAGCCCCCGGCGCACATAGCTCACCCGGGGCGTCTCGGCGATGATGAGGGACACACAGCAGGGCCGCTCCTGGGGCGCGTCCTTCAGGGCGCAGCACTCCCGCCGGTCCTCGTACCGCTGGGGCAGGTGGTTCAGCGTGTCCCCCAGGGTGCTCAGGCCCAGCTTTTCCAACTTCTTTCCTCTGGCGGGGCCCACCCCCGGCAGCTCTGTTAACGGGGTCTGGCGCGTCACCGGCATTTCCGCCACCTCCAAAGCCATTGCAAAAATATGGTACTGGGATTATAGCACATCCCGCGCCGTTCGTCAAAAGCCCGGCCATAGGCGCAAAAAGGCTCCGGGCCTTTCCGCCCGGAGCCTTTCTACGTGATTCGATTGTCCGTCTTACGCCGCCTGGTCCTCTAAAGCCTCCTCCAGTTTGGCGAAGAAGCTGTCGAAGATGACCTGGGCGTCCTCGCCCATGACGATGTCGGTGGGCTCGCCGCCCAGCTCAACGAACAGCTCATCGGCATCCAGCTCGATGCCGGCAAACTCCGCGTAGCGGTTCAGGAACTCCTCAAGCTCGCCCTCCGGCTCCACCTCGTGGTCCTCCACCCAGCGCAGAACCAGGTCGTCGGGCCGGAAGTTCCCCTCCTGGTCGGCCACGGCGATGCCCATGTCCTGAGCCCAGCCGATGGCCACCGCCCACACATGGTCCTCGGGCACGTCCTCAAAGGTGGACAGCTCCGCCTCGGGCTCGCCGCTCTGCTGCCACAGGTAGCCGATGGCGTCGGCCCGGGTGAACAGGCCGGCCAGAGGCACCGCCTCGTCCTCAATTTCTACGGTGTCCGGGGTGTCAATGGCGGGAGGCGTCATGCCGCCGCCGTTGTTCTCCTCACCCTCAAGGGCGGGAATGGGCCGGGTAGCGGTGGCGGTGCAGTGGGCGCAGGTCCCAGTCTCCTCGCCCTCAACGCCAACCTTAGCGGGAATGGTTACGTGCCAGTTCACAAACTCGTGCTGCTCCTCAACCATCCCGTTTTCCCCATCGCCATTACATATAACAGCATCGTCATTGATCTTAATATGAAGTTTGGCAAGTTCGTTTTTGCTTTCGTTCACATCCTCATAAGGAGCATAAAATGAGATGCCATTGCTGCCTTTATCCACGGCCTCATTATGAATAATAGAACCACCATACATTGTGAAATCCGATGAGGTATCTTCTCCTGTATCAATATTGGCAGTGATTTCAACAGCAATGCCGCCGCCATTGTTATTAGGTTTCTGCTTACCTGGAACCTTGTTATAAGAAATTTCTCCGTCATACATATTGAAGGTGCTTTGATTGGTCAAGGCCACGCCTCCACCATCTCCGTAAGCCTCATTCCTCGTAATCTTTCCATCGTACATATTAAATGTGCTCTGGCCCCAAACAATAACACCGCCCCCGTCATAGGCTGTCGTTTTATTGTCAGAAATTTCGCCGCCATACATGTTGAAGACGCCCCTGTTCGCCACGCCGCCGCCAACCTGTGCCTGGTTCCCAGAAATCTTTCCGCCCTTCAGATCAAAAGCGCCGCCTTGCTTGACATATACACCGCCGCCTTCAAAGGTATTTTTTCCTCCCACAACAGAACCTGCAATATAGTTGCCGTTCTCATCTTCTTCAGCAGCCGTATCGTCCAGCTCCAACTCGCCGCCATTCTCAATGGTTATAACAGAACCAGTCGCTCCGGTATGCTTCAAATCATTGCCCTTCAGGTCGATGGAGGCTGCGACACCAGCGCCAATGACCAGCGTCTTTTCCAGCTCCAGGCTCTCGCCCAGCTCATAGTCATACCGGTCGCCCCTGCCACCACTTCCGTCATGGCCTAACAGCGCGCCGTTCGATCCAATAAATTGCCCTTTGTTGCTATTGTCAAGCACCTGCGCCGCAAAAGCCGGCGCGATCATCCCCGCGCACAGGGCCAGGGACAGCCCCACAGACAGAATTTTGCCAAATTTCTTCATGCTTTTCCTTCCTTTCCTTGCTTTTCGGACGCAAAGGGTCCGGCAGCCGGGCTGTCCTGGCGCAACGCGCTTTAGACCCCATAGCTTTGCGTCCCGCGGTTTCCCGCAGTTTGCGTGCAGCCGAACGAGCACAGAGCCGTTTACACGGCTCCAAGCCTCTGGCTTTGCGTCCCACCGTTTCCAATGGTTTGCCAACTGTGCCGCAGATTCCGCGCACTCCGCCCTCCCTTCCGACGTAAACGCTCATTCTTTGTATTGGCACAATACAAAGAACAGACCCATGGGTCTGGGTTGCTTGTAGTATAGCACTCCATAAGGGGAAGCGCAAGACCCGAGCCCAAAATCTTTTCGTTTTTTCTGGACAATGGTATAAACTCCCGCCTGTCCGTCCACAATAGGGCCGGAGGTGTCATTATGAACAGTAAACGAACATGGATTGAAAAGCTTGGCGATTTCATCTCAGGAAAGGGTTTCTATCTTGTGGTACTCATCTGCGTGGCCGCCATCGCCCTGTCCGGCTTCTATTTGATACAGGGCGTGCGCGATGGGCTGGACGACGGCCTGGACCAGCCCGTGTCCGGCTCCGCCGGCATCGTGGAGCCGCCCTCGGCCAAACCGTCCGCCGCTGCGTCCGCCCGGCCCAGCGCCGCGCCCTCGCCCCGGCCCAGCCAGCAGCAGCCCTCCCCCGCCGTCACCCCGGCCCCTTCGGCGCAGCCCTCTGCCGCCCTCACCACTCCGCCCTCCCCCGTGCCCACCACGCCGGCCGCACTGGTCTTTACATGGCCTGTAAACGGCACGCTCATCGCGGACTTCTCCGTGGAGGCGCTGGCCTATAGCGAGACCATGGGCGATTGGCGCACCCACGACGGGCTGGACCTGGCCACTGAGCTGGGGGCCCAGGTGCTGGCCACCGCCAACGGCACCGTCTCCGACATCTATCAGGACGACTTCATGGGCACCACTGTGGAAATCGACCACGGCAATGGACTCACCAGCCAATATTCCAATCTGGCCGAGGTGCCCACTGTGGCCGTGGGAGACGCGGTGAAAACCGGCACGGTGATCGGCTCAGTGGGGGCCACTGCCGCCGCCGAGCTGGGCAGCCAGCCCCATCTCCACTTCGCCATGTACCAGGACGGAAACCCCATCACTCCCCACGATTACCTGCCCGAGAAGTAGAACCGATGTTTCACGTGAAACACAGACGAAAGCCCGGCCCCCTCGGGGGCCGGGCTTTTACCATGCGCGGCTGGCGCCGCGCCTCTACGTTGTCACGCTCGCGTTGGGCGCGCTGTTCGCCCCGGCTTCCCTCCGACTCGGACAAAACCCAGTCCCACTGCGTGGGCCTTGGGCTTTTGCCCTCGCTCCGGTCCATCCGGGGCGGCGCGCCTACGCTCGCGCTTCGATGTTGTCACGCTGCAAAGCGGTCAGGTCGCTCGATCGCTTCTCCGCGCTCCTTATAATTGCAGCGACGGCGCGGAGTACACCCGGCCGGCCAGCTCGCTGTTGAGCATATACAGCGCCTTGGCGTCGCTGCCGAACAGCTCCATCTTGGTGATCATGTCGGAGGAGTTCTTCTCCTCCTCGCCCTGCTCCTTCACAAACCAGTCCAGGAACTGCACCGTGCGGTAGTCGTGGGCCTCCTGGGCGGCGGCGTAGATGGCGTTGATCAGGCTGGTGACGTACTGCTCATGGGCGTAGGCGGCGGTGAGGGGGTCCATCAGCGTTTCGAATTCCTTGTCCGGCTTAGCGATGGCCTCCAGGGTGACGTTCTCCCCGTTGTTGTGCAGATAGCGGTACATGAGCATGGCGTGGTCCTGCTCCTCCTTGGCCTGAATCTCATACCAGTTGGCGAAGCCGTCCAGCCCCTTGGCGTCGTAAAAATTGGCCATATCCAGGTATAAGTACGCGGAATACAGCTCCTTGTTGATCTGCTCGTTCAGCAGCGCGGAAACTTTTTGATCCATCAGAGACACTCCTTCTATATCATAATGCTTTATTTGATGTTTTCAACGGGTTCACTCAGAGTATAGCACATTTTGTCCCTCTGTCAACCATTTTTCACGGCGGCCTCCAGCTCCTCCTGTAAGCGCCGCGCAATGTCCAGCAGCGCTCCGGCGGACGCCTTGCGCACCTGGCGGTCGTAGGTGTACAGGCCGTTGGTCTCTCCCTCCACATCGCTGAGCTGGGTATAGATACACCCGCACAGCCCTTTGGGAACGGAGGGAAGCACCATTTCGTCGTACAGCGCCTGGATGCGCCCGGTGAGCTCCCCCTCCGTCCGGCACTGCTCGCCATAGCCGTAGTTCTTCCGCTCCTGAGACACATGGCCCTCAATCCGTCGGGAGAAGCCGCCGCACTCGCTGAGCATCAGGAATTTCCCCGGCTGGTCTCCCTCCAGCACCCGGCTACTGAAGTAGACGTGCTCGCTCTGGGCGTCGCTGAAGCTCTGGGCAAACCACCCCGAAGCGCTGATAAAAAAGCGGGACGGGTCGGCCGCTTTCAGCAGGCGGTAAATGCGGTCAGAGTCGTACTGCCCCCATCCCTCGTTGAAGATGGTCCAGCCCACGATACACGGGTGGCCGCGCAAATGGGCCACCGTGTCCAGGCAGTGGCGCTCGAAAAAGGCCTTGCGTTTTTCGCTCCCGCCCCTGCCCTCGTCCCTGCGCTTTTTGCTCAGGAAGGTTGGGATCACCGTATCGCGCACGTAGTCGTATCCACCGGAATTCACCATATCCTGCATCACCAGCATCCCCAGCCGGTCGCAGGCGTAATAGAACGCCTCCGGCTCCACCTTTACGTGCTTGCGCAGGGTATTGAAGCCCAGCTCCCTCATGCGTGTTATGTCCTGCTCGTACTCCTCCGGGCCCTTGGGGAGAAATAACCCGTCCTCAAAATAGCCCTGGTCCAGCACGCCGTGAAGAAAAATCGGCTGCCCGTTGAGGCAGAGCCGGGAATGTCCGCCAATCTCCCGGACGTCCACGGTGCGCAGGGCGAAGTAGCTCTCCACCCGGTCGGTGGCGGTGGCGATGGTCATCGTATATAGATAGGGATCGTCTGGGGTCCACCAATGGGGCTCCGGCACATTCAGGCGCAGCGGGCCGCTCTTTCCGGCAGCGGTGAGCATTTTTCCGTCCCCCAGCGGGACGGCCAGGTTATAGTCTGCACCCCCTGCGTCCACCTCCACCGTCACGCCGGTCAGATCGGGGGTGAGCCGCACCGAGGCCACCGCCCCCCGCTCGGGCACAGCCTCCAGCCAGACCGGCTGCCAGATGCCGGACACCGGAGTATACCACATCCCGTGGGGGCGCCTGTGCTGCTTTCCATAGGGGTAGTCGCGGGACAGGGTATCAATCGCCTTGACCTCCAGGCGGTTTTCCCCGCAGCGCAGCGCATGGGTGATATTGGCGCAGAAGGGCAGATAGCCTCCCTCGTGGCGGGCCACGCTCTCCCCGTTCACCCACACCTCCGCCACCTGGTCCACCGCCCCGAAGTGGAGCACCACCCCATATCCCGTCGGAACAAAGCCTTCTGGCAGGATAAAGGCGGTCTCATAGCGCAGCACCTCTCCCGCCTCCCTCGTCCAGCCCGACAGGGGGGCCTGCGGAGGCCAAGGAACTTGGATGGGCGTTCCATTCAGAGTCCAGCCCTGATTCAGAGCAAAAAAGCTGTCCCGCCGAAGCTGAGGGCGGGGGTAGTACTGCTCCCAACCGATCTGCGTCATACGCTCTCCCTCTTTCCCTTTTTGCCTGTGATACCATCAATTTTCCAATCAAGCATATTTTACCAGCTTTGCCGGACAAATGCAATGGCCGTCCACCACGAATCACGTTTATCGTGACGGCCGCAAGCCGCACCGCCGAACCCGGTGCAAACCTTTGAGCTCCCGGGAAATCCGGCGGGAACAAACAAAAAAACCGGCGGCAGTATCGTTGCCATACCGCCGCCGCTTCATCCAGAGAAACAACAAATCCGAACCCGTTCCCGGTAGGGAAAAGGTTCGGATTATGTTGCTTTGGTGGAGATAAGCGGGATCGAACCGCTGACCTCTTGAATGCCATTCAAGCGCTCTCCTGATACAAGCGTGTACATACCCCTCTAAATAGGGTATCAGGAGGGCGTTTTTGATACATAGGAGAGACAATTTCATCTTTATTCTGTATCGCTTCAACACACAATTCCAAACGAATCTACAATGCTCATAAACTGATCACAGTATCGACTTTGTAAAATGTGGCTATTGGGATTTTCTTCATAATTTATTGCATTTACTCCATCTAAATCATAATACTTTGTTCCAGATGAATATTCTTCATCTTTAAGAGTGGATGACAGGATAACCTGGGCCCCTGTTTTTTGGTATTCATCAATCATGAGTTGTTCCTTTTTTGTCGATATCTCACCTTTTCTAAAGCAATCCATTATAATCGGAAAACTATGTTTGAGATTCCAAAAGATCGCCAGCGTCCTGCTGAAATAATACTCTTGTTCTTCACTGCCGGAAAAAGTCATAGATTTTGTGGCAAAGAAATCCTTAAATACCTGTGTACCATCTGGATCAATAAGTTTATAAAAGGCATTCATACTTGCCAAGATACTTTCCTTTATCTGGCTCTGCATTTGAGCATTTGTGTTTTGCAGTTCTTGTTCAATCTCGATTTCAGCTTCAAGAGCATCTTGTTTGTCATGCAAATCAGATAATTGCTTTTCATCTTCGCTATATGTCCTAATTGTATCAGAGTAAATAAGCATATCTGAGATTGGTGTAGGTGTTTTCTGGATCTTTAGATTCAATTCATCTTGCTTTTGCGTTATTCTTTGCTGTAACTCTGCTATTTCAGCAGTATACAAAACTATTGAATCTGAAATGGATTTTAGAACATTTTTTCTAACTAAATCATTTGTTAGTTCAAAGCTTAAATCGCCATTAACATAAACAACATTGCTACTACCACAATCCTGGCAGCGGATTTCGCCAGTTTTTAACTGAGTATTTAAGGAATTAAGTTCAGAAATCAAATTCTCTAATTTAATTCTTCGATTGGTGAGTCTGGCTCTCTTTTTTTGCATTGTTGAAATAGCATCATTAAGAGTCTGAAATTCTTGGCGTTCTCTTTCCATATTTTCACGATCAGCCGTCCGAGAAACTGCATTTGCAATTTCAGGATGATCGCGATAAAAAGTTAACCTTTTGCTCAATACTGCAATGCGTGATTTGCAAGTCCTCAGCTCTGCTCTCAAAGACTTCAGTTTTTCAATAGATTCTGTTAATGTAAGACAATCCGAAAGTGCATATAGCATATTTGCGAAATCCTGCTTATTATAATAACCGCTATTAGCATCGCTTGACAATGGTAAACACACCATTGAATAAGACGCTGGGGGCAAGAA
>CAJULM010000050.1 GCA_910587285.1 uncultured Oscillospiraceae bacterium | reverse complement strand
GGAGAAGCTGGCCGGAGGCGATGGCTCCGGCCGGATTCAGAGATAAGGGGCGCGAAACATAACAAAAACGGGGAGGTTATGATATGGAACATTGTAATCCTTTGCTTCGGGGACAGAGCAGTCTGAAATTTATCACCGTGGGGGAGATTATGCTCCGTCTGACCCCACCAAATTACGGCAAAATCCGGGTGAGCAGCAGTTTTGAAGCCAGCTATGGCGGCAGCGAAGCCAATATCGCGCTGGCTCTGGCCAATTTGGGTGTTGACAGCACATTTTTCAGCGTGGTGCCCAACAACAGCCTGGGGAAAAGCGCGGTGCGGATGCTGCGCAGCAACGATGTACACTGCACCCCTGTGATTCTGTCTACGCCGGAGGAGACGCCAACACACCGCCTGGGCACCTATTATCTGGAGACCGGCTACGGAATCCGGCCCAGCAAGGTGACCTATGATCGGAAGCACAGCGCCATCACCGAGTACGATTTTTCCGGTGTGGATTTGGATGCCTTGCTGGAGGGCTTTGACTGGCTCCACTTGAGCGGCATTACCCCGGCTTTGTCCCCCAGCTGCGCCCAGTTTATTTTAGACTGCCTGAAAACGGCGAAGGAAAAGGGCCTTACCGTCAGTTTTGACGGTAATTTCCGCAGTAAGCTGTGGACTTGGGAGCAGGCCAGGGACTACTGCACCCGGTGCCTGCCCTATGTGGATGTGCTGCTGGGCATCGAGCCATATCATCTGTGGCGGGACGATGGGGACCACAGCAGGGGGGACTGGAAGGACGGCGTGCCCCTCCAGCCCAGCTATGAGCAGCAGGACGAGGTATTCCAGCGCTTTGTGGAGCGTTATCCCAACCTGAAGTGCATCGCCCGACACGTGCGCTTTGCCCACAGTGGCAGCGAAAACAGCCTGATGGCCTATATGTGGTATCAGGGCCACACGTTTGAGAGCAAGCGCTTTACGTTTAATATTTTGGACCGGGTGGGTGGGGGCGACGCCTTTGCCAGCGGCCTGATTTACGCGCAGATGCATGGCTATAAACCCATGGACATGATAAATTTCGCCGTGGCCAGCAGCGTCATCAAGCACACCATTCACGGAGACGGCAACATTACCGACGACGTGGATTCTATCCGCAACCTGATGAACATGAACTATGATATCAAGCGGTGACAGTTTGGTCTGGGGCCGGCTTCTTGTAGAAGCCGGCCCCAGACCATTCAATAGCCCGGAAGGGCAAGCGGCGTTTGAAGAATGGAAGCGAAACCAGGAGCATACATAACAGAAGTGGCCTCGTCTACTGACAGGGGCTGCTTCTCTATGCGTTGATATTGTCCAAATAAACAACAAATCCGAACCTGCCCGCAATAAGGAAAAGATTCGGATAAGGTTGGTTTGGCGGTTTCCTGAGTAAGCTGCAGGGGGCAGGTATTCGCCGACCGGGGCGTCCGCACAAGCGGGCGCCCCGGTCTTTTTTGTTTTTCCGTTCTTTGCTCTTAAGCCAACTTCCGTACCTCGCATCTGCGATTCGACGGCCTGACTTATTGAGAAGCTTCTCGTTATCTAATTTATGCCCAGTAAAAAATTATAGGAAAAATATGGAGGGACTGGTGTAAAAGCAGTCCCTCCATATAATCTCACTTTACACAACATTCGTTTGAACCTTTCTGAAAATAACCGTATGGTATGCTGCAGCTTATACTCCAGTTCCTCACCATCTGCCGCCTTGCTTATTTTTTACTTATTTTGTAGCGGAATCGTGAGCCTTCATCTCGTTCAGCAGCACCTCTGCCGCCGGGGAAAACACTGCGTATTTTTTCCAGGCCAGGAACAGCCTGGAGTGGAGCGGCGGTGTCAGGGGCCGAAAGCACAGCGGGCTGTCCGGCCCGGTGTCCGCCAGCTTGTCAAAGGAGAGCAGGCAGCCCAGGCCCTCCCGAGCCAAAACTGCGCCGTTGTAGGCCAGATTGCAGGTCGCCACGATGTTGAGCCGGTCTACCTTCTCCTGGAACCAGTCTGAGAGCTCCTTTTGCAGTCCCTGCCGGGGGCAGATCAGGGGAATATCCAGCAGGGCCTGCGGCGTGATCGCCTCCCGTTCCGCCAGGGGGTGGTCCCGCCGCAGGATGACGCCCCAGGTGTCCGCGCCGGGCAGGGGGAGGTAATTATATTTGGACAGGTCGTTGGACTCCACCAGCACGGCGAAGTCCAGCAGGCCCTGCTCCAGCCGCTCCGCCAGGTCGCTCCGGTCGCCGCTGTACAGGTGCACCCGAATGCGGGGGTACTGTGCCTGCACCGCTTTGATTCGCCGGGCCAGATGCTTGATGCCGTCCGATTCCGCGCAGCCGACATGGATATCCCCGCCGGTGATCTGCCCCAGGGCCTTGAACTCCTCCGCCGTCTTATCCACCATGTCCAGGATGTCCTCCGCCCGCCGGCGTAGCAGCATTCCCTCGTCCGTCAGCCGGACGCTGAAGCTGCTACGAACAAAAAGCTTTTTGCCCAGCTCCGCCTCCAAGTCCTTGAGCTGCTTGGACAGGGTGGGCTGGGAGATATGGAGCCGCTCCGCGGCGTGGGTGACGCTGCCCTCCCGGGCCACGGCGAGAAAATACCGTAAAACGCGCAGTTCCACAATAACACCTCCTGCTGTCAGTGTAGCAGGAGATGTTATTCTTTTCAAGAATAATATGATATAGAAACTAAGTATTTGCTATTTCAATACCGCGCCTATACAATAAGGGTCGGAAGGAGGTGGCGGTCTTGGAGGACAACGGCGTTCTGCGGCAAAGCCTTGCGGACGCGGGCTGCGACGCCTCGCTGACGGAGCGGTTTGTCTCGCTGGCGGAGCAGGGGCGGGCGAAAGAGGGACTTGCGCTGCTTGCCCGGCACCGCAGAAATCTGCTGGAACGCTGCCATGAGGCGGAGCGAAACATCGACTGCCTGGACTATCTCGTCTATCAGTTGGAGAAGAACGCAAAAAGAGGAGGAATTTCCTATGGATGAAAAGCTGACCCTGACTCCGGAGTGGGATAAGACCTTCCCCAAGAGCGGCAAGGTGGACCACAGCAAGGTGACATTCCACAACCGCTACGGCATCACCTTGGCCGCTGACTGCTATGCCCCCAAAGGCAGGATCGGGAAGCTGCCCGCCATCGCTGTGTGCGGCCCCTTCGGCGCGGTGAAGGAGCAGGCCGCCGGACTGTACGCTCAGGCCATAGCGGAGCGGGGCTTCCTGACCATCGCCTTCGACCCCTCCTTCACCGGCGAGAGCGGCGGTGCGCCCCGCTATATGGCTTCCCCGGACATCAACACCGAGGACTTCCAGGCGGTGGTGGACTACCTCTCCCTGCGGGAGGACGTGGACCGCGAGAAGATCGGTATCATCGGTATCTGCGGCTGGGGCGGCATGGCGCTGAACGCGGCGGCGCTGGACACCCGGATCAAGGCCACCGTGGCCTCCACCATGTACGACATGAGCCGGGTGACTGCCAACGGCTACTTCGACGCCGAGGACAGCGAGGAGGCCCGTTTCGAGAAGAAAAAAGCCCTCAACGCCCAGCGGATTATGGACTATCAAAGCGGCGGGTACGCCCTGGGCGGCGGCGTGGCCGACCCCCTGCCCGAGGACGCGCCCTTCTTTGCCAAGGACTACTACGACTACTACAAGACTCCCCGGGGCTATCATCCCCGGTCCCTCAACTCCAACGGCGGCTGGAATGTCACCGGCTGTATGTCCTTTCTCAACCAGACTATCTTGGCCTATGCGGGGGAAATCCGCTCCGCCGTCCTGGTGGTGCACGGGGACAAGGCCCACTCCTGCTATTTCAGCCGGGACGCTTTTACCAAGTTGAAGGGGGACAACAAAGAGCTGCTCCTCATCCCCGGCACCGTCCACACCGACCTTTACGACCGGACGGACGTCATCCCCTTCGACAAGCTGGTAGATTTCTTTCAGAAAAATTTGAAGTAAAGGAAGGTTCTAATATGGGAGAGCAGACAACGGGCAGAAGCGCCCTATCGGAACAGCACGGCGGCGGCTTCGGACAGGGTGAACCAAACACGGCATTTGCGCGGTATTTTACCGGAAACAGCTATTTGAAGCCCCTGACCGGCCCCAAGGAGACGGTGTTCATCGCCAATGTCACCTTTGAGCCGGGCTGCCGCAACAACTGGCACATCCACCGCGCCAAAAGCGGCGGTGGGCAGATCCTGATCTGCGTGGACGGCGAGGGCTGGTATCAGGAGGACGGGAAACCGGCCCAAAGCCTGAAGCCCGGCGATGTGGTGACCATCCCCGCCGGGGTGAAGCACTGGCACGGAGCCAAGGCAAACTGCTGGTTCAGCCACCTGGCAGTAGAGTGCCCGGGGGAGGACACGTCCAACGAATGGCTGGAGCCGGTGGCAGATGACATTTACAATCAACTGTCTCGAAATTAAGAGAGGAACCGCGATGAAAAAAATCTTTTCCTTCTCAATAGCAATCTGTATGGCCTGTCTGCTGACTATGACCTCCTGCGGAGCGGCGGAAGTCCCCGCCGCCGGCGATGGGGAGAACTTGGACAGCGCAAAGCTCGCCGTTGAAACTGAGCCGGCGACGGTTTTCACGGATGTGCCCGCTGATGCCTGGTACGCTGAAGCTGTTTCTTACTGCCAGCAGCACGGTATCATGAACGGAACATCTGACACCACCTTCGCGCCGGAGGAGACGCTGACCCGCGCCATGCTGGTCACCATCCTGTGGCGGCAGGCGGAGAAGCCGGTGGTGAATTACCTGATGCGGTTCTCCGATGTTCCCGAGGATCAGTGGTACAGCGAGGCCGTCCGCTGGGCGGCCAGCGAACAGCTGGTGGGCGGCTATGGCGACGGCCGCTTCGGCACCGACGACCCCATCACCCAGGAGCAGTTGAATCTGATTTTCCAGCGGTACGTTGGCCAGGGCGTCACCAACGGTATCCCCGGTTTTGACGGCAGCTCCAAGCCCGCCACCCGGGTCCAGGCCGCGGCGGCAGTGATGAATTACGCCCGGCTTCCCCAGCAGGATACATCCGGAGGCAAGGTGCTGGTGGCCTATTTCTCCGCCACGGGGAACACCCGCCCGGTGGCGGAAAAGGTGGCGGAGCTGACCGGCGGCGACCTCTTTGAGATCGTCCCCGCCCAGCCCTACACCGCCGCCGACCTGAATTACAATACCGACTGCAGGGCCAACACCGAGCAGAACGACCCCAAGGCCCGCCCCGCCATCGCCAACGCTGTGGAGAATATGGGGCAGTATGACGCGGTGCTCATCGGCTACCCAATCTGGTGGGGCCGCGCGCCCAAGATCATCCACACCTTCCTGGAGGCCTACGATTTGAGCGGCAAAACTGTGGTCACCTTCTGCACCTCCGGGAGCAGCCCCCACGAGGACGCCACCATCCGGGGCTACGAGCCGGACGCCACCTGGCTGGAGGGCCGTCGGTTCTCTGAAACATCTCAAGTGGAGGAGTGGGTAAACGGCCTTGACCTGCCCAAAGCCGCAGGCGAGGAGGCAAATCAGATGTATGTTCAAATCGATGATACTGTCTGGACGGTGACCTTGGAGGATAATCCATCGGTCACAGCATGGAAGGAACTGCTGTCCAAAGGGCCGCTGATCGTGGACATGAGCGACTACGGCGGATTTGAGAAGGTGGGCGGTATTGGTACGAGTCTCCCACAAAGCAATCGGCAAATTACCACCAAGCCCGGAGATATTATCCTCTACCAGGGTAACAGCGTCACCATTTATTATGATGAAAACACCTGGAATTTTACCCGCCTGGGGCACATTGACGGGGTCACGGAATCCCAGCTCCGGGAGATGCTGAAGGCTGGCGGCGGCAATGTCTCCGTCATTTTTTCGCTGGGCGATCCAGCACGGGACAGCAAGGTGAGAGCTTTTGATTTTGAGGCCAGGACCGTCACCCTTAACAACGGCTATGAAATGCCCCTCAACGGCCTGGGGACCTACAGCCTCCACGGGGAGACCTGCGTTCATTCTGTAAAGTCCGCTCTGGCCAGCGGTGTCCGTCTGATCGACACTGCCTCCGCCTATGGCAACGAGGAAGAAGTGGGGCGGGCCATCCGGGAGGCCATGGAGGAGCTGGGCCTCGGAAGAGAAAATATTTTCGTCATTACGAAAATTTATCCAGGCAGCGAGATGGCAAACCCGGAGCAAGCCATTCAGGCGTGTCTGGATCGGCTGGACATCGGCTATGTGGACCTAATGCTCCTGCACCACCCTGACCGCAACGACGTAAAAGCGTATCAAGCGATGGAAAAGTTTGTGGAGGAGGGGAAAATCCGCTCCATCGGCCTATCCAACTGGTATGTGGAGGAGTTGGAGGAATTTCTGCCCCAGGTGGACATCGTTCCGGCACTGGTTCAAAATGAAATCCACCCCTACTATCAGGAGAACGATGTGATTCCCTATATTCAAAGCCTGGGAATTGTGGTGCAGGGCTGGTACCCCCTGGGCGGCCGGGGGCATACGGCGGAGCTGCTGGGAGACGAGGCAATCTCTGGCATTGCAAAGGCTCACGGTGTATCCTCCGCCCAGGTGATTCTTCGATGGAATCTGCAAAAGGGTGTGGTGGTGATCCCCGGCTCCAGCAACCCTGACCATATCAAAGAAAACACGCAGCTGTATCATTTTGCGCTGACCGATGAAGAGATGGCGCAAATCAACGCTCTCGATCGGAACGAAAAGCACGATTGGTATTAAAACAGACTTCCTATGTGCCGCCGTTTAATGGTACATAGGGAGGTTTTATATTACACGCGCAAAACCTATTGCGAAAAGTTGAAATTGCTGGTATAGTGTAAACGGAAAAATGTGCCCTGTCTGATTAACCAGGGGATCAAAAAGAAATCGGCAAGGGGATTAAGCCCCTTTGCCGGAATAGGAGGAATCGTGAACAAAAGGGTCTAAAAGAAAGTATGCTGTTTAGCATAGTATGATTACAGTATGCGTCAACATTTCCCGCCGGAGGCAGGGGAGCGGCCTGAGGGCCTGGAGCAGAGGAGGAGCATTTTTGTATCACAGAATGAGAGTTCGGATCGCGGCGGCTTTGCTGGCGGTTTGCGTCATGGCAGCGGCACTTCCGGGTACGGCCCTGGCCGCGGACAGACAGACCGGAACGACCCACGTGGCTGACAATGTCAAGGATCTGGATGCAATCGTGGCGAGGGCCAACAATGGCGATATCATCGAAATACGCGGGACATGTATGACCAACGATAATTTCAAGGGCGGGCCCTGGGTAATTGACAAGACTGTTACCATCCGCGGCGTTGCAGGTACAGCGGCCAGCCTTTACCTCCGTGCTGGCGGAATTGTCCTGGCGGCGGACGTTACCTTTGAAAACCTGGAGTTGTCCTTTCCAAACCGTGTGCGCAACGCCATTATGGCAAACGGGCATACCCTCACATTGAGGAATGTTACTTGTAGCGAGAGTACAAACAATGATATCCATTTGTTCTGCGGCGGTGCGGCGGGATTGAATATTACCGCTCAATCTGGTGATCATGGAAAAATTATCCTTGAGAACTGTCCCAACATGGGTAACGGTAATGTTTATGCCGGCAGCATCTCCAAACATGACCAGCCTGACGAATCCTCGATTTCCGCCACGGTTACGATGAGAGGTACAAGTAAAATGGGGGAATTTTACGCCTGCGGGGCGTTGGAAACCCCCGTTCCCGACAATCAGATGTTGAATCCCTACTATGATGTTGACCCTCCCACCCCCGACCCAGACAAATATCGTGTAACCGGAGACGTTACCTTCAAGCTTTACTACACCTCCACCTCCATGGTAGACGGTGCCACCGGCGGCGATAAAAACGCCGCAGTAGTCTACACGGCCGGTGGCAACCTCAATGACGGCCTTATCCTGAAGAACCTGTCCAGCCTTACGGTTGGCAGCGGTGGGAACCTGACGCCCAAAGCGGGCAGTGTCCTTGACGCCAGCACGGAGCTTGTTGTTCCTGCTTCAAGCATTCTAGGGCTGAACAATCTGACCGACCCGAAATTTGCCAGCCTTCAGGGCGGCGGCATCCTTGTTCTGGGCCAGGATCAGACCTTGACCATCGGCAGCAGTGTGTCAGGGAGAATCGGTATCGGAATCGGTGCGATTCAACCCGACGGCGGTTCAAAGGAGGTTCCTAAAACAGGCCATGTGTACATCAGTGCGCCCCAGTCCGCTGACGGTGATTTTGAGCTCATTTGTCCCAGCTCCAAGCCCAGCCTGAAACTGGTCCGGGACAACGACGGCAAATGGACCGTCGAAGATGAATCCCCCGGCGGGGAGGAAAAGCCGCCGTCTAAGCTGGTAAGGTTCGCCCCGGAGAATGTTTATCTGACCAGTCAGCAAAGCGCGAACAGTGCAGAAGATGGCATTTTGATACCGCTGAACACAGTTTACAGCGGCGATCCGCTGGATCTGGAAGACGTTTTGCGGATTTCTGTAAATGCTGTTAAAGCCCAAATCATTCAGGATCCAAACGATGATTGGAGCTATTATGAAGCGGCCGGTCTGCGCATTTATGTGGGAGATACCGGAGACGGGGATGAATTGATCATCTGTGATGGCGGCAACCCATACGTAGACCCGGTTGCTGATGGCATATACCAGGTTGACATTACTGTCCCAGGAGCCTACACTAATTCCGGAACGGACCTTTTCGCCTCCTGTACGCTGACCGTTGGCGATAACGTGACGCCCCCGCCCACCTCCATTTCCGTCCCTGTGGCGAAAACCGGCCTGAAATGGACGGGAGGGGAACAGACCGGCGTGGAGGAAGGGACCGGCTACACCCTGACCGGGCACAAGGGGACCGCTGTGGGCAGCTACACCGCCATCACCGCGCTGGAGCCCGGCTATGTGTGGTCTGATGGAACCACCAATGCGAAAGATATCCTCTGGAGCATCGCCAAAGCGGACAGTCCCGCTGCCCCAACCGGGCTGTCCGCCGTTCCGCCCACCTCTGCGGGCGGAGCGGACGGAAAAATCCTCGGCGTTACGGCTGCGATGGAGTACGCAGCCCAGGCGGATTTCTCTGCCGCGAAGGCCTGTACCGGCACCGAGATCATCAATCTGTTCCCCGGAGCCTATTTTGTGCGTCTGCGTTTCACGCAGACGCATGAGGCGGGGGCCCCCGCCTCAATCACCGTTCCAGACTTCAACGCGCCCACCGTCGCCTCCATCCGGGTGAACAGCGCCGGCCATAAGACCAGCTACAAGGTGAACAGCCCGCTGGACGTGACGGGGCTCACCATTGAGGTGGTCTACTCCGACGGGAGCACGCAGACCGTTCCAGTTACAAAAAATATGGTCAGCGGCTTTGATTCCAGCACGGCGGGCAGCAAGACTTTGACCGTCACCTACGAGGGCAGACAGACCACCTACGTTGTTGAGGTGGCGGCGACGGAACAGCCCGGCCCCAACCACACCCATGACTGGAGCACGAGCTGGAGCGGCGATTCCAGATACCACTGGCATGATTGTCAGGCGAAGGGCTGTCCCGCCACGGAAAACCGTGAGAAGGAGAGCTATGGCTCCCACAATGCCGGGGCCTGGATCACAGACCAGGCGGCGACAAGCAGTCAACCCGGCAGCCGCCACAAGGAATGTACCGTCTGCAGCTATGTGACGGTGAGGGAGACCATTCCGGCCACTGGCGGCGGCCCCTCCGGCGGCGGCAGCTATATCCCGCCTACCTACAGGCCCGACGTGCCCCAGCCCAGCGAGGGTGGCAGCGTGAGCGTTTCCCCTTCCAGCCCGAAGCGGGGCGACACCGTGACCGTGAAGCCCAGGCCGGACAACGGCTATGAGGTGGACAAAATCACCGTGACCGACCAAAACGGCAAGCCCGTGGAGGTGACGGTGAAGCCGGACGGCACTTATACCTTTAAGCAGCCCAACGGAAAAGTAAAGATCGAAGTGACCTACAAATCGGTCAACACGCCCTGGAGCAGCCCCTTTACGGACGTATCCGAGGGCGATTGGTACTACGAGGCGGTGCAGTTTGTCCAGGCGGAGGGCCTGATGAACGGCTGCGGCAGCGGTAACTTCGCCCCCAACGCACAGTTGTCCCGCGCCCAGTTGGCGCAGATTTTGTTCAACAAGAAGGGCAGGCCGGAGGTGGATTACCTGTCGGACTTTTCCGATGTGTGGGGCGAAGCGTGGTACACCGAGGCTGTCCGCTGGGCCGCGAGCCAGGGCATTGTGGGCGGCTATGGCAACGGGACCTTCGGCCCCAACGACCCCATCACCCGTGAGCAGCTGGCGGTCATGCTCTGGCGGTACTCCGGCAGTCCCGCCGCCACCAGCAAGGAGCTGTATTTCAGTGATGAGGGTGAGATTGGCGGCTTCGCGCTGGAGGCCCTGCGCTGGGCTGTGGAGAACGGCATCCTGAACGGCTCTGGCGACGGGCGGTTGGGACCTCAGGGGCAGGCAAGCCGGGCACAGGTGGCGCAAATGCTGAAAAACTTTATTGAGGGCCAGGAGAACAACGCAGTACAGTAAAACGCTGAATGATGGCACAGAGGGACGTAAGGCAGATTCGCCTTGCGTCCCTCTGTACTTATCAGGTAAAGATAAATTCAGCTTTGCCGCTGAGAATCAGGGCACCCCATTGGGTGGAACTTCGTAAAGAAGTTCCACCCAATGGGGTGCCCTTCAAAATCGGTCGGTTGTGTGCGGTCACGAGTTGCAGTACCGCTCCACCGTTTCCTCGGCGGCCTGGGGCGGCATTAGATCTGGCAAACAAAGCTGCTGCAAGACTGCCCTCTTCCTGAGTGACGGTTCCATGGGCTGAAACAAGGAAAATTTTTTACTCCCTGCAGGCGACCTTATCCAGCAGTCGGGCGGAGGCGCGCTTGGCCTCCTCATAGCATGGGCGTAAATGTTCATCGTGGTACTGCGTCGGTGTGCTCCAGCAGCTCTGGCACGTCGCGCCGGAGGAGAGCAGATTGCTGGTGAAGGTGCGTCTCAGCATATTATGATTTTTGCGGGGCTTATTCAGTTTCCGCTCCCGCCCACTGATAGGGCTGGTCAATGGGCCAGGAGAGGCCCAGGATGGGAAGCTCCAACGGCTGATTCCCCTCCATGTAGTACCAAATGTCCAACGCGTCCGGGTCGCCGCCCTCGCCGGTAAAGCCTTCCTGCAAGGTTTTCTGGATGCTGTCCAAGATCGTCTCCGCAAGCTGACCCAAGTCGTACATATGAAACTCGTCCTTCTGCGGGTCGGGCGGACCGGTGAACAAGGAGGATTCGCTGGCCAGGCACACGCTCATTCCGCCCTTTCCGCTGATAACATCTTCCGCAAGGCTCAAGTTCCAGCCGGTCAGGTCCGCGATGCCCTGGATCAGCTTCTCCGGGGTCAGGTCCCCCTCATAGGTCATGGGGTACTCGGTAAAGCCGTTGGCCTTGGTTCCGATATACAGCGTAGCCGCCTGTTCACCCTCTGCGGGTGTCGGGTCAGTGGATCCGCCCGCCGGGGGTGTTGTGGCGGTGGGCTCCTCCACTGGGGGAGTGCTCACCGTGCCGGAGGGGTTCTGCGAGGGTTCGCCGCCCTGGGGCGGGGTGGGCTGGTTACAGCCCGCCAGCGCCACGCAGAGGGTCAGTGCAAAAAGGATTGCGAGTTTTTTCAAGGGTTGGCCTCCTGATTTTCATTTTTTATTAGGGCGGTGATTTTCTCCCGCACCTCCATGTACCGTTTTGCGGGGACCGGCAGGACCGTGCCGTTGATCAGCGTCACCGAGTACCGCTCCACCTGGAGAACAAAACGGCAGTTGACTAAATAGCTGCGGTGTATCCGGCAAAACTGCTTTGGGAATTGCGTTTCAAGGACGATGATGGGCTGGCGTATCACCATGGTGCGGTTCATCATGTAGACCGTGCACACTTTGCCGATGGCCTCCACATACAGCACCATATCCGGGTCGAAAGAATAGGTGGCGTTTTCCGCTTTGATGATAATGCGGCGGTTGGGGGCCTGCCCGCTCTCCTGCAAGAGCTTTTGAAGATAGTACGGCTGATCTGCGCGGGGAATATCTCGCCCTCGGCCGGCTCGTCCCACTCGTTGGAGGCGTGAAGATGATAGAGGCGAAAGCCGTCCTTCTCTTTCCGAAACATCATTGTGACGCGCTGCTTTCCCGCCAATATCATGTCCGACTTCACATCGGAAAGTTCTCAGTTCTGCATAAGTTCATCCCTGTGACACGGATACCGAAAAACAAACTGATTTCTGGAACAAAGCTTCACCCCTTACAAATGTAGCATAGCATAAAACAGGCAGAAAAGAAAGAAGTATTTTGATCGGAAACGAGGGCCGCTTTGTGTGTACCTAAAGAAGCAAAGCGCGATGTTTCGGTCAGTGCTGTTTCCAAATTGCAAAAGCCCACCCACCGTCTGATGAAGGGAGAATCCTTCGTCAGACGGTGGGGTATATAGGAACAATACGAAACGGAATAAATCAAACACCCACTTTTTTACAGCAGGACAGAACAGCTGGGTAATCTGGGGCGAGTTTTTACCTGGTTTCATAATTAACCAGCCTTTGCAAAACGGTTCATTAAGCGGTTGATTTGGTGAAATTTGTAGTTTCTTGTAAAATGAGTTGCAACCTAATACAAAAGGAGGCAATTCTATGGAAGGGACAACTTACGGCTATGTGCGGGTATCCACCTGTGAACAGAATGAGGCCCGTCAGCTGGCCGCCATGCGGGAATTCGGGGTGGCGGAGCAAAATATCATCGTGGAAAAGCTGTCCGGAAAGGACTTCAACCGCCCCCGCTATCAGCGGCTGGTGAAGGGCTTGCGGCAAAAGGATGTGCTGGTAATTAAAAGCATCGACCGTCTGGGCCGAAACTACACCAAAATTCTGGAGCAGTGGGCCATCATCACAAAAGAGCGGGAGGCCGCCATTGTGGTGCTGGATATGCCCCTGCTGGACACCCGGCAGGGGCGGGATCTCACCGGGACGCTGATCGCGGATATCGTACTCCAGCTTCTCAGCTATGTGGCCCAGACCGAGCGGGAGAACATCCGCCAGCGGCAGGCGGAGGGAATCGCGGCGGCAAAAGCGAGGGGAGTGCGGTTCGGGCCACGCCCCCGGACACTGCCGGACAACTTTGAAGGGGTGCGCCGCGCGTGGCGGAGTGGGGAGCTATCCATGAGAGCGGCGGCAGAGGCTTGCGGTATGCCAACTACGACCTTTCATGACGCTGTCGTGCGAGCCGAGGTAGCGGAGCGTGGGAAGCATTAAAAGGACAAAAAACTGATCGGGGAAGTATACTTCCCCGATCAGTTTTTCTTTGGAGTTTCCCCCGCCGCTCTACACTACATATCGGCGATATTCCCTGATAATTAAGCCTCCCACCACAAAAATTTTTTTGCTCGGAGTTGCATACAACCTCGTCCAACTGTTTCGGGACAAGGGCAGGCTGAAGGGACGCGAGGGGTGAAGCAGATATGGCCTGGAAGAAGCGTGACACTGTGGACGGCAACGCCATCCAATACACCACCATCAAAGTCCGTCTCTACCCCAACGAGGCCCAGGCTGAGCTGTTTGAAAAGACCTTCGGTTGCTGCCGCTACATCTGGAACCATATGCTGGCCGACCAACAGCGGTTTTATTTGGAGACCGACAAGCACTTCATCCCAACCCCGGCCAAGTACAAGAAGGAAGCACCCTTTCTCACTGAGGTAGACAACCAGGCGCTGATCCAGGAGCACAACAAGCTGTCCCAGGCGTTTCGGGCGTTTTTCAAAAGCCCCGAGCACTTTGGCCGCCCCAACTTCAAGAAGAAGAAAACCGACCGGGACTCCTTCACTGTCTGCAACCATGTGTTTGAGTCCGGCCCCACCATCTACATCACGAAGGACAGCATCCGCATGACCAAGGCGGGCATTGTCAAGGCCAAGTTTCCCTGGCGTCCCCGGAACGGCTGGAAGCTCCGGCGGGTGACGGTGGAGAAAACCAAGACCGGCAAATACTTCGCCTGCATTTTATATGAGTACGCCGTGAAAGAGCCGTCGGCGGTTACCCCCGCCCCGGAGACCACCTTAGGCTTGAAATACTCCATGGCCCACTTCTACGTGGCCGACAGCGGCGAGCCAGCCGACGCTCCCCACTGGCTGAAGCAGTCCCAGGAAAAGCTGGCAAAGCTCCAAAAGCAGCTTAACCGAATGCAGCCCGGTTCCAGGAACTATCAGGAAGGCGTTCAGAAGTACCGCCTGCTCCACGAGCACATTGTCAACCAGCGCCGCGACTTCATCCACAAGGAATCCAGCCGGATAGCCAACGGCTGGGACGCCGTGTGCGTGAGGGACGACGATCTGCAGGAGATGGCCCGGGAGATCAAGCTGGGCAATATGTCAGATGCCGGCTTCGGGCTGTTCCGGGAGTTCCTGCGCTACAAGCTGGCGCGGCAGGGTAAAGCATTAATTATGGTAGACCGCTATGCGCCCACCAGCCGCACCTGCTCCGCCTACGGACTGATTTTGGACGACGCCATCCACTACAAAAAGAGGATCTGGACTTGTCCGCGGTGCGGCGTGGTACACAACCGTGAAGTCAACGCCGCAAAGAATATCAAGGCCCAGGGCCTTGCCCAGTATTTCAGTATGCAGAAGCGGGAAGCCGCTTAACGCATAGAACCCCAGCTATACCGCTCGGGACAGCGGTGAACGCCCATGCATTCCGGCTGGGAACCTTGCGTGAAACAGAATATTTCGATGTTCCGTTTCACGCAGCGTTTCCGGGCCGCAGAGTGGGAAACGAGAGGGCATCTTTCTTATGGAATCATGCCTGAAGGCCTTTATGGGATCCCCGCACGAGGCCGTCCAAAATGTTATGACGATGAAAATGCGCGGGTTGCCGCGCGGGGCGAAACAAGGAGGTTTCCCATGCTGTCGCTGACCATGCACGAGAAGGATTACCTCACCATCAACGGCGACATCGTCGTGCAGATCTATCAAATCTCCAAAAATCAGTGCCGCATTTCCATTGACGCCGACCGCAGCGTCTCCATTGTGCGGGGCAAGGTTCTGGAGCGGGAGGGCGCGCGGCGCCCCGACTGCCTCGCAGACAAATCGGTTTCACCCGGCTGACGAGCCGGCTGAAATAATATGAGCGCCCAAGCTCTGGACAGTCCGGCCGGATGGCCGGAGCGAAAGCGCCCAGCTCTGATGTGTGGAGGCGAGGGACTGCCGAAACACAAAAAATAATTATCTAAAGGAGAATAGAATCATGAGGATTCAACACAACATCATGGCCATGTCGGCCTACCGCAACTACACCAACAACGTCTCCGCGATGAAGAAGAATCTGGAGAAGCTCTCCAGCGGCTACAAGATCAATCGCGCCGGTGACGATGCCGCCGGTCTGGCTATTTCTGAGAAGATGCGCGCCCAGATCACCGGCCTGGAGACCGCCCAGAAGAACGCCAAGGACGGCATCAGCCTGGTGCAGACCGCCGAGGGTGCTCTGACCGAGGTGCATGATATGCTCAACCGTATGGTGGAGCTGGCGACCATGTCCGCCAACGGCACCTATGACAACGACGTTGACCGCGCTCAGCTCCAGAAGGAGATGGACCAGCTCACCAGCGAAATCGACCGCATCGCGGACTCCGCTAACTTCAACGGCATCAAGCTGCTCAACGGCGAGATGGACGGCAGCGCCAAGCTGGGCACTTTGACCGCCGTGGGCTCTGCCGAGGCCGTGGCCGATGGCGTTCAGACCGGCGGCGCCGCCACTAAGGGCGTCTACTCCCTGGATCTGAAGGATCTGTCCCTGAAGCTGGGCCAGACCACCATTTCCTCTGCGGCGTCCAGCACCTACACTACAATAGTCACCAACAGCACCGGCACCCAGTCTACGGTGACCCTGACGAACCCCGCTGTGTCCGGCGGCGTGCAGGATAAGACCCTGGCCGCTGGTGACATCGAATTCACCGTGGGCGGCGCCAAGTTCCAGAAAAACGGCGCTGATGTCGAGTTCGCCGATGCCATCACCGACCCCAGCAAGGCCGGCGAGCAGATCGCCGCCGCGCTGGACGGCAGCACCATTGAAATCGATGGCATCACCTACGATGTGACCGGTGCCGACGGCAAGCTGACCCTGACCGCCCAGACCGCCCCCACCACCGCCGATGAGCTGGCGAACAACTTCGACGTGTCGTTTACCACCAAGGCTGACGGCGCTGTGGAGGACACCAACAACGGTCACGACCTGTCCGTCCACGTGGTGACCGCCCCCGCCATGGCTGGCGATAACAAGCTGGCCCAGGGCAAGTTTACGCTGACCAACGACATGATTCAGCAGGGCAGCGTCTTGAAGATCGGCGAGACTTCCTATGTGTTCCAGGTGGGCGACGACAATCCCATCACCGCCGGCACCGGCCAGACCGTTATCAAGCTGACCAAGGGCCTGAGCGACGCCGATGCGCTGAAGGAGGCCGCCGACAAGCTGAGCCAGCAGAACAACAAGCACTTCCACATCACCACCAACCGGGACGGCAGCACCATCCACCTGACCGAGAAGGCCGGCGCTGTGAACTACAAGACGGACTGGGATCTGCACGGCACGGATGGGAACGATGCGGACGCAGACTGGAAGAAGGTTGTGCAGTCCGCCAAAATTGAGAAGAATAAGACTGCCGACGGCAAGGAAGGCAAGGCCCTGAAGCTCCAGATCGGCGATACTGCGGATACCTTCAACCAGCTGTCTGTCAACATCCAGGATATGCACGCCAAGTCCCTGGGCATTGACGGCGCCAGCATCAACATCAAGGACCAGGATGCCGCCTCTATCGCCATCAAGAAGATTAAGGACGCCATCAACATGGTGTCGGACGTGCGCGGCACCTTGGGCGCTACCCAAAACCGTCTGGACCACACCATCAACAACCTGTCCGTCATGACCGAGAACATCCAGGACGCCGAGTCCACCATCCGCGACGTGGACGTGGCCGAGGAAATGATGGCCTACACCAAGAACAACATCCTGATCCAGTCCGCTCAGGCCATGCTGGCTCAGGCCAACCAGGTGCCTCAGGGCGTGCTGCAGCTGCTGCAGTAAGCGTCCGAGCCGTCGTGAGCAGCACGGATGGACCGGAGCGAGGGCGAGCGCAGGGCGGCGTAGCGGCCCGCAGACCAGCCCGAGTCGAAGGGAAGCCGCGCGTCGCGAACAGGCGAGGCGTGATAACGCCCGTCGCGCGGTCAATCGGAGCGTGATAACGCCGCTGTTCTTGACAAAACCGCATAGACCCAACACCGGGGGCGGGCTTCGGCCTGCCCCCTTTCGCACGGAAACTATGGAAAGGATTCCTGCTTATGACCGCAATCGAAATTGCCCGCCGCATGGCGGAGCTGAACCGCATCCAGGAGGCGCAGACCGCCTACCGCCTGACTCTCTACGAAAACAACGGACAAGACCCTGCCCAGGACATGGAGGCGGCGGCCTATATCCTGCAATCCGGAGGAGACTACCGGCTTCCCTACACCATTTTCCTGCGGCTTTACAACCAGGGGCACTTCCAGGAGGATTGTCTGTCCATTGTCACCGAAGCCTTCTACCAGCCCAATATTAAAATGCTTCGGGCCGCGTACGCCCAGAACTGCAAGCTGCTGAGGCAATACCCCTATCTGTTCCGGAAGGATTTTCCGGCTTTTGAAAAGCTCCCAATCCGCTTCTATCCCTATGACAATAACGGCTATACGCCCTTCTATGCAGAGCAGGGGCGCTTTGGCGATTACATAAATTTCAGGCGGCAGGTCATCAGCCGCAATTTCTTCAAGAATCTGGACGCCCCCATTCTGGCGGCGGATGTGTACTCTCAATATGAACTGGAGTACCTGGTGGATAATGTGCGCAAAAGCGAGTGGGTGGGCCGGGAAAACCACATTTATCTCCACTATACCGATTGGGGCGCGTTCTGCTCCCACCTCCAGTGCCTCAATATGAAGCCTCTGCTGGAGGATGAAAAAATCGTTTTTCTGATTGGCGGCGAGATCGCCCAATACCCGATTGACTTCAAAGCGCGCTTCGGCATTGACTATAGCGCTTATCCCGTCAAGCCCATCGGAATCCGGGAGGTCAAGCGGATGATCTGGCACACCCAGCTGTCCAGTCATAACGGCGGCGATTTCTTCAACGAGATTTTTGACGGCCATCCCAACCTGATCGCGATGCCCTCCATTATGATGGAAAACGTAGAGAAGAAGGTGCTGGAGCTGCGGGGGCTGATGGAGGCCAGCGCCGACATGAGCACAGCCTCGTTGCTTTTCAAATCATGGGATCGCCGCATTGTGCAGGAATTATACGACTTGAAGGACCGGACTGACCGGGACTTTTTTGCCGCCGTCTACCTGGGCAGCAGGAGATATACGAAAAACCTGGATCGCGCATCCCGGATTGTCCCCGCGCTGTTTTTCCAGCCCCACTTTGGGTCCCTGGCCTATTCCCTGTCTGCGGATGAGGCGGGCCACACAATCCTATCCTCCAAGGAATACGACGATGTGGCCAACTCTCCTATTTTTCGGTATTTCAAGTATATCAAGACATTTACACCCATGCGGCGCATCACAACCAGCTATGGGGCCACGATGCGCTTTATGTGGGCGTTCCCCGGCTGGGATGATTTCAAGGGAAAGACCGTGGGCGACCAAATCTGCGGAAAGGTACTCAACCGCAGCTTTATGATCGATCCCAGTGACCGGCTGTATATGGACAGCGTCCTGGTGCGTCTTGAGGACGGCAAGCTGAACCCAACGGCCACGTTTACCGCATTGGCGGCGTTTTTGGATCTCCCGTATACCGAGAGTATGACATATTGCTCGCTGCGGGGAAAACGCAACCCGGAATCCCTTAAAGGAAACGACATCGGATTTGATCCGGGCGCCATCCTGCGCACATACGATGATTATGCCAACGACGCAGAGCGATATTTTATCGAATATTTCATGAGAGATGCCTATGAATACTATGGTTACGGGTTCAAGTATTATGACGGAAAGCCCGTGGATGAGGCTCGCGCAATGGAATTGATCGATCAGTTTACAACCTCAAATTATTACATCCGGGAGAGCTGGAGAAAAAATGTGCTTGCGGATGTGAAGGTTGAAAAAGGCGGACAGCCCCTTCCTGACGATGAGCAGGAAAAAAGTAAGGAAGCGTATCTGGAACAGCGAATGGAGAAAATCAGGCTGCGGCGGATCAGTATGGCAAAATCTCTCCTGAGAAATCTGCATTTCGTCAACAAAAAGGGACAGCCCTTACAGATGATGCCCAAGCTGGAGCTTGACCCAGCGCTGCTGGAGCAGCCGCTGCACCACTAAGGAGGAGACTATGAGCGCAAAGGGAACCGTTTATTTTTTTACCGGGCTGTCCGGCGCGGGCAAGACGACAATCGGGGGGCTGTTCCACCAGCGGCTGAAGGCCACCAAGCCCAACGTGGTGCTGCTGGATGGGGACGAGATCCGGGTGTCCTTTGGCGAGGACGTAGGCTACACCTGCGAGGAGCGGCTACGCTGGGCACAGCGCATTTTCCGGGTGTGCAGGCTGCTGTCCGGCCAGGGGATTGACGTGGTGGTGTGTTCCATCGCCATGTACGACAGCGTACGCCGGTGGAACCGGGAGAACATTCCCAACTATAAAGAAATCTACATCAAGGTCAGCCGGGTTACCCTGATTCACCGCAATCAAAAGGGTCTTTATACTGCAGGGAAAAATGTGGTCGGCCTGGACCTTCCCTTTGATGAGCCGCAAGCCCCCGATATTGTGCTTCCAAACGATGACGACCGCACCCCCTTGGAATTGGTTGAGCAGTTGGAGCGGGCACTATATCCCAACATCGTGGAGGCCACGGTGGATAACTCCGCCTACTGGAACCAGTATTATAAAAACCGGGTATGCTTACAGGAGCCTTCACCGTTCGCCCAATATGTTTCCGCCCTGGTGGAGCCGGGGAGACAGATGGTGGAGCTGGGCTGCGGGAATGGGCGGGACGCGGTGTTTTTTGCCGACCAGGGATTACATATCACCGCCCTGGATATGTCCCAGGTGGCGGTGTCCCAGCTCCGGGGCCGAAATATTGCGAATGCGGAGTTCATTTGCGGCGATTTTGTCAATGCCGCCATCCACCGGCCGGAGAGCTATGACTACGCCTACAGCCGGTTCACCATCCACTCTATCAACCGTAACCAGGAACAGGTCTTGCTGAACAATGTGTTCCAAGGCCTGCGGCCAAACGGGAAGCTGTTCATTGAAGTGCGTGGGGTAAATGACCCTCTGTTTGGCAAGGGGAAGCAGGTGGAGCACAACGCCTATTTCTACGACAATCACTACCGCCGTTTCATCGTGCTGGACGAGCTGGTGGAATCCCTGGAGCAGCGCGGCTTTCGGGTGGAGTACGCCCAGGAGCGTACCGGCTTTGCGCCCTATGGCAATGACGATCCCCCGGTGATACGCATCGTGGCGGTAAAGCCTACTGGGGCGGCGGGCTGAAGTGAGGGTCCTGTGCGACCTCCACACCCACACCGCCGCCTCCGACGGGCAGTATAC
>CAJULM010000049.1 GCA_910587285.1 uncultured Oscillospiraceae bacterium | reverse complement strand
ACAGGTCCCACATGACCTCGAAATGGTTGTCCATCTCCCGGCCGCCCCGCATGACGTAGCCCACGTTCTCGAATTTCCACCCGTCGCAGGCCCCGCCAGGGATGGGGTCCTTCTCGAATATGTGGATATGATCCCCCTTCATCTGGCCGTCCCGGACCAGGTAGCAGGCGGCGGTGAGGGCGGCCAGGCCAGTGCCGATGATGTAGGCCGACTTGTGATCCACGCCCTCCGGTTTTTTCGGGCGGGCAAAGGCCTCATAGTTACCGCTGGAATAATACATATATAACATCCTTTCTGGAACCGTTTTGCGGTTCTCTTGTTGATGAGGCTATCATAGACCGCCTTGCGCCGCTTCACAATAAACAGAACCCCCGCCATGATTAAAATTTCATCATGGCGGGGGCTTTGTCTATGTTTCAATCATCTGTCTGCGTATGTAAGGGTTTATCCAGGCGGAACTCGTGCAGCGCCCGGACGACATTGCCGTGGATCAGCCTACTGACGCGCTCCACGATGACTGCGGGCTCCTCCTTCATAGATCCATTGATCCATTCCAGCATGATACCCACAAAGGCATATTGATAGAAGCCGGCAATAAACCGCTTGTCCTCTTCACTGACCGTCAACCCCGCAGACTTCTCCTCCACCACCCCCAGAATCAGGCTGCGGATCAGTGGGTTCAGGTACTGCTCAATCCGCTCCCGGCTGACACATCGGTAGACGTTTATGATGAAGGGCTTGTTCTCCCGCACCGCATAAAAGATGTTAAGAAATCCTTCCTGCCAGGTGTCATAGGTTTTCTTTCCCTCCAGCGCTTGGGCGGCATCCTCCACACAGACCCACTCCACCAGATCATAGATATCCTTAAAGTGGTAATAGAAAGTCATGCGGCTGATACCGCAGTCCTCCGTGATGTCGCTAATGGTGATTTTGGTCAGCGGTTTCTGGAGCAGCAGCTTTTTCAGTGACGCTTCCAACGCCCGTTTTGTCATCTGTGACATAAGAACCTCCGCAACATTAGGCAATCAGCCCGGATACATGAATAGGTACACATCTTTCATCTTTTCCTATATGGATGAAACATATTTTATTCCTCCACACAAAGAAACGGCATTGAAATTTCGTATTGTTTCAAAATTTCTTTATGCTTGATATTATACCAAATCTGTTCTTTGTGTGCAACCATTTGACAAGGTGCCCAACGCTACAGGCAGTGCAATGAACAAATATACTCTGGCAATCCTATTGCAATAATGTATTATAATAGGCTCATTATCCATAAAGGAGTTGATTCTATGCCAACAGCCTACCCCACTGAGTTCAAAATTAAAACTATCCGCCGTTATGAAAAAGGTGCGTCCATCAAAGCCTTGAGTCAAGAACTACATATTGCCCAAAGTACACTTTATCAATGGCGTAACACCTACTGCTCCATCCAGACACCTGATCGTATATACACTCCAGCCGAGTTTGACGCTATTTCCCGCCGGTTGCAAAAATTAGAGCATGAAATGCAGATTATCCGGCATAAAAGCAGTTCAAGCGCAAGCAACAATACGCAAAACAAAACTTGTTAAAACGGGAATTTTCAGCAACTCTTCCCAAGCAAATATGGGTTAGCGATATAACATACTTCAAGGTCAAAAGCTATTGGGTCTATCTCTGCATTATCCTTGATTTGTATTCTCGTAAAATTACTGGCTGGCGGGTATCCCGGCATATGAGTACACATCTGGTCACTGCAACGTTCAAGGCAACTTTCCAAGAGCGGGGACGCCCGTCAAGCCTGACCTTCAACAGCGACCGAGGCAGCCAGTATATTTCAAAAACGCTGACAGGGTTGCTTCAACAATACGGCGTAAAGCAGTCTTTTTCCGCTACTGCAAAGCCGCTGGATAATGCCGTATCCGAGCATACCGAAAGGACTACACCTCTGAACAGCACTTTCGCAAAAGCGTGGAGGAGTACGTTCGCTTCTACAATGAGGTGCGGCCTCACCAGACGCTGAAATATAAGACACCACAGGCATTTGAGGATGCCTATAAGCCGGCTTTATCGAAAAGTAGTGTCTAAATTCCGGCTTGCTATAAAAATTTTAATTTTGCGTTTGGCGTGTTTTAAAAACGCAGTATCACGATATAAAAAAGCGGAAAGTCCTGTGCCGCAAGACTTCCCGGGTATAATAGGTCCCGCTTTTCGAAAAATTGTTCGAAAAGCGGGACCTATTCAAATGTCTTGTGTTGACAAAAAAGATGCAGGCTCATAATCGTTGCAACGCAATGATTTGCCGGCCCCCCCAAAGCACCTCGGTGAAAACGTCCACTCCAAATTAAAAATCAGAATTGCGTGAAAAGCTCAGCTATTTCTACTTCATACATAGCGTACTCACTTGGACAAAATAGATGATTTTGAGGGTTCGATAGAGTGACAATATTTACCCCGTCAATTTTTGTAGCTATGTCTCTCCCCTGAATGGAAGCAACAATAATTTGATTATCTGTTTTATCCCACATAAGTAAGGAACGAATAACAGTATCCAAATGCTCATTATCCTGCTCTAAAATATTTGGCGAGTCGATAACCACAGGAAATGTTATCAAATCTGGCGAAATTCGATGCTGAGTCTCAATAAAAGCCAAAATCTGTGCTACTTTGCAACGCGGCCCATATGCCCCACTTGCAATCAAAGCTGAGCCTGGTTCACTATTTTCTTCGACTTGATCCGAGGGAATATCGAGACCAATCAGTAACTTTTCAAGATTGTTCAGGTATATCGTGTTAGCCTGGTCTCTTTCCTGGGCATAACTTACAAGTAATTTTCTGATGTTTACATTGTCCTTTTTAAGTCGATCAATTTCTTCATTATTATGCCCAATTTGCTCCCAGTATTCTTTTAGCATCTGATTTGTAGCTTTAGATTTTACATAGGCATTGTAGGATTCACGGTCTGACACCAGACTTTTTTCATAATCAGCCAATGTATGTTGCTTATCATCAAATTTCCTTTGTAATTTCGTGACTTTCCTTTCTAATTGAGCTTGGCGCCCAGAGACGCTTGTATAATCATCATGCAATGACTCAAGTAAATATGCCTTTTCAAGTTTTTGCCTTAGAGCTTGCTCAAACACCATCCCGCAACGTGGACATTCAATTGTTTCATTTGTGGAAGATTCTGTTTTTGGGATTTTTTTCTTAATATATTTAGAGAGAACTTCTTTTTCATGTAGTATCTGTACTAACTGATCTCCAGCTTCAAGTAAATCAGATCGCACTTTTGATATTTCGCCTAGAAGTTGCTTAATTTCTACTTGACGAAGGGCTATAGCCCGTTCCAAGGAAGCGGTATCAAAAGACATTTGCACAGCATTAAGGCCCGCTTGTAGTGTTTCTATTACTGTACGATACTTTTCCGTTTCCGTTTTAAGGGTATTGATTTGACGACTATTTGTCTTTTGACGTTTTGATATTTCTACATATCTATTGTCAAGTACACCCAAATGAAAAAAATAACTACTTTTTCTTTGTGGCATATCGAATTGTGTCATGCGGTCAAAGGAAAAAGAATTTGCCGCCCACCCATTTTCCTGATCTATATAATAAGGCATATAATAAAACGCAGGAGGGCATCTTACTATTGTACCCTCTTGGTCTTTCCCAACTAAGTTTATTTCTAATCCAAATAGTTTGCTTAATTCATTGTCAAACTCATTAACAGATGGGAATCGGCCACAAAAAGAACCATCGCAATACAATACAAATGTGTTCTTTAGTCGTGCAATTCGATACTGGTGACTATCAAGTGAAAAATCAATGTATGTGAGTAGGTTTAATTTTTTAATCGGATGAGGATAGTAAACTTCTGCTCCTAATGTATAGTAAATAGATTTCATTATTACTGATTTGCCCAAATGATTGTGTTCGCTGGTAAGAAGATTTTTATCTGGAGAGAAATATATTCGTTTTGCTTCTTTATTTGTCAAATCAACCATTGTGATTGCAGATATTATCAAGTTCAAGTGTCCTCACCTCCGTAGCAGAATTTATAAATAAGAATCATAATTAACATTTTAAGATAGTACTCATCTTGATATCCTGCGGGGATGAATTCACACTCACTGGCCCTTTTATAAACGGAATTGAGTAATCCTGGCATATCGTCAACGCCGTTTGAATTTTCTATTTCGATAAAGGATAGTAAAGTCCGCTTGAGTTCCACAAACAAAAAGATATTTGAATACATATCCATTTTAATCTGAGTATATTGGGTACTGTAGCGCCGTCGTTCCTGTACTGAAATGATATTAAAATCAGCAAATAACTTGTCGAGTGCAGGAATTTGAATTGCTAAGCCACACGAGATGATAGCCTTAATATTTTTGCCATCCATTCCCTTCTTACTAAAGATTTCTTCAACATCTGTACATTCTTCACTAATTTCCTCATTAAAGCGTTTATCAAGTTCGTCATACAAAATCGAAAAAATGGATTTGGCTGTTGCGACCTGCAAATCCACATCCTGTTTGAACAAGAAATTTTGAAATTGATGTTCCACCTCTTCCTTATGTCCTTTAGTAGAGAGTGCAGATCGAACAAAATAGAATTTTGATAAGTCAATATCAGTTTCACCGACCTGCTGATCATCTGCAATAGCTTTGCGTATTTTTTTGATGTTGTTCTGTATTGCTTTGTCCTCTAAAACGGTTCGTGCATTTGCAAATACTCCGCAGTTCGGCTTTGAAATCGAAGTCACAATATCAGTATTGCAAACCACAGAGGCGCTACCCAAGTACGTTTCATATTTTTGGGCATTTGCATATAATTTTTGAAACCACTTTTCTCCAATTACCGTAGACAGCAAATATTGCTTATCGGAGGATTTTGTCTTTACCTGATACAAATGGATTCCAGAAGGATTTTCTGGATCGCTGATAATAGAAACATCCTCAATATAGTCCATCATAATGAGAAAATCTGTTGGATAAAACTCCATTAAGAGCTGGATTGCATAGCTAATTTGGACAGTTAATCGATTTTTAGTTCTAGAGCCAGCAATCTCTTTATGAGTGCTGGAGATTATATCACTTAATAGCATGTACAAGCCTTCTCTCAAATGGAGTGCATAGTATTCAGTTTAGCTTCAGAATTTATAACTTTTTATGAATTCTATCTACTATTAACTTTACTGGAACTACACATGCTTCCTAACCATCGCTAATCTCGCTTTCGGATCTAACCACAGTTGGAAGTCCGCTGCAATTTCAGGGTAAGCACTCACGCCGCCGCCTTTGCCCTGTTTTACACGCATCCCAATAGCGTGAGTCTTTCGAATCCACAGAGATGGCGTAATGGTAAGCGATGTAGTATGCCCTTGGTGGATCAGTTCCTCACAGACCCTATCGTCAAATTCCTCATTCATGTCATCTTCCCATTGACGAAGAAACTCCAATGTGTTGCGGCTACGCATCCAGCTTTGAATAACGTATCCAGGAGATTCTTCAGAATACTGCTTTGCCAACTCGGTCAAGGACACCATATCCTTGCAGGTCATCAGCCTCATGTATAGGCGCATAGTTTCACGGTAGTCCCTGATTTTTTTAGATGTCCGCAGCTTGTCTTCATTCAGCGAATCATAAAACTTCTCTCTCGATGTAGTAGCAAGATCCGTGTCTATGATTTGTCGCGCTAAAAGCGAATCAATCGAGGACTCGTACTGGAACGCCAAGCGTGTGTAGAGTTCACCGACTTCTTTCTCTGTCATGATTCCATTCTCCCTTTTTTTACAAGTATATCAGAAAGAACAGGATTTGTACAGCTTTATTCCATTTCTATAGAGGGAGACTGATATCTGGTCGATTTTCTCGGATGTCCGGCCTTGTCATAATCCACATTGCACCGATGATCTTTTTCGAATTGAGTATCTAAATACACTTTCATACCAACGATCAGAATATATTTCTTGTTGGCACGGAGCTTATCCACAGCTGCCCTGGTCCATTTGGATTTCCCTGTCGGGGAAGATACACCCTTTACAAAGAGCATATCAACAATTTTTCCCAGGCTGGCTCCAGCAAGATAATACTCAAATATGCTGCGGACAGTATCTGCCCTTTTCTCATGGATGGCAATCTTTTCACCATCTAAAACATAGCCATATGGAAGTTTCATGCTTGCCTCACTTTCTAAAACATAAATAAAAGCAGGTTTGAGAGATAGCCAATCTTCTCAAATCTGCTTACTGACACCTATGATATGTAATTGTAGCCAATTTTAAGGTTCGATTTTAGTGAAATTTTGCAAAGAAAGGACAAACCCTACGTATAACTATTGTTATACGTAGGGTTTGTCTACAATGGTGCCGGTGGTGGGACTCGAACCCACACGGGGGATTAGCCCAACGGATTTTGAGTCCGTCACGTCTACCAATTCCATCACACCGGCAGGCACGGGAGCTATTATACTACAAATATCTCCTGTGCGCAAGAGCTAACCGCCTTCTTTTTGCGAATTTTCTTCTCCGCCCTCCAAATCCAGGTCGGCCACGGTGAGCGCCATCAAATCCTCCTTTTTTGGCGCCTCCATCCCTGCCACCCGGTTGGCCTGACGGGCGATGGCGGTCTCAAACACGTTTCGCACATCCCGGGCGTTTCCAAAATTCTCGTCCCGGCGGTCGTACATCACCTGAAACGCCTCTGCCGCCGCCTTATCCGTCTCCTCGTCCAGCGTATAGCCGTTCTTCTTGCACACCGAGCGGAAAATTTCCGCCAGCTGCCCCCCGTTGTAGTCCTCAAAGTAAAAATATTTGTTAAACCGGCTCTCCAGGCCCGGATTGGCATGGATAAAGTCTCCCATCAGGTCGGTGTATCCCGCCACAATGACAATCAGATCATCCCGGTGGTCCTCCATCCCCTTGAGCAACACCTCAATGGCCTCCCGGCCAAAATCGTTGGCGTTGTCCTGGCTGGCCAGGGCGTAGGCCTCGTCGATGAACAGCACCCCGCCCAGGGCCTTGTCAATGGCCTCCTGGGTCTTCAACGCGGTCTGCCCCACAAAGCCCGCCACCAGCCCGGACCGGTCCACCTCCACCAGCTGCCCCTTGGACAGCACCCCGACCACATGATAAATCTTGGCCAGCAGCCGGGCTACCGTGGTCTTGCCCGTGCCGGGATTGCCCATAAACACCAAGTGCAGGGACATGGGGGGCACCGGCAGCCCCGCCTCCTGGCGCAGCTTGCGCACTTTCACCAGGTTGATAAGCCCCTTCACGTCCTCCTTCACCTTGTCCAGCCCGCACAGCTCATCCAGCTGGGCCAGCAGCTCCTCCAGCGTGGGCTCCGGCTCAGCCGGGGTCTCGTCCTGCTTGCCCGCGGCCTCCGCCTTGGCCGGCGCGGGGGACACCGCCTCATCCTCCGGCTTTCCCGTTTTGACGGGGGCGCCGTCGGTGCGGCGGGCCACAAACTCGTTCACGTCCAGCCCACTTTTTCCCCCCTTCACCCCGCAGTGGTCGCAGTAGGCGGACAGGGAATCGGCGCAGACATTGACAAACCCCGCCTCCGCCTCGCTCACCTTGCCGTCCACCGCGGCGAACAACAGCAGCATGAGGGTGAACGTGTCCACGAACCGGCGGCTCTGGCTGCGCCCCAACTCCAAATCCGCCTGCACCAGCCGCCGGAAAAAGTTGGGCATCACAAAGCCCGCATAGCTCTCCACCGACGAGGCCAGCTCCCAGTACAGCGCCGTGGGCACCGGATTGCCCTTTGCGTAAATGGCGTTGAAATGCTCCACGTGCAGAGGCGTCAGCCCCTGATCGGTGTGCCACACCCCCCGGGCGCACTCCCGCATAAAGGCGTCGGCCTCCCGGCCAAAGGCCACTCGGGCGGCGGGGTCCGCGATCTGACGGCGAAAGGCGGTCATGGCCTCATCGTATTGTTTGTGTACTGCGGCGGGCGTCATGGGCTGGGACATGGCGGGCACTCTCCTTCTCTATATCGGTTGGGCGGACAACGCCCGCCGTCCGCTCCATTATAATACACACCGGGCCGGCCTGCAAGGGCAAACGTTTACAAAAGCGTTACCATAAAAATATTGACGAACCGGGGCAAAGCGTGTAAGATATAAGGTATCCGACAAGATTCGATTTCACCGCTCAAGGAGGTACACGCCATGGCTCCTAAGCCTTCTCCCGATAGTTTAATCCACTGCGCCGTCTGCGGTGAGGACTACAGCGCCACCTATCGCCGATGCCCCTTCTGCGGCGCGAAGAATACGCCCGCCCCCCGTCCGGCCCCCCCCTCCAGCAGAGGCAGGAGCGACCCGGACGACGGCTATGTCTTCGACGGACAGGACCTGTTCGACGACGAGCCCGAGGACGCCTACCTCCCCGCCCGCCCCAAGGGCGGCAAGCGTCTGGCGGAAAAGTCCCCCGGCCCCTTCAACGACCTCCAGGTGAACTGGCCCCGGCTTATCACCTTCCTGTGCTCCCTGATTATCATCATCGCCGCGCTGGTCATTGTGTTTACCGTCATCTATCCCCAACTCCACGGCCCCAAGGAGCCACCGGCCACCGTTTCGGACCAGCCCTCCGCTCCTCCCAGCCAGCCCCTGCCGCCCGCCTCCCAGCCGGTCTCCACGGCCCCTGTCCCCAATAACACCGACCCCGTTCCCACCGCCCCCGTCATCGGCGTGGGTGAGGACGAGCCCACTGGCATCACGCTGAACAAGGTGGATTTCACCCTGCGCCCAGGGGAATCCTTCCAGCTCGTCGCCAACGTCACCCCCTCCGACTGGAGCGGCACGGTGACATGGACCTCCACCGATACCTCCCTGGCCACGGTGAGCGACAACGGCCTGGTGGCCCACGCCAACCCGGACGTCACCAACGTGCGCCTGGTGGTTATCACCGCCCGGGCGGGCACGCTGGAGACCGAGTGCAAGGTCTACATCGCCGGGCCCAAAACCACGCCCGCCGCCAGCGAGCCCCCCGTCCAGTCCGATCCCCCGGTGACCATCACCACCGCCCCCGGCGGCAATGTCACCGTGGGCCGCCCGGGCACCGTCGTGAACGCCGACGGCGGACTGCGGGTGCGCCCTGACCCCAGCACGTCCAATCCCCCCATCGCCACCCTCTTTAACGGCAACTCCATCACCGTTTTGTCCGACGCGGGCGGCGGCTGGTATCAGATTTCCTTCTCCGGCGCAGGCGGTGTCGCCACCACCGGCTATATCATGGGAGACTATATCTCCACCAACTAAACCCTGCGAGCGCCGCCCAGGCGGGCGGCGCTCCTCTTTTTAGGAGTTGATTGTATGCTGCAAGTGGAACGTATCAGCGTGATGAACCTGGAAAACGCCATGCGGGGCGCCCGGAATCCCATGAACAGCTGGGCCCGCTCGGACAGCGCCTATGACGGCATGGGCCAGTACGTGCTGGGGGATAACGACCTGGCCCTTGCCCTGCGCCTGTGCGCCGCGGGCAGCGACCACCGGAAATTCATCCGCCAGATCATGGTGTCCATGGACATCACCGCCCCGCTGTACTGGTGGAAGGAGTTTGACACCTATAAAGTGGGTACGGTGGCCAACTCCACCTCCACCATGCACAAGCTCCACGCCCGGCCCATCGAGCTGTCCGACTTCTCCACCGACCACATGACCCCCGCCTCCCTGGAGCAGTTCCGACAGTATGTGGACTATCTGGAGCAGGTGCGCCGGCGCTACGCCGCAGATCAGAACAAGATCGATTGGTACGACCTCATTCAACTCCTCCCCTCCAGCTACCAGCAGATGCGCACCGTCACGCTGAACTACGAGGTGCTCTCCAGCATCTACTTCGCCCGCCGCAGCCACAAGCTGGACGAGTGGCACACCTTCTGCGCCGCCATTCTGGACCTGCCCTACGCCCGCCCCATGCTGGGCGCCATCGGCGGGGAACCCATTCCATGAGCAAAACGCCCTCCGGCCGTTCGCCGGAGGGCGTTTGTCACAGCTTCAGAAACCGCTGAAGCTGGCTCAGTTCTTCCGCAATGTACACGTGGGGGTAGTCCGCGAAGGCCTCCCTGGGGGTAGTGCCGTTGAGCACCGCGCAGAAATCGCACCCTCCCGCCTGGGCGGTGGCGGCGTCGATCACCGTGTCGCCGCAGAACAGCACCTGCTCCGCCCGCAGCCCCAGCCGTTTCAACGCCAGGCGCAGCCCCTCCGGGTCCGGCTTGGCGGCGGCCACCTCGTCCCCGCCGATTACCAGGTTCAGCAGGTCCAGCCGTCCCTGGTGCTCAAAAATCTGCCGGATGGTGTCCCCCGGTTTGGTGGACACGATGGCCGTGGCCACCCGCGCCCCCTTCAGCGCCGCGAGCAGTTCCGCCGCTCCGGGCAACAGCCTTGTCCCCTCAATCATCAGCTTCCGGTCCTCCCCCTGGGCGTTGACCCCCACGGAGTTGGCAAACAGGCGGTGAAATTCCGCCTGACGGGCCGGGTCGCTGTCTCCGGTAAGGAGGGTGTAGCCGTCCTTCAGCTGCATACCTACGGTGGCGCGCACCTGCTCCACCGTGGGCTCGTCCAGTCCCAGCGCCCGGAACCCCAGACGGTAGCCCTGGGCGATGGCGGCGGTGGAATCTCCCAGCGTGTAGTCAAAATCGAAAAATACCCCTTGATAGTCCATGGTATGACCTCTGTTTCTCAAATTCGGCCGGCCAATGCGTCCGGCCACCCCCATCATACCACAGCCCGCCCCGTTTTTCAACTCTCCGCCTGCTCCAGCAGGTTGGCCGCCCCATAGCGCAGGCAGCGGTACAGCCGCTGCCGTCCCCGTTTGAGGGTGCGGGACACAGTGGACTTGTTCACCCCGCACTGTTTGGCGATGGCCTCCATGCTCATGTTCTGTCCATAGTACAAAATCATGTACTCCCGCTGCCTCTGGGTAACGTCCTGGCGCAGCGCGTGGGTCAGGTTGCGCTTCAGGCGGTTGATCTGCTCCCGGTTGTCCTCCGCCATCAGATTGGCGTACACCGCCAAATCCGCCATGCCGAAGGTGTTGTCATAAGAAATTGTCCGCATATTCAGCTCCTCCTCCTGTGGTTCCATGGACCGCGGGACCGGACAGGCCGCCGCGGCTCAAGTCTCTCATAATATCCTTTCAAGTGGCGGACCACCGCCCGCGTGTCCCGGTACATGGAACGAAGGGGTCTCAGCCGCCTGTCCAGCTGCTGGCGCAGCCGCTCGTTTTCGGTTTGCCGGCGCTCCTGCTCCAGCTCCATAATTCGTCCGCGCAACGTGGCCGCCGTCTGCTCATACTCCAAAGATAGCTCGTACAATGTCATAGTTCCTCCTGATTGTCCTGCCATTCTCCTTGTCCAACCCGCCGAAGCCGATGGGCAAAATACCTCTTGGCGTAGCGGCCCAGGCAGTCCTCGCATACCGCCCGGCCCTCCAGCTCAAAATAGGGGTCGCCGGGGTACAGCTCCCCCCTGCACAGGGCGCAGCGCAGCTCCTGTGCGTTCCAAATCCAGCCCGTCGTCCCGTCTCACTCCTTTTCTCCTCTTTTTTCAAAAAACTGTTGACAAAGCCGCCCCCTACTGCTATAATAAGCTCCGTTGTGAACGTGGTAGCTTTCTATGCTGGTGTAGCTCAGCTGGTAGAGCAGCTGATTTGTAATCAGCAGGTCGGGGGTTCGAATCCGTCCACCAGCTCCACTTTCTCTCAACTGAATACGGAGGAGTACCCAAGTGGCCAAAGGGGACAGACTGTAAATCTGCTGGCTTCGCCTTCGATGGTTCGAATCCATCCTCCTCCACCACGTCGGAGCAAAGTCCGCTCCGTTCAAGTCTCCCACCCGAAGGGTGGGAGACTTTTATTATGCTCCCTTGCCCCTCCTTTCCCCATAAAGCCTGAAGGGCGGCTTTGCGGGGGCCCCGTTTTGCAAGCTATGTATCGCTTGCGGCGATTTTTTCAAAATCATCGCTCGCTCATTCCGCTACGGTTTTCTCCTCCTCTCTTGACCGTCATTTTCCTGCTCCTTTCGTTCGTTATTTGGAACTTTCGTTCGATTTCGTTTTTACTTTACCATTCTTTTTCCGCAAAGTCAAGACAGCGCGCCCCAATTTTTTTCAGCTTTTTTTGTAAATGACCCGAAAAAAAGGACACCGCCCTCCGGCGGTGTTGCACGTCTTCCCCCTAAAACACAACGTTTACAAAGGATTTACAGATTTCCCGTTGACTGCGCCCCCGCCCAAGGAGTATATTGGAAAAAATAAATTTGGGAGGTCTATTATGAAAAAGAAAACCACCTTCGGCCTGCTGGGCCTGGCCGCTGCGGGGGCCGGAGCCGCCGGCGGCTGGGCCGCCCTGGGCAATTATCTCTACAACCGCGTCATGGTTCCTCAGCTTCGGGACCCAGAGGAGGAGGACATCAACCCCGTTCAGGCCCAGGGCCGCCAGTGGGCCCGGAAGCGGGAGGGCTTCAAGGAGGCCACCATTCAGGCCGTGGACGGTCTGATCCTCTGGGCTGCGGTAGTCCCCGGTCACAGCGGCAGCCACCGCTGGGCCATCTGTATGCACGGCTACCACGACACCTACGAGTCCATGGGCGCTATCGCCAAGCACTACAGCGATTTGGGCTGGCACGTTCTCATGCCCGACCAGCGCGGCCACGGCCAGAGCGAAGGCGACTACGTGGGCTGGGGCTATGACGAACGGCTGGACATTCTGGGCTGGATCAATTACGTCATCCGCCGGGACCCGGAGGCGGAAATCCTTCTCCACGGCGTATCCATGGGGGCTGCATCGGTGCTCATGTCCACCGGCGGGGCCCTCCCCAAAGCGGTGAAGGCCGCCATTTCCGACTGCTCCTACACCACCATCGAGGCGGAGATGCACCATCTCCTGACCCAAATCCGCAAGGAGCTTCCCACCGCCCTGCCCCTCCCCGCCGGGCTGCTGTTCTCCGCCCTGCGCAAAACGGCTCAGCGCCGGGCCCGCTTTGACCTGCGGGACGCCGCCCCCATCCAGGCGGTGGCCAACTCCAAAACCCCCACCCTGTTCATCCACGGCGTGGAGGATGATTTTGTCCCCGCCGCCATGATGGGCAAGCTCTATCAGGCCGCCACCTGCCCCAAGAGCTTTTTGTGGATGCCGGACGCGGACCACGCCGCCTCGGTGGGCGCCAACGAGGCGCTGTACTGGACGGCGGTGTCCACCTTCCTCCAGGACTATTTCCCGGACGGCGACACTCAGACCTAACCAATCAAAAGCCCGGAACGGCGCAGTGCCGTTCCGGGCTCTTGGATTATTTTACTCCTCCCAAGGAGCTTTTCCCCCGAACAGGTTGTTCTTCTTGGTGCAATACGCCCCGCTGGCCGTGGCCAGCAGCTGCTCCGGCCGGTCAGCCAGATACACCTCCGCGTAAATCTGCCCGGAGGTTGAGCCGCAGCAGACGGTGCGGGTCCGCACCTCAATCCGGGCGTCCAACGGCACCGGCCGGGCATAGTTCACCGTCATGGACACCGTAGGGGTGATGACCCCGCACTGCACCCCGCAGGTAATGCCCATGCACGTGTCCACCAGGGTGGCCGTCACCCCGCCGTGAACCACCCCCCAGATGTTGGACATCCAGGGCTTGGTCACATAGCCCAGCACCAGCATCCCGGCGGGGCCGTCACAGTCAATCAAAGTGAGGTCGGCGGAAGGGTCGGGCATGGCCTTGGGCATCTCCTCCGCACGGTAGTTTAAAAACGCCAGCGTCCTGCGGCGCATTTCCTCGGTTGTCAGCTGGTTCGACATGATGATGGCTCCTCTCTCAGTTGGTTCGTCCCGCCCGCAGGCGCTTCACCAGCTCCTCGCTGGGGGTGACGTATACGGTGCGATAGGTGTTGTAAATCACATAACCCGGCTTGGCTCCGGCGGGCTTTTTCACCACCTTCACCGGCGTGTAGTCCACCGGCACCTGGCCCGACTCCTTCCCCTGGGAAAACCAGGCCGCCAGCATGGCCGCTTCGGTGAGGGACTGCTCGTCCGGCGGCTCGCCTCCGGTTTTCAGGATCACGTGGGAGCCGTGGAGCTTTTGGGCGTGGAGCCACAGGTCCCGCTTGTCCGCATCCTTCAGGGTGAGGCGGTCGTTCTGGCTGTTGTTCTTGCCCACTAAAATAGTCAGCCCCGCGCTGGACTTAAATTCCATGGGCTTGGCGTGGACCACCTTCACCCGGCCCTTGGCGGTCATTTTCCGCCTGTGCTGCTTGAGGTAGCCGTTGTCCATCAGCTCCTGACGGATCTCCTGGAGGTCTCTGTCCCCTTCGGATAGGGTAATCATCTGCAGCACGCTGTCCAGATAGGACAGCTCCGTCCGATTCTTCTCCAGCTGAATGGTGAGCATTTCCTCCGCCTTCTGGGCTTTTTTGTAGTCCTTGTAATATTTGGCGGCGTTCTGCTGGGGGGTGAGCAGCGGGTCCAAGGGGATGTCCACCTCCCGGCACTCCGGGTCGTAGTAGTTCTGCGCGCGTAGGACGCTCTGCCCCTTGCGCATCTGATAGAAGTTGGTGGTGATGATGTCGCCGTACTGCCGCAGCGTTTCCCGGTCCACAGACCGGGCCAGATCTCCCTCCTGGTTGGCGATTTTTTTCGCCGTGCGGTTTCGGGCCTGGGTGACGGAGCGGATAAAGTCCTGTCCCCGCTGCTTCACCCGCTCCTGGGCCTCCTTCTGCTCGTAGAAATCGTCCAGCAGCTGGGAGAACGTGGGGTAGCGCTTCAGCTCCACCCCAGGGCCGTACTGAAGAACGGGCATGAAGGTGAAGTCGATGGGCCTGCCGTCCCTCACCAGCACCGTGGGGGTGAACTCCCCCGCCCGCACCCGGTCCATGAGCTGGCAGAAACGCTCCGCCAGCCCCTCCCCGGTCCCCTCTCCCTGGAAGGCCAGCTCCCGCGCGATGAGGGGGGACAGGCCGTTGAACTGCTCCAGCAGCCACTTGTCCTGACCGTCCCCCTCGGGGGCGTTGGCCAGCACAAAGCTTCTCAGCTCCTCAGGCGCCATCGCCAGCGGGTCCAGCCGCCCGGTGGGCTCCGGCGGCGTATAGTACAGCCCCGGCATCACCGGCCGCTTGGCGGACAAGTCGCCGTCCGCCCGGCGCATACAGTCGGTGATCCGCCCCGCGCCGTCCAGCATGATCAGGTTGGACTTGCGCCCAATGCACTCCAGCACCAGCCGCCGCTCCACCCGGTCCCCCAGCTCGTCCAGCGTCTCAAAGCGGAAGTCCAGCAGCCGCTCCATCGAGGGCTGGGTGAGCTCCAGCAGCCGCGCCCCGGTGAAATACTTGCGCAGCAGCATACAGAACATAGGGGGCGTCTCCGGGTTCTCCCTGGGCACCTTCGTCAGCTGCGCCCTGGGGTGGGAGGGGCTGGCTGAAATCAGCAGACGCACGTTCTCCCGTCCGGCGCGCATATGGAGCACCGCCTCGTCCCGGGCGGGCTGGTAGAGCTTGTCCACCTTGCCGCCCACCAGCTTCTCCCGCAGCTCCCCGGCCAGCGCAGTCATAAAGATAGCGTCAAAAGGCATGACCCGCCTCCTCCATCATCCGCTCAAACAGCTCGTTGAGCCGCTCTGTTTTTCCTTGCAGGTACAGCCAGCCGAACAGGGACTCCAGCGCCGTGGCGGCGTGGTACTCCCCCACGCTGGCCCCCTTGGGGACGGCGGCGGTGTGGCTGTTGCGCCCCCGGCGGTAGACGGCCTGCTCCTCCTCGCTCAAAAGGGGCAGGATGGCGTGGACCAGCTTGGCCTGGGCGGGGGCGGCCACGTATTTGACCGCCGCCTTGTGCAGCCCGGCGTTGGTGGCCTTGCCGTGGAGGCACAGCCAAGAGCGCACCATCAGCTCGTACACCCCGTCCCCTAAATGGGCCAGCCCCAGGGCGCTGATGCGCTCCACGGTGTCCCGGCCGGCGGACAGGTGAAAGTAATCCATGGGAATTTCTCCAATCTTGCTCAATATCTCTGAAATTATATCACAAAATCTGAAAAACGCAAGGGGAAAGGGCGGCCGTCACAGACAGCCGCCCTTTCTCACCCCGTCACTCCTCCTGCCAGACCATCTGGATGTGGGGAATACCGTCCTCTAAAAACTCCTCCGAGGACTGGACGAACCCCGCCTTCTCATACAGCGCTCTGGCGTAGGTCTGGGCCTCAATGGTGATCTTCCCGGCCCCAAATATCTCCCTGGCGGCGCGGATCCCCTCCGCCACAATCCGGCTGCCCAGCCCCTGCCGCCGCTTCACGGCGATGACCCGGCCGATGGACACCGTATCAAACGTAGCCCCCGGCGGCAGCAGGCGCAGATAGGCCTGAATGCCATCCTCGTCCCGCAGCCAGATATGGTACGCAGCCCTGTCCGCGTCATCCACCTCCGGGTAGGCGCACTGCTGCTCCACAATGAACACCGCCACCCGCAGCTTGTAAATCTCAAACAGCTCGTCTCGGGTGAGCTGAGAAAAGTGCTTGCTCATCAGTTCCATGGTTTTGCTCCTCCTGCTGTCTCTCTGATTGCCGCTTGGAGGCCGCCCCCTTAAGCGCGCTCTTTGGTCACTTTCTCTCGCGTGAGAGAAAGTGACATCCCCCGTCCCGCCCACAGGCGGGTCTGCAAAAGCCCAACGGCTTTGCAAAGCGTGTGATTTCCGATTATTCGCTCCTCAGCGCCTCCACCGGGTCCTTCTTGGCCGCGCCGCGGGAGGGCACCAGCCCCGCGATTACGGTGAGCACCACGCTGATGGCCACCAAAATGGCCCCCGCCTGGGCGGGCAGCACAGCACTGAGGTCATTCAGTCCCGTCAGGTCGTGGATGATGGCGTTGATGGGGAAGGTGGCCGCCACGCTCACCAGGATGCCTAAAACCCCCGCCGCCAGGCCCACAATCAGGGTTTCGGCGTTGAACACCCGGGACACGTCCCGCTTGGACGCGCCCACCGCCCGGAGAATGCCGATCTCCTTGGTTCGCTCCATGACGGAGATGTTGGTGATGATGCCGATCATGATGGACGACACCACCAGAGAGATGGACACAAAGGCGATGAGCAGGTAGCTGATGCCGCTGATGATGCCGGTGATGGAGCTCATCAGCAGGGCCACATAGTCCGTATAGGTGATTTTGTCGTCCTCATCAGCCACGCCGTCATTATACGCTTGGATCAAATCGGCAATCTCATCCTTCTGGACGAAGGTGGTGGCATAGATGCCGATGGCGGAGGGAGAATCCAACCGCACATAACCCAGCAGGTCCAGGTTGTCCTCGTAGGTGGAGGAGGAACGGGTGGGGGGCATATAGTTATCGTACAGGTAGACGAACTGCTCGGGCGTGAACGGGCTGAGCCCGCCCATGGCGGGGTTCATGCCCATCGACGGGTCCATCCCCATCATGCCGGGGACCATGGCGGAGGCCTCTCCGGCCGCGCTCTCCTCCTGCTCCGCCGCCCCCTGCTCCAGCGTCATATCCAGGACAGCCGCCAGCTGCTCGGCGGACTGGCTGCCCAGGCGGGCCTCCACCCCGGCGGCGTACTGCTCCCGCACGGACTGGGCGATTGCCTCCTCTACCCGGTCAAAGAGCTCCTCGTCGCTCATGTCGGCGATGTAGCCCCGGACGGTTTCTCCGTCCACCCCCATCTCGCCGGCATACTGCTCCACAATCATCTCCTCAATGGTCTCCCGGGTCAGGCCGGCCATCTGCTGCTCCACCACCCCGTCCACATACTCCTGGGAGGGCTGGCCCATCACGTCCACATAGGCCGCGGCCTTCTCCTGAACGGGCAGGTCGGACAGATACTCGGTAATCGCCTCCGCCTTCTCCTCATCGGTGGGCTCCACATCCGTCTCCTTGGGGAAGGGCAGGCCGGAGATCACGTCGGTGTCCGGGTCGCCGAGCTGCCGGTTCAAAATATCCGTCTCCCCGGTGGTTTCAATGGCGAACCGAGTCAGCGCGCTGGTGTAGCCGATGCCGCCGGACAGCATTCCATTGCCTCCCCCCAAGGGCCGGGCAATGCCCGCCACCTTCAGGGGCACGCCGATCTCGCCGCTGTTGTAGAGGAAATCCATCCCCGCCTCGGTCTTGGACATATCGGTGTAGGTTCCCAGAACCTCGTCGTGCTGGTAATACTCCGCCGGCAGGATGAGCTTGAAGCCCAGCTTGCACAGCTCCTCATAGGACCAGCTCATCTCCCCCAGCTCCACCGTCTCCCCCTTGGACATGGAGACCATGGCCTCCTCCATGTCGTCATGGGGCATGAGTCCAAGGGCGTACAGCATCAGGTCGGAAATTTCGTTGTTGCCATCCACGAACAGGATGACCTCGTTGTAATCCTGGGGCCAATCACCGTAGAGCAGCTCATAGTCGCCCTTTACCTGGGGGGAGATCAGCTCGCCGTCCTCGCCGGGGAGCAGCTCCTCCCACACGTCCATCGCGGAGTACATCGACCCCATGGAGTTGAAATAAGAGGAGTAGTCCCCGCCGTACATGGCCGCCATAGCGTCCTGCATCAGCGCCATCACGTCGCACTTGACGATATCCCCGTTCTCGTCCTGGGTGTAGATGTCGAAGTCAAAGTCATAGCTGTAGTGGATGCTGGCCATATCCTTAATGCCGCCGCCACCGCTCTCCAGGTACTCCTTGAACGCCTGGAGGTTATTGGTCTCCACCTCGGCGTTGAGCATGGAGTCCATCATGTCGTACATGACGGTGGAGGCGTACACCCGGTCCGGGTCCTGGCCTTCGGCGGCCTCGCCGGTGAGCTGGTCCCGCCTCGCCCCCATTAGGGAGGCCATCATGGCGGTCATGTCGGTGCTCTCCGCCTGGATGGTGATGGGATAGCTGGACAGGGTATCCTCCTGCACCTGATTGATATAGGTGTTGATGCCGGCGGACAGGGCCAGAATCAGGGCGATGCCGATGATGCCGATGGAGCCGGCAAAGGCGGTGAGCACCGTGCGGCCCATTTTGGTGCGCAGATTGGTCAGCGACAGGGACAGAGCGGTGAGGAAGGACATGGAGGGCTTCTTGTCTGCCTTGGCCTTCTTGCCGGTGAGGATGGGAGCGCTCTCCTGCGCGTGGTAGGGGTTGGAGTCCCCTGTCACCCGGCCGTCCTTCAGCGTGACGATGCGGGTGGAGTACTGCTGGGCCAGCTCCGGGTTGTGTGTGACCATAATCACCAGCCGGTCCTGGGCCACCTCCTTCAAAAGCTCCATCACCTGCACGCTGGTCTCACTGTCCAGCGCCCCGGTGGGCTCGTCGGCCAGCAGGATATCCGGGTCGTTGATGAGGGCCCGGGCGATGGCCACCCGCTGCATCTGCCCGCCGGACATCTGAGAGGGCACCTTGTCCAGCTGGTCCCCCAGGCCCACCCGCTCCAGGGCCTCCACCGCCCGGCGGCGGCGCTCCGCCTTGGACACGCCCGCCAGGGTAAGGGCCAGCTCCACGTTGGCCAGTACGCTCTGATGGGAAATCAGGTTATAGCTCTGGAACACAAAGCCGATGGAGTGGTTGCGGTAGGCGTCCCAGTCCCCGTCCTTATACTCCTTGGTGGACCGGCCGTTGATGATGAGGTCGCCGCTGGTGTACCGGTCCAGGCCGCCGATGATGTTCAGGGTGGTGGTCTTGCCGCAGCCGGAGGGGCCCAGGATGGATACGAACTCGTTTTCCCGGAATTCCAGGTCGATCCCCCGCAGGGCGTCAATGGTATTCCCCCCCAGAGTGTACTGTTTCGTGATGTTGGATAGCTTTAACATAGGTCTTACTCTCCTTTGGTTTGTTCAAAAAGGTAGTCCAGCATTTGATTGGCCGCCAGATAGCCCCGGACCAGCTCCTCCTTGGCGTCGTTGGGCAGGGCGTTGAGCAGCTCTAAAAAGCAATTCAGCTGCTGCTGAAGCCGCTCCGCCGCCGCCCGGCCCTTGTCGGTGAGAGAGAGGATCACCACCCGCCGGTCCTTCTCCTGGCGGGTGCGGGTCAAAAAGCCCTCCCGCTCCATCTTCTTGCACAGGGAGGAGGCATTGGCCTGGTCCATGACCGCCAGCTCGCTGATGTCCCCCACCGCCGCGTCCTGCCAATACAGGTGGCCCAGCACGCAGGCTTGGAGCAGGGTGAGCCCCTCCGACTGAACCACCGGGTCCAGCAGGCGGGAGGTCTTGGCCTTCAGCGTCTGAAACATCGTGAGAACGGAAAACCGCTCGGCTTCATTCACAGTATCACCTCCGATATATTTGCTTCACATATATTAGCGCGGGCTATCCACCTTGTCAAGAAAAATATATGTTATTCACATATTGTTTACAGAGGAACAGCCCCCTCCCGAAGGAGGGGGCTGGATAGCTGCACACCAACCGCGCATCCATCCGCGGCTGATGCAAGTGGTGTGGCCGCCTCACAAGCTGGTCCCCGCAGAGGGCCAATTCGCAAGGATACGGTTATTTCCCTTTCACCGCCTGCCTGACAGCGTGAACCCCAGCACCGTCCCGCACAGTCCGCCGATGATGTGGGTGAGCTGGGAGATATTGTCCTTCACGAAGATGGCGTCCCACAGCTCGCCGCCCAGGTAGAAAACGGCCACCAGGATCAGGGTGGTGGGGATGGTGCCG
>CAJULM010000048.1 GCA_910587285.1 uncultured Oscillospiraceae bacterium | reverse complement strand
ATCTGACCTAACTGAGACAAAATCAATGTGCTTTTTTACTGCCTGCTCATTAAAGGTGATTAGTCCAAGTTTTGCGCATATGGTATTCTTAATCTGCTGCTCAGAGATGGACGGAGAATGTTTGCAGAAACGCTTCCCATGCTCCACTCGATTGGCACAGCGCCACACCACGTCGCCAGAAGGGCGGGTGATACGACGGTAACTGCGTCCGCATTCTCCACAAACTAAAAGACCGCTCAGTACACTCTGTGAGTTGTACCGGGTGGTCTTTCGCTGATTAGTATCTTCATCGATATTGCTGCGCTTGCCTTTCTCGCTCTGTGCCATGAAGAATTCATCAAAGCTGACGATGGAGCCGATGTAGCGTTGGTTCGAGAGCAGATCATTGATCACGGCCTGTGTCCATTGGGCCTCACCCCTTGGTGATGGGATACCCTGGATAAAGAGAAAATTAGCGATGCCTTTCAGGCTCATGCCGGAGAGGTACTGCTGATAGATAGTTCGGACGGTATTGGCTTTCTCTTGATCAACGGAAACATTGCCATCTGGAGCTAACATGAATCCATAAGGAAGTGACATGAAGATATCCCCTTTCAGAAAGTTACGGATAAGCATATTTAATATAATGTGAATTGTTACTTATATGTGGATTTACATGGTAGATTTCAGTGAATAGTACTTTAAAGGTGGCCGAATACAGATCATTTGCCAGAATTTTTTCTAAGATAAGGAAGAAACCTGCTTTTGAACGAATCAAAAAACAGGTTTCTATGGTTGGTCCCCCGACCGATTTCAAATCCGAACTTTTTATATCGTCAAAAGATATCCGGGTTTCACCGTCTTTGTGGTTAAAGGTGATTAAAATGTAGTCATCAAATACAGTGACAGAATTTACAAAGCTATCAATAAGCCTTCGGCGTTCTTCCATCTGGGTTACATCTAAAGAGCGAAAACGGCAGATCCAGTATGTCACATCTTCACGGCTCAACTGCGGACATTGAATTTCCTCTTGAATGATTTGCAATTCAATGTCTTTCTTTCGCTGCTCCAACTCGTTTAATCTCTGTTTTGTTGATTCGGTGATAATACCGGCCTGGATCGCGTTGAGCATATTGTTAATGCCTCGTTCCGCTTCCTCCAGCTGTTTACGGAGTGCGGGAAGAATTGTACTCTCTTGGCCTTGTAAGTCCATCACAGCATCGGTGATATACTCAACAAAATTATCATCCATCACTTTCGCCATGACCGCATTGACCACAGCGTTTTCAAGCGGCACCTTTTTTACACTTTTATGTTTGGCATTACATGTTTTATATTTCTTGGTATTGACACACCGATAATAATGATACTTGCGACCCTGGTGGCTGCTAGTGCCGCTCTCGTCTACCATCATAGCGCCACAAGTCCCACAAAACAGCTTGGTAGTTAATAGATAGTCATCCTCTGCTTTATGTCGGGCGGGGGCTTTCTTGTTTTTTGTAGTCTTGGCTTGTACCCTATCAAAAAGGTCCTGTGGAACTATGGCCGGGATGCCGCCCGGTGTGACAATTTCCCTATAACTGTATTCACCGATATATTTTCTGTTGTGCAGGACAGCCGCCACAAAATTCAGGTCGATTTTCTTTCCCCGTACTGTGGTAACACCTTTGCTGTTGAGATAGTCACGGATTTCTTTCATGGTTTTACCTTGATCGTACATAGTGAAAACCTTCAGCACGACAGGGGCGGTACGGGGATCAAGCTGATAGTGTCTATCCTCGTCAATCTTGTAACCGAAAGTAGGCGTCCCGCCGTTATATTTGCATTTCAAGGCGTTCTCTGTATGCCCCCGGATGACTTTCTCCGCCAACTCCGCAGAGTAGTATTCAGCCATGCCTTCAAGCAGCGATTCAAGAATAATACCCTCTGGCCCATCTGAGATGTTCTCTGTGGCGGACAGGACTTTTACTCCATACTTTTTAAGCTGGGCCTTGTACCTGGCGCTGTCATAGCGGTTTCTTGCAAAACGGTCCAGTTTCCAGACAATAACGGTATCAAAAAGTCCCTTGGCGCTGTCCTTGATCATCCGCTGGAAGTCCGGGCGGTTGTCAGTCTTTGCGGACAAGGCCCGGTCTATGTAGGTTCTCAAGATGGTAATGTCATTCTTCATGCAATAGGCGGTACATTCCCGAAGCTGGCCCTCTATGGATTCTTCCCGCTGGTTGTCGCTGGAATATCGTGCATAGATTACAGCTTTCATTGATTTGCCCTCCCTTCTGTCAATATGTACATCATTAGGCTCGCTAGAGTAATCCGCTCAAAAGCCTCTCGTTGTGAACAAGGAAGATTTTGATGCATATTAGGATTTCTGTATGCACTGAAAGTTCCCTCGAATATTTGGTGAATACCTTTACGATAATTTTTGCTACTGATGTCTAAAGAATCACAAAGAGCATACGGTCCATTTTCTGAAAGCAGGACCCCAATCAAACTTATGGCATCTTTTGGGGGAACAGCAGTTGGCTTAAACTGTTTATGGAAAGCTCGCATTTGTGATTCAACCTCTTTAATCGCTGCTTCGGCAGCAGCGGGAAAATGCCCATCACAAAAAAGATCTTTGGATACTTTTGATATACTGGGATGAATATCTTGCCATAATCGTTGATTTAAAGGCTCTATATTGATATGCTTGATTATAATGTAGAGTTGACCAAATACGGCAATTTTAATAGTATATGCCCCGTATACAAAAGGGGAATTGCAGAATAGTTTATTTTGTATAGCTAACAATTCTTGACAATAAAAAGGATACTCATGTTGAATCCCTTTTGCAATTGCTTGTATAGTACCGATAATTTGATTCCGTTCAGTTTGAGAAATAATTATCTGTTCATTTCTGAAAAGTTGTCTATCCCTATCATTTATCCAATCTCGAATGATGGCAAGCTCTTGTGTATAAGGTGGATTCATTCCTCATTTACCTCCTCCGTCATAAGTCGAAGCAGCGTCTCTTTCAGACGCTTATTCACCGGTGCTTGTGGGTCAAAGCACATTTCTATAAATTCCCGCATTTCCCGGCTCTGTTCCGTTTTCTCTTTCAGGGCTTGGGGCTGGTAGTCATACAGTTTGCCCCTGGGTTCATCGGTGCGGCAATAGAGGTAATCCATTGACACATCGAAATAATCAGCGTACTTGATAAAAATTTCCGGGGCCGGGGTGGACTGGCCCGTTTCATAGCGGTTTATCCTGGACTGCTGAACGCCTAATATCTCCGCCATGTTTACCTGTGTCAGCCTGACGCCCTCCCGCAAGGCTCGGAGCCGTTTCCCGATCTTTTCCATGTCTCATTCCTCCTGTCAAAATCAGAATATCACAAATATGAATATTTGTAAATACTGCTTTGCGCTTTCTCAAAATATTTATCAGGGTGTCAGCCAGCCTACGGCTGACACCCTTTCTTAACCAAAAGCCCAGACCCCGCCCCCTGTCAATGGCGGCACCTGTGCCGTTTATCTTGACCATTGACAGGGGGTGGGGCCTGGGCTACTTGCAAAAAGGTACAGAACAGTACAGGATAACAAACACCTTTACAAAATGTTCACCAAAACTGTGGGAAATTTTGTTATCCTATACTTGCCGCCACAGAATGAATTTGAAAAAGATTGACAGAAGAACATGCCGCATTTGCGGCACAACATCCAAAAAGTGACCGAGGGCGTGCGATGACACGTCCGAACATTGAGGGGACGGAAAGAGGCTTGCTGTGCTCTTTTCTACCAGCCCCACAGACGAAACGCCACGGTTTGACTGTGGCACAATAAACCTTTCGTGATCGGGCTTTGCGCGTCGGAGGTGGGTAAAAATCCACCGATGCGTATTCACGAAAGGAGGTGGCCGCTATGGAACATAAATGCTACTTGTTTTACCATAGGACACACAAGCGCAAATTAACCTGTGCCGCCTCCGACAGCAAGCCCTTATAATCAAATGATCTGAGGCTCTGGTCTTGGCTTTACAACAGCCGAGGCAAGGCCCAGGTCAAACTGAGACATTCAGTAATTTAGTCAGAGGATTGTTGCAGGAAAAAGGCTGGAACGCCGCTTTCCTGGCAAAAGAAAGTAATCTGTCTAAAACAACCGTCAGCCGTATACTGCGTGATAGCAACGACAAAGGGCGTACCTATCAGCCAACGGCAAATATCGTCATGGCGGTCTGCTGTGCCTTTAAACTGGATAAAGCCGAGGGGGATAAATTATTGCTGGCGGCTTTCCCTCAGTGGGCGATCTGGCGCGAAGGGCTTGAACAGCATTTGAGCGTCCATGAGGTGAATTGCCGATTGTATGAACAAGGACTTCCACTGTTGGGAAATGCGAATGACGAGTAAACAGTACCGCCGTCCTGGACAGCACAGGGCGGCGGTATTCTTTGTTTTTGGAAGTTTCTCCGGCGAAACCCTTTTTGTTTTGTCATGGGCTATGATAGAACCACACAAGGACTTGTGGCCCTATCCACGGGCAGGCGTTCAGGCCAAACGCCGTCCACGACAGAACAGGAGGAAATTTCGTGAAAATTACTGACTTGATGATCGACCCCAGGAGCCTGGGAAACAAGCTGTGGCTGGTGGATGTGTCCCCGGCCTACGAGTACAAGGACAACCGCCGGACGGATACCATTCTGGGTTACCGTTATGCCGTCGCCATGCCTGAAAAGGGCCTGGATAAAATCAACGTGCGAATCGACGGCAAGCAGCTCATGGAGGCCCCGGACGGCTATGTGGAGGTGCGCTTCGACAATTTGGAGGTGTTCATCTATTGGAGCCAGGGCCAGCCCCAGGTGGGAGCCAAGGCCACAGGCATCCATTTGGTGAACGTCAAGACCTGACGCATTGGGCGGCGCCGGCGGGGCAGACGGGGATAGGACAATTTCTCTTAAAGAAAGTGTCCCCCGGCGGCAACGCCGGCGCCGCCCTCTTGCCATAAGGGGCAAGTATTACCCCTTATGGCAATCATGTAGCATGTAGCAAAAAGAGGAGGCTTACATGGGAAACAATCAGCAATCCCGCAAGTGGGCGCTGGTCATCAACAACCCATTGGAGGCTGGACTTGACCACAGCGCCCTGGTAAATATTTTGCAAAAATTTTCTCCCGCCTACTGGTGCATGGCGGATGAAGTAGCAGCAACAGGAACGTACCACACCCACATTTTCCTCTATGCTCCATCGCCCGTCCGTTTTTCTACCCTCAAAAACCGTTTTCCAACCGCGCACTTGGAGAAAGCGTATGGAAGTGCCAGGGAAAACAGGGAATACATCCGAAAAGAGGGCCGATGGGCGGAGACAGACAAGGTGGAAACCTCTGTGGAGGGAACATTTGAGGAATGGGGCGATCTCCCCGCCGAAAAAGAGGAAAAGGCCCCGCAGATGTTTCGCCTTGTCCAAAATATCCGGGCTGGCCTGTCCACCACGGAAATTATAGACGATAACCCCGGCCTCGCTTTCCGGGTACGAGAGATAGATTTGCTCCGGCAGACCTTGACGGCGGAAAAGTACGCTGTGGAAAACCGGCCCCTGGAAGTGACGTACCTCTATGGAGCCAGCGGAACAGGCAAGACATGGGGAATCTATCAAAAGCATGAAGCAAGAAATATTTGTCGTGTCACCAATTATAGAGCCACAAGAGGGATTTCCTTTGACGGCTACAACGGTCAGGACGTGCTGGTGTTTGAGGAGTTCAGCGGGCAGATACCTATTGAGGATATGCTCAACTATCTGGACATCTATCCGCTATACCTCCCGGCCCGGTACAGTGACCGGGTGGCCTGTTATACACAGGTTTATATTACGTCTAATCTGCCATTGGAGAAACAATACCACACGGAACAGTGGGACAGGCCCGAAACCTGGCGGGCGTTCCTCCGCCGTATTCATAACGTGATCGAGTATCTTCCGGACGGCACCACGGTCACCCACAAGAAAGGGGGCTTTCCTTGATGACCCAAACGGATAAAAACAACATTAGCAAGCGAACAGAAAACCGTCATTTGCTCCGACGTATCAAGGCCGGGTTTGCGGCGGCAAAGGCTACACCATATAAGGGGCTGCTGCTGGCGCTGTACCTCGCCGGGGCCGTCCTGGTATGGCTACTTCGAGCGCACCTGTTCAGTTTGGACACCTACGGACTATTCTCTCCAGTCCTGGGAGCCGCCATTGACCTTTTAATTCCTGTGTACGCAGTAGGGGGCCTTTTGGCGCTCCTGGTACTGATGGGGACGCCTTGGGGTGGCAGAGTGGCAAAAGAGGGCTTGCAGAAAGCTGGCCTTACCAACCATGCGGGGGAGGCCCCTGTCCTCGTAGCCAAGCAACAGGACACAGATAATCCCCGGCTGACGGTATGGGAGTTTGATCCCTGTGGAATCCCGCTGGGGGAATGGGAAGACAAACGGGCCAAGGTGGAAACCGCTCTGAATATCACCATAGCAAAAATGGCCTGGGGCGAGGGGCGAAAAATCATCCGTATCTATGCAGTTCCCGCAGAAAGTGATTTTCCGGCGCTGATTCATTGGAAGAATGAATATCTTTCCCCGGACAGTTTTGTTTTGGTGCTGGGTGAAAGCCTCACGGGACCTGTGAGTGTCAATCTGGCGCATATTCCTCATATCCTGCTGGGTGGCTCCACAGGCAGCGGAAAGAGTGTGTTGCTGAAGCTGCTGCTCATGCAGTCGCTTCGCAAGGGAGCGGAGGTCTACATAGCCGATTTCAAAGGGGGTGTGGACTTCCCCAAGGTCTGGCATACAAAATGCCGCCTGTGCTTTACCGAAGATGATTTACTGTATACCCTTAATCAGCTTGTGGCGGTGCTGGAATTCCGGAAAAGACAACTGGCGGAAACTGGGTGTCCCAATTTGGACGCATACAACGAGGCCACAGGGGAGGGCTTGCCCCGGCTGATCTTCGCCTGTGACGAGGTGGCGGAGGTGCTGGACAGGACAGGCAGAAGCAAAGAGGACAAGGAGCGGCTGGGACAGATTGAAAACAAACTGTCCATCATAGCGAGGCTGGGGCGGGCTTTTGGGCTGCACCTGATTCTCTCCACCCAGCGGCCCGACGCCGCTGTGATTCCAGGGCAAATCAAGAACAATCTTGATTTCCGAGTGTGCGGCAGGGCAGACAATGTGCTTTCTCAAATCATCCTGGACAACACCAACGCCGCCGAACAGATACCCAAGGACGCAAGGGGCCGCTTTATCACCGGAGACGGGACAGTGTTCCAAGCCTACTGGTTTGAGGATGGAAGCTTATAAGGCGGTGTCGGCATGGCGAAGAAAAAGACCAACGACTACGGCACCGGGATTCCTTATCATGAGGTGGAGTCTCTAGCTCGTGTCCTGCTCCCAAAGATTCAAGCATTTTTTGAAAGCGAGGAGGGACAAAGGGAATTCCGGGAGTGGAAAGAAAAGCAGCAGGAGAAAGAAGGCGAATAACAGAATCAGGCGGGCCAGGGATAGCATCTCTGGTCCGCCTGAGCGTAAATCAGTGATTATATTTTTTGCTATTGCATGGCCTGCACAGCAACTGCGCATTGGAAAGGACCGTTCTTCCACCTTTGCTCCAAGGCTCGATGTGATCGACTGTCAATTCGTCCTCAGCGAAATATCTCCCACAGATGGCACATTTGTATTTGCCGCCCTCGCTAGGTTCCTGACGTAGCAACTCCAGTTTATCATCGCGGGAGAACAACCGCTTGTCATCTACGTGGATATGGTTGATAATAGCTAAAACAATATTCTCAATTTCCTTGGCCTTGTCGGTTAACTTAGCGTCATCACTTTTTAAGTATCGTGCAATCTTTGAATTAATTTCCTTCCGGTTCTCCTTCCAGATCGCCACATTACGCAGATACTTCATAGCAAGGGAGAAACGTATGCCCAACAAGTCATACTTATCGAAAACCTCGGAGATAAAGCGAATGTACTTTCCAATTTCCCGTTGGTCTGTTTCAAAGCTGGTATCCTGTTTGCCCTTGACATATTCATCAATGCTGTTGAAACGTTTTAAGGTTTGGAGAAGGCCAAGAACTGTGTATTGATTTTTCCCTCTGGAGTTGGGGCCCAGAACCCGTTTCACGTCCCTGTCATTTTCCACATAGGCAGTTAGGCCACGCAGATATTCTCCATTATATAGGCCGTTCAGGACCTCATATTTGGACAGAGGAACTCCCAGTGTGTTGATGCGCTTGAAAATTTCCCGTTTTAATTCTTCACTGCCCTGACAAATAATGATGGGCAGTTCACAGCGGTTAATGATGTCCTGTACTTCTGGCTCGGTCTGTTTCCAGACACGGCCCTGGTACTCAATGTCGTTTTCTTTGAAACGGGTAATTGCGTAAATGCGCTGTTTTCCGTCCAGCACCTCCAATATGCCATTCTCATTTTTCCAGAGATAAAAAGCGGGGAGTGGAATTCCATTGACGATGCTGTCAATCACCAACTGCTGCTTTTCCAGGTTGTAAACGATCTCCCGCTGCAAACTGATGTCGCTGATGATTTTGCCGTCTCGAACCTGTTCATACAGTTCCAGAACCGTCATCATCACCGTGATACACCTCCTTGTTGCGGATGACGAGCTTCTCAAACAAACGTCTATATTTGCCGCTAGGTTCTTGTATGTAGAATCTTGGCCCACCCTTTAGCTGCTTTGGAACATCAGTAGGGGCATCGCCAGCCAAGGTTCCGCTTGAACCTATAATTTCAAACTGGTCGGGATTGTATTTTTGCAGAAAAGTAATTGGCACGCCCATATGGCCCGCATAATCGTAGGGAATCGCTACCGTCTTACTCACATCAATACCGTCATAATTGCAGTATGTGGGATTTTTTACGGGGTCATATTTTTCCGTCAGTATCATCCTATCGTGCCGGTAGGATACATCCAAATTTGTGTACCAGCAACAGTAGCGTACCAAGGCATCGCTTTTAGAGAGGATTTCTCCACTTGGCAACAAAAAGCCTGTCATATGGTGGTGGTAGCCCAGCCACATCTCATTGTTCTGCACATGGCCGAATACACCTTTGTAGGTTAGGGCATTAGTAGGACCGATTATCAAAAATTTGATGTTATTCTCGAACATGACATCAATAAATTCACGGAACAGACTGAATGGGGGATTTGTAATAACAACATCGTACTTGCTGTAATCCACATCCTGAAATTTCACGCCCCGACCACTCATGGGGTCGTAGCCGCTGACAGATACCGACTTAATTCCATAAGCCTCCGCATGGGATACCAGAAACTTGACGAAATTGCATTTGACAGAATCCAAGTCACGCTCCAGTTTGTCCATTGAGTGGGCGATGTCGATCTCCTTTATCGTACCGCCAATACTGAACAAATTGTCCGGGGCCACATAGCCCTCCGCTTTGTAGACAAGCGCCTCATCGTAACTCTCATCCCAGTCACAGGGGCAAAGAATGCGTTTTCCTCGTAGCTGCTCCCGGTATAGAGGCAACTCGTCCGCTATGTCTTGCCAAAGCGTATAAAATTCATCATTTTTGACGGTTTTGGATTTTTGCATGGATTTTGATGTTGCCATAAGCATCCTCCCCATATTCCCGACTAGGGGACGTACTATTCTAAAGAATGTCGTGAATGAGCGCCTTTATAGTTACCGTGTTATTCTCACGAGTAAATTTTATTTGTTTATTAAATATTTGCCCGTATTTGACTATACCATCTTTGCCATAAAATTTCAATATCCATCCGCGATTGGGTGGCAGTGTCCTTTCATTTGGAACTAGAACTAGCTTAATAAATCTGCATCTGTCTAGAGGCTTAGTTTTAATATCAAGCACATCTTCAATTTCATAAATCTCAAATAGATTACCATAAAACGCATCAAAAATTGTACATTTAATGTACGAGAGCGTACATATCAAAGAATGGACAATATCAATTGGGGTATCTGGGTATTCTTTGCGAAGTATTTTTATAATCTTCCTATCTTCTTTACTATATGGCAATATTTGAATTGTTCCACTCAATTCGTCAAATCGTTCAATAGCTTTTTTAAAGTATACGCTTGTATGAAACTCTTTAATGAATTGCTGAACAAAATTAAGCCTTTGACATTCAACAGTTAAAGAATTTGACAGACGAATTAGCGCTGGAGTTGCTCTAATATCGCTAGGCAGCTCATATTTTACAGTATTTGTAAAAGCTGCTAAACTTAGTTTTTCTACAAATATTCCGAGGGGCATATTTGCATCGGCAAACTCTTGTAGACCCTCGATGGTTAATATTTTTCTTACAAGTTGACCAACGGTCTGATGGTCTACATTCCCTTTGAGAATATCTATTGCGTGTTGAGCCGAATAGAAATGAATCTTTATATAGTTATGATTAATAAGCTTGAAAAATTCAACAGTCAATTCAGGAGGATTTTGAAGGATTTCTTTATGTAACTTAGTAATGAGTTGACCCTGTTCTGTCTGTCTTAATTCCAATCCAATTTCTTCGCATTTGGACAATATACTCATCGGTTACACCTCCAAAGAATTTATCTTATAAAGTGCAATTCGTCCCACACACTCACATAATCTGTAAATATCATCGGTTGGCAGTAATGTACCACTCCGTCCATGAATAATGTCATTACGATGCTTTCTAGCCAATGTAATTAATTCGTATTCATTTTCAGTAACAGGAATTTCTAGCCTAGCAATTAAATTCCTGAGTTTTACCATGAAGGGCGTTTCTGTGTATGCCCTATGAAACTTTTCGGAAACATCATTAAGAAATGTAGGGCTACAGTCTATAAGTCCTTCAAAATTAGTAATAACTTCTTCGATGGCTTTTATACAAGCTTTACGAAGAGATTTACTCATCATTGGAACGTTTGGTTCTTTAGAAACAATAAATTCTAAGGCAATTATTATATTGATGATTTTATCTTCAAAGTTGCTAGTTTCCCAAGATTTTCTTATCCATTTTAGAGAGTTAAATAGCGGAGTAATTTCTTCGTCGTTTGTGCCTGTTGCTCTTATGAGTAACAATTCTGCCTTTTGAATTTCAGGCATTAGTTCTAAAAAACCACTGGAAATTTGCAGAGGTACAGGGTTTCCAGTTTCCTGGAAATTATAACTCAAGTGAGCGCTATCAAACGGTGTTTCAATATATACCCAAGGTGCTAACTCAACTTTTCGTTCAAAAAAATCAACGTCACGGCTAAGCAAATGATTTCCTAAAGAATGAATACTAAATAAGCTATCATCTTTTAAAAGGTTAATCAACAAATCTAAGGTCTGCTCAATTTGCTGTTTGCCAATTTGGAAAGCTGAGTACATTTTTTCGTTATTAACGTGGACAAGAGCAAATGTCTTATATTTATCAAAATTCTCATCAAAATCAAGAATTTTTAAAATCACTGGATTATCTTTTGCAAAAAACTCGACACACCCCATGCCAAAACTATTGGTAATCTCTAACCCCGAAACAGGAATAATGACTGTATACCATTTTTGACATTGAGAAAATTCTTGTGGGAATTGAACGGAATTTAATAGTCCAGCTGAAGAAACAATAAAGTCAGATAACTCATAAACATTTACACCATCAAATTTTATGCTGGACATTTTTCTTCGCTCTAAAATAGAAACAATCTTAGGTTGGCACAAAAATGATGTTGTTGAGGCATCTATTGAATTACATTTTTGAGTATAGTATTCGCCAATAAAATTGTCATTTCTAAAGAAAGCGATTTTAGATAATATCCCCCAGGGTCTAATTAACTGGAGACTTGCGTTTTGAATTTCAAAATATATTGTGGTTGTTATTCCATCAAATGCTGAAATTACTAACATATCGGGGATTATCCTTAGAGGTTCAATCATTTCACATTCAATATGTTCATTAGTAACATTTTGGGTTGCCAATGTAACAAGAGCGGATATTTGGTTGGACAGTTGAAGAAAACAGTCTTTTGATATACAATAATCTTTCCCTGGCAATGTTTCAAAAAGTTGTGCATATTTGCTCAACTTACTTGGAAATGGTATGTTTTTGATGCCAATTAGAATACTATTGAGTGTGTTAATGGGTATGGGGGCAATAGTCCTGTTTCCTTTGTCAAAAGCCAATAACAAAAATTTCTCATCAGCGTTTTTCCCCTTTAGAGTAATTCCATTTATGAATTCTCCAGAGTTAATTTGAACAAGCCACTGATTAAATATCATGTATTCCACATTATCTATAACGAAGGGCGTTTGAAAAAGATTAAAATCAAACAAGTCGTCCATCTGCGAACCTCCATTTTGATAGTGGTCCCCTAAATTTTACTAATTCATATTATACCATACTAACAGAAGTAAGACAACCTCTCCAATGTTCAAATAGTAGGTACACCTTTCACGAGGTGTACCTACTATTCTTCAACTACAAAATATTTTCAATAGAAATGATAAATCCGAACACATTACCCACTTGGATAATGTAGTTCGGATTATCATACATTGGTCCGGGTGACACGACTCGAACGTGCGACCTCCTGCTCCCAAAGCAGGCGCGCTACCAACTGCGCAACACCCGGATATAGGATTTGCATGGATAAAGCTGCGAAAACGGGGGCAACCGTAATGCCTGGAATTGCTTGCCTCAGGCCCGTCAGGCTAAAACATTATAACTGATTTTCTTGCGCTTTGCAAGGGGGTATGGTATGATATCTGAGAAAAACAAATTGAGGTGAGCCTCATGCGGATGAGAAAGAAGAAAAATTTGACCTCACGGATGGATGCTTGCGGAGCGCTGCTGGTGGGCGATCCCACAGCGGAAAAGGGTTGTTGGCGCGAGCGCAAGCCGGATGCGGCCAAGCTGCGTTTGGAGTTGGGCTGCGGCAAGGGCCGTTTCACCGCCGAGACGGCTGCCGCCCACCCGGAGGATTTGTACGTGGCCGTGGAGCGGGTGCCGGACGCCATGGTCATTGCCATGGAGCGATGCCAGGCGCTTGGCCTCACCAACGTGTTCTTCATCGACGGAGACGCCGCTGTGTTAGATGAGTACTTTGCCCCCGGCGAGGTGGATTTGATCTATATCAATTTCTGTGACCCGTGGCCGTCGGTGAAGCACTCCCGCCGCCGGCTCACCCACGAGGGGTTTTTGCGGGGTTATCGGAAGGTGCTGCGGGAGGGGGGACAAATCCACTTCAAGACCGACAACCACGACCTGTTCGAGTGGTCCCTGTTCCAGTTCCCCAAGGCGGGCTTCGCGCTGTCCGAGGTGACGCGGAACCTCCACGAGCACGGCGTTCAGGGCGTTATGACGGACTACGAGGAGAAATTCCACGCCCTGGGCACCCCCATCAACCGCTGTGTGGGAACCATGGGCCCCCTGCCCAACGTGCCGCTGACGGAGGGCCTGGACCGCCTCCTTCCCGGCTGGGAGGTGCGCCCGGTGGCGGAAAGCGACGTGGAGGCCGTGGCCGCCCTGCTCCAGACAGACCCGGACTACTTCGCCATAGAGGGGCCCCAGCCCAGTCCAGCTTCCGTCCGGGAGGACATGGCCATTCTGCCGCCCCGGTGCGGGATGGAGCAGAAGCACTACCTGGCCATGTGGAAGGAGGGCGCGCCCGCGGCGGTGCTGGACCTGGTGGAGGGCTACCCCAGAGAGCGTACCCTGTTTGTGGGCCTGTTTTTCCTCTCGCCCGCCCTGCGGGGGCAGGGGACGGGCCGCCAGATCATGGAGGCGGTGCTGGGGGCGGCGAAGGGCGCGGGCCTGGACAGCGTTCGTCTGGCCTGCCTGATGGACAACAAAGCGGGCCACGCCTTCTGGCGGGCCTTGGGCTTCGGCGATCTGCGGGAGGATGTTCACCTGATGGGGGAGAACTCCGCCCCCGTCTGGATCATGGAGCGGCTGATATGAGCGGGAATCATCCCGTTCGGGTCCGTCCGGCGGAACCGGAGGATATGCCCGCCCTGCTGGCCCTTTCACAGGCGTGGGCGGCGGAGGGCATCACCTACGGCTACTCGCCCACCGGCAGGGAGGAGTTTGCCGGCTACCGCTGCTGGGTGGCCGAGGCGGGCGGCGAGGTGGTGGGCTACGCCGGGGGAGAGGTGGACACAGCCCGGCGGGATATCGAGATCCAGCAGGCCGGGGAACGATATTTCGAGCTGGAGGAGCTGTACGTCTGCCCGGACTTCCGGGGCAGGGGAGTGGGACAGCTCCTGCTGGCGTGTGTGGAGGAGGACGCCCGCCGGGAGGGGCTGGCCCAGATGATGCTCAACGCCGCCAACCGGAACCACGCCCCGCTGCTGCGCTTCTATCTCCGGGAGGGCATGACGCCCCACAGCTTCCGGATGTTTAAAAGACTGTAAAAAAACTCCCCTGCTCGGAAGCTCCGGACAGGGGAGTTTTTGCGCTCTCACAGCGGCAGCAGCACCTTGTACATCATCACAAAATGGGCCGCCGACCCCAGCACGATGAACACGTGGAACACCTCGTGGCAGCCGAACCGGGGGTTGTTCCGCCCCGGCCATTTCAGCGCGTACAATACGCCGCCGATGGTGTAGAGTATGCCACCGGCCAGCAGCCAGGCCACGCCCCGAATCCCCAGCCCCTGCCACAGAGGGTAGAGGGCGACCACCGCCAGCCAGCCCATGGCGATATAGATGGTGGAGGTGACGGCGCGGGGGCAGTCGATCCAAGTCAGGCTCATCACCAATCCCGCGATGGCCAGGGTCCAGATCACCCCGAACAAGGACCAGCCCCAGGGCCCCCGCAGGGCGATGAGGCACACGGGGGTATAGGACCCGGCGATGAGGAAATAGATAGACGTGTGGTCGAATTTGCGCAGGGCGATGCGCCCCTTCACGCTGGTGTTCACACAGTGGTATAAGGTGGAGGCGGTGTACAGCCCTGTCATAGATAGGCCGTAGATGGCGAAGGACACGATCTTCCACACGTCTGCGCCGCCCAGCGTCGCGCCCACAAGCAGCACCACTGTGGCCGCCACGGCCAGCGCCGCCCCAACTCCGTGAGTGATGGCCGACCATGGGCGCAGGCCGTCGTATGGATTGCGGCCTTTTTCTGTGGGCCGCTCCCGCCGCCGGGGGATGCCGTCATAGGGGATATGAGTTAACGCTTGCTCCATTTCAAGCACCTGCCTTTCTGTTAAGTTAATTATATCTCCAATGCCACGAAACGTCAAGATAAAAATTATTAAATCTAATTATTAAAATTATTTTGTGGGACAACGTCGAAGGTTGAGGGGTATTGAATAATGGAGGCGGAAGGAGTATAATACCTCCATACGGCGGCTGGATGCACCCGCCGAAGCCGTTTTGTTCCCGCCCCTTGGGCGGTGGAGGAGGACGCTTATGGGAAACACGTTAGGGCTATATCTGCACATCCCGTTCTGCCGGAGCAAATGCGATTACTGCGATTTTTACTCCCTGGCAGGGCAGGAGGACCGCATGGACGACTATCAGTGTGCACTGCTGCGGCACATCGCGGAGACTGCGCCTCGGACGAAAAAGCAGGTGGTGAACAGCGTTTACATCGGCGGCGGAACCCCCAGCTATTACGGAGAAAAACGCCTGTTGGAGCTGCTGGCCGCGGTGAAGAAACGGTTTACGTTGTCCAAGGATGTGGAGATTACCCTGGAGGCCAACCCAGACAGCGTGGATGTGAAGCTGCTGAAGCGGCTGCGCCGGGCGGGGGTGAGCCGGCTGTCCATGGGGATGCAGTCCGCCTGCGACAGCGAGCTGGTGAGCGTTCACCGGCCCCACACCTTTGCCCAGACGGAGGAGGCGGTGAAGGCCGCCCGGACGGCGAAAATCAAGAATCTAAACCTGGACCTGATCTACGGTCTGCCCGGTCAGACCGGGGAGAGCTGGCGCGCCTCGGTGGAGGCGGCGCTGGCACTGGAGCCGGAGCACCTGTCCTGCTATGGGCTGACGGTGGAGGAGGGCACTCCCCTGGCTCAGCGGGTGGAGCGGGGAGAGCAGCTGCCCGATGACGACGAGCAGGCGGCGCGCTACCTGTGGACGGTGGAGCGGCTGGCCCAGGCGGGATACGAACAGTACGAGGTGTCCAACTTCTCCAAGACGGGTTGCCAGTCCCGACACAACCTGAAATATTGGATGGGACGGCCCTATATTGGCATCGGCGCGGCGGCCCACTCCGACTTCGGCGGCTGTCGGTACTCCTTTGTGCGGGACCTGGAGGGCTACATCCGGGGTGTGCTGGGGGACGAGCGGGTGCTGGACGACATGAGCGAAATCCCCCAGCGGGAACGGGGCAGCGAGTACCTCATGCTGCGCCTGCGCACCACCCACGGCATTGAGGAGTGGGAGTACCGCCGGGAGTACTATATGAATTTCGACCCTATCGCCGCCAAGCTGGCGGAGTATGAGCAGAAGGGCTGGGCGGTGTGCACAGGCCGCCGCTGGCATTTTACCCCGGAGGGCTTCCTGTTATCCAACCGGCTCATCGGCGAGCTACTGGAGCTTCAGGAGGTGGAGACCCTGGCCAACACGCTGGAGAAAATCCGCAGTGGTCAGCTCCCCAAAACGGAAAAGTGAAGGGGCAGGGGCGGCGCGCGGCGCCTCGTCGCCGCAAAGACTGAAAACTGGGTTTGCCGGACCTGCTAAAGATGTAAAGAGGGGCGACTTGCGCCGCCCTTTTTTACGGTGGGGAAACTCCCTTTTCAGAGTGGTGTTGCCGAAAGCCACTTCGTCAAATCACTCGTCAAAATATCCAAAGCGGGCAGTCACCTGTTGAGGGATGACTGCCCGATAAACTGGAATTTATATCATAATTCTAATCTCATATAAATAACTTCTTGAAATCCCGCTAATCGAGAATGAAAGCCTTTGGGATTTCTGCCATATTCAACAAACCCAGCTTTTTTATATATGGATAATGCGCTTACATTGTCGGCAACCACATTCAACTCAAGCTGGACATATCCCGCAACCTTTGCACATTCGATACACGCTGTAGTTAATGCCTGTCCAATTCCCAGTCCCCAAAATTCTTTAGCGACACTGATACCAAATTCGGCACGATGCCGTATCTTATATTTTTTCCCCACTGCTTCAATCCCAGCAGTTCCCACGACTACATTATTGACGACGGCAACTATTTCGATTTCATTTTTACTTTCGGATTTCTCTTTTAGGAATTGACTTTCCTGCATAACATCAAAGCAATTTTCGTCTGGATAGGTAAGTAAATAATCGGTTTCTCCATGTGTTAAATTAAAGTTGTCAAATACAGCTTGCCCATCACATTCCGTTCCATTTCTCAAGCAACATTCAATACCATTTTTTAACATCATCACTTTGTTATATTTCATCACTGACACCTCACAAATAGGGGTTTGTTGGGCCGATTATAACACAGGATTTCTGCTATATCAACGTGCTTTTTATAGATACCGCTAAAGTTATACCCCAGCAACACTTTTCTTAAAAGGGACTGGGGAAATCTCCCGTTTACAAAGGAATGCTTTTATGTTAACATAACGTTTACTGTGCCCCTTGGTACAGCGGATGAACACCAGACATTTACGTGAAGACAGGAGGAACTCATGAAAAAATTTGGCAGACGGTTGGCGGCTCTGGGTCTGGCCCTGACGCTGGCGGTGGCCGGAGCCGGGCAGGCGGCCTACGCCTCATGGGCGCTGGGCGAGGAACTGACGGATCGGACGGTGACGCTGGCGCAGGGGGCGACTCTTACCACCCAGAAGCTGTGGTCGGCCTCCAAAAGCGACCTGCGCACCGAGCACTATGTTACATATACCCCCGGAGGCCCAGTGAAGCCGGTGATTTTCAGCGGGACCTATGTGGCCAGCACCAACACGGTGTCCGCCGCCGCGGCCCAGTGGGAGGCCCAGGGCTACCGGGTGGCGGCGGCGGTGAACGGAGGCTTTTTCAACACCGACGGCACCATTGTGGGGATGCTGGTGACGGACGGGGTGGTGCGATCGCTGGACGTGGACAACTACACCATGCTGGGCTTTACCAACGACGGCAGGGTGTTTATCGACGAGAGCCGCCCCACCGCCGCCATTTCGTGGCTTCGGGCGGACGGCACGCCCTTCGCATACCCCATGACCGGGTTCAATGCCTACCGCAACGCCAGCTACCTCAGCGGGCTGTACCTCTATAACAAGGATTTTTCCTCCCGGGTGACCAGCGGCGGGGCCAATGTGTCCGCCATCCTGCGCCCCTTGGGGGAGGACGGGCTGAAGATGAACGGCACGTTGGCGCTGGAGGTGGTGTCCGTGACGGACGCCACTCAGGAGGGCGTGGCCTTTGACGGCAATATCCCCGAGGGCTGTTATATGCTCTATGCGGAGGACCGGGAGGATCCCGCGCTGGTGGAGGAGCTGCGCCGGCTGGCGCCGGGCGGCCAGGTGACGGTGGCCCTGGGCGGGGCCAGCGAGCAGTGGGCGGACGCGGCCTATGGCGTCAGCGGCCTGCACACCATTCTGCGGGACGCGGAGATTGTCTCTGGCCTGCCCACCTCGCCCAACCCCTACACCGCCGTGGGCGTGAAGCCGGACGGCTCCGCCGTGTTCTACACCATCGACGGCCGCCAGAGCGGCTACTCCATCGGCGCGACTTATGCCCAGGTGGCCCAGCGCCTTCAAGAGCTTGGCTGCGTCACCGCCGTGGCCCTGGACGGGGGCGGCTCTACCACCATGGGGGCCACCCTCCCCGGCGGGAACGATTTCTCCATTGTCAACCGGCCCTCCACTGACGGCCGGCGGATCAACAACACCATTTTGCTGGTGGGGCCGGAGACCGGGGCCACCGGCGTGCCCGCAGGGGCCTATGTGACGGCGGACAGGCAGGTGGTGCTCACCGGGGCGGAGCTGACGGTGTCCGCCCAGCCCTATGACACCGCGGGCTATTCCATGGCCGACCGGGTGCCGGTGTGGACGGCCACCGGCGGCATTGTGCAGCCCGGCGAGGACTTTGCCACCGCTTCCTATTCCTGCGTGATCCCCGGAGAGTTCTCCATCTCCGCCGCTGACGGCGGCGAGGGCGCCATGGGCGTGCGGGTGGTGAATGAGCTCACCGCCCTGAGCGTGCGCCGGGAGGACGTCGCCGGCGTGCTGGACGAGCTCCGGCTGGAGCCAGGCGGTCAGGCGGACCTCACGGCCTCCGGCTCCTGGTGGGGGCTGCCGGTGGCCATGGACGATGGGGACGTGAAGTGGAGCGCCGACCCGGCGGTGGGCGTCATCGACGAGACCGGCCGCTTCACCGCCGTGCAGGACAATGCGGAGGGGAACATCACCGCCACCGTTGGAGGCAAAACCGTGACCATCCCCGTGTCCGTAGAGCGGGGCGACCCCTTCACCGACATGGCGGGCCACTGGAGCGCCCCCTATGTCACCCGGCTGTATAAGCTGGGGCTCACCTCCGGCTATGAGCTGGAGGACGGCACCTTCGTCTTCCGGCCCGACGGCAAGCTCACCCGGGGCGAGCTGCTCACCTTCATCACCCGGCTGCTGGGGGTGGATCCCAATTTGTATCAAAACGTGGAGCTGCCCTTCGCCGACCGAGACGGCATCGCCGATTGGCTGCTGCCCTATGTGAAGGCCATGTACGCCCTGAACGTGTTCCAGGGCAGCGAGAACGGAGGCGCGCTGTACGCCGATGTGTACAGCAACGTCACCCGTGAGGCCGCCATGACCATGCTGGGCCGGGTGCTGGCCGAGAGCCGGAGCGCCGACCTGTCCGGCTTTGCCGACGCAGGGGCGGTGAGCGACTGGGCTCGGCCCCACGTGGAGACCCTGGTGGGCCTGGGGATCGTAGAGGGCGGCGACGGCCTGCTCACCCCCAAGGCGGACATCACCCGGGGCGCGGCGGCCAAGCTGCTGGTGGAAATTTACGAGCTGGACAAGGCGGAGCTCACCCCCGGCCAGGAGGAGGACCCTGCCGGCCAGCCCTCTGTGGACCCTGGGGTGGGCGATCCCACCGCCCAGCCCAGCCAGCCCGGCGGCGCGACCTATGTGGACCCGCTGGAGGTGCTGGACCTGCCCAAAGGAGAGGAGTGGTCCGGCGGAAACCCGGCCATTGACAACCCCTGGGACTGGAACGTGTTCGACTAAACCGCGTCAAAAAGAGAAGCGGGGCGAAAGCCCCGCTTTTCTCATGCCCTTTTTTTGAAAATAATCCACTTGCTCAGCACGTAGTTCACCACAATCACCACCACGTTGGCCGCGATTTTCACCGGGCCGTCGGGCAGGCGCAGCGCGTCTACAAACAGCCACAGAAGCCCCAGCTCCAGCGCCCCGGAAAAAAGCCGGGAGGCCACCATCTGCCACAGCTCCCGCAGGGCCACCCGCCACGCCCAGTCCGTGGAGCGAAACACAAACAGCTTGTTCACAAAATAGGCGAACAGCACGCTCACCGCCCAGGCGATTCCGTTGGCGGTGAGGTAATACACGTGGAAGATGCGGGTGAGCAAAAAATACGCCGTGTAGTTCACCGCCGTGGTCATCACGCCCCAGAACCCGTAGCTCACCAGCTCCCGGTGGGCGCGCAGCAGTTCCCAAAGTTTTCCCATTCGCTCCGCTCCTTGCCGTTTTCTCTCATTATAGCCATTTTTTCCGGGAAAGCAAGCTTTTTTTGTCCCGAAACTGGGCGCTGTCGCCCACATTCGACAAATTTTGCGCTATCATAGGGGCGGGAGAGTTACGAAAGCAATAAGGCGCTTCGCGCCGCAGACAAACGGAGGAATCTGAATGATTGAAAACTACGGCTATATCCGCGTTTCCAGCCAGGAACAAAACGAATACCGGCAGCTGCTGGCCATGCACCAGCGGGTTCCGCGGGAGAACATCTTTATGGACAAGCTGTCCGGCAAGGACTTCAACCGCCCGCAGTACAAGCGCATGGTAAAAAAGCTGCGCGCCGGCGACCTGCTCTACATCCTGAGTATCGACCGCTTAGGGCGCAATTACGAGGAGATTCAAAACCAGTGGCGGGTGCTCACGAAGGAGATCGGGGTGGACGTGTGCGTCATTGATATGCCCCTGTTGGACACCCGGCAGGGCCGGGACCTGATGGGCACCTTCATCGCCGACCTGGTGTTGCAAATCCTGTCCTTTGTGGCGCAGAACGAGCGGGAGAACATCCGCAGGCGGCAGGAGGAGGGCATCGCCGCGGCCCGGGCCAGGGGCGTGCGCTTTGGCCGCCCGGCCCGGGAGACGCCGGAGGATTTTGTCCGGCTGGTGGCCGCGTGGGAGCAGAAAAAAATTACCGTGGGGGAAATTGTGGACCAGTGCGGTATCAGCGAGGCCACATTTTTCCGCCGCCTGCGGGAGCTCCGGCTGGATGGAGGGGTGAGAAGATAAAAAAGGACTGTCAAAAAGTACACCATTTGACACTCGCAAGGGGTTTACGTTTATCAGAGCGG
>CAJULM010000047.1 GCA_910587285.1 uncultured Oscillospiraceae bacterium | reverse complement strand
CTTTGCGACGAGCTAATGGCACTCCGCCCAGGTGCGGCCAACGTTCGCGTCCGCTTTCAGCGGCACGCTCAGCGCCGCCACCCCCTCCATCTCCTTCTGCAAGAGGGCCTTGACCTGCTCCGCCTCGCCCTCGGGGCACTCCACGATAAGCTCATCGTGGACCTGGAGCACCAGCCGGGCCTCCAGCCCCTCGGCCCGCAGGCGGGCGTCCACTTTTATCATGGCCAGCTTGATGATATCCGCCGCCGTGCCCTGGATGGGCATATTCAGCGCCACCCGCTCCCCGAAGGACCGGGTGTTGAAGTTGGAGCTTTTCAGCTCCGGTAGCCAGCGGCGGCGGCCGTAGAGGGTGGACACATAGCCGTCCTCCCGGCCCCGCTCCACCACCCGGTCCATATAGGAGCGCACGCCGGAGTAGTGCTCAAAATACTTCTCCATATACTCCTTGGCCTGGGCCACGGTGACGTGGATATCTTCCGAGAGGGAGTAGGCGGAGATGCCATACACGATGCCGAAGTTCACCGCCTTGGCGGCCCGGCGCAGCTCCGGGGGCACCTCGTCCTGGGGAAGCCCGAATACCTGAGAGGCGGTGACGGTGTGGATGTCCACCCCGGAGTTGAAGCCTCCGATCATGGAGCTGTCCCCGGACATATGGGCCAGCAGCCGCAGCTCGATTTGGGAGTAGTCCGCGTCTACCAGTACCTTGCCTTTCGGGGCTACGAACATTTTCCGCATCTCCGCGCCTAAAGGGGTGCGCACGGGGATGTTTTGCAAATTGGGCTCGGTGGAGGACAGACGGCCCGTGGCGGTGACAGTGTTCTGGAAGCTGGTGTGAATGCGCCCGTCACCGGCAATGACCTTGCTCAACCCCTCCACGTAGGTGGAGTTGAGCTTGGTCAGCTGCCGGTAGTCGAGCACCCTTCCCACAATCTCGTGGCGGGGGCGGAGCTTTTCCAGCACGTCCACATTGGTGGACCAGCCGGTTTTCGTCTTCTTAATGGGGGGCAGGCCCAGCTTGTCGAACAGAATTCGGCCCAGCTGCTTTGGGGAGAGAATGTTAAATTTTTCCCCGGCCAGAGCGTAAATTTCCTGGGTGAGCACGTCAATGCCGGTCTGGAGCTGTCTGCCGAAGTCGGCCAGGGCCTGGCTGTCTACCAGGACGCCCTCCCGCTCCATCCGGGCCAGCACGGGGCACAGGGGCAGCTCAATGTCCGTCAGCACGGACAGCAGGCCGTATTCCTCCAGCTTGGGCTGGAACAGCCCGTAAAACGCCTCGATCCAGGCCGCGTCCTCGTACCAGGCGGTCTGGGCCTTCAACCCGTCGTCCAGCAGGGAAAAGGCCGTCTCGTCCTTGTAGGCGGCGGACTGCTCCACCTCCTTCTTGAAGTAGGACACCACCAGCTTGCGCAGCTCATAGTTGCCCGCCGTGGGGTCCAGCAGATAGGCGGCCAGCTCGGTGTCAAAGATGAAGCCCTCCGGTTCGATGCCCTCGTCCAGCAGGGCGCGGCACAGCTCCTTCACCCCGTGGGCCGCTTTGCGCACCTTGGGGCCGAACAGGGCCGAGAGCAGGGCGCGGTAGTCCCCCTCATACCGGTCGGCGCGGATGTCGTACAGGTACGCCCGCCTGCCGCCGTCCTCAGACAGAGACACCGCCACCCCCGCCAGCGACCGCAGGGGCAGGACAGCTACGCAGTCCGCCCCCTCCCACTTGGCAAGGGCCCGCTCAAACGCCAGGGCGGTGCGCAGGTCCTCCACGTCCACCTGGACCTCTACGGGCTTCTCACTCTGGAAATCGACTTCGGCGGGGCCGGGGGTGAGCTTTAGCTTGTCGATGAGCTTGTTAAACTCTAAGCTGAGCAGCTTTTCATATAGAGCGGGGCGGTCGAAGGGCTGGCGCAGGGCGTCCGCCGGGTCGAAGCCCATGGGCGCGTCGCAGCGGATGACGGCCAGGTCGTAGCTCATCCGGGCGTCCGCCTCTCCCTCGGTGAGCTTTCTGATGACCGCGGGCTTGGCGTCGAGATCCGGGAGTTTTTCATAGATGGCGTCCACAGAGTGGTACTGCTGAATGAGGGCCATGGCGGTCTTCTCACCCACCCCCTTCACGCCGGGGTAGTTGTCCGATGAGTCCCCCATCAACGCCTTCAAGTCGATCATGTGGATGGGGTCGAAGCCGTATTCGCTGCGAAAATCCTCCGGGGTGACGTTCCGGGTGGTGGTCTGGCCCATGCGGGTTGTGACCAGCTTGACGGTGGTGTGCGCGTCGATGAGCTGGAGAGAGTCCTTGTCGCCGGTGACGATGACCGTGTCCCCTCCTTGGGCGGCGTTGATTCGGGCCATGGTGCCCAGCAGGTCGTCCGCCTCCCAGCCCTCCAGCTCACAGCGGCGGATGTTCATGGCGTCCAGCACCTCTTTCAGCACCGGCATCTGGACGGCCAGCTCCTCCGGCATTCCCTTGCGCTGGGCCTTGTAGTCCGCAAATGCCTTGTGGCGGAAGGTGGGGGCCCGCAGGTCGAAGGCCACCGCCAGCCCTTCGGGCTGCTCCTCGTCCAGCAGCTTGAGCAGAATGTTCAAAAAGCCGAAGATGGCGTTGGTGGGCAGGCCCTCCCGGGTGGTGAGGGTTTGGCTGACGCCGTAAAAGGCCCGGTTGACAATGGAATTGCCGTCGATGACCATGAGCTTCATGGGGGACACCTCGCAAAAAATTTTGAATAATATAGTATACCACTTTTGGAGCACATAAGCAAGCGGAAGGGGGGCGCAGGGAATTTCGCCGCAATCGGGGTTAATCGGTTATGATGAACTTTGTGGTATATGATAGAAATGCTGCGGGGCGGATGATTTGATCCCGCCCCGCAGCATTTTGCCCTGGTCAGCGCAGTACTGCGCCGCAGTCCTTTTCCAGTGTCTCCAAAATGGACTTCACATCCTCGTCCGCCTCCTCGCCGGTGAGGGAGCGGTCGTCGGCGCGGAGCACCAGGTTGAAGGCCACCGACTTTTTGCCCTCGCCCAGATTTTTGCCCCGGTAGATATCGAATAGGGCTACCTCTTTGAGCAGACCCTTGGCCCCCTTGCGGATGGCGGCCTCCAGCGCGCCCACCGATACGTCCTCGGCGCACACCACGGCGATGTCCCGGGTGATGGGGGGATACTTGGGCAGGGGGGCGTATTCGGGGTCGGCCCCCTGGGCCAGCAGCAGCGCGTCAAAGCTGAGCTCGGCGGCGTACAGTTCCCCGTCCACGCCGAAGTTTTTGGCGGCCAGGGGATGAACTTGTCCGAACACGCCGACGATGTTGTCGCCGCTGTAGACGTAGGCGCAGCGGCCGGGGTGATAGGAGGGGTCCTCCGTGCAGGGCTCAAAATGGACGTTTTGGGCGCGGATGCCCTTCAAAATGGCCTCGATGGCGCCCTTCAGGGTGAAAAAGTCCATGCCGCCATAGGCGCCCAAGGTCAAAATCTGTGCCTCCATGGCCAAACCGTCCATGCCGCCGGGGAGATAGATGCGGCCAAGCTCATACAGCCGCACGGTTCGGTTGCGGTTGTTGTTGTAGTTGCGGCCCAGCACCTCCAGCATAGAGGGCATGGTGGTGGTGCGCATGATGGAGGTGTCCTCCCCCAGCGGATTCAAAATCTTGAAGGAGCTGCGGTTGGAATCATTTTTATCCCAGAGAATTTTGTCGTAAGCGGAGGGAGAGATGAAGGAGTAGGTGATGATTTCGCTGTATCCGCAGGTGCGGCACAGCGCGCCCAGCTTATTTTCCAGCTTTTGAACGGGGGAATAGCCCCCTTGGGTGGTCTGGCCCCGCATGAGGGTGGAGGGGATGTTATTGTAGCCGTGGAGCCGGGCCACCTCCTCCGCCAGATCGGCCATGCGGCGCACGTCCCCCCGCCAGGAGGGAACGGACACTTGATCGCCCTCCACGCCAAAGCCCAGCTTGGTGAGAATGGAGACCATCTCCTCCTGAGGGACGCGGGTGCCCAGAAGGGCGTTGATTTTGTCCGGCTCCAGGGGCAAGACGGTGGGCTGGGGGACGAAGTTTAAAATGTCGATGACGCCGTCCACCACCTCGCCCGCGCCCAAAAGCTCCACCAGCTCGCAGGCCCGGTTGACGGCGGGCAGGGTGTTCATGGGGTCCAGCCCCTTCTCGAACTTGGCGGAGGCCTCGGTGCGCATTCCCAGGGCCAGGGCCCCCTTGCGGATGCAGGTGCCGTCGAAGCAGGCGGACTCAAACACCACGTCCGCCGTGTCGGCCACGATTTCGGAATTCAATCCACCCATGATGCCCGCCAGGCCAACGGCCCGGCCCTCGTCGGCGATGACCAGGTGGTTGGCGTTGAGTCGGTGCTCCTTGCCGTCCAGGGTGGTGAGCGCCTCCCCCTCGGCCGCCCGGCGCACGATGATCTTGCCGCCGTTGACGTAGCGGTAGTCGAAGGCGTGCATGGGCTGGCCATACTCCAGCATGACGTAGTTGGTGATGTCCACGATGTTGTTGATGGGCCGCACGCCCATGGCGCGAAGGCGCTCCCGCATCCACTTGGGGGAGGGGGCGATTTTCACGTTGCGCACCATCCGGGCGGTGTACCGAGGCACCAGATCAGCATCGAGAGTTTCCACGTCCAGCAGGTCGGTGAGCACGCCGTCCGCCCCGCCCTTTACCTCGGGGGTGTGGAGGGTGAGGGGCTTGTCAAAGGTGGCGGACGCCTCCCGGGCCAGGCCGATGACGGAAAGGCAGTCCGGGCGGTTGGGAGTGATTTCGAACTCCACCACGTGGTCGTCCAGGCCGATGACGGGCTTGATATCGTCCCCGGGCTTACAGTCCTCCTGAAGCACGAAAATGCCGTCGGGGATGCAGTGGGGGAACTCCTTCTGCTCGGCGTGGAGGTCGGCCAGGGTGCAGATGGCGCCGGTTTTGGTGTTGTAGGCCACCAAGTCGCCCTCGTGGACATTTTGACAAGGGGTGAAGAAGGACTGAAGCGACCCGCCAATATCGATGCCGCAGGACCAGCCGTCTTCCCCGGCGTCCCCCACATTGATTACCCTTGCCGCCACCACCGGACCAAAAATCTTGTGCCCGGGCTGGATGTTCGCCGGGATGGAGGGCTTGGCCGGGTCGATGGGGTGGTAGTCGTTCAAAATGGCGGCAGGGGTGATGGCGGCGTAGGGGAAGTCCCGCTCGTCCAGCCCCAGCTCGGCAAGGCCGCACATCATGCCGTCGGACAGCACCCCCCGCAGCATGCCCTTCTCGATCTTTTTGCCGCCGGGGAGGGTGGAGTTGTGCAGGGCCACGGGGACCAGGTCGCCGGGGTGGATGTTCCACGCCCCGGTGACGATCTGGATGGGGGTTTCTTTGCCCACGTCCAGCCGGCATACCCACATATGGTCGGAGTCGGGGTGGCGCTCCATGGACTGGATGCGGCCCGCCACCACGTTGGAGATCTCCGCGCCCAGGTCGGCGGTGCCCTCCACCTTAGAGCCGGACAGGGTCATGGCCTCGGCGAAATCCTTATCGTCTATATCTATCTGAACAAATTCATTGAGCCATTTTCGGGATAGATTCATATATAAAACTCCTTCAAATCAGGATTGTAGGAGAGGGGCTTGCCCCTCCCATGGAACAGAGAACACATCGGTATGGCGGGAGGGGGCGTTGATCCCCGGTGGGGGTCGTCCATCGCCGACCGGGCCGAAGGCGAGAATCAAGCCCCTCCCCTATACATTAGAATTGCTCTAAAAACCGCACGTCGTTTTCGAAGATGAGGCGCAGGTCGTCGATTTTGTACCGCAGCATGGCCAGCCGGTCCAGGCCGAAGCCGAAGGCCCAGCCGGACCACTCCTCCGGGTCGATGCCCGCCATCTCCAGCACACGGGGATGAATCATCCCTGCGCCCAGCAGCTCGATCCAGCCCTCGCCCTTGCAGGTGGCGCAGCCCGCGCCGTCGCACTTGTGGCACTGCACGTCCATCTCGCAGGAGGGCTCGGTGAAGGGGAAGTGGTGGGGGCGGAAGCGGGTTTTCGTGTTGGAGCCGTAGATTTTCTGGGCCACGGTGGTGAGCGTGCCCTTCAGGTCCGCCATGGTGACGCCCCGGTCGATGACCATGCCCTCCACCTGGTGGAACATGGGGGAGTGGGTGGCGTCCACCTCGTCCTTGCGGTACACCCGGCCGGGGGCGATCATGCGGATGGGCAGCTCCATGGAGTCCATGGCCCGCACCTGCATGGGAGAGGTCTGGCTGCGGAGCATGACGCGCTCGTCGGTGTCAAAATAAAAGGTGTCCGACCAGTCCCGGCTGGGGTGGCCCTCCTCGGCGTTGAGCCGGTCGAAATTCAGCTCGGCCAGTTCGATTTCGGGCCCGTCCAGCACGGTGAAGCCCATGCCGATGAAAATTTCCTTGAACTCGTCCAGGGCGGTGTTCATGGGGTGGCGGCAGCCCATCTGCACCTGCCGGCCGGGGATGGTCACGTCCACCGTCTCCGCCTTGAGCTTCAGCTCCAGAGCGGCCTGCTCGATTTTTTGGGAGGCACTGTCCAGGGCGTTTTCCAGGGCGGCGCGCACCTCGTTGGCCAGCGCGCCCATGGCGGGGCGCTCCTCGGCGGACAGCCGGCCCATCTGCTTGAGCACCGCCGTCAGCTCGCCCTTTTTGCCCAGGTAGCGCACCCGCAGCTCGTCCAGAGCGGCGGCGTCCTTGACATTCTCGAAGGCGGAGAGCGCGTCGGCGCGGATTTTTGCTAACTGTTCTTTCATGCTAATAACTCCTTTATTTCCCGTTCAATGAGTGAATTTGCCAGTTCAAACGCGGCTACCCGCCGTTTGGCCAGGGTGAGCTGCGATTTGTACCGTTCGGGGGTCTCCTTTGACTCCAATGTGGCGATGGTTTCCTTCAGCTTGTGCAGGGTGGAATCAATCTGCCGCTTCGCCTCGCTCAGCTCGCCAATAGCGTATTCCATAACCGCCTCCCATCACAAGTCCTGATTGACCTTGAACACGTCGGCCACGTCGCTGATGGTGATATAGGCGCAGGGGTCGGTTTCGTGCACAATATCCCGCATTTGGCTGATCTGGAAGCGGTTGACCACAAAATAGACCATGGCCTTCCGGGTGCGGGAGAAGCCGCCCCAGGCCTCCATCCAGGTCACGCCGCTGCCGAAATGCTGGGACAGCGCGTCGCACACGGCCTTGGGTTTGCTGGTGATGATGGTGGCGGCCTTGGAGCGGTCGATGCCCTCCACCACGAAGTCCACCGTCTTCAGGGCGGCGGCGTAGGTGACGATGGAGTACAGGGGCAGAATCCAGCTGCTCAGGGCCGCGCCGCACACGATATACAGCGCCACGTTATAGATCATCACGAAGGTGCCCACCGTCAGCCCCAGGCGCTTGGCGAATATGACCGCCATGACCTCTACGCCATCGATAGCGCCCCCCAGGCGGATGGTGAGGCCGCTGCCCAGCCCGGAGATAATGCCGCCGAACAGGGCGCACAGCAGCAGGTCCTGCCCTGCGAGGGGGGAGGCGATGGCCACGTCGATGGGCAGCACGTCGGTGATAAGCCAGGCGCTGACCGAGTACACGGCCACGGCGAACAGAGAGTAGACGGTGAACTCCTTCCCCTGCCGTTTCAGGCCGAACAGAAACAGAGGGACGTTGAGCAGCACCAAAAACAGGGACAGGGGCACCCGCTCGTGGGTGAGCTGGGCCAGCAGCATGGATGTGCCGGACACGCCGCTGTCGTACAGGTTGACGGGGTAGAGAAAAATGGTCACGCCCAGGGCGTTGATGACGCCCGCCAGCAGCAGGGCCGGGAAACGGCCCCATTTCAAATGAAACTGTTCGCTGCGCATTGAGTCCCTCCTTACAAAATAAAAATGCCTCTCCTCCCCACTAAATTGGGGACGAAAGGCAAGCCTTCCGCGGTACCACCCGCATTCGCATATGATATGCGCACTCCAGGCCCCGTAACGGGGGGCGTCCGTCCCTCTCTCGAGGGCCGCTCCCAGGCGAACAAGCGGCACGCACCGGGGCGGCTTTCAGCCGGTGACCGCCCCTCTCTTGGACTGCGCAAGCCCGCTATTTTCCTGTTCTTTGCATTTTCCTGTTCCCTTTATATCATATTAAAGGTTGAAATGCAAGAGGGAAAACGCTGATTGATTGGATTCTCCCCGCCAAAGGCGGGGAGAATTTCTATCTCAGCATAGTATGGTTGAAATGCAAGAGGGAAAACGTTGATTGATTGGATTCTCCCCGCCTTTGGCGGGGAGAATTTCTATCTCAGCATAATATGGTTGAAATGCAAGGGGGGAAACGGTATAATATTGAGAAAAAGAGAGGGGGCCGACGTGATGGAGCTGTATACCGCCGCGCAGATGAGGGAGATTGACCGCCGGGCCGTTCAGGAGCGGGGCATCTCGTCCGTCCAGCTGATGGAAAACGCCGCCCGGGCACTGGTGGAGGAAATCCGCGCCCTGCCCATACCCGGCCCCGGCTTCCGGGAGGGCGCCGTGGGCTGGATTACCGCCGGCGGTCACGCCCCCACGCCGGAGGAGCAGGCGGAGTTTTGGGCGCTGCGCCAGCGCTCCGCCGTGGCCTTCTGCGGCCCTGGCAACAACGGAGGAGACGGGGTGGCTGCGGCCCGGCTGCTGCTGGAGGCGGGCTGGCGGGTGCGGTGTGTGCTGGTGGGCCAGCGGGAGAGAATGACCGATGAATGCCTGGAGATGGAGCGCCGGCTGTGCGAGGCCGGGGGCGTGCTGGAGGACTTCAACCCGGAGGACCGGGGGCGGTACATCGGCTATGACGTGGCCATCGACGCCCTATTCGGCGTGGGGCTGAACAGCGAGCTGGCGGCCGATGCGGCCACGGCGGTGCGGCGGATGGCGGCGTCGGGCTGGGTGGTGTCGGCGGACGTGCCCAGCGGCATCCACGCCGACACCGGCGACGTGATGGGCATGGCGGTGCGGGCCGACGTCACCGTCACCTTCTCCAAAGGCAAGCCGGGGTTATATGTTGGCGAAGGGGCGGCGCACAGCGGCAGGATTGTGATCGCGGACATTGGCATACCGGACGAGCTGTACCCAAAAAGAGGCTGCGAGGCTGTGCTGGCGGAGGAGGAGCTGCTTTCCCTGCCCCGCCGCCGGGCGGACAGCCACAAGGGGGACTTCGGCAGGCTGTTCATTCTGGCCGGGAGCCGGGGGTATACCGGCGCACCCTGCCTGGCTGCCAGGGCTGCCGTCCGGGGCGGTGCGGGGCTGGTAACGTTGGCTGTGCCGGAGGACTGTTACCCCATCGTGGCGGCCAAATGCTGCGACGAGGTCATGGTGTGGCCCTGGTCTGAGGAGGACGAGGCTGTTTTAGAACAAGCGAGGAGCTGCACCGCCGCTGCCATTGGTCCGGGTCTGGGCCAGGGGGAGCGGGCGGAGCGTCTCGTTCTCAAGCTGATGCGTGAACTGAGCTGCCCGGTGATTCTGGACGCGGACGGTCTAAATATGATTTCCCGGCATATCCATGTATTGGACGAGCGGGAGGGATTGACTGTTCTCACCCCCCACGACGGGGAATTTGCCCGGCTGTCCGGATGTGCGCTGCCCATCCGAAACCGGATCGGGGCGGCCCGTGCCTTTGCCCAGGCCCACCACTGCATCCTGGTGCTCAAGGGACAGCGCACCATTACCGCAGCGTGGAGCGGCGTGTGCGCCGTCAACCCCACCGGCAACCCCGGCATGGCCACGGGGGGCAGCGGCGACGCCCTGGCGGGGCTGATGGGGGCGCTGGAGGTGCAGAAAATCTCAGACCCGGCGGTGCTGGCGGTTTGGCTCCATGGCCGGGCGGGGGACCTGGCGGCGGAGGACAAGGGAGAATATGGGATGATCCCCACCGATCTGATCGAACAGATACCCTATGCGATGAAAGAACTGATATAAAGGAGGAGCGAGGAAGTGCGCAAGGCGTTGTCTTGTGTACTGATGATGACCCTGATGCTGTCTGGCTGTCAGGCCGGGGGCATGGGAGAGAGCCCGGAGGAGGAGGCGCTGGCGGTTCGGGATGCATACCAGGACATGGCAGGCTGGTCCGCTGGAGTGGAGGTGACGGCGGCGGTGGGGGATAAGGTATTTGACTTTGCCCTCAGCGTCCAGTGGCAGCGGGAGGGGGAGACGGTGCTCACCGTGACCGCCCCAGAGCTGCTTCATGGCATCACCGCCCGGATTGCCAAGGGTGAGACCCTGCTGGAGTACGACGGGGCGGGAGTGTCCCTGGGACTTCTGGATGGGGATGGGCTCACCGCCGTATCCGCCGTCACGGGAGTGATGGAGCAGATTGACAGGGGATACATGGCCCAGTGTACCTGGACCGGGGAGGGGGATCAGCTCCTTCAAATTACCTGCCGGGACCCGGAGCGGGAGCCCAACACAGGGACGGAATACGTGCTCACCTTTGAGCGGGACAGCTGGGCGCTGCGCAGCGCCGAGGTGAGCGTAGACGGCGTCACGGTGCTGACGGCCAATTTTAGTAATTTTACAACGGAGTTGAAAGCGGATGACACGGGAGACGGCACGAACATGGGCTGAAATCAGCCTGGGAAATTTGGAGCACAATTATCGGGCGCTGCGGGGCTGCGCCCCGGACAGCCGATTTTTGGCCACTGTGAAGGCCAATGGCTACGGCCATGGGGCCGTCCCGGTGGCCCGGCGGCTGGTGGAGCTTGGGACGGACTATCTGGCGGTGGCCTGTCTGGACGAGGGGGCGGAGCTGAGAAGGGCGGGGATCGGCGCCCCCATCCTGATTTTGGGGTACACCCAGCCGGCGCTGGCGGAGGAGGTGGTGGCGCTGGGCCTGACCCAGACGGTGTTCACTCCGGACATGGCCAGGGCCCTGTCCGATGCGGCGGGGGCGGCGGGGAAGCGGGCCCGTGTCCACCTGAAGGTGGACACGGGCATGAGTCGTCTGGGCGTGCTGGACCACGACCCGGCGGCGGCCGCAAAGGAGCTGGCCGGGCTGTGCGCCCTGCCTCATCTGGAGCCAGAGGGCATCTTTACCCACTTCGCCAGCGCCGACGGGGACGAGGAGTACACCATGCTCCAGTTCACCCGGTTTTTAGATGTTCTGGACGAGCTGAAGGAGGCCTATGGCCGCACCTTTGAAATTCGCCATTGCGCGGCCAGCGGCGCTGTGTTAAACTATCCCTGTACCCATATGGACATGGTGCGCCCCGGCATCGCCCTGTACGGGCATTACCCGGACCCCGCCTGCGAGGGGCTGGACGGGCCGGGGCTGAAGCCCGTCATGTCGCTGTACAGCCGGGTGGCGGCGGTGCGGGACTTCCCCGGCGATACCCCGGTGAGCTACGGCTGCACCGCCTCGTTAGGCGGAGACGGCGGGCGGCTGGCGGTGCTGCCCATCGGGTACGCCGACGGCTTCCACCGCCTGTTGTCCAACGAGAGCGGTGTCTGGTTGGAGGGGGAGTGCCGTCAGATCATAGGCCGCGTCTGCATGGATATGTGTATGATCGGCCTGCCCCCGTCCAGCGGCGTGAGGCCCGGCGATGTGGCCGAAATTTTTGGGGAGCATCTCCCCGTTGAGTGGCACGCAAAGGCGGCGGGCACCATCTCCTATGAGCTGCTGTGCGCCGTGGCCCCCAGAGTGCCAAGAGTGTATCTGGACGCATAGGATACTCAGGGAACCCGCCGGAAGGACGGCGGCGAGCCGCGGCGGTTTTTCCCGGCCAAGCCGGTATAAAAGCCGCCGCCCCGTGGGAGAATGATAGTACCCGGACTACATAGACGTAGCCGGGCACTATATCCGGCGGAGTGTGAGATCCTGTGGACAACAGCGTCAAACGCGGCGACATTTTCTATGCTGACCTAAGTCCGGTGGTGGGCAGTGAGCAGGGCGGCGTTCGCCCGGTGCTCATTGTCCAGAATGACACCGGCAATAAGCACAGCCCAACGGTGATTGCCGCGGCAATTACCTCGCAGACGGGAAAGGCCCGCCTGCCCACCCATATCACCCTGGCCTCCCACAGCTGCGGTCTGCCCAAGGACTCAGTGGTCCTGTTGGAGCAGATTCGCACCCTGGACAAGAAGCGCCTGCGGGAACACATGGGCCGGGTGGACGATCAGGTGATGCGGCGGGTGGACAGCGCGATCGCCGTCAGCTTTGGTTTGAGCCCGGAGCGGCTGGTCTGATGGGCCCTAAGAGAAGCCCGGAGAAGCGAAGCGCCGCGGTCCCTCCCGTCCCGGCCAACGGGGCGGGAGGGACATAGAGGAAGTTTGGTCCGGGGCAGGCCCTGGGCCCAAAGAAAAACCTTGGAGGACGTACATATGAAAAAATGGAAAATTGCCGCCGCCGCAGCCTGTGTCTGCTTTTTATGTACCATGGCCTACGCCGCCAACGCCGGCTCCGCCGGCAGCTCCGCCGACCCACTGATCACCCTGAGCTATCTCAACGGCACATTTGCCAAGCAGGTGCAGACCATGGTGGACGAGAGCGTGGCCGCCCGGAAGGCTGAGATGGAGCAGGCGCTGGACAAGCTTATCGCCAGCGGCGGCAGCCAGACTGGGACGTCTGCGGGCGGCAGCGTGTTCGCCGTAGTCACCCTGGGGCAAGGGCAGACCCTGGTGGGGGATGTGGGCTGTGAGGTGATGCTGCGGGTGGGCAACGCCGTGTGCGGGTCAACGGACAGCGTGGGCCTCATCGACACCACCGGGGGGACCAATCTGCCCAGCGGCGCCGCCCTGGCGGTCAACCATTTGTATATGGTTACTATCAGCACCCGGTCGGTCACTGCCACATCGGATACGGTGAAGGTATTGGTGCGGGGGCCGTATACGGTTTCATGATTCTTGTGGATTCGCCAAAATCACCGCGGGTTGGGCGTAGGGGATTCATAAATTTTTAACAATTTTTTCGCAAAAAATCCATGGTTTTTCCAGGGCAACTGTGGTAGACTATCTTCAGTCAGGAAAGCAAGCCCGACGATCCAAAACCTCCCTGCTCTCATAACCGGGGCTGCTCCGGCCAAGCCGGAGCCCCCCGGACCAACCTTACCGAAGCCGTACCGGCTCCGTTTTCAACGCCCCGCAGGTATCTGCGGGGCGTTTTTGTTTGTGCCAGGACGGAGGGAACCGCCGCCCGAGCATTGACATCAATCATCGAAGTATAGTATAATACCCGCAAATATGTGGACCAAATGGCGAATCTATCATAAGGAGTTGACTTTTGCATGAGCAAACGTGTTGCCGACGCACTTTTCCCCGATATCAAGATGACCTATCAGGAGGCTGAGGTCCTGTATCCCCCCAGGAATCTGCCTGAAGGGGCGGTGTGCACCCGTTTTGCCCCCAGCCCCACAGGCTTTATGCACATCGGCGGACTGTACACCGCTCTGCTGAACCGAATCTTCACCCAGAGCCGGGGCGGCGTGTTCTTCCTGCGCATTGAGGACACCGATCAGAAGCGCCAAATCGAAAACGGCGTAACCGAGATCATCAACGCTCTGGGCCAGTTCCAGATTCACTTTGACGAGGGGGCGGTCGGCGAAGCCGAGGACAGCGGCAGGTATGGTCCGTACCGCCAGTCCCTTCGCAGGGAGATCTATCAGGCGTTCGCGAAATATTTGGTGGAGATCGACCGGGCCTATCCCTGCTTTTGCACCTCCGACGAGCTGGAGGCCATCCGCGAAAAGCAGGAGGCGGCTGAGGCGCTGCAAAAGGGCTACTACGGCGAGTGGGCCGTCTGCCGGGAGTTGGACGAGGAGGCTGTTTTGAAGCGCATTGCAAACGGCGATCGGTGGATCGTTCGTATGCGCAGCGGCGGCAGGCTGGGCGTCAGCCGGGTGTACCACGATATGATCCGCGGCGACATCTCCATGCAGGAAAACATTCTGGACGCCGTTATCATCAAGGGGGACGGCCTGCCCACATATCACTTTGCCCATGTGGTGGACGATCACCTGATGCGGACCACCGACGTGATCCGGGCGGACGAGTGGATTGCCTCCATCCCCCTGCACGTGGAGATGTTCGAGATGCTGGGCTTCCCCGTGCCCCGCTACACCCATTTGAGCCCCATCATGAAGAACGAGGCCAAGGAGGACGGAGAGGGCGTTTCCCGCCGCAAGCTGAGCAAGCGGAAGGACCCGGAAGCGCGGGTCGGCTATTATGACGAGGCCGGTTATCCCATCCCCGCCGTTCTGGACTACTTGCTGACGATTGGAAGCGCGGATTATGAGCCTTGGCGGGAGGAGAATATGGACGCATCCATTTTCGAATTCAGCATGGATTTGTCCAAGAGCGGCGCGGCCGGGGCCCTGTTCGACTTTGATAAGCTGAACAACGTGGCGAAAAAGCGCGTCGGCCATATGTCTGAGGAGCAGATATTTGCTTCCGTTTCCGCCTGGGCTGAGAGATATGACGATAAGCTGAACAGCTTCATTCAAAACAACGGGGATATTTTCCGCAAATCTATCTCAGTGTGGCATGAGAAGCGCCTGGACGTGGCCAAGTGGTCCGACCTGATGAAGCTGTATCCTTATATGTATGATCCCGCTTTTGCCGTGGACACCGCGGCGCTTCCTGAGCCGTTCCTGCCGCATATGGCGCGCATACCGGATATCCTTGCGGACTATCTGAGGGTGTTCGACTATGACGACGATGCCACGGAATGGTTCAATAAGGTGAAGGAGGTCGCCACCAAGCACAACTATTGCGTGAAGATGGGCGCTTATAAGAAGCACCCGGAGGAATATAACGGCTCCATTGCCGATCTCTCCTCCTTCATCCGTTACGCTCTGACCGGAACCACCAATACGCCCGACCTGCACGGCATCATCCACGTGATCGGCAGGGACGCCGCAGTCAACAGGGTGACTGCGTTTCTGGAAAAGCTGGCAAACCGTTGAAATCAGCCGACTTTCCTCACAGTCGAGTTGCTTTTTCGCCCCAAGTCCTTGACTTTTTTCAGGCGGTGGGGTAGTGTGGAGGCAGATTTCGACAAGGAGGAGTGCCGTATATGAACGAAAAGAAGCCCTTCGGCGAGTACATCCGCAGAAAGCGGCTGGAGGCGGGGCTGACCCAGAGGGAACTGGCGGAGCAGCTATTTGTCACCGAGTCCACCGTGAGCAAGTGGGAGCGGGCGTTGTCCTATCCGGACGTGTCCATGGTGGTGCCCATCTGCAACGCCCTGGGCATCACTGAGCACGAGTTTTTCAGCGCCTGTGACGACGATCAGACCCACGTTCAGGAGCGGCAGGCGGCAGTGTGGCAGGGGATTGTGGAGGGGACCCGGCGCTTTTTTGCCGCAGGCTACGCCATCGCTGTTGTGGTGTGCTTTATCTGCAACTTGGCTGTATTTCACACCCTGGACTGGTTCTGGATTGTGCTGACGGCCTGCGCCCTGGGCTTCTGCTTCACAAACCTGCCCTTCCTGATCCGGAGGAACCGGCCGGCGGTGTGCCTGGGGGCGGCGTCGGGGTGCCTGATTTTGCTGCTGCTGGTGTGTTGGATGAACGTGGGCGGGTGGTGGATTCTGGGCGGGCTGGCCATCACGGCGGTGTCCCTGGCCCTGCCCTGGATATGGTGGGCCGTCTGGCGGTTTTACGGGAAGTATGTCCTGCCTCTGTGCGTGGGGGCCCTCACCGTCTGGGTGTTCTTTCTGCTGGTGGTGATTTGGGCCTTCACCGGCGGAGACTGGCTACTCTCTTTGGCCTTTCCCCTGGCGGCGGCTGGGTCGGCTTTTTTCTGGGCTGGGTTCGCCGTCCTCTACTGGCTGAAAGCGGGGCCTTGGCTGAAGGCTGGGATCATTGCCCTGCTGGTCTCCTTCGGCACCCCGGTGTTCAACAGCCTGTGCGACCTGCTGATTATGGACACGGGCGGGCCCTCCTTCCGGGAATATTTCTCAATAGGGGATATGCTGGCCCGCCGGGCCGCCGGAGATATGTCTTGGATCAATCCGCTGATTTTCCAGATTATGCTGGCGTGTTCCCTTATTGTGCTGGCTGTGGGCGTAGCACAGGAGGCCCGCCGGCGAAAAAAGTTATAGAAAAAGCAAAAATTTCCGTTTTCCCATTGGCAGCGGCAAAGACCCATGGTATAATAAAACGATCGATATATTCCCGGCCGCGGGAAATTCAGATGAACAAAGGAGCTGCCGATATGAACGAAAAAGTACACGTGGTAAACCACCCCCTCGTTTCCCACAAGCTGACGATTCTGCGGGATAAGGACACCTCCACCAAGGATTTCCGGGAGATCGTGTCGGAGATCGGGATGCTCCTCACCTATGAGGCCACCCGGGACCTGCCCCTGACGAGCCGGGAAATTGAAACCCCCATCTGCAAGATGGAGGCCCCCATCCTGGCGGGCAAGAAGTTCGCCGTGGTGCCCATCCTCCGGGCCGGACTGGGGCTGGTGGAGGGCGTGCTGCGCATGGTGCCCGCCGCCCGTGTGGGGCACTTGGGAATGTACCGCAACGAAGAGACCATGGAGCCGGTGCAGTACTTCTGTAAAATGCCCCGGGACATCGCCGAGCGGGATGTGCTGATTGTGGATCCCATGCTGGCCACCGGAGGCAGCGCCGACGCGGCCATTCAGATTATGAAGGGCTACGGATGTCAGAACATCAAGCTGATGGTGCTGGTAGCAGCCCCTAAGGGCATTGAGGTCGTCACCAGCAAGCATCCCGACGTGGAGATTTACTGCGGCGCAGTGGATCAGGGGCTGAACGAACACAGCTACATCGTGCCCGGCCTGGGCGACGCGGGTGACCGCATTTTCGGCACCAAATAAATACGCTGAAGAAGCCCGCCTCCCATAGAGGCGGGCTTCTTGCAGGCTTTGGGGCTATTCATCGTCTTTCTTGACAAGGATGGTGAGGGCCACGCACAGCAGGGCGGCCACGGTGTAGACGATGGGGGCGGCCTGCTCCCACAGGTCGAGGCCGAAGCCCAGACCCACGTACAGCGCGGTGGCGGCCACCATGCCCGCCCCCCAGATGCGGCCCACCCTGCGCTCGCCCGGGGTCTGCTTTTCCTCGGGGAAGCCGTACTTGGAGTGCTGGATGCCCGCCCAGACGAGGGCGGTGGCGGAGATGGTGATACACAGCAGGAACAGGGAGCCGCATACCGCGGCCCACTGATCCTGGGTGAAGCGGGCAGGGGTGTTCAGGGCCATGAGGATCATGGTGGTGATCCCCAGCAGGATCAGGGCCACCGGCACAGCGATGAGGGCGGGGAAGCGGCGCTCAAAGCGGTCCGTCTCCTCTTTGGTATAGCAGGGGCCGACACCGGGGTGCTGGCGGAGGAAGGCGCTGTGGCCCATGCCGGAGATGATAAAGGTAGTGACGGCGGCGATGAGGAATAGGAAAAAGATCACCACACCCAGCGGCGCTTGGAGAAAGAACCCGCCCAGAAAGAGCAGAAGGGTGACGCCCAGCAGCACCAGGGCCACACCGGCGGCGATGGCGGCGGAAAAGGCATTCATGTGCTTGTCGTAGGCGGCGGCATCCTGGCCGAAGCGGCGGGATACGTCGCCCCGCAGGAGTGTGTCCATATCACAGTGGAACAGGGAGCACAGGCGCAGGATGGCGTCCGTCTCCGGGTAGGAGGAATTGGACTCCCATTTGCTCACCGACTGGCGGGAGACCTCCATCTTCTCCGCCAGGTCCTCCTGGGTCATGTTGGCGCGTTTGCGCAGAAATTGCAGATTTTCACCGAATGTCATGGTGATGCCCTCCTTTCAAGGTGCCCCAATTTTAGCGCGGGGACCCCGTTCAGGCCACCAATTTGCTGTTGCGTTTGAGTTGCGGGGTGTAAACTTGAGGTTGCCGAGCCGTCGCGAGCAGCGCCTCAGCCCAAAATGACGGCCTCAGCCACCTTGATGCCGTCCACGGCGGCGGAGGTGATACCCCCGGCATAGCCCGCCCCCTCGCCACAGGGGTAAAGGCCCCGGAGAGCGGGAGATTGGAGGGAGGAACTCCGCAGGATGCGCACGGGGGAGGAGGAGCGGGTCTCCACCCCGGTGAGCACCGCGTCCGGGTGGGCGAAGCCCCGGAGCTTGCGGTCGAAGACAGGGAGGGCTTCCTTTAATGTGTCCAGAACGTAATCCGGGAGAACGCCGTCCAAACTGCCCCAGGTGACACCGGGGCGGTAGGTGGGTAGAATGGAGCGGGGGCCATGGGAGGGTCGGCCTGCCAGGAAGTCCTCTGCCAGCTGGGCTGGGGCGTAAAAAATAGGGCGGCTGGGGTTCCAGATGGGCGGGGCGTTTCCTGTGCCTCGGTCCCAGGCGGCCCGCTCCCACTGCTCCTGGAAACGCACCCCGGCCAGGGGATCGTCCCCTCCGAAGTCATCCGGGATGACGCCGACGAGGAACCCGCCGTTGATGTTGGCCCCATCCCGGGCGCGCAGGCTCATGCCGTTGGTGACCACCTGGCCATAGCCGCTGGCGGCGGCCACCACCTGCCCGCCGGGACACACGCAGAAGGTGAAGGCCGACCGGCCCGAGGGCAGGTGGCAGGCCAGCTTGTAGTCGGCGGCGGGGAGCCTGTCCCAGAAGGGGCCGAACTGGGCGCGGCTCACTGCCTCCTGGCTGTGTTCCATGCGCACGCCGATGGCAAAGCTCTTGCGCTCCATGGGCAGGCCGAGGCTGTGCAGCATTTGAAAGGTGTCCCGGGCGGAGTGGCCGGGGGCCAGCACCAGTGTATCGCAGGGGAGATCGTAGGGACCGCACTCGGTCATGACCGTGATGGAGGACAGCTGCCCGCCGTCACGGCGGAGCGCCCAGAGCTGGTGCTCAAAACGGATGTCTGCGCCCAGGGCCAACAGTTCCTGCCGGATGGATTTCACCACGCCCCGGAGCACATCGGTGCCGATATGGGGCTTGTGGGACCACTTGATGTCGTCCGGGGCCCCGTGGGAGACAAAGATGTCGAAGATGTGGGCGATGCGGGGGTCGTTCACTCCGGTGGTGAGCTTGCCGTCGGAGAAGGTGCCCGCGCCCCCCTCGCCGAACTGGACGTTGGAGGTGTTGGACAACTGGCCGGTCTGCCAGAAATGCTCCACATCCTCTGTACGCTCATCCACGTCCCGGCCCCGCTCCAGTACGATGGGCCGCAGGCCCGCCCGGGCCAGGGTGAGGGCGGCGAACAGCCCCGCCGGACCCATCCCCACCACTACCGGGGGCAGGGGAGAGGTTCGGCGGACGGGGGGGAGGGTATAGGGGGCGTCCGCAACCCGGACCACGCCCCGGAGGGCACGGCGGAGAACGGCGTCTTCCTTATTGTTTAATGTGACGCGGACGGTACAGACCAGGTGTACGTCGCTCTTTTTCCGCGCGTCGATGGACTGGCGGTGGAGGGACAGCTGCGAAATGTCATCGGGGGAGACGCCCAGGGCTCGGGCAGCGCGGCGGAGGAGAAGGGCCTCGTCCCCGTCTATGGGGAGGTTCAAATTGCTAATTTGCAGCATGGGCGGATATCTCATTCAGGTCGTAGGGAGTGGTCTGATAGACGTAATAGTTGAGCCAGTTGGTGTAAAGCAGCTGGCCGGCGCTGCGCCAGTTTACCACCGGGGAGCGGCTGGGGTTGTTGTCGGGGAAGTAGTGGGCGGGCAGGTCGGTGTCCAGTCCCTGCTCCACGTCCCGGAAGTACTCCTGGGCCAGAGTGTCGTCATCGTATTCCGGGTGGGCAAAAATGAAGAACTGCCGATTGTCCGCACTCTTGACGCCGAAAACGCCCGCCTCCTGGGATAAGGCCAGAAGCTCCAGCTGAGGGGTGGCGCGCAGGTCGTCCAGGGCCGCCTCGGAATAGCGGGAGTGGGGGGCGAAAAAACGGTCGTCAAAGCCGCGGAACAGGGGGGAGCGCTTGCGTATGATGGTGTGCTCGTAGACGCCGAACAGCTTTCGGGGCAGGGTACGCTTGGGGATGCCGTAATGATAGCACAGTCCTGCTTGGGCTCCCCAGCAGATATGAAAGGTGGAGTGCACATGGGTGCGGGTCCACTCCATAATGCGGCACAGCTCCTCCCAGTACTCGACCTGCTCAAAATCCAAGTTTTCCACAGGGGCGCCGGTGATAATCATGCCGTCATATTGACAGTTCTTAATCTGATCGAAGCTGGTATAAAAGGATTTGAGATGGGCTAAGTCGGTATTCTGCGGGGCGTGGCTTTTGGTCTGAAGCAGCTGGACATTGACCTGGAGAGGGGTGTTGGCCAGCTTGCGCAGAAGCTGAGTCTCGGTGACAATCTTGGTGGGCATCAGGTTGAGGATGAGCAGATTCAAGGGACGGATGTCCTGCTGGAGGGCTCGGCGCTCCGTCATGACGAAGATGTTTTCGCTCTCCAGTATGCCGGTGGCGGGGAGAGAGTTGGGGATTCGGATGGGCATGGCAGGGCCTCCTTTTTATGAAACTACATTAATATGTAAGCTTTGAGCTCTATCAGCGTAACACAGAGCGGACACTTTCGCAAGGGCAAAATGGATTTGGATGGAAAATCGAAAAAACACGAAAAAAGGTATTGACAAGACGGGGGAAAGCTGGTAATATAATCGAGCGCCTATGAGGCAGGAGCCACACAACAGGTTCGGCGATTCAAGAAAACTTCGAGGGATCGAAAAAAATTCTTGACAAGCGAGAGAATGTGTGATAAACTGAAAAAGTTCGACGGGCACCGTGAGGATGAAAGCCTTGGAGACGAGACCAAAGAAATTTGGTTGGGAAACAAAAAAGGACTTGACAAGCTCCGGACGGTGTGATATACTAACGGAGTTCCGCTGAGCGGGGCGCAGCTTGCACCTTGTAAATTAAACAACGAAGAAACGAGAAAGCACCAGAAGGACTTGAGTCCTTCAGGACACTGGAAACAGTGAAATGAAGGGTCTCATCAATTCTAAAAGAAGCTTGGAAAAGTTTCAGTATTTTGGTTTGAGCGGCAAAGGCCGTTTAGATACCATTTTATTGAGAGTTTGATCCTGGCTCAGGATGAACGCTGGCGGCGTGCTTAACACATGCAAGTCGAACGAGAATCAGTGGAACAAGGATTCGTCTGAGGGAAGCTGAGGAAAGTGGCGGACGGGTGAGTAACGCGTGAGCAATCTGCCTTGGAGTGGGGAATAACGGCTGGAAACAGCCGCTAATACCGCATAATGCATCTGAGTCGCATGGTTTGGATGCCAAAGATTTATCGCTCTGAGATGAGCTCGCGTCTGATTAGCTAGTTGGCGGGGTAACGGCCCACCAAGGCGACGATCAGTAGCCGGACTGAGAGGTTGGCCGGCCACATTGGGACTGAGACACGGCCCAGACTCCTACGGGAGGCAGCAGTGGGGAATATTGGGCAATGGGCGCAAGCCTGACCCAGCAACGCCGCGTGAAGGAAGAAGGCTTTCGGGTTGTAAACTTCTTTTATTCGGGACGAAGAAAGTGACGGTACCGAATGAATAAGCCACGGCTAACTACGTGCCAGCAGCCGCGGTAATACGTAGGTGGCAAGCGTTATCCGGATTTATTGGGTGTAAAGGGCGTGTAGGCGGGAATGCAAGTCAGATGTGAAAACTCAGGGCTCAACCCTGAGCCTGCATTTGAAACTGTATTTCTTGAGTGCTGGAGAGGCAATCGGAATTCCGTGTGTAGCGGTGAAATGCGTAGATATACGGAGGAACACCAGTGGCGAAGGCGGCCTGCTGGACAATAACTGACGCTGAGGCGCGAAAGCGTGGGGAGCAAACAGGATTAGATACCCTGGTAGTCCACGCCGTAAACGATGGATACTAGGTGTGGGGGGACTGACCCCCTCCGTGCCGCAGCTAACGCAATAAGTATCCCACCTGGGGAGTACGATCGCAAGGTTGAAACTCAAAGGAATTGACGGGGGCCCGCACAAGCGGTGGAGTATGTGGTTTAATTCGAAGCAACGCGAAGAACCTTACCAGGGCTTGACATCCTACTAACGAACCAGAGATGGATTAGGTGCCCTTCGGGGAAAGTAGAGACAGGTGGTGCATGGTTGTCGTCAGCTCGTGTCGTGAGATGTTGGGTTAAGTCCCGCAACGAGCGCAACCCTTATTGTTAGTTGCTACGCAAGAGCACTCTAGCGAGACTGCCGTTGACAAAACGGAGGAAGGTGGGGACGACGTCAAATCATCATGCCCCTTACGTCCTGGGCCACACACGTACTACAATGGCGGCCAACAAAGAGAGGCGAGACCGCGAGGTGGAGCAAATCTCAAAAAGCCGTCCCAGTTCGGATCGTAGGCTGCAACCCGCCTGCGTGAAGTTGGAATCGCTAGTAATCGCGGATCAGCATG
>CAJULM010000046.1 GCA_910587285.1 uncultured Oscillospiraceae bacterium | reverse complement strand
GGCTGAGCTGTACGCTTGCTCTGTCCGGGGTGCTGTCAACGCTGGACCTCTCCTTCTCCGACGGGGAGATGCTGTGCAGCGACGGGGATGGTGAGGCCAACGACCGGGAGCGTCTGGCCGCCTACATATCGGGGGCCTATGGTCTGGATGAGGGCGAGTGGGAGGAGGCCGCCGTCACCCGGGCCACGGGGGCCAACGCTACGGAGCTGGCGGTGCTGCGCTTCGCCGATGAGGACGCCGCCCGGCACGGGGAGGAGAGCCTGAAGGACTACCTCCACGGCCGGGAGGGGGACTTCACCGGCTATGCCCCGGAGCAGGCCGCGCTGGCGGCGGACGGCGTGGTGTCCCGCCAGGGCAAGTATCTGGGCCTGTTCATCTGCGAGGACAGCGGCCAGGCCGCGGATATCTTCGAGGAAATCCTTCGGACGGGGGAGCCCCTGTCCAGCTTACCGCCCACCGAGCTGGTCACAGAACCATCCATTGACGACGACATTGACGCGCTGCTGGAGCGGATGCTGGACACCTGCGCGTCCTTTGGGGACGATGTGTCCGACGTGGAGCGCATCAACAGCGGCGAAACGGACGAGCTGGACGCCATCATCCAGGGGGAATACGGCCTGGAGGCGGGCAGCTGGCAGGAGGCTGCCATTGCCCGGGGAAAGGGCAGTTCTGTCTTTGAGCTTGCCCTCCTGCGGTTCCGGGACGACAGGGAGGGGACGGATGCCGTCCCCCAGCTACTTCGTTACCTGGACGCCAAGGAGGAGGAGTATGTCCGCTTTCCCGCCCAGGCTGAGCTGCTGAACGAGGCTAACGCCTGGGTGCCGGAGAATACCGGCTGCATCATTTTGGTGGTTGGTGCAAATCCTATGGGGACTGCGTTTGCCCTTGGGAGCTATCTCACAGGCAGGGATTGCAGGGGGCTTCGCGGGGCTGTACGCCACTTTGAAAGCGCCCCGGCCCCATCCCTCGAGCCCGCCCCCAACCACCCGGACCGGGAGAAGTTCACCCCGCCGGGGAAGGAGGATATGTCTATCTACGACACCGCCGCCATCCGCGCCGCCTGGGCGGCGGAGGACCCCTCCGGCCTGTCCGACTACGACCGGGCGGTCTATGACGCGGCCCAGGAGATACTGGGCGAGATTCTCGCCGATGGCATGGACGATCTGGAGAAGGAGGAGGCCATCTATCACTGGCTGGTGAACCACGTGGACTACGACTGGCGGCACCAGGACTTTATGGCGCAGGCCCCCCGGTCGTCCTACGAGCCCTATGGGGGGCTGGTGGACCGTGTGGCGGTGTGCCTGGGCTACGCCGCCAGCTTCCAGCTGCTGTGCGATCTGGCCGGAGTGGAGTGTATCACCGTGGTGGGCGCGGCCTTCCACAGTGAGGAGGAGCACGCCTGGAACATGGTGCGCCTCAACGGGAATTGGTACTGTGTGGACGTGACCTGGGACGCCAACGGCCGGGAGCAGCTCGGCCCCGGCGAGCCGGAGGACTGGCGGTACTTCAACCTCACCAGCGACGAGCTGGCGGCGAGGAGCCATCAATGGGACTACGACAACGTGCCCGAGGCCACCGCCGCCGACCGGGGCCGGAGCTGAGCCCCGGCCGACAGGACATAGAGAGGAGTGTTTCACGTGAAACGTACGTTTGCTATTTTGCTGTCCGCGGCCCTGCTGCTCACCCTGCTGCCCGCCTGCAATCCCCAGGGGGCGGCCCAGCCCACGCAGCCGTCGGATACGGCCAGCCCGGAGGCAACCGCCTCCGCCCCGGCGGAGAGCGGGCTGAGCTGTACGCTTGCTCTGTCCGGGGTGCTGTCAACGCTGGACCTCTCCTTTTCCGACGGGGAGCTGCTGTGCAGCGACGGGGATGGTGAGGCAAACGACCGGGAGCGTCTGGCCGCCTACATATCGGGGGCCTATGGTCTGGACGAGGGCGAGTGGGAGGAGGCCGCCGTCACCCGGGCCACGGGGGCCAACGCAACGGAGCTGGCGGTGCTGCGCTTCGCCGATGAGGATGCCGCCCGGCACGGGGAGGAGAGCCTGAAGGACTACCTCCACAGCCGGGAGGGGGATTTCATGGGCTACGCGCCGGAGCAGGCGGCACTGGTGGCGGGCGGCGTGGTGTCCCGCCAGGGGACCTATGTGGGTCTGTTCATTTGTGGGGACAGCGCCGGGGCCAAGTTCGTCTTTGACGAGCTGATTCAGACGGGCGAGCTGCCCGAGCCGCCCGAGCCCACCGCCACGCCGGATTTGTCAAAGGACGTGATGGCGCTGCTGGACGCGGTGCTGTTCGATTATGATGGGCCGGAGCTGGAGTGGGTAAACCGCAGCGATCCGGACAAGCTGAAGTCCGTCCTGGAGGAAGAATATGGGCTGGCGGGTTACGCCTGGGCGGACGCCGCCATTGCCCGGGGGACAGGTGAAAATGTGTTTGAAGTCGCCTTCATTCGTATGGAGGATCAATCGGCTGTGTCAAGAGAGGTAATTGACATCGTAGTAGACTACCTGAACGCGAAGGAGGAGGCATATGACGGCCCCCAAGAGCAGGCGAAGATGCTCAACAATGGCGCTATCTTTGCGAACAGAGGCTATATCATTGTGCTGGTGTCCAATTTCTCTGGATTGTATCAAAAAAGAATGATTGAGGCAGGTGTGAGCACCGAGATTTTCCTATATATAGAGCGGCACTTGGAGGAGAAACCTGTCTCCTCTGCTGAGCCCGCCCCCAACCACCCGGATCGGGAGAAATTCACCCCGCCGGGGAAGGAGGATATGTCCATCTACGACACCTCCGCCATCCGGACGGCCTGGGTGTCGGGGGACCCCTCCGGCCTGTCCAAGAACGACCGGGCGGTCTATGACGCGGCCCAGGAGATACTGGGCGAGATTCTCACCGATGGCATGGGTGATTTGGAGAAGGAGGAGGCCATCTACGGCTTTATGGTGGACCAGGTGAACTATGACTGGCGGCACCAGGACGTGATGGCGGAGACGCCCAGAACCGCTTATGAGCCCTATGGCGGGCTGGTGGACCGGGCGGCGGTGTGTCTGGGCTACGCCACCAGCTTCCAGCTCCTGTGCGATCTGGCCGGATTGGAGTGCATCACGGTGGTGGGGGCGTACCATCAGGGTGAGGAGGAGCACGCCTGGAACCTGGTTCGGCTGAAGGGGAACTGGTACGGCGTGGACGCAACCTGGGACGCCAACGGCCGGGAGCTGGGCAGCGGCGACGGCTACGAGTGGCGGTATTTCAACCTCACCAGCGACGAGCTGGCTCTGATGCGCCAATGGGATTACGACAACGTCCCCGAGGCCACGGCCACCGACCGGGGCCGGGGCTGAGAGAGGGCGGACAGAGGAGGCGGGCGCTTCGTGAAAGGCGGAGCGCCCGCCAAAAAGAAAAATTGCAAACATAGGAAAAATACTCTTTACAAATCTGATTTTTCTGATATAATATACCCGTTGCCGTTCTTTGAAGCAGCGCGTCAAGAGGGACGGCAGAATAGATGGGCTCGTAGCTCAGCTGGGAGAGCGCCGCGTTCGCAACGCGGAGGTCGAGGGTTCGATCCCCTTCGAGTCCACCAAAGCAACATAGTCCGAACTTGTTCCCCACCGGGGACGGGTTCGGGTTTGTTGTTTTTTTGCCAGTATCGGCTATCAGCGCATAGAAAAACGTCCCCTGTCAGGATGATGGGGGACGCTTCTCTACAAGACGGCACAATATCTGGATAAACAGCTGGTGCGATATATCGCACAGAAACAGGCTTTGCAAGGGAACGGGTCTACGCACAAACCAAGGGGCGCTCAATACGCCTCCAACGAGTATGCACAGAAGCCAGGCAGCTCTTATATACAGGCCAGGGCCCCGTTGGATACGCGACCATCAAGAGTTGCTTCAGTGTCCTAAAAACAGAGTGTGCCTACTGCCACGAACTGTGGACCATCCGGCGGGCAAAGGAATTTGTGAACAACTATTATTGTTTTGCAGATCATTTAAACAAATCGCAATCTTTCAAGCTCTTAAGCACCAGGCTGCTGAAACTTAATTAGTATCCGCTTCTGTTGAAGTCTGTCTGCGGTGCTTTTTACAATATGGGCATCCCTGCCCGTTGGATCGGTCAGCAACCCTGGCTAACCACACATGGCCGTTATCACAAAGCCACCAAATACGTTTACCAGAATGACATGTCACCTGCTCAGGGGTGAGACCCTTGTTTAAAACTGGATGCCACTGAGCAGCCAAAGGCTTGTTGCAGAAGGCCAGATCATTGAAGCCAATCCAAACCCGGCGTCCTGAGCAGTAGGGGCACCGTTGGCCTGATGAGAATGCAGCAACTGGGCACTGCCAGGAGTGTCCATTCTCACACTTCCACCACACCTGCTGACCGCTACCATAAGAAAAGAAATCAGGATTGAGCAACGCATTTTTTTCATAATCCCAATATTTTTTTGCTTCGGGAATTTTTCGAAAAAGGGCTCTCTCTGCCTCTGGCCGCCGGTACAATGACAATATGGCGCCCTGATCGCGTTTTAAATCAATATCGAGGGGTAAGTGCTGTTTCAGCTGTTCGGAAATAAGCTGGAAAAGGGCCTGAAGTGCTTCCTCCAAGTTAGAGAGGCTTCCTGCGCCATAGTGATAGGTAATGGTGCGTTTGTCAGGTGAAACATGAAATTGAGTTCCTGTTTTTACTCTATAGAGAAAAATGTTATTCCGCAGCAGGAGGTCATCTTTAGCTGAATCAGATGCTTTGATCGCTTCACGCTCGTGCAAGGGGCCGTCATGCTCTATAGCTATAGAAAAATCTGGAAGAAATATATCCAGCTCCCGTCCCTGGTATCGGAAGCGATTATACGCTGTGAACATACGGCTACAATAAAAATATATCGCTTGTTCAGCAAAAGAGGTTGAAGGAGAACAATGTGGACAACCGGTGCCCTGGGAGCGGCTTGCTACAGTCGTGCACCACTCATGACCTTTTTCGCATAGCCACCATATTTTTTTGTTGGAACCGATTGTTACATGATAGGGCGTTAAATATCCGTTTTTGGATGGATGCCACTGACGCGCCAGATTTGGATCAACAGTGGCCAGATCGTTGAATCCAAGCAGGATTTGTCGGTTTGAGCAAAATGGGCAACCAATACCTGCGGATCGGCTTGCCACCGTAGCCTGCCATGTATGACCTCGTTCACAGCGCCACCAAACACGTTTGCCGGAGTGTATTGTAACATGATCCGGAAGTAAGCCGTTATTTTTCTCAGGGTGCCACTGTGCAGCCAGACTGGGTGATTGAGAGGCCAGGTCGTTATAGCCAGACAATACTTTTTGCCCCGAGCAATAAGGGCATCCTTTTCCCTTGACGCGATTGGAAACAGAGGCTTTCCAGGAATGCTCCAATTTACATTTCCACCATACCTTGTATGAAGAACCTGCAGAGAGATCGGAGGGGAGCAGGGGTCCGTTTTTTTGACTATCCCACTGTGCGGCAAGATCAGGATGGGATGTAGCCAAATCACTAACACCAGAGACAGCACGCCGGCCAGAACAATAGGGACAACCGTTACCTCTATGCCGGTCACCGATCAGCGCCTGCCAGGAGTGTCCTTGTTTGCATTGCCACCACACTTTTTAAGGTAATTACAGGTTACCTGCGTGACAGTCAAATCTCCGTTACGGGTAGGATGCTATTGCTCAGCTAAAAGAGGGTCAATAGTCGCCAAATCATTAAAGCCTGCCAAGACACGGTGGTTAGAGCAGAAGGGACAACCATTGCCAGAAAATCGGTCTCCTACACAAGCCTGCCAGACGTGTCCGAGTTTACATCTCCACCACACCTTTTGGTTGGAATAAGGGGTAGTATGATTTGGCAATAGAGGCTCATTTTCTTTGTACAGCCAATCCTGCGCCAGATCAGGCCGCAAAGTAGCCAAATCATTGTAGCCGGGGAGAATCGTGCGACCGGAACATATTGTACAGGCTTGGCCGCAAAATCGCTTGTCAACTGTGCACTGCCATGCATGGCCATTTTCACAAAGCCACCAAGCTTTTTTATGGGAGCGGCAGGTCACGTGGCGAGGCTCCAACTTCCCATTCAAAGTCGGATGCCATTGGGCGGCCAGATCAGGTCTTAGAGTCTGCAAATCAGTGAGGCCAGGGATTGCTGCCTTTCCAGAGCAAAAAGGACAGCCGCTGCCCTTGACCCTGCTGCTGATAGCGGCGCTCCAGGAATGCTGCTGTTGACACAACCACCATGCTTTTTTGCCGGATTCATAGGAAACTGTTTCTGGGGTTAAAGGTAAGCTTTTCTCAGTATCCCATTGCTGCAGCAACCCGATTTTGCCATGATTTTTGCAATATTCTTCGAGGCTAATACGCATAAAAAATTCTCCTTGTCTGATTTTCTGTTTGATGTCCAGCTCATATGAATAAAATTTTGTGCTGCAATGGGTCGAGGCATAGGCTCTAACGATAGGGAATCTAAGAAGGCCGGGCAAACGCCTAAACGATTGCCCGGCCTCTCAGCCTTTACAGCTTACACTTTCTCCATGGACTCGATGATGGCGTCGGCCAGGGCATCCAGCTCGGAGGCCTTGTCCGGGTGGAGGGCGGAGGCCAGGGTGAGCCGGTCGCCCAGCACGGTCATATTTTTCATCTCATTTTCCAGGAATTTTTGCATCAAATCACCCGACTTTACGGCCCAGGAGCCATTCTCGACGATGGCGCAGGTGCGGTTTTGGAAGTTCAGGGCCTTTAGGTGCATCAGATAGTCGTGCATCACCGGATAGATGCCCAGATTGTAGGTGACGGAGGCAAACACCAGGTGGCTGAGCCGGAAAGATTCGCTGACCAGCTGGGACACGTGGGTGTTGGACACGTCATAAACCCACACGTTGGCGCAACCCTTCTCGCACAGCTTGGCGGCCAGGGCCTGGGCGGCGGACTCGGTGTTGCCGTACATGGAGGCGTAGGCGATGAGCACGCCCTGCTCCTCGGGCTGGTATTTGCTCCATTTGTCGTACTTGTCGATGAAGTACATCAGGTCCTTGCGCCACACCGGCCCGTGCAGGGGGCAGATGAACTTGATCTTGTCCAGAATGCCTCCGGCCTTTTTCAGCAGGAGCTGGACGTGGGGGCCATACTTGCCCACAATGTTGGTGAGGTAGCGCCGGGCGTCGTCAATCCAATCCCGGTCGAAGTTCACCTCGTCGGCAAACAGCTTGCCGTCCAGGGCCCCGAAGGAGCCGAAGGCATCGGCGGCAAATAGAACGCCGTTGGTCAGATCAAAGGTGACCATAGCCTCGGGCCAGTGGACCATGGGGGCCTCCACGAAAGTGACGGTGTGATCGCCAAAGGAGAAGGTGTCCCCCTCTTTCACCTCGATGAGCTCGTGGCCTTCGATGTGGAATCCAAACTGGCGCATGAACATAAACGCCTTGGGAGTGGAAATGACCTTCACCTGGGGCCAGCGGATCAAGATTTCCTCGATGGACGCGCCGTGGTCGGGCTCCATGTGGTTGATGAGCAGGTAGTCCAGGGGCCTGTCGCCCAGCAGGTAGTCCAGATTCTCCAGCAGCTGGCGGCAGACGGACCAGTCCACGGTGTCGAACAGGACGGTGGACTTGTCCAGCAGCAGATAGGCATTATAGCTCACGCCCCGGGGGATGGGATGGATGTTTTCAAACAGATGGGTACGGTGGTCGTTGGCCCCCACCCAGTACAGATTATCAGTGACACTGCGCACGCAGTACATAGATGTTCCTCCTTTTATTGAAAAATGGCGGTAAGACGGAAACCTGCCTGCCTCTTATGATTCGATGAACATTTCCTTGGCCTCGGCGCACTCCGGACAGACCCAGCCCTCGGGCAGATTGGCAAACAGGGTGCCGGGGGCCACCTCGGAGTCGGGGTCGCCCAGCTCGGGGACGTACTCATAGCCGCAGCCGCCGCACACATACCGGGGGCCGATAGGCTCGGGCTTGGGCACCGGGGGACGCTTCATTTTCACCATGGGGGGCGCGGGCTGCTTCTCCTCCAGGCCCAGGGCCTCCGCCAGCAGGGGCAGGATCTCGTTCACGTCGCCCACGATGCCGTAGTCGCAGTTTTTGAAGATGGGGGCGTTGGAGCTCTTGTTGATGGCCACAATGGTGGAGGCGTCCTTGATGCCCTTCAGGTGCTGGATGGCACCGGAGATGCCGCAGGCGATGTACAGGTTCCCCTTGAACTTCTGGCCGGACATACCCACGTAGCGGTTCAGGGGCACGTACTTGTGGGTCTCCGCCACGGGACGGCTGGAGCCGATGGCCGCGCCCGCCGCTTTTGCCAGGTCCTCGATGAGCTTCATGTTCTCCTTGGAGCCGATGCCCTGGCCCGCGGAAACCACCCGCTCCGCCGCGGCGATGGGGGTGTCCATGGGGATGCCCACGGTGAAGTCATAGCCGTCCTTCTTCAGGGCCGCCACCAGGGCGTCCACCCGCTCCTTGGCGTCGCCCTCCTTCAGGATCATGCCCTTGCGCACCCCGGTGACGGGGGCGGGCTTCTTGGACCGGTTGGAGGAGCCGCCCTCGCTCTTGGGGGGCTTGCCCATGATGGCCGCGCCGATGACCATCCGCTGCACCTCGTTGGTACCCTCGTAAATGGTGGTGATCTTGGCGTCCCGGTACATCCGCTCCACATCCATGCCCTTGAGGAAGCCGGTGCCGCCGAAGATCTGCACCGCGTCGTTGGTGACCTCCAGAGCGATATCGGAGGCGTACATCTTGGCCATGGCGGCGTCCACGCCGTAGGGCTCATGGGCCTCCTTCTTCTCGGCGGCGGAGTACACCAGCATCCGGGCGCACTTCAGCTTGGTGGCCATGTCCGCCAGCTTGAAGGTGATGGCCTGGTTGAAGCCGATAGGCTTGCCGAACTGGACCCGCTCCTTGGCGTACTCCACAGCGGACTCGTAGGCCCCCTGGGCGATGCCCAGGGCCTGGGAGGCGATGCCGATTCGCCCGCCGTCTAAAGTCGCCATGGCGATCTTGAAGCCCTGGCCCTCCTTGCCCAGCAGGTTCTCCTTGGGCACCTTCACGTCATCGAAGTTGAGCTGGCAGGTCTCGGAGGAGCGGATGCCCATCTTGTCGTAGTGGGGCTCGAAGGAGAAGCCCTTCCAGCCCTTCTCCACGATGAAGGCGGAGATGCCCCGGGTGCCGATGTCGGGGGTGGTGACGGCGAAAACCACGTAGGTGTCCGCCACGCCGCCGTTGGTGATAAAGATCTTCTGGCCGTTGAGCAGCCAGTGGTCGCCCTTGTCGATGGCGGTGGTCTCGGTGCCGCCCGCGTCGGAGCCGGCGTTGGGCTCGGTGAGGCCGAAGGCGCCGATCTTCTCACCCTTGGCCAAGGGAACCAGATATTTTTTCTTCTGCTCCTCGGTGCCGAAGGCGAAGATGGGCCAGGTGCCCAGGGACACATGGGCGGACAAAATCACGCCTGTGCCGCCGTCCACCCGGGACAGCTCCTCCACCGCGATGGCATAGCTCATAACGTCAAGCCCCGCGCCGCCGTACTCCTTGGGATAGGGGATGCCCATCAGCCCCATCTCAGCCAATTTTTTTACGGCCTCGGCGGGGAAACGGCTCTCCTGATCCATGAGGATGACGTTGGGCTTCACCTCAGCCTCCGCGAAGGCGCGAATCTTGGCCCTCAGCTCCTCGTGAGCCTGTGTGGTCTGGAACAACATAGGGAAACCTCCTTTTGAGTGATTGATGACGATCAATAGAAATTACAGCCTGTGTGAGTAAAATGTACCATAATTACAGCGGAATGTCAATGCAGATTATTGGACTTTGCACAAAAATGGGCAGAATTGTGCGCCCTGTCAGGTTCTGCCGTAGGTTTGGCCGTACTGGCTGTCCAGCGCACAAAAAAGAGCGTGGTTATGGCGATCAGTCAATGGACCGACAGGTATGGTGCCGAATCATGGGACGATAGAAGCGATGAGATATCCTCAGCATGATATTACTTTCTATAAGAAATGATAAATCCGAACACGTCCCCCACTTGGAGGACAGCGTTCGGATTATCATAAATTGTGTTACGTTGACAAAAAAGATACAGCCCCAGTCCGTACCTCCCGTCTCCCCTCGGCCACGAATCTAGCGAAGCGAATCGTGGCCGAAAGCGAAGAAATTCCCACCATAGCGCAGCTTTCGGCAAAGCCGGAAACGGAGCGGTGGTGGGAATTTCTGAGCTGGCTCAATGTGGCAAAAATGTTTTTTCAGAAAACGACGGCTTAGTGTGATGTAAGCGGTATGAAGATTGCGCCGACGTGGCTTGTCATTATGAAATCACTATTTTCGGGGAACCGTTGCACCGCAACGGTTCCCCGATGCCAGATACCCACCACTGCGTGCAGCTCCAAACCATGATCATCTGAGGCACGACGGCGTGATATGGTGCATCGTCCGTACGGGGACTGTTATGCCAGACTGAGCCGGAATTCCCTGCCCCCTATCGTATAAGTGACGCAGAGACCCCGGTTTGTGTCTACGTGGATATTCTCCGCCCGGCTGAGCTCCTGCAGGGTGCGATACTGTTCCCGGGCGGTGGGGCTGTAGCCCGCCGGATCGTCCGAAGTGAGCAGTACCCCGCCCAGTAGTGCATTTACCTGGGCCAGCTTCCGCTTCTGCTCCGCAGTGAGTCTCAGGTTTTCTTCCCGGAGGAAAAAGACGTCCGGGTCGCTGAGCCAGGCCCTGCCGTTAAGCTGGCGGCGGAAGATCGTGTTGCCGATGGCTTGTTTGGTGGACACCCGTTCCCGGTGGAACAGGCGCATATACCACACATCGTCCCAGTCCAGCCCCACGTCGCAGCTCACCCGGCAGTAATCCACCAGGCCGAAGGCCGGCATCACCGGCACGCCGCAGCCCAATATCAGCTTGTCCCCGCACCACTCCCGCAGCAGTTCCATGGCCCGGATCATCCGTCCGGCGCGGCTCTCGGTTTTCTTGCCGAAGGGGGCCGCGCCATAGAGGAAATCCAGTTTCACCAGGTCGAACCCCCACTGATCCAGCACCCGGTCAAAGACGCCGCGTAGATAGTCCCGCACTGCTGGCAGGTCGATATCCAGAGCGTAAAAGCCGCTCCAGTTTCCGCCGCATTTCCAGGGCTGGCCGTTTACCTTCAGCAGCCAGTCCGGGTGTTCCCGATACAGGTTGGAATCTGTCTCACACACAAAGGGGGCCAGCCACAACCCCGCCAGAAAGCCTGCGTCATGGATTTCCTCCGCCACTGACTTCATGCCGCGGGGGAATTTCTCACTGTCCGGCTCCAGCCAGTCGCCGACCTGGGGCTCCCAGCCGTCATCTACCTGGAACAGGTCACCGGGGGATAAAAGGGTCTTGCACCCTGCCAGGTCGGAGGAAATGGCCTCCTGGGTGATGTCCTGATATCGGTTATACCAACTGGAATAGCCTGCCAGTTTTTTGCCCGTCCGTGGTTTGACCCCCATAGCGGCAAACCAGCCGTCAAACACCTCCGTCTCTGTCCCCTCAGCAACGTACAGGTCAAAGGCGTGGAGCGTCCCACCGGGATGCTCCACCCCGGCGCAGTCCCGCTCAATGGCGAGCAGGCCTCGGTTTGCGTCGTATCGGAAGATGGTGTATCCGGGCCGCTCATCCAGGGAGGCGATAAGACAGAACCGCTCCCCCCGTCGGAAATAGCACCAGGAAAAGCCGTGAAATAGGCCCCGCTTGTTGGGGTAGTCTACGAAATGATAATCTCCATAACGGTCAAAGGCGTATTTGTCCAATAGGGGCTTGGGCACATGGGCCAGCCCCCGGATCTTGTCCCGCTTGCCGCATTCCGGGCAATAGGTCCAGGTCTGATAGCCGTTCAAGAAGGCCCGCTCGTCCTTGCCCATCTCCCAAGGGAGGATGGCGGTGATTGCCTGGATGGTTCCGGCAGGGGCATCGCAGCGAATGCGGACGGCGCCGTCCGGCCCGTCCACCACCCCGGTGAGGGCACGTCCGCCCACCAGGGCGCGCCAGCGCAGCAGCTTATCCATTGCCGCCACCCCCGGCCCGGAGCTGGTGGCCGATCTCCTCCACCCGCTGGTCGGTGAGAATGAACTTTTTCCGGAACAGCACAAACGCCGCGGCCAGCACGATCATGGGCAGCACTGTCATCATCAGACGCAGACCCAGCAGGGTCCCGGCGCTCTGGACGGCCACCGGTCCGATTTCGTCGGTGTTGCCCGCCAGGCCGATGAGGTCCAGCCCGATCCCGGTGAGGAATACCGCCACGCCGGAGGCGGCTTTGACCACAAAGGTCTGCATGGAGAAGATGACGCTCTCCTCCCGCCGGCCGGTTTTCAGCTGGCCGTAGTCCACGCTGTTGGACAGGAACAGGGTGGTGAGCACGGACAGCATCCCGTTGCAGATGAAGACCACCACCCCAGGGATCAGCAGGAGGGGAAGATATCCCGACAACCCTGCCAAGAGGAAAGCGAGCATGACCACATAGGCGCAAAACGCGGAGATCAGGCTGACGGCAAAGATCAGGGTATTGGACAGTTTTCTGCGCAGCAGTGGGTAGACCACCATCATACCAAGGATCTGGGCCGCCCCGCCCACGGTGGAGAACAGGGTGTAGCTGCCTTTCCAGCCCGCCCCGCCGAAGTCGTATTTGAAGAAGTAAATAATGAAGTTGGAGGTGAGGTACAGTGCGGAATTGATGAGCACAATGCTGGCCACCACCACCATGGCCTGATCGTTGCGCAGCAGGGCGGCGAACATCTCCTTTACCCCGGCTGTCTCCATCTCGGTCTGGGAGTTCTCCTTAAAAAAGGCACAGCACAAAATCTCCGCCGCCACGAACAGCACCGACACGATGAGGGCAACCCGGCCAAAGCCTGCCCGCTCGCTGTCGCCCCCCAGTACCCCCACCAGCGCGACAGTGAACATGGCGATAAGGGCGCTGCCCACCCCCGCGCAGGTGCGGCCCACCACGGACAGGTTTTCCCGGTCCGCCGGGGTCTTGGTGACAGCGGGGATCATGGACCAGTAGGGAATGTCCATCATGGTATAGGTGACGCCCCAGAGGATATATGCCACGGCGAAATAGGCCATCAGTCCCGCGCCTTCGGCGTGGGGGGCGTTGAACAGCGCGTAGAGCACCACCGCGTTAAGTATGGTGCCGCTGAGCAGCCAGGGGCGGAACCGGCCCCAGCGGCTTTTCGTTTTTGCCACCAGTACCCCCATAAAGGGGTCATTGAGGGCGTCGAACACCCGTGCTGCCATCAAAATCAGCCCCACGAAGGTGGCGCTGAGGCCCAGCACGTCCTGATAGAAGTACATCACATAGGATGCGGACAGGGCATACACCATGTCCTTGCCCACGGCGCCGATGCCGAAGGCGGCCTTTTGCTTCAAGGTCAGTTCCATTTTTCCTCCCCCTTGGTCTTAATGGTGAAGTTGATCGTCACGTCTTCGGTCTGTTCCGTGTGGACGGTGAGGACGGCGGTCCCCGTAGTGCCCAGGCTGCGCACATAGGCGCCGCACATACCGCCCTCGGCCGTGACGGTGGCGGGGCCTACCAGCTCTGCGTTCCCGGACAGGGCGAAGGACACGGGAAGCTGGGCATAGGGGGCCGGGTTCCCGTTCCCATCCAGAATACGGACCCGGATCGCGGCCATGTCGTAGCTGGCCCCCTCGGTGAGGGAGGTATGGCTGACCTTTACCTCCAAATGGAGCCTCGCCGAGGGGCGGCAGGTGACGCTGGCCACGGTTTTGCCATCCTTGATCCCGTCGAAGCGCCAGACGGTGGCTTCGCCGCCCCAATTGGCTACATACTTGCCGTACAGATCCACGCCGTCCTGGAATTTCATGCCGTACCGGGCCATGCACCAGGCCATTTTCGCTTTATAGGACACTGGCAGACCGGCCAGCCCATACTTCCCAGCCGCCAGCAGGCACTCCCGCAGGAGCTTGGCCTTCTCCGGCGGAAAACCCTCCTGAGTCTCCAGCAGCTCACCGATGGTGTCATCCACCACGAAGGGCGGGTGGGGCAGAGAAGATGTTCGGTTTTGGCACAGACGGGTGACAAAGACCCCGTTTTTATACAGCGCCACCTCGTCCGCGTTGGAAAACACGTACACACGCCCCATCCGCCCCGCCGGGTAGTCGCCGATGTCCATGGAGGAGCCTACCGTCAGCACAGGGGTCCCCTCTCCCTGGCTGGCATAGGCCGCCGCGGCCAGCTTTGGGTTCCGAAAGGCGTCCATCACCCCGTGATAGCAGATCCGATCGCCGGAGCCAAAGTCCTTGTGGGTGGGATAGTCGAACATACACCAGCCAAAGCACCCTGCGTGTTCCTTCCACGCCGCATCCTGCACCCGGAGGTGGCGCAGGGCCTGCTCCTGCCGCCGTGCCCAGGTGTCGAAGGGCTTGGTGGGGAACATATGGCCGTTGCACTCCGAGATGAGGAGGGCCTTGCCCATATCCGATGTAACCTCTTTTTTGGGCTTGGCCCCGGGGGTCCTGCCGTTATGCGAGAAATCGTTGTAGGCGTATACATCTTCCAGCAGACTGCTTTTTTCCAGGTAGCGCACGCCTGAGGTTTGACGGCTGGAATCCAGCTCATGGGTGATGGCGTTGGTGCGGGCGTAGAATTCGTCATCGTCCAGGCTCTCGTTGATACGCACACCCCACAGTATGATGGATGGGTGGTTCCTGTATTGTAAAACCATTTCCCGGACGTTCTGGCAGGCCTGATCTTTCCATGCCCCGTTTCCGATGTGCTGCCAGCCTGGGATCTCGGTGAACACCAGAAGCCCCAGCCGGTCACATTCGTCGATAAAATACTGGCTCTGGGGATAGTGGCTGGTGCGCACGGCATTGCAGCCAAGCTCCTCCTTCAAAATGCGGGCATCCTCCCGCTGAAGGGCTTCCGGGGCGGCATAGCCGATGTAGGGGTAGCTCTGATGGCGGTTCAGGCCGCGGAGGAAGGTTTTTTTGCCGTTGAGGTAGAAGCCGCCCGCTTTGAACTGCGCGGTGCGGAAGCCGAAAGCGGCCTCCTGCCGATCCAGCTCCATTCCGTCCGGGGCCAGGAGGCGGGCCTCACAGCGGTAAAGATCGGGCCGCGCCGTGTCCCAGGGCTTGGCGTCCGGAACATTGGCCTTTCCCGGCGCGCCGGTCCACACGGTTTTCCCCGCGCTGTCCAAAATGGAGACCTCCAGCTTTGCCCCATCGGGCGCGCCGTCGGTGGCCACCTTGACGTTTGCCGTGGTCAACGTGGGTGTGGTAACATAAATGTCGGTGATGTATCCGTTTTCCCGCACATCCAGCCACGCCTCCCGGTACAGCCCGCCATAGGTGAGGTAGTCTACCACAAAACCAAAAGGCGGGATGGATGGGTTTTCGCTGGTATCCAGCTTCACAGCCAGCAGGTTGGACCGACCCGGCTCCACCAGCTTTGTCACTTCTACCCGGAAGGCGGTGTAGCCACAGCGGTGAGTGGCCGCTTCCACGCCGTTGACGTACACCGTAGCAATGTGGGCCGCGCCGTCCAGTTGAAGGAACAGCCGCTTGCCCGCCAGTCCGGCGGGGACGTCCAGCGTCCGGCGGTAACCGCACAACATCTGATAGTCCTCCGGATCGATGCAGTGCAGGGGCAGCTCCTTACAGGTGTGGGGCAGGCGGACAGCTCGGGCTTCGCCGCCCCCGGTCGGAAATTCGTCGCTCCACTGGGGCGTAAACTCCCAGCCGTCGCACAAACTATACCTCATCGTTTCTCCTCCTGATCCCGTTCATAATGATGTCCATCATAGCGGCCAGGGTGTCCGCGTAGCTGGCTCCGTTTTCGCCGTTTACAAGAAAGCCTTCGATGGACGCGGTGACCATCTGCCGCAGTACCGGGATAGACACTTGGCGGATGCAGCCCTTCCCCACCCCTTCCTCCAGCAGGGCGATGGTTGGCTCCCAGTTGGTTTCCAGGTGCTCCCGCACCCGGCGGGCCACGGCGGGGTATTTTTCGTCCAGCTCCCCCAAAAGCCGAAGGTCCAAGGCTTGGTACTGCTCCGGCAGAGCGATCATCACCGACCTGATCCGCTCCTCAATGGGGCCGGAGGTCGCGATCAGCGACCGCTTTTCCTGATGGATGCGGTTGAACAGATCGTCTACCATGTCCAGCAGAAGCGCCTCTTTGGATGGGTAAAGCGTGTAAATGGTTTTTTTGCTGATGTGCAAAGCATCGGCCACCTCCTGCAAGGTAAACCACAGGCCCTTCGCCTGAAACAGTGCGGTGGCCGCGCCGATCATGCGCTCGCGCAGTTCCATAGCGAGTTCCTCCTCCCTTCGGAAACCAGACTGTTTATATCGGTTTCCATTGTAGCACAGGAAACCAAAATGATTCAAGCGGTTTCGTAATGTTCTACGTTTTGACCATTTAAAGTGCACTTTTTTGTGGATTTTGCACATTCTCCTTGCCGCCGGATCGGAAACCGTAAAATAAATCGACAGGCTTCTTGTCGAAACCTGTCGATATCTGGCTCAATGGGGCAAAAATGCTTTTTTGGAAAGCGTTGCAGCGCAACATGCGACGCAACGGATTCAGAGCTTTTCTTGCATATATCTGGCATAGCCGGACTACACAGTGCTTAAAAAATTCCGCTTTTCAACCATATTCCTTTGGATGGTTGCAAGCTTCTCTCGGGTAACGTCTTCGATATCAACTTTCAATACCTGGCAGATATAATATTCCAACAGTAAGCGGAGGATATAGATAGCCTCGAGAAGATCCTCGCCCTTAAATGCTTTTGCTTCTTTGCTTTTCCCATAATGTGTATAGTAGTGGCGGGTATCTGCAATACGTTGAGCATAGGGATTTTCGGACATATAAAAATTAGAAAAAAGTCCGTTAAACTGTCCAATGAGTAAGTCGTTTAACCTGGACACTAAAATGATGTAATTGCAGTTTTTATCCATTTGAGAGTCGCTTAGCAACAGCTTTTCAATATGATTAAAATTCGGATTTCGACCAAACCGCTCATATACTGATTCAATATATTTTTCTTTTTTGTCATTATAAAAAAACCGAGAATGGAAGGTTTCCAGAGCTTGTACCATATTTAGAAAGATCATTTCTGGCGGCATATGCCGGTATCTAAATAATGATAAGTACAAATTAAATATTGGTTCCAATTTCGTTAAAGCATCTTGAATATCTGCAGTATCAGATAGATGCTGCAGAGTAAAATTGTAATCATATAAATGCACATCAAAAATTTGGTAGCGTGGTTCTGACGAGTAAAAAGCTCTTTCTGAATAGTTGATTTGCCCATTGATCATATCATAGTCATCAAAATCGGTAAAAAATTGATGCTCAATATTAATATTATCCTTAATGGCAAAAGAAATGAGCGAGATAACTTTATCTCTTACCCCCACAAAAAAGGCAACATCTTGTTTCTCCTCGGATTCGATCTCCATGGTTAGCCGCTCAATGGTACGACTGATTTCTTTGCGCGGAAAGCCAAATAAATCGTTTGATAATGAGGTTGAAAACTTGATTTTTGCATTAAACCAGTGGTATATATGTTCTCCAAGTCCCTTAAATTTAACAGTAGGGAATTCAGACATATCAACTTGAGAAAGTCCGCTCCATTGTAGTCCATTTTCTAATTCGCAGGTGAGTCGGTTATATTTTCCTTGTGTGGGGCCTAATATCATATAGCGTGACTGAAAGATTACAGTTTGGTAAGAAAACTGCTGCGTATGATTTTTGATACACTTGTTTTGATACAGAGAAATGAAGGTTCCCGTAAGTAACTTTCCTACAATCAGAGGGATAGAACCATAGGACTTCCCGATTCCTTTAGGGACTTCTTGCTCAAGCTTTAGCCAAATTATTCCACTTTCGTTGTTGTATATAATTTCTCCAAGCAGGCTTTCCTCACCAATCTGAAACTCTCCCAGAATATGTCGATCCATATCCGTATGTTCCCGCATATCAATCGTCTCCTTTGCCAACACTTACAGTTTGTAGATATATGTATTCAAATGAACTCTATCCTTGAAGTAATGTATATGTTCACAATACCTAAAAGGGATGCGATGAGGAACTGAGTAAAGGCAGAACTTACTGCATTAACTTGTGTGAATTGGCTTTATCGGTTCACATTATTTTCCTAGGCGCTTAACCGTACGAAAGAAGTTTTCTTCAGAGAGCTTTTGTCAAGGGCAAGTTTCAAGAATCTCTCATTTTCCTCAAGCCAAATAAGACTTCAATATTGGTTCCGCTTCTTCCAATTCCGCTTTGCAGTCTGATTTCCGCGTGATGATACTGCGCAATATGCTTGACAATCGACAGCCCCAAACCGGTGCCGCCGGAGGCCTTGGAGCGGCTTTTGTCCACCCGGAAAAATCGCTCAAACACTCTGGCCTGATACTCCGGTGGAATTCCAATCCCAGTATCTTTTACGGAAACAGTTATGGCGGTATCGCCTGCTGAAACAGCAACCTCTACCTTTCCGCCATCTATATTGTATTTGATGGCATTATCAATCAGATTATAGAGCATTTCATGCAAGAAGCCCCGCACTCCGCTTATCTTGGCGCTTTCGCCAGTCACAGATAGGGAAATATGTCGTTTCTCCGCCTGCTCCCGCAGAGCGGAAGCCGCGCTGTCCGCCAGTTCCAAAAGGTTCACCTGTTCCTTTTCCGGCGCGGTTCCCTCGTCCAGCTGCGACAAGTGAATGATGTCCTCCACCAGCGTTACCAGCCGTGCCGCCTCTGTGCGGATAACGCCGACAAACTGCGGAACATCCTCCTGCTTGACAAGGCCGTTCTCTAACAGCTCGGCGCTGCCCATGATGGATTGCAGGGGCGTTTTCAATTCATGGGACACGTTGGCGGTAAACTCCCGGCGGCTACGTTCTGCGGCGGCCTGCTCCGTCACATCAAAGGCCAGCAGCACCGTTCCCGCTGTAAGTCCGTCCACTGTGATCCGGCTAATGTCAAACTGAACCTCCCGGTCGTTTCGCATCGCGCGGACTTCGCTGTGTCCTCCTTCCAGCGCGGTCTGAATGGCGAGGTTGATCTCATGGTCACGGTCTACCACAAGGAAGTCCTGCCCAACGCAGGCGCTGCTTGCATGGAAGATCGCCCTCGCAGCGGGGTTGATGCTTAAAATCACACCCTTTCTGTCCAGAAGGACAAGCCCCTCGCTCATGTTTTCTGTGATCTGTTCAAATTCTTCGGTTTTTCTTCTCAACTCCCGGAGCTGCGCCTCGATCTGCCGGTGCTGCTGGTGGATACGCCCCAGGAGGGGGGATAATTCCTCGTAGGCGTCGTTTTCCAAAGGCTTATCCAAATCCAGACGGTTCAGCGGTGCAACAATGCGCTTTGCCATCCGGCGGGCCAGCAGCGCGGAGAGAATGACCGCCAGGATCGCAGTCAGCAAAATCGGCTGAAGCATCCCCATTGCCAGAGCAAACACCGTCAGCTGGCTGATGGAAATGCGCAGGATGGTTCCGTCCGTCAGCCGCTGTGCATAATACAGCGTCCGTTCAGTCAGTGTCTCCGAGTAGCGGACCCCGCCGCTTTCACCTTCGGCCAGGGCCTCTTTTACCTCCGCCCGGCCCGCGTGGTTTTCCATCTCCGCCGCCGGGACGTGGGTATCAAACAGCACTTCGCCGTCAGCGGCGATCCAGGTCAGACGAAAATCTGCTGTGGATGGGAATCGATAGGGGGAAGCCAACTGCTCCAGGTAATCCAAGCCGTCCGCCTCTACTCCATAGGAGGCCAGACGGAGTTCATCCCGCAGCTGTTTCTCTTGGACGTTTCTGTAATAGTCATACAGACAGCCCATGATAATCACCAGGCTTGCCAGGAGAACGGAAACCGCCGCCAGCAGGATAGAACGGAAGATTTTCTTTGTCATGCCTTTGCCTCCAGCCGGTAGCCGATATGCCGCACCGTTTCGATCATCCCGCCATAGTCTTCCAGCTTCTGCCGGAGCGTCTTGATGTGCATATCAACCGTCCGGGTTTCCCCGGTGTAATCCACGCCCCAAATGTCGGATAAAAGCTGTTCCCTGGTGAACGCAACGCCGGGGCGGGAGAGGAACAGGCGAAGCAGTTCAAATTCTTTGTAGGTGAGCAAAATACGCGCTCCGTCTGCGGTAACTGTCCGTTCTTCCAGATCCATCGTTAGACCACCGGCTGTCAACTGCTTTGCCGGAGATGCTGGCTGGCAGCGGCGCAGGACGGCTTTTACCCGCGACACCATTTCCATCATACCGAAGGGTTTCACCAGGTAATCGTCCGCGCCCAGATCCAGGCTTTGGATTTTATCGTATTCCGCGCCCTTGGCGGTGGCCATGATGACGGGAATATCCGCAAGATGTACCGTCGCCTTCATCCGCCGCAGCAACTCCACGCCGTCCATTCCCGGCAGCATGACATCCAGAATGACAAGCTCCGGCCGCTCTGTTTCCAGCGCCGGCAGGAACGCTCCGCCGTCCTCAAAGCCCCTGGCCTCAAAGCCGGTGGAGCGCAGGGTGTAAAGCTCAATATCCCGAATGCTGGCATCGTCCTCTACACACCAAATCATAGCGCTTCTCCTTTGTGTTCCCCGGTCACGGCAAAAATCACCCATTCCGCGATATTGACCGCATGATCTCCAATACGCTCCAGATATTTGTCGATCATCAGCAAATCAAGAGCGTGTTCGCCGCAGTCGGGGTTTGCCGCGATGTTCCCGATCAGCACCTGTTTTACCCGGTCAAAGCATTGATCCACAATGTCATCATGGGCAATCACCAGCCTGGCCCGGACCGTATCCTTCTGGACGTAGGAATCCACGCTTTCCGTAACCATCCTGATGACCTCCGCCGCCATTTCCCGAATATGGCCCACATCCTCCGGCACGTATCCCTGGGCCAGCATCGCCAGGATGATCTCCGCGATGTCGGCGGCCTGATCTCCGATGCGCTCCATATCTGTGATGATCTTCATGGCGGCGGAGATTTGCCGCAGGTCGCGGGCCACCGGCTGCTGCTGGAGCAGCAGTTTCAGACACAGCGTTTCAATATCCCGCTCCATCTGGTCGATCCCGCCCTCCAATGGCTTGACCTGTTCCGCCAACGTGCTGTCACCATTCTCCAACGCCTTCGCCGCCTTGGAGATGGCCTCCTCGCACAGCGCGCCCATCTGGATCAGCTCCGTATTCAGAAGGGCGAGCTGGCTGTCAAATCTGCTCCGCATCACCCAAACCTCCCTGTGATATAGTCCTCGGTCCGCTGATCCTCCGGTTGAGAGAACAGCTTTTCCGTTTCGTCATACTCGATCAGCTCTCCCAAGAGGAAGAACGCCGTGCGGTCTGAAATACGCACCGCCTGCTGCATGTTGTGGGTCACGATAACAATAGTGTACCGCTCTTTCAGCTGCATTGCAAGCTCCTCAATTTTTGAGGTGGAAATGGGGTCCAGGGCGCTGGTGGGTTCGTCCATCAGCAGCACCTTCGGCTCCACGGCCAGGGCGCGGGCGATGCAAAGCCGCTGCTGCTGGCCCCCGGACAGGCCCAGGGCGTTCTTTTTCAGCCGCTCTTTTACCTCGTCCCAAATGGCCGCGCCCCGGAGGGACTGCTCCACAAGTTCGTCCAGCTTGGCTTTGCTTTTGATGCCGTGGGTGCGGGGGCCGTAGGCGATATTGTCATAGATGCTCATGGGGAAAGGATTGGGCTTCTGGAATACCATACCGATCTCCTTGCGCAGAGCGTTCACATCCAGGCCGGGAGCAAAAATATCCGTATCCTGATACCGTACCTCCCCAGTGATCTTCACGCCGGGAATCAGGTCGTTCATGCGGTTCAGCGTTTTCAAAAACGTGGACTTTCCGCAGCCGGAAGGACCGATCAGAGCGGTGATGTTGTTCTCGAGAATTTGCATATTGATATTTTTCAATGCCTGGGCGCTGCCATACCACAGGCATAAATTTTTTGCGGTGATCGCGTTGCTCATAGCGCCCTCCTTTTCCTGAAATACCAGCCTACCAGGGCGGCGGTCAGGTTGACCGCCAGCGTCAGCAGCATCAGGATCGCGGCGATGGCAAAGGCCACGCCAAACTCCCCCTGCTCCTTCGCGTAGACATACAGCGCCACGGTGAGGGTAGCCCCCGGACTGGTCAGGCCGGTAAAAAAGCCGTTCAGCGCATGGGCGAAGCCCGCTGTAAACAGCAGCGCCGCCGATTCACCCAAAATGCGCCCCACCGACAGGATGCAGCCGGTGATGATGCCGTCCGCACATCCAGGCAGTACCACCGTGCGGATGACCCGCCACTT
>CAJULM010000045.1 GCA_910587285.1 uncultured Oscillospiraceae bacterium | reverse complement strand
GCGACAGGCAGGAGTGCAGATGGAGGTCAAAGGCGTATCGCTCCATCACAGCCCCGTTTCCCCCAGCAGTCCGCCCAGTCTGCACGCGCAGTCATAGACGGACAGCCCCGTGCCCAGCAGGGTGATGCCCTGGGTCCTGGCCCGGTCCAGCAGGGGCGGGTCTGGGACCACATCCTCGGCTAAAATCACGCAGGACACGTCGGTGAGGGCGGCTACCGCCGCCACGTTCACATTGCTCATAATGGTGAGCCACGCCCCTCCGGCGGGAGCCCGGCCCATCACCCAGCTGAGCAGGTCGCCGCAGTACCCCCCCTCCACGGGGCGGTCCGGGTCGTCCAGGTGAAACACGCTCAGAGGGAGGGCGTCAATGAGCGTTTGCACTGTTATCATAAAATCACCGCCTTTTCATCGGTCGTCCAGCAGGGGGGGCAGGCCGCCGGGGGCGTCGTCCGGGCGGTGCCGGAAGGGGGCGGGGAGGTACTCGTCCGCCCCGGAGTGGCCCGCCATGTGCTGCATCCGCTCCCGCACCTTAAAAATACAGTCCTCCTCGCTGGCCCGGCCCATCACCACGTCCTCGGCGAAGGCCCGGCAGGAGGGCGCGCCGCAGGAGCCGCAGCGCAGGCCGGGCAGCTGCTCCTCCAGCTTCTGGATGGCCCGCATCTTCTCCATGGCCCGGCGGCGGTTGGAGTCCAGCTGGAAGGTGGGCAGAAACTCCGGCTTTTTGGTGTAGTCCAGGATGTCGCTGACCTCCTCCCGGCGGGCGGCGCAGGGCGGGACAGGGGAGAGGCCGGTCATCAGCCCCTTCAGGCGCATTTTGGCGGTAAAGGGGTTCTCCACCGTGAGGCAGCCGCCTAAACAGCCCTGGGTGCAGGCCCGCAGCTCGATGAAGTCCGCCTCGGGCATACGCCCGTCCTCGATCTCCTCCAGCATTCGAATCACGTTGTTGATGCCGTCCACGGCGATGTACCGTTTGTCCCGGCGGGACAGGGCCTCGCCCCCGGCGAAGGCCCAGCTCACCCCGGCGGCCCCCGCCGCCATGGGCTTGAGGTGGTCCAAAGCCAGCTGGCGCATGGGCTCCAGCAGGGCCAGGTAGATGTCCTTGATGGCGAAGGCCCCGTCCACCACCTGCCGCTTGAGCCCCTCTGGGGAGGCGGCGGCGGTGACCTGAGAGGTGCAGGGCACGATGGTGAACACGCCGATCTCCTCGGGGGGCAGGCCGGTCTGCTCCGCCGCCCTCCGGCGGGCCAGGATGGCCGCCAGCTCCAGGGGGGTGATCACCGGGGCGATGTGGCCCAGCAGGTCGGGGAAGCGGATGCAGATCAGCCGCACCACCGCCGGGCAGGCGGGGGAGATCTCCGGCTTGAGGGTGCCGTCCCCGGTGCGGTGGTCCAGGCAGTCGGCCAGCAGCTCTGCGGCGGCGGCGGACTCGTACACGTCGTCAAAGCCGATGGCCAGCAGGCCGTTGAGGATGATATTGATGTCGTCCAGGTTGTGAAACTGGCCGTACAGGGCCGGGTCGGGGACGGCGATGTTATATTGAAAGCGCTGAAGCATATAGAATTCGCTGCGGATGGACTGCACCGCCTGATGGGGGCAGACCTGGACGCAGGTGCCGCAGTCGATGCAGCGGTTGGGCAGAATGGTGGCCTTGCCGCTGCGCACGCGGATGGCCTCGGTGGGGCAGCTTTTGATGCAGGTGGTGCAGCCCCGGCACTTTTTGGTGTTGAGGGCGACAGAATGGCGCACGTCGTTTACCTCCTCCTGTTGTGATGCAAAGCGCGCCGGTCCCGCGCCTTATTCGATGCGCACCACCATGGTGACGGTGGTGCCCACGCCGAGAACGGAGTCCACCGTCATCTCGTCGCTGTATTTTTTCATGTTGGGCAGGCCCATGCCCGCGCCGAAGCCCAAATCCCGCACGGAGTCGGCGGCGGTGGTGAAGCCCGCCTGCATGGCCTTGCCGATGTCGGGAATGCCGGGGCCCCGGTCGGTGAGGGTGATGGTGATGTCGTCCAGCCCCACGTCCACCTGAGCGGTGCCGCCGTTGGCGTGGATGACCATATTGATCTCCCCCTCGTACATACACACCGACACCCGGCGGATGACGCTGGGGTCCAGGCCCAGCTTGCGCAGGGCCTGCTTCACGCTGGAGGAGGCCTCCCCCGCGTGGGTCAGGTCGCCCCCCTCAACCTGGTAGGACAGGCGGATGCGGTCGTCCATGGCGCTCACTCCCTCAGCCCGTTGAGGTACAAAAGCCCGCAGGCGTTGTACATCCGCTCCTTGGTGGCCATGACCACCAGCTGCCGGTCGTCGGCCAGCTCCAGGATGCCGCCGTCCGGCTGCTTGCCCCGGACGAAGACGATGCACTTCATGTCCATCATCTCGGCGGTGCGCACCACCTGGGGGTTGACCAGCCCCGTGAGCAGTAGCGCCTGGTTTTTCACGTAGGCCAGCACGTCGCTCATGAAGTCGCTGCCGCAGGCGGAGCGGACCTCGGTGTCTAACAGTTCCTCGCCGCACAGCACCTCGGCGTGGAGAATATCGCGGACCTCTTTCAAATTCATTGGAATACCTCCCTGATGGGCGCGTGCCCTAAGCTGTTCTTAGGATAGCATGGTTTTTACCAAAAGACAATAGAAGCCGGAGAAAAACCTTGTGAAAATTGTGACAGTTGAACAAAAGACGGCGAAAGACGGGGAAAAGCGCCGGAGCGCCCGGAGCAAATGCTCCGGGCGCTCCAAACTGGGAACGGGGGGTTCAGATGTCCAGGCTGAGCTGGTCCAGCGCGGCGTCCAGCCAGGGGTGGTTGACGGAGCTCAGCTCATAGCTGGGGTCGTGGTTCAGCTTTTCCACCAGCTCCTCGGACATCTCATAGGAGGGCTGGCGCACCCCGTCGATGGTGAGGTAGCTGTCGGCGTAGTTCTGGCCCTGCATGGAGCAGGCGCCGTCTTCCGTCAGGAAGAACTCGGCCCAGCCGTAGTTCTCCGCGGTGCCGCCCACCACGACATATCCCTTGTTGCCGGTGGCCGGGTCGGCGTGCTCGTAGATATAGGGGGTGTTCTCATCGACGAGGCCGGTGAGGTCGGTGCGCTCATCGCCGTTTACGAACCACAGCTTGCCGTCCTCCAGGACGATGGGGGCGGCCTGCTCGCCGTTCAGGTCCCATGCGAAGCTGTCGACGGTGGTGGTGTTGCCGTGATCCGTGATGGACACCGAGCCGCCGCTCATGAAATTGTATACCTGGGCGGGCAGGCCCGCCGCGATGGACAACACGCACCCCACCGCCAGGGCGGCGGCCAGCACGATTTTGGTGGCGGCGGGCATCCGCCGTTTGCTCGTCTGATTGTTATTCTGTTCCAACATGGTCAAGATTTCCTCCTTTTTTTGGTCAGTCAGCGCGACTTGCGCCATCAAATGCCGGTAATCCTTCCTCATCGTCGCTCAACTCCTTTTTCAGCAGGGCCCGGGCCCTGCTCATCCGCGTTTGTACTGCCGTGCGGGATATGTGGAGAATCTCCCCGATCTCGCCCTGGCCGTAGCCCTCCCAATAGTAGAGGTGGACCACCGCCCGGTACTTGGGGGGCAGGGCCATCACCGCGTCCCACACCGCTTGGTCGGTGTCGTCCCGAAAGGGAATGGACTCGTCCAGCTCTCCCACGTTTCGCCGCCAGAAGGACCGCAGCTGGCTTTTGCAGGCGTTGGCGGCGCAGGTGAGCAGCCAGGCCTTTTCCCGCCCCGGCAGCAGGGTGACTCCCCCTTCCGCCAGGCGGAGAAATACGCCTTGGCACACGTCCTCCGCGTCCGCCCGGCAGGCCAGGTAGCTGTAGGCCAGCCGGAACACGTCGTCTCCATACTGGCGGAACAGCTGCGCCAGGTTTTGTGATTCCATGGCTGCGGGCCTCCTTTCGTGTTGCTCCTTGGTGTTGTCGCGCTGGGTTATTCTCATGCTGCTTGTTTGTAGCTACGTGTATAAAACGATTGAGCACCCCCTATTATCACACGGGGCCGGAAAAATTTCAATTTCTTCAATTACGGTTTGGTTGACAAATGTAATCCTACGTGCTATAGTAGGCTTACAACAGTAAGCCAATAGACCATAAGGAGGAATTCAAAAATGGAGGAAAAGCGCAGCGTGCTCTCGCCCAGCGAGTGGCGGGTGATGGAGTGTCTGTGGGCGGGGCCGAAGACCCTGATGGAACTGGTGCGGGCGCTGAAGGACAGCGCGGGCTGGACCAAGAGCACCGTCAACACCATGGTGCGGCGCATGGAGGAGAAGGGCCTGATCGTCCACGAGACGGCGGGCCGGGCCAAGGTGTTCCGGGCGGCGCTGGGCCGGGAGGCCGCGGCGGCGTCGGAGGCGGACTGCCTGCTGGAGCGGGCCTTCCGGGGCAGCGTGAGCCTGCTGGTCAGCTCGCTGGCGGACCGGGGCGGCCTGTCCAGGGCGGACATCGACGAGCTGTACGATATTTTAGACAGAGCGGAGTGGAATGCAAAATGAGGGGAATTTTGATCACATCGTCCATTCTCATTGTGCTCATCGCCGCCCTGCGGCCCCTGCTGCGGGGGAAAATCGACCCCAGGGCGCAGTACGCCTTGTGGCTGCTGGTGGCGGTGCGGCTGCTGCTGCCGGTGAACCTGTTCACCAGCGCCTACAGCGCCCTGGCCCTGCTGGACCGGGCCGAGCAGCCGCCCCAGATCGTCCAGACCGTCGGCCAGACGGCGATTCCCGTGCGCTCCTATGACGACGCCCGGGCCGAGGTCATCGAGGACTACCGCCGGCAGGGCGGGCGGGAGGCCGACCTCACCCCCGCCGACCTGAGCGACATCGATGCCCAGGCCAGACAGCTCATGCGCGGCCCCACCCTGGCCCAGCTGGCGGAAAAGTACGCCAAAGCCGTGTGGCTGGCCGGCGCGGCGATAATGGCGGCTTGGTTTATCATGGTCAACCTGGGCCTGCGGCGGCGGCTGAGGGGGGCCAAAAGGCTGGACGGAGTGACCTGCCTCCTGCCGGTGTATGTGTCGGACGCGCTGCCCTCCCCCTGCCTGTGCGGGACGGTCCGGCCCAGAATCTACGTCACCCCCGCCGCCCTGGAATCCCCGGAGCGGCTGCGCCACGTGCTGGCCCACGAGCTCACCCACCACCGCCAGAAGGACCACTGGTGGGCGCTGGTGCGGTGCGCCTGCCTGTGCCTGTACTGGTTCGACCCGCTGGTGTGGTGGGCGGCGGCCCTGTCCCGGCAGGACGGGGAACTGGCCTGTGACGAGGGGGCTATCCGCGCCCTGGGCGAGGGGGAGCGCATTCCCTATGGCCGCACGCTGGTGGCCATGATCGCCGGGGGGCGCACATCCCTGCTGCAAACCGCCACCACCATGACGGGGGGAAAGCGGCGGATCAAGGAGCGGGTGAAGCTCATCGCCCGCGGGCCCAAAACGGTGATCGCCCTGGCGCTGGCCCTGGTCCTCATCGTGGCGGGGGCCGTGGGGTGCACCTTCTCCGGCGCGCCGGAGAAGGGCAAAACCCTGGAAAACCTGCAAGAGCGGCTGGAGGATATCCCGGAGGAGCTGCGGCCCCAGGTGGTCAACCGCCCGGAGGATGTGTCGGTGCTCGGCCAGGATGGCGTCCTGGCCAGCTATTGGTGGGACGTTCCGGCGGACTGGGAAAACGAGTTCATGCCCTGGCTGCTGGCCGTCTACCAGTGGGATGAGGCCCGCTTGGAGGAGTATCTCCACCCCCAGGGAAACGGCGGGTATGGGGCCTTTGACGAGGTGGTGGTGTTCGCCCGGGACAGCGAGCATTATTATGTCTTTGACCAGCCCTCCGCGCCGCGTTTCGCCATGGAGGGCGCGCAGGAGTATACCGCCGCCTATCAGGCCATCCGGGACTTTGCCGAAAAGGCCGTGCTGGACACCGAGGGGGTGGAGCCCTACAGCCCCAGTACCGGCACGCAGACCCTGGACACCCTCCGGGCGCGGCTGGAGGATATCCCGGCGGAGCTGCGGGACGACGTGGTGCTCTACGACGGGGAGCCGCTGTGGGACAGCGCCCTGGCCAGCTACTTCCTGGACAACACCGACGGCGAGGGCTGGCTGCACACCGTGTGCCAGTGGGACCAGGCGGAGTTTGAGGATTGGCTCTATGAGCCTGAAACCGGAACCTATGAGGTCTTCGCCCGGGACAGGGAGCACTACTATGCCATGATGCGGCCCACCAGCGTACAGGTTGGGTACGAGGACAGGGACCGCTTCTCCGCGGCCCAGGCGGCCATCTGGGAATACGCCCGGGGGCAGGTGCTGGACACGGAGGGGGTGGAGGCCTACGACCCTACCGAGCTGCGGCAGCGGGAGTACCTCTGGGAGGGGAAGACCTACACCCACGTGGCCTACTGGCCCTACAAAAACATCACCGGGGACACCGAGGGCAGCGTGTGGATTCTCAGCCTGGTGCAGTTGGCGGAGGACGGCCCCGGCGGCGTGTGGATTCCCGAGCGGGAGCAGATCATCGACGCCGACGTGGATCCCACCCCCCAGCACGTCAGGCCCAGCGAGGTCCGGGAGATGGGGATGACCGTGACCCAGTACGCCCAGTACCTCCAGGAGGAGGCGGACGCGGGGCGGGCGGATTGGGCCACAGACCCCATCCAGGCCTGTATGCACTACGCCCTGACGGTGTGCGGCCACAGCGAGGCCAACGTTACCGAAGACTGCTTCACCGACGATTACCGGTATATCGAAGGGGTTTTGGAGGGGCTGCTGCCCACCGAGGAGGAGCTGGCCATTCAGGCGGTGATGGACGGCATCGCCAACGCCCAGGGCACGTCCTTTGAGCTGATTGCCTCAGCGGAGGCGGGGCGGAGCGGAGCGTCGTACACCTATCAGGTGGACGCGCCCCTTGACCACTACGTAACGTACTGGCTGACGGACTTTGCCAAGAGCTTTGCCTGGGAAAAGCTGACCGTGCTGCCCGACGGCGCGGCGGACGGGGATACCCTCATCATCCAGGCAACGGACAGCCTGAACTGCGTCTGGGCGTACAGCAGGTCCAACATGATCGCCATACGCACCCAGGACAACCAGCTGGACTATTACATGGCCCACGACCGGGGCGGGAGCTCAAACAACGCCCCCCTGGGCACGCCCAGGCTCAACCCCGGCCCCTATCAGATCCTGCGGGACTGCTTCGATAACGTGGAGCTGCAACAGCTGCGCACCACCTCCGTCCCTGACCGGGGGCAGAGCCACGAGGAGGTGGTGCGGGAGTGGATTGAGGGCTACGAGGGGGCCATGACCAAATGCGCCCCCGGAAGCCGGTACGCCTGCACCTACGCGCGGCCTGGAACGGTCACGGCGGACGCCCACGCCCATTTGACCGCGGAGGAGATGGAGGAATTTGCCCAGTACCTCGGCGACGGCTTCGCCGCGGAGGACTACGGCAAGACCTGGTTCAGCTTCGGCTACAGCCTGGTGTTCGTCCCGGAGAACGGCGATACTAACGGCCCGTTTTGGGCGGGGAACACCGATTACTACCAGGGGGACGACGCCCCGGAGGGGGCGCTGACCTGGGGCCGGGTGGCCTATATGCGGCTGGCGGATGGGAATTGGGTGTGCGAGGGCACCGGCACCGGCTGGTGATTGACAAACGTATGTTTCACGTGAAACATGGCCTTCAACAGCCGGGGCTCAGACGGCGGTTGTGAGCGGCCCGAACCGGAAAACAGCGGCCCCGGCGTTTGGCGAAAGCCCGGCGCCGGGGCTGTTTGCGCCTGTTCGCAGACAAAAAATTCCTCCAATACCTTGACAGGTGAGGTATCTCGTGCTATAGTAGTCCTGCTGGGCCGCCCGCGCCCCACCACTCAGGGCGGCCAAAAGGAGGTCTGCTATGTTTTCAACCATCGACCGGGCCAAGCCCGGCCTGCAAAAACTGGTCGCCGCCCTGCGTGAGACGTACCCCTACGCCTCGGTGCTGGCGGTGGCGGACGACAGCCGCCGGTGGGCGGTGAGCCGGGCGGGAGTGAACATCGCCGCCGGAGGTATGGGCGGGGGCACCGGCTTTGTGGTGCGGGTGTTCGACGGCGTGGGCTGCGCCGAGTACTCCTTCAACGAGTTCTCCGAGGAGGACATCCCCGCCATCTGTGAGACGCTGGCGCGGCGGCTTGCGGAACAGAACAAGGCGCTGGAGGGCTTTGCCCCCCTGCCCACCCCCGTCCCTGCAGACGAGCCCGCTGCGCTGAAAAAGGAGACGGGCTGGAAGGTGAACCCCCGGGAGCTGGGGGACGAGGCCATTGTGGAAAAAATTACCGCCCTGCGCAAGAAGGCCCTGGGGGTGGACGAGCGGATTCTGGACGCCCAGGCGGCGGTGAGCTACCGGGCGTACCGCAAGCTGTTCTTCTCCCAGCACCGGGACTTGGACCAGACCGTGATGTGGACCAACGCCATGGTGGCGGTGATGGCCTCCCGGGGGCAGGAGATCAAGATGTCCTACAGGCCCTTCTCCGTGCTGGGCGGGGCGGAGCTGCTGGACGAGATGGACGCCGGGGTGGAGCAGGCGGCCAGGGACGCCCTGGCCCTGCTGGACAGCCAGCCCATCCCGCCGGGGGAGTACGAGTGCGTGTGCGACCCGTCCACCACCGGCATGATCGTCCACGAGGCCTTCGGCCACGGGGTGGAGATGGATATGTTCGTGAAGGACCGGGCGCTGGCCAAGAGCTTTATCGGCGAGTACGTGGCCAGCCCGCTGGTGACGATGCACGACGGCTCCGCCGTGGCGGAGAGCGCCACCGCGTTCTTTGACGACGAGGGCACCCTCACCGGGGACACGGTGATCATCGACAAGGGCGTGCTGAAGACGGGTATGTGCGACGCGCTGGCCGCCGCGCGGCTGGGGGTGAAGCCCACCGGCAACGGCCGCCGGGAGAGCTATGAGCGCAAGGCTTATACCCGGATGACCAACACCTACTTCCAGGGCGGAGACGCCGCCCCGGAGGAGCTGATCGCCTCCATCGAGGACGGGTTCTTGCTGGAGTGCCCCTCCAGCGGCATGGAGGACCCCAAGAACTGGGGCATCCAGTGCATGGTCACAACCGCCAAGGAGATCAAGAACGGGAAGCTCACGGGGAAGATTTACTCCCCCATCGTGCTCACCGGCTACGTGCCCGACCTGCTCAAGTCCGTCACCATGATGAGCAAAACGCCGGTGCTGTCCGGCAGCGGCTACTGCGGCAAGGGGCACAAGGAGTGGGTGAAGGTGTCCGACGGGGGACCGTATATGAAGGCCCGCATCAGATTAGGCTGAGGAGGCGGAACCATGATTGAGAGAATCAAGAGCGCCCTGGAGCGCTGCGGCATTTCCCGGTGGCGCATCAACGAGCGGGTGGAGGAGACCGCCGAGCTGTTCTTTGTGAAACAGCAGCTGGACACCCGGCGCACCAAGGACGTGCACAAGTACGAGGTCACGGTGTTTCGGGATGTGGAGGCCGGGGAGGGGGACAAGCCCGGCCGGGGCTTCACCTCGGTGCAGCTTGTCTCGTCCATGGACGAGACGCAGCTCGAGGACGAGCTGCGCAAGGCGTATTACGCCGCCCAATTTGCCGCCAACCCCTATTTTGAGATGCCCGACCCGGTGAAGGCTCCCATGGTGGAGAAGACCGGGGAGCTGGCGGAGGCCCCCCTGGCCCAGAGCGCGGGGAAGATGGCCCGGGCCCTGTTCGCCGCCGACACCCTGGCGGACGCCCTCGTCAACTCCGCCGAGGTGTTCGTCGTGCGCAGCACCGACCGTATTGTCTCGTCGGAGGGGACGGACGTGGCCTACACCGACGCCAAGGTGAAGGGCGAGTTTGTGGTGCAGTGCAGGGAGCCGGAGGACGTGGAGATGTTCCACGAGTTTGAGTACGATGGGCTGGATGAGCAGGCCCTGGCCGCCAAGGTGGCGGAGGCCCTCACCTTCGTGCGGGACCGGGCGCGGGCCCAGAAGACGCTCAAGAGCGGCAAATATAACCTGGTGCTCAGCGGCGACCAGGTGGCGGAGGTGCTGTCCTATTACAAGGAGCGCTCCGCGGCCTCCATGGTGTACGCCAAATACTCCACGTGGCAGCAGGGGGAGGACGTGCAGGGGGAGACGGACGGCGAGCGGCTGAACCTCAAGCTGGCCGCCGCGGAACCCTACAGCGCGGAGGGCATTCCCATGGCCGACCTGTCCCTGCTGGAAGGGGGGAAGCTGCTGACCTGGCACGGCCCCAACCGTTTCTGCCGCTACCTGGGGGTGAAGCCCACGGGGTACTATGAGAAGGTAGCCTGCGGCAACGGCACGTTACCCTTTGAGGAGCTGAAAAAGGCCCCGTGCCTGTGGGCGGTGGCCTTCTCCGACTTCCAGATGGACCATATGAGCGGCCACTTCGGCGGCGAGATCCGCCTGGCCTATCTCATTGAGGCGGATGGAACGGTGACGCCCGTCACCGGCGGCTCGGTGAACGGCAGCATTTTAGAGGCCCAGAGGAGCCTGGTGTTCTCCCAGGAGCGCTACCTCACCGCCGCGTACGACGGGCCCTACGCCGTGCGGCTGAAGGACGTGTCCGTGGCCGGGGCGGGGGAGTGAGCCGTCCGGGCCCGATGATTTGACTTGGAACAGGGGGAGCCCCGGCGGGCTCCCCCTGATTTTTTGGGGGACAAAAAAGTTGCGAACCCCGGCATATCCCCTTCTAAACTGCGTCTATATAGGTGAAAGGAGGCGAGGACATGGAGGACGCCGCCATAGTGGCGCTGTACTGGAGCCGGGACGAGGCGGCCATCGCCGAGACCCAGCGGAAATACGGCGCGTACTGCCGGACCATCGCCCAGAACATTCTGGGCAGCTGGGAGGACGCGGAGGAGTGCGTCAGCGACGCATGGCACCGGGCCTGGAACGCCATCCCGCCCCAGCGGCCGGACAGCCTGCCCGCTTTTTTGGGGCGGATTGTGCGCAACCTCTCCCTCAGCCGCTGGCGGCGGGAGCGCGCCCAAAAGCGGTACGCCGGGCTGGACGCCATGCTGTCCGAGCTGGAGGACTGCCTGCCCGACCCCAGGGGGGTGGAGGAGGCGGTGGAGGGCCGGGCGCTCACCAGCTGCATTGAGAGGTGGCTGGAGGGGCTGGACCGGGAGGACCGGGCGGTCTTTCTCCGGCGGTACTGGTACGGCCAGGAGGTGCGCGCGCTGGCAAAGGAGTGGGGCGTGGGGCCCAATCAGATGGCAAAGCGGCTCCAGCGGCTGCGAAAGGACCTGAGACGGAGCTTGGAACAGGAGGGGATGACGGTATGACAGGAGAGACGCTGTTTGAGGCCATTACGGAGATAAGGGACGGGCTGGTGGACGAGGCCGCCCAGGTGAAGCCTCGGCGCGGGCGGGTGAGCTGGCTGAAATTTGGCGCCGCCGCCGCGGCCCTGGCGGTGGTGATCGGCCTGGGGGCCTGGGCGGTGCGCGGGGGGACCGGGCAGCCCAGCGGTTTCGGCCCGGGGGACCCCGGAGATGCCCCCGTCGGCGACAATATGCAGCCCCCCGGCGGCATGGAGGGCGGGCCGGGCCACGGGGAGGGCAGCGTGTTCTCCGCCTACGCCGGGCCGGTGCTTCCCCTGGCCGCCCTCAGCGGAGGGGAGGAGCTGACCGCCCAGCGGGCGCTGACCTATGACTTCTCCCTCTGGGGGGAGGAGGAGTGGGGGCGGTCCACCGACCTGCGGGTGACGGACGCCTACACCCTGACCAACCCCACGGGGGAGGACAAGACCGTCACCCTGCTCTATCCCTTTGTCAGCTCGCTGTACGAGCTGGAACGGGACACCCCCGCGCTGCGCGTGGATGGGGAGCGGGCGCAGACCGCCCTGCACGCCGGGGGGTACTCCGGCGGCTTCCAGGGGGTGTACGGCGCGGAGGATGCCGGACCGTTGCTGAACCTGGATACCCTCCACAGCTGGGAGGGCTACCGGGACCTGCTGGCGGACGGGGGCTATCTGGAGGACGCGGTGGGGGACCGGCAGGACCTGTCCGGCGTGCCGGTGACGGTGTACGAGTTCACCGATTACTGGGGGCCGGAGGCGGACTCCCAGGCGGATATCCCCAACCCCACCATCCGGGCGGAGTTCGATTTGGACTACGGGAAGACCACGGTGCTGTCCTACGGCTTTCACGGGGCCAGCATCGACCCGGATTCGGGGCACATGATGCAGAGCTTTTCCATCCCCCGCAGCTTTGACCCGGAGAATGGCGACCCCTTCTACCTGATTGTGCTGGGGGAGGACATCGCCAACCTCACCACCCAGGGCTACGCCACCGGCGGGGCGGACACCACCCAGACTGTGGAGGCCGGGGTGACGGTGAAGCGGTACGCCGCCGACCTGGACAGCGCCCTGCGCGCGGCGGCGGAGCTGATGTACGAGGGGTGGAGCTGGGAGGGGGAGCGGCCCGATTTTGAGCTCTACTTCCTGCTGATGAAAAAGGACCTGACGGCCTACGGCCTGATTTCCGACGAACCTGTGGCCCGGTATGACACCGGCTGGCTGATGGAGATGGACTTTGAAGTGGCGGACCGGGTGTTTTACCTGGAGGCCAGTGTCACCATCCCCGCCGGGGGCAGCGCGACGGTGGCGGCGGAGCTTGTGAAGCGGGCCAGCTACGACCACTTCTGCGGCGGCGGGGAGGCGGAGACCAGGGACGTGTACGGCTACGACCTGGTGACGCGGCTGGGCAGCGGCCTGAGCTTCACCCGGCAGACGGCGCAGGCGGTGAACACCCAGTACGTGCGCGTGGTGCGCCAGAACTACGGCTTTGACTGGGAGAGCGGGGCGGACATCGTGGAGCTGGACCCCGCTGTGGAGCACTACTACCTGGAGGTGAGGCGGGCGGAGGAGCCCTGACGGAGAAAAAAGCGCCCGGACCGAAAATCGGTCCGGGCGCTTATACTTTCAGGGTCAGCCCAGCCGGCGCTGAAGCTGCTCGGGGTGGGCGGAGAAGGACAGGGCGGTGTCCTTACTGATTTTTCCCGCCTGATAGAGCGCGAAGATGGACTGGTCCATGGTGATCATGCCCTCCCCGCCGCCGGCGGCGATGGCGTTGTCGATCTGATGGCTCTTGCTGTCCCGGATCAGGCTGCGGATACCGCTGTTCACGTGCATGACTTCGAAGGCGGGCACCAGGCTGCCGGACGCGCCGGGCAGCAGCTGCTGGGACACCACGGTGTGCAGCACCATGCTCAGCTGGATGCGCACCTGGGCCTGCTGGTCGCTGGGGAAGGAGTCCACAATGCGGTCGATGGTGTTCACCGCGCCCTGGGTGTGCAGGGTGGCGATGAGCAGGTGGCCGGTCTCCGCCGCCGTCATGGCGGTGCGGATGGTCTCGTGGTCCCGCATCTCGCCCAGGAGAATCACATCGGGGGCCTGCCGCAGACAGGCGCGCAGGGCGGAGAGGTAGTCCTCGGTGTCGATGGCGATCTCCCGCTGGCTGACGATGCTGCTGTGGTTGCGGTGGAGGTACTCAATGGGGTTCTCCATGGTGATGATGTGGCACTCCCGGGTCTGATTGATTTGGTCGATGATGCAGGCCTGGGTGGTGGACTTGCCGCTGCCCGCGGTGCCGGTGACGAGAATCATGCCGTGCTTTACCCGGGAGAGCTTGACGACCTCCTCGGGGATGCCCAGATCCTTCCAGTCGGGGATGCCGAAGGCCACCACCCGGATCACCGCCGCCATGGAGCCGCGCTGACGGTAGGTGTTGGCCCGGAACCGGGCCAGGCCGGGCAGGGAGAAGGAGAAGTCGTCGTCCCCCCGCTGCAAAAACGCGTCCATTTTGCGCCCGGCCTTCTCGTATAGGTCGGTGATGAGGCGCTCGCAGTCATCGGGCATGACCCGCTCCGGGCTGATGTGGCACAGCCGGCTCTCCAGCTTCTCGCACACAGGGCTGCCCGCGATGATGAACAGGTCGGACGCGCCGTCCTGCACCACGCGGGATAGATAATCCAGCAATTCCGCCATATCGGGCTCCTCCTTAAAATGTAGTGCCGTCCCCGTCCCAGATTTCCACGGTGTCGCTGGCCGCCCACTCCCCGATGGGGCCGGCCTGCCAGCGCAGGATGGTATAGCTCCCGCCGCTGTGGAAGCGGACCTCCACCTGGAGCTCCTGGGTGTCCGAAATGGGGCAGGCATAGCAGTGGGTGGTCTCGTTGTGGTCCGGGAAATCGCTGATGGCGGTGGACATGGAAAAGTCCTCGGGGATGTCCTGAGGCTTCTCCCCGCCGGTGCGCAGCCAGGCCAGGATGGCCTGGGCCTGGCAGTCGGCGGCGTAGTAGTCGGCCACCGCCTGGGCGGAGGCCTGACTGAGCCGCTCGCTGGCGCGGACGGTGGACAGGCTCAAAAGGGCGAACACCGTCAGGCACAGCACGGCGAACACCACCAGCAGGGACGCGCCCCCCACCGGGGGCGGGGACACCTGGGACTGCTTGCGGTTATCCACGGGGGGACACCTCCTCCTGCCAGGCTACCTCCAGCTCAAACAACGCCTCTCCCTCCGCCTCGGACACGCAGACGGACGCCTTGCCCAGACCGGGCGGCACGTCCAGTACGGCTTGAATGGTCAGGCGATAGGCACCCTCCTGGGCAGGGTGGTAGCCCTCGCCGCCGCCGGGGATAGGTCCTTCGCTGAAGGGGAGCGGCTCCCAGTTCTCGTCGTAATAGCGGAACATGGTGCTGCCCTGGCCGAACTCCAGGCCCAGCGCTTCCGCCGCCTCATTGAAATTGCCGCCGGTGTGGCGGATGAGCTCCGCCGCGTTCTGACACAGCACCACGGCGCGGTCCCTGGCCTCATTGCGGGCGGAGGAGCCGTCCGAGCGCACAAAGGCCTGCACGCACAGCGCCGCGGCCAGGGCGAACACCACCAGCATCACCATCTGCTCCATGAGCAGCAGGGGGGCCTTGCTTTTCATGGCAGGTCCCCCTCTCCGCAGCGCGGGGAGAGCAGCAGCTCTGTCCGCTCCCCCTGGGCGGGGGTGATGGAAAGGTACAGCAGGCCGTCCCTCTGCTCGGCGGTGAGCGCCTGGGCGGCCATGATGCGCTCCCCGTCCTGGGGGGACAGGGCGGTATCGGCGGCGGAAAACAGCTCCATCAGCCAGCCGTCCCAGACGTAGACTCGGGTGAGGTATTCCCGGCCGTCGATGTCCTGGCGGAAGGAGAGGGCGTCGCCGCCGCCAAAGGGCTCCACGCCGATGGCCTGGTACTGGTCGGCCTGACGCACGCGGGTGGCCAGATATTGGGCGCAGGTGCGGCTGTCGGAGGCGGTGCGGTCCCGCTGGGTCAGGGACTGGTAGCTGTTGGCGCCGGTGAGCAGCACTGCCAGCAGGCACACCGCGAACACCCCGAACAGCAGCAGAGCCATCAGGCCCTCCAGATGATCACTTCGTTTTTTCATGCTTCATCTCTCGCTTGGTCCGCGCTACTCAAGGGGCAGCACGGTGATGTCCGGCATCAGGTTCTGCGCTGTGGCGCTGTAGTGGACCAGATAGCGTTCCTCGTCGATCTGAAGGCCGTAGCGCTCCTGGAGATAGGCGAGATCGGGGGGGTAGACCCCCTCCGCGGCGTAGCAGGCCGCGCAGCTGCGCCGCACCGCCTGCTCCAGCTGGGCGAGGCGCTCGGCGCTCTGCCCGTCGTTGAGGCTGTCCACCGCCGTGGCGAAAAACACCAGCACCGCTGCCGCGCCCAGCGGGAGCAGCAGCCCCCGCAGAAATCGAAAAACACCCTTCATAGGCTCACCCGATGGCGCTCATGATGTGCATGAGCGGCAGCATGACGGACAGCAGAATCAGACCCACCAGCACCGAGCACACCAGCACCAGGGCGGGCTCCACCCGGCTGACCAGCTCCTCGATGGCGGCGTCGCTGTCGTCGGCCAGGTCCCGGGCGATTTTCTCCATGGCCATGTCCGCCGAGCCGCTGCGCTGGCCCAGCTCCAGCAGGCGGCAGGCGCTGGCGGGCAGCAGGGCGCTGGCGCGCATGGCCTGGGCCAGTGAGACGCCCTGGTCCAGCTGCTCGCAGCAGCTCCGGCACCGGGCCTGGGCGGCGGGGTTATCGGACAGCAGAGAGGCGGACAGCTCCAGCGCCTTTTCCAAGGGCAGGCCGCTGGCCATGCCCATAGACAGGGCCTGGGTCAGCCGGGCGTTGTTGATTCGCCGGGAGACGCCCCGGTCCCCCTGGCGGCGGCGCCAAACGCCCAGCAGCTTGTCCCGGAAGCCGTCCGCCAAGGCGAAGGCGGCGCACAGCGCCACCACCGCCGCCAGCAGCGCCCACAGCACGGGCATGGCGGAGTCCAGCCAGCGCCCTAAAGCCAGCAGCCCTCCGGCCACGCCGGTGAGCCGGCTGCCCAGGGAGATGTACACGTCGTTGAAAATGGGGAGGACCTTCACCAGCAGCACGCCGATGACCAGCAGCATGAGCACCAGCATCACCGCCGGGTAGAGCAGGGCGCTGCGCACCTGCCGGTCCAGCCGGGCGCGCTGCTCATAGTATCTGGACAGGGCGGACAGGGCCTCCTCGGTGCGTCCGGTGCCCTCGCCCACCTCGATCAGACCGCATAAGTAGGCGGGGAAGCGTCCGCTCTCCCGCAGACAGGCGGACAGCGGTGCGCCGCTGTCCGCCTGCTGAGACATACCGGCCAGCAGGTCCTTGTAGGTCTCCTCCTGCTCCAGCAGGGCCAGCGCGTCACCCACGCCGACGCCCGCGTGGAGCAGCAGGTACAGCTCCATGGTCAGGCCGGATAATTCCGTATTGGTAATTGTTTTCTTCATGGCTCAGTACAGATACATGGCGTTGTAATTGCTGCCGTTGCCCACGTACTTCTGGATGGAGGCGCTGTTTTTGCCGGAGGAGATGAAGGTGGGGTCCATCCGCTGCCAGGTGGAGCCGTCAAAGAAGATGGCGCCGTCCACCCAGCCGGACTCCTCGGTCCATACGCTCACCCAGGCGTGGTACGCCTTGCCGGCGTAGCCCACCACCAGCTTGCAGGGCACGCCCTGGCTGCGCAGCATCCCCACCATCAGGGCGGCATAGTCAAAGCAGATGCCCTTGCCGGTGGCCAGGGTATCGTCCAGCACGGGCAGGTAGCCGGACTGCACGGTTTTGGCCTTCTGCTTGTCATAGGTCACGTTGTTCACCACGTAATCGTACACCGCGCCCACCATCTCCAGGGGGTCGGTGATGCCCTGGGTGAGCTCGGCGGCCTTTTCGATGGAGTTGGTGGCGTTTTCATAGTTCACGTACTGGTTGGGGCGCAGGAAGGGGGCGAACTCGTCGGTGAGGGTGACGGAGAAGGAGGCGGAGAGCATCGTGGAGTAGCTGGTGCCGGACACGTTCTCATACACCGTGACCTTATAGTTGCCGTTTCCGTCGGATAGGGGGAAGGTGGTCCACTCGCCGGAGGGCAGGGTGTAGGTGTACTTGGTCTCGTTCACTGCGTAGGACGGGCCGAACACCCGGACCATCAGCTTTTTGCCGGAGGAGGCCTTGACCATCACATAGCCGTCCTTGGCGTTGGAGTAGTCGATGGTGGCCTGCCCGCTGGACTGGGTCTGGGTGCCGGAGGCCACCGGCTTGAGCACGATGGAGGCGGCGGGGGCGGGGGCGTCGGACAGGGCCACGGCCTCGTCCTCGATGTCCACGATCTCGATGACGGGGGTTTGCTCAATGAAGGCGTTGTCCACATCGGGAGAATCCGACGGGCTCTGGGGACCCTGGGCGGAACAGCCGGCCAGCGTCGCCAAGGCCAGAAGAAGTGCCAGCGTTTTTTTCAGCTTCATAATACGTCCCTCCATTTGGATGATGTGCGGAATAAAAACTTTTGTTCGATAATTGGCGCAATTTATTAACTTCTTGTTTGATATTTTATCACAGCGCCCGGCAGATTGCAAGGTGGATTTTAGGGGAGGTTAACGCAAAAATAGACAATAGATTGCGTGATAATATAAAAATATTTGGTGATAAAGTAGAAGTTACGGGAGTTTGGTCAAACCGTGCCGGGTCAGCTCAAAAATTTGCGAGCACGCCTGTTCGAGATACAGCCGGTCATGGGACACGCTGATGATTGCGCCGGGGAATTGGGCCAGCACCGACCGGATCACCGGGGCGGACAGGGGGGAGAAGTTGCGGGTGGGCTCATCCAGCACCAGCACGTTGGCGCCCCCCAGCACCATGGCCAGAAACAGCAGCTTGGCCCGCTGGCCCCCCGACAGGGCGGCCGCCGGGTGCTCCATCTCCTCGGCCTTGTATTTCATGCTGCCCAGCAGGGTGCGGGCCCGGGTGATGTCGTCCTTATGACCCGACGGGGCCAGCAGCTCCACCGGGGTTTGGTCCCCCAGCAGCAGCTCATTGTAGTTTTGGGGCATATAGGCCGCCCGAAGGTCTGTCCGGGGGAGCAGCTCGTCGGCCACAAGCTTTAACAGGGTGGACTTACCCGCGCCGTTGGCCCCCACGATGCCGATGCGGGCCGGTCCGTCTACCCACAGGCGCACGTCCCGGGCCAGCACCCGCTCCCCGGCGATGAGCTGGGGCAGGTCCAGCCGCAGTACCGTCTTGCCCGCGGGGAGGGCGGATTTGTCCGGGTCAAAGGCGGTGAGGATGGCCTCCTCCCACTGGGGCAGGGCGGTCATGTTCTCCTTTTCCCGCTCAAACCGGCGGCCCATGGACTGGACGGCGTGCATTTTCTTTTTCAGCAGCTGCCCGCCGTGGGGGTCCTGCCGGGTGATGGTGGCCTGCTGGTGGTCCACTTTGTTCCGAATCTGCCGGAACTTCTCCAGCTTGGCGTCATACTCCGAGCGCTCCTTCCGGGCCACCTGCTCCTGGTGGGCAAAGCCCGCCGAGCGCTGTTCCACATACTGGGCGTACCCCGTTCGGGCCACGGTGCACCGGGGGGCGGTGCGCCGGCGCAGCCGCTCCAGGTGGAGGATCACGTTGGCGGTGCGCTCCAGCAGGGGCTCGTCGTGGGAGATATACAGCACCGGGACCTTGCAGCTGAGCAGAAAGGTCTCCAGCCACTCCAGTGTGGGGAGGTCCAGGTCGTTGGAGGGTTCGTCCAGCAGCAGCACGTCCGGCTGGTCCAGCAGCAGCAGGGCCAGGCGCAGCTTCACCCGCTCCCCGCCGGACAGGGTGGACATGGGGCGGTCGTCCCAGAACAGCGCCCCGTCCAGCCCAACCTGCCGGGCAGCCCGGTCCAGGGCCTTGGGGTCGGCATTTTCAAAGGCAGGGGCGGCCTGGCAGAACTCCCACACCGGCAGGGCCAGCTCGTCCGCGGACAGCTCCTGGGCCAGATAGCCCTTTCGCAGACCCTGATTCACAATCTCGCCGGTCCATTCCGCGTAGGCGGAGACGGACGCAGGGTCCCAGAGCAGCTTGAGGACGGTGGATTTGCCGTTGCCCTCCTCGCCGATGAGGGCGGCCCGGTCGCCGGGGGAGAGGGTAAAGGTCAGCCCGTCCACCAGGACCGTCAGGTCCTTCTTATGGGTGATGGTGAGGTGTTTCACTTGCAGCATATGCGCTCACTCCTTATTTCGCAAAAATCCGTCTTCCACAGCGGAAGACGGATTACATGACGAAAAGGCAGGGGCGGACAAATTCCGCTCCCGGTCAGCAAGCCACCCTTCGCGCCATGAAAGCTCAGGCCCATAGGGATATGGGCCCCAACAATGGTTCACAGCTTGAAGTTTGACTTACTTGCGCATTCTTTCACCCTTTTCAATGTTGCTGGGCATAGTATAGCACAGCGCCCGGCGCGTGTCAACCGCCGGGCGCCATGTGGGCTGTGCTTTCTCAAAAATCGGCCAGGGTGATGGTCCTGCCCCCGTCCAGCCGGGAGGCCTCGGCGGCCAGGGCCATGACGTGGCTCTCCACCGAGGCGTCGATGCCGGTGGACACCTGGGACTCCCGCCCGGAGACCAGGGCGCAGAAGTGCTTCATCAGGCCGAAGTCGCCGCCGCCGTGGCCGGATATCTCATCCTTCTGGGCGTTCAGGTCGATGACGCGCTCCTCCCCGCCGAAAGGGCGCAGATAGAGCTTGTTCTCGCCCATATCTCCCTCCAACTCGCCCCGGGTGCCGGTGATTCGGATGGTGCGGTGGCAGGAGCGGGTGAAGGCGGTCATGGTAAAGGTGGCGTGGAGATTGCCAGCAAATTCCAGGTTCACCGTCTGATGGTCCACCACGTTATTGTCGCAGTGGAACACGCACCGGCCATAGGGCCCGGTGCGCAGCGCTTCCCGCAGGGTCTCCTCGGTGGGGTCGGGGGTCAGCACGCCGCAGGGCCACTCCTTTCCCCTGCCGTGCACGCCGGTGTCCGGGCTGGTGATGTAGATTTTCTCCGCGTCGTAGGGGCACTCGTCCTTGCAGCGGCACCCGTCCAGGCAGCGGGCAGCCGCCCCCTCGGGGGCGTTTTCCGCCGTGAAGTAGTCCAGGGAGCCGAAGCTCTGCACCCGCAGGCAGGGCCGGTCCGCCAGCCAGCGCAGAAGGTCCATGTCGTGGCAGCTCTTTTGCAGGATCATGGGGCTGGTCTCGTCCGAGCGCCGCCAGTTGCCCCGCACAAAGCTGTGGGCCTGGTGCCAGTAGGCCACGTTTTCCACCGCGTCGATGGTCTCAATTCTGCCCACGTCCCCCCGGTCCAGGCAGGCCTTCACGGCCTGATAGAAGGGGGTGTAGCGCAGCACGTGGCACACCACCACCAGCCGCCCGGTCTCGTGGGCCTTTTCCAGAAGGGCGCGGCACTGCTCCAAATCGGGGGAGATGGGCTTTTCCAGCAGCACGTGGTAGCCCTTGTCCAGCGCCGCCAGAGCGGCGGAGACGTGCTGCCGGTCCTGGGTGGCCACGATCATCACGTCGGCCAGCTTGGGCTGGGCCAGCAGCTGTTCGTCGCTGGCGAAGCAGCGCTCCTGGGGCACGCCGCAGCGCTGGCGCAGCATGGCCAGCCGCTCAGGGCGGACATCCGCCCCGGCGACCACCTGCATCTCCTCCGGGTGGCCGTCCTGGTAGGCGGCGTAGGCCTCCAGCCCCCGTGCGCCGCAGCCGCAGACGGCAAAGGTGACAGGCTGTGTCATGGACAGTTCCTCCTTATTCAATATGATTTACCGGGTTTCCAAGGCTTTGACCCGCAGGCGGTTCAGCGCCCGGGCCAGGGTGGCCTGAGCCACCTGATGCTCCTGACGGCTGCGCTTTTGCAGCAGAGCCTCCCGGGCCTGGTCGGCCTCCCGGCGGGCGCGGGCCTCGTCGATCTCCTCCGGGCGCTCCACAGAGTCGGCCAGCACCAGCACCTCGTTTTTTTCCACCTTGACCATGCCCAGGGAGATGGCCGCGGTGCGCGCCTCCTGCTCCGGCGGCTGGTAGCGCAGCGTCCCCGGCTGGACGGCGGCGATCATGGCGCTGTGATGGGCCAGGATGCCCAGCTCTCCGTCGCTGGTGGGGAGGGTGAGGCTGACGCAGGGGCCCTCGTAAAATGTGCGGTCCGCGGCCAGAATATGCACCTGAAAGATGTCCATTACACCTCTCCCGCCTCCATTTTCCGGGCCTTCTCCACCACGTCCCGCCAGGTGCCCACGTTGTAGAAGGCGGCCTCGGGGTACTGGTCCAGCTGGCCGTCCACAATGGCGGCGAAGCTCTCCAGCGTGTCCTTCAGGGGCACATAGACGCCGGGGATGCCGGTGAATTTTTCCGCCACGTGGGTGGGCTGGGCCAAGAAGCGCTGGATGCGCCGGGCCCGAGCCACGGTGCGCCGGTCCTCGTCGCTCAGCTCGTCCATGCCCAGAATGGCGATGATGTCCTGGAGCTCATTGTACTTTTCCAAAAGCTCCTGCACCCGCCGGGCCACCCGGTAGTGCTCCTCGCCCACAATGTCCGCCTCCAAAATCCGGGAGGAGGAGGCCAGCGGGTCCACTGCCGGGTAGATGCCCTGCTCGGAGATTTTCCGGCTGAGCACGGTGGTGGCGTCCAGATGGGCGAAGGTGGTGGCGGTGGCCGGGTCGGTGAGGTCATCGGCGGGAACGTACACCGCCTGCACCGAGGTGACGGAGCCCTTTTTGGTGGAGGCGATGCGCTCTTGCAGCTCGCCCATCTCGTTGGCCAGGGTGGGCTGGTAGCCCACGGCGGAGGGCATACGGCCCAGCAGGGTGGACACCTCGCTGCCCGCCTGGACGAAGCGGAAGATGTTGTCGATAAACAGCAGCACGTCTTTGTGCTCCACGTCCCGGAAGTGCTCGGCCATGGTCAGCCCCGACAGGGCCACCCGCAGACGCACGCCGGGGGACTCGTTCATCTGGCCGAAGACCAGGGCGGTCTTGCCGGACACGCCGCTCTCCCGCATCTCCCGCCAAAGGTCGTTGCCCTCCCGGGAGCGCTCGCCCACGCCGGTGAAAATGGAGTAGCCGCCGTGCTCCATGGCCACGTTGTGAATCAGCTCCTGAATGAGCACGGTTTTGCCCACGCCGGCCCCGCCGAACAGGCCGATTTTGCCGCCACGGGGATAGGGCTCCAGCAGGTCGATCACCTTGATGCCCGTCTCCAAAATCTCCACCGCGGGGCTCTGCTCCTCGAAGGAGGGGGGCTTGCGGTAGATGGTGCGCACCGGGGTGCCCTCGGGCACCGGGCCGCCGCCGTCAATGGGCTGGCCCAGCACGTTGAACATACGCCCTAAGGTGGCCGGGCCCACCGGCACCTCGATGGTGCGGCCGGGTACGTCCACCGCCAGCCCGCGGGCCAGCCCCTCGCTGGGGGAGAGCATGATGCAGCGCACCATATTGTTCCCGATGTGCTGGGCCACCTCCATCACCCGGACCTGGCCGCTTTTCTCCACGGTGAGCTCCTCACGAAGCCGGGGCAGCGCCCCGGTGAGGATTTCCACGTCCACCACAGGGCCGGATATCTGAGATCGGAAGAGCACACGTCTGAACTCCAGT
>CAJULM010000044.1 GCA_910587285.1 uncultured Oscillospiraceae bacterium | reverse complement strand
TACGGACTGGGGGCTGTATCTTTTTTGTCAACGAAGGACAGTGAAAAGAATTCCCGTCAGCGCTCCGCTTCCGGCTTTGCCGAAAGCTGCACGCTGGCGGGAATTTTTTGCTTCCAGCCGCGGCCCGCTTCGCCGGGCTCGCGGCTGGGGCCGCCCTGGGGGCGGCTTTTTTATGCTTTGCGGGGGTTAGGAACGGGCTCTTTTTTGGCGCTGGACCGCAAAAATGTTCTGCGTTATCTGCTCCTGGTCGGCCTCGGTCAGTTCTATGAATCGGCACCCGTATTCAAATCTGCCATCGTCTTTCTCTATGACGCGAACGACTTGGCTGAAGATGGCCGACTCGGGCCTCTCCTTTAACAGCCGGACTTTCAGCAGGAATTTATCTCCCTCGTGGTATCTGTACTCCGAGCCGACGCTGGCCCCGCCCACGCTGATGTTCAGCAGCTTGCAGGGCTTTTCGCCCATCGCCAAGCCGCTGAACATTGTGGCGGTGGCCTCAAGGTTTGTTTCCAACCGGAAGAAGGCGCGGTCGTTGCCCACGCGGGCGACGGTCAATTCCTCCACCTGCCAGATATGCTTGGGGCCGGGGGTAATGACGCCCTCCATATAGACCGCTTTTCTCTCATGGTCGCTGTAGCCTCGAATCCTGGCGTGGATGGATTCAGCGTCTTCGGCAATCTCGGATTCAGAATACTGGTGCAGCTCCGCTTTGTCTCCATGCAGGCCAAGCAGCTTTGCCACAAAAAGTATCTGGCCTGTATCCGTCGTTACCTCCACCCGCATACCGGAGTAAATATCAAGCTCCTCGTTTGCCTCGCTGCTCTCTTGAGGCGGCTGCGCCTTCGCCTTCTTATGGAAAAGATCAAGTAAACTCACAATATACCTCCCTGCTATTCTGAGCTCGCGGCGTTGCTGGGATTATTTTTTCTCCCACAGCTGCTTCAGCTTTTCGTCGGCCCAAATGACCCTGTTCCGGCCATTTTTCTTTGCGTCATACAGCATGGTGTCCGCGACTTTTAAGAAGAAGCCGTAGTCGCTGTCCGGCTCGGGGATCACGGTGACGCCTCCGATGCTGACTGTGACCCACTGAGCCACGGATGGGTCGTGGGGGATATGCAGGCCTTCCACCTCGTGACGGATTTTTTGCAAATGCCGGAATATCTGCTCGGAGGGGTCGCCCATAACCAGCGCCACAAATTCCTCGCCGCCGTAGCGGGCCAGAAAATCCGTGCTGCGCTGTAGGTGGGCCGCGGCCGTCCGCGCGACGGCGGCAATCACTTTATCTCCGGCAGGATGGCCAAAGGTGTCGTTGTACACCTTGAAGCGGTCGATGTCAAACATACAGATGGAGATCGGAACGTGCAGGCGGATTGCCTCGCTCCACTTTGTGGCGCTGTACTGTTCATACCTGCGCCGGTTGGCGATTCCTGTGAGCTGGTCGGTCATGGATTGCTGCTCGATCTGCCTGCGATAGCGGTACAGCTTGACGTGCGTGTTGACCCTCGCCTTGACGATCAGGGGAATATATGGCTTTGTAATATAATCCACGGCCCCTAAAACAAGTCCGCGCTGCTCATTCACCGCGTCCGCGAGGCTGGTGATCAAAATGACCGGGACATTTTGGGTGACAAGCTTCTCCTGCAATGTTTTCAGCAGCGTAAACCCATCCATCTCCGGCATCACGACATCCAGCAAAATGAGCGAAAAATTTTCATCGCTTGCCCAACGCAGCCCATCCTCCGCCCTCTGAGCGACGGTAACATCGTACTCGTCCTCCAGAATTGCTTTTAGCTGGGTTGCTTGCACAATGCTGTCGTCTACGATCAATATTTTTTCCATACTGCATCCCTCACTATGTTTACTAAAACGGTGTTAACAGCATAATTTTGTTCTCAAAGCCCAATGCCCTGATTTCGGGCAAAGAGCGCGGGGAATCTGAAAAAAGGCGCAAAAAAGGCAGGCGAGATAAAGACAGCGGGCATCCCGTCAGTTTTTTTCACGGCTAAGTTGAAATTGGGAGAGATAGTGAACGTTTATTATCATGCGCCTAAAAATGAACCGCCTTCCAGCGGTGGATTTCTACTTTTTCCCCTTTTGGGGTTTATCCGGTTTCAAGTATCCGCTCAGCCCGGTGGTCAACAGCTGGAACACGGTGTCCTCGGTTTCCTGGTTGTTTGGCAGTGCTCCCTCCACCACATATTTTGCGTACATAACAGTAGACGTGAGCACATGGAGCCACAGCAAATCCTGATTGATCCGGTTCAGGCTGGGGAATACCCGCTTGAACGCATCAACCATCCCAATAAAGGTCTTGAAATAGGTCACATCCCGGCTCTTGTCGTACTTTGGGAAAAATGCACTGTCCCGGAAGCGATGATAAAAAACGGTTTCATCGGGGTGGGAGGTCCAAAAGCGAAAGTAGGGCAGCCACAGTCCCTTTATCGCGCCCGTAGAATCAGTGAGCATGGTCAGAGGGTTGAACTTCAAATGCTCAAAAATCGCTGCCGCCTGTCTGTCCACATAGGTGAAGCACTCTACCAGCAGCTGATCCTTGCTGTCGAAGTGACGGTAAATCGCCCCGGACGAAACTCCCGCCAGTTCACTGACGTTCTGGATGCGTACCCCCTCAAGGCCATACTGCCGCACGGCCTTGATTGCCGCAAGAATGATTCGCGTCTTGGTATCATCCAGAGTAACCACTTCCCCCCTGAAATATCTGCTTCTCCTGCCACCCATTTACAGAGGAATTATATCGTACTCTGCCCCGTTTGACAATACTCTTTTACGCATTTATCCGCCGCATATCAAGGATTTAACGGTCGGTTCCCGCTTTGGCCGGGAATGCTGTCCTTCAAGCCCTTGCCCGCCTTGAATGCGGGGATGCTCTGCCCGTCCAGCCGGACAAAAAGCCGGACGGAATTACCAAATCCGCATTATACAGTCAAATGTGTGGGGTGTCAATAGATTTTCAAGAGGAGGGCGTGAAGGAATTGTGACGGCTTTTTTTGCGCCTGAGGGCCGGCGCCCAAAGCGCCGGTCCCGGCGGGACAAGGGAAAACCAGCCTTGATTTCGCGCAAAATCAAGGCTGGTTTCATGTTCAGGTCTTTTCCACGAAATCCACAATGGCGGAGACAAATTCCAGGGGCTTTTCCCCGCTGGCCAGGTGGGTGCAGCCGTCAAAAATGCGGATGGTGGCGTTGGGAATGCGCGCGGCCATCCAGGAGGCGGTCTCCGGGCGGTAGAGGGAGCCGGGGCTGGCGAAAAACAGGGCGGTAGGCACGTCGATGCGCGCCAGGCAGGGACGGTAGTCCCGGCTGTCGCAGGATTCCCAGTAAATGCGGTTGGCCCTGCGGTTTTGCTCCGGCGGGGGCGCCATCAGCCGGTGAAAGAGCTCCTCCTTTCCGGCGGCCCGGGCCCGCTCCCGGGCGCGCAGCGCGAACTCCCCGCTCTCGTCAAAGTCCCGGCGCTCGTCCGGCGTGTGGGGGAACATGGTCTGCTCCGCGAAAAAGGCGGAAAAGGCCTCGTAGTGGTGGTCCATGTTGTAGAGGTCCCGCTCAAACTGGGTCTGGGTATACCAGCCCTGGTAGATGCCCAGCTTCCACTCCTCGTCGTTGATGGGCTTGGGGGACATATCGCCGACGATCAGCCGGGAGATGCGGGCCGTTCCGAACTGCTCCAGATAGGAGAACAGCACCGCGGCCCCCATGGAGTAGCCCAGCACCACGGCGTCGTCGATTTCCAGCTGCTCCAGCAGCTCCAGCGCGTCCCGGGCCGACTGGGGGACGCCCAGGTTGTCCGTAAACGCAGACCTGCCGCAGCAGCGCTGGTCATAGCACAGGCAGCGAAAGCCAAACCGGCTCAGCAGCTCCAGGATGGGCCGCTGTGTCTCCGCGTCCCCGCCCCAGCCGTGAATCCACAGAAAGGGAACGCCCTCTCCCACGTCTGTGTAGGAGATTTCCACCCCGTCCGATGCGGTAAAAAAGCCCCGCGCCTGCCTCGTTTTCTGCACCATTTCCATGTCATTTCAACCCCAGCATCTGGCGGGCCTCCTCGGGCGTGGCCACCTCCCGGCCCAGCTCATGGGCAATCCGGGCCATCTTGGCCACGGGCTCGGCGTTGGACTGGGCCAGCTGGCCCTTGGAGATGTAGAGGTTGTCCTCCAGCCCCACGCGGACGTTGCCCCCCAGGACGATGGCGGTGGCGGCGATGTCGAACTGGTTCCTGCCGGCGGCGGCGCAGGACCACACGAAATTCCCCTCGCCCAGCACCTGCCGGGCCGTGTTCACCAAAAAGAGCAGGTTGTCCACCGTGGCGGGGATGCCCCCCATGACCCCGGTGACAAACTGAAGGTATACCGGGGCCTTCAGCAGCCCCTTTTTCATGAAGTAGGCGATGTTGCTGATCATGCCCACCTCGTACACCTCGAACTCCGGCTTGGTGCCGTGGTCCGCCATGACGCGGATGTAGTCCTCGATGTCCTTGAAGGTGTTGGCGAAGGGGACGGTATAGGTGTTTTTGACGAAGGGGAGCTCCCAGTCGTACAGGGGCTGGCTGATTTTATCCGCAATGCCGGAAAAGCAGAAGTTCACAGACCCGGCGTTGCAGGAGGCCAGCTCGGCCCGGCACACCGGCACCGAGGCCAGCCGCTCCTGTATGCCCATGCCGATGGCGCCGCCGGTTGTGATGCCCACGACTACGCCGCACTGGGCGCGCACCCCGTCGGTGATGTACTTCATCAGGGCCGTATCGCTGCTGGGGCGGCCGTCCTTGGGGTCCCGGGCGTGGAGGTGGACCACGGCGGCCCCGGCTCGGTTGGCGGCCACCGCCTCCTCGATGATGCGGTCGGGGGTGACGGGCAGGTATGGGGACATACTGGGTATGTGGACCGCGCCGGTGACGGCGGCGGTCAAAATCACTTTATTTCCCATGAAAAAATTTCCTCCTGTGCTTATTCAAATGTTTCGCTGGCCTGGAGCTGGGTGAGCAGGCGGCGGTTGAAGGCCTGGCGCGCCGCGTCCCGAACCTCCGGGGGATAGTCGAAAAATCCCGCCCCGGTTTTCAGGCCCAGCCTGCCCTGCTCCACCCGCCGGCGCAGGTCGCCGCAGGCCGCTGTGGAGCGGTCCAGGCTGGCGAACAGGTTGTCCTCACAGGCGCACCACACGTCCAGCCCGCCCATGTCCGCCGTCTCCAGAATCCCTGCGGTGGCGCTGCGGAAGCCGGGGCCGTACTTCAGCGCCCTGTCAATGTCCTGGGCGGAGGCGGCGCCGGTCTCCATGAGGTGGAAGACCTCCCGGGCCATGGCGTGCAGGATGCGGTTGGCGATGAGGCCGGGGATGTCCTTCAGCACCCGGATGGGCTGCTTCCCCACCTTCCGGTGGAGGTCGTACACCTCCTGAAACACGGCCTCGTCCATGTTGCCGAAGCAGGACAGCTCCGCGATGGGGATGAGGTGGGCGGGGTTGTACCAGTGGCACACCATGGTCCGGGCCTTCCGAGCGTCGGGCAGGCCGGCGGTCATGTCGTCCAGCCGGAGGCTGGAGGTGTTGCTGGCAAAGATTGTCTCCGCCGGGCAGAGGCGGTCCAGCTGGGCGAACAGCTCCCGCTTCAGCTCCAGCCGCTCGGGGATGGCCTCGATGACAAAATCCGCCCGCTCCACCGCGGGCTCCAGCCGGCTGTACACGGTGATGTGCTCCAGGGCCTGCTCCACGCGGCACGGGGGGAGGGCGCCCTCCTGGACCATGAAGTCCAGCTCCCCGCGGATGGTGTCCAGCACCGTGGCCCGCACCTGCTCAAAGGACTCGTACAGGCGGACCGGGTAGCCGTGCAGGGCGAACACGGTGGCGATGCCGTGGCCCATGGTGCCCGCGCCGATCACCGCAATGGTATGTATCATGACGGTTCCCTCCGTTTACGAAAGCGCCGGGAGCGCGAAGCGGTCCAGACAGGCGAAGGTGGGCAGGGGGATGGCCCCGCGCTCGTAATCCTTGACGATTTGGATGATGGTGTCGCAGACCGGGGTGGCCACGCCCAGGCGGCGGCCCCAGTCGCTGCAAATGCCCACGATGTGGTCGATCTCGCAGGGGCGGCCCTTCTCCATGTCCTGGAGCATACTGGCCTTCAGCGGGCGGTGGGGCTTGAAGTAGTCCCGCAGCCACTGGCTGGCCCGCCGCAGCCCGGCCTCGTCGTCAAAGGCCAGGCTGTAGTAGCTCCAGCCGGGGACCAGGTCCTCCAGCTGGATGCCCCGCCTGCGCACCAGCTGGACAATCTCGTTGCCCACCCACGCCGCGCAGGAGACGGCCTTGTCGTCGTCCAGAATCTGGGCGTAGGTGCAGCCCAGGGCGGCGGACATCCCGCTCAGCGTGGCGTTTTGGATGACCTTGGACCAGCGGGTGCCCATCAGGTTGTCCATCACGGCGCAGGCGCCGGAGAGGCTGAGCAGGCCGGCCACGGCCTGGATGCGCTGGGTATTGCGCCCGTCCAGCTCGCCGATTTCGTACCGCATGGCGGACACGTCGGAGGTGAGCTCGGACACGCCGGGCCCCCGGAAGGAGGCTCCCCAGCCCACGATGCCGCCCACCACCCGCTCGCGGCCGATGATTTTGGCCACCGCCTCCTCCGGCACGCCGTTCTGGAGGGTGCACACCACGCTGTCCGGCCCCAGGTGGGGCAGAAGCTGCGCCAGGGCCACGTCGTTGTAGGTCTGCTTGGCCAGCAGGATGACCACGTCGTAGATGCCCTCCATCTGCTGGGGGGTGATGGCCTTCACCGGCACCCCGGTCAGCTCCAGCTTTCCGATGACGGTGGCGCCCTTTTCGTTCAGGGCGTCCACATGGTCCTGATAGGCGTCGATCAAAACCATATCTCCGCCGTTTTTGGCCGTCAGCGCGCCGATGATCGTACCCAGCGACCCGGCGCCCATCAAAGCTGCTCTCACAGCACATTACCTCTTTTCTGCATTGAATATTGGGACGCTTACGAATTGTCCTGGCGCACCGCGTCCCTCAGTTCCGCCCAGATCAGCTGGGAGGCCTGGGCGTCCAGGCTGACCGGGCCGCTGCCGGCGTAGGCCGTGCCCCCGGGCCAGGTGTGCCCGCCGCCCTCCACCACGTATTTGACGACCTGGGGCGTCTGGCCGGCGCAGTAGGCGTAGCGGGAAATTCGGGTGCCGTCGTTGGGCGCGGTGTCGGGCAGCTGGGAGTACTCCGCCTCGTCGGACGCGCCGAAGCGCTGGACAAACCAGGCGGCGCTCTCGTCCAGGGACAGCGCCCAGGTGTATTCCTGCTCCCCGTCGTTGTCGAAGTCGTAGTGCATTCCGCCGATGGGCACCACGGGGTCCTGCGACCCCTGGATAAACACCACCCGGACGGGCTGCGCGGGGAGCTGCGTGGCGTATTCCGCGCACAGCAGCCCGGCGACGGACGCGACCCCGGCGAATTTCTCAGGGGCCTCGACGGCCAGGCGCAGGGACATGAAGCCGCCGTGGGACATCCCGCAGCAGTACGCCCGTTGGGGGTCGGCGTATCCCGCGTCCACGAACAGGTCCACAAGGTCGGTGAGGTATGCCACGTCGTCAACCAGGTACTGGGCGCAGGGGTCGGTGTAGGAGACGTTCCAGCGGATGTAGTTGAAGTCGGTCTGGCCCGTCTCCAATACGCTCTTGCCCTCGCTGGACAGGGCGCCGTCCCTGTGAATGGTGACGGCCTCCGGCGCCACGACGATGAAGCCCTCCCGCTCGGCCAGGCTGACCCAGTCCCCCCATTGCAGCTGAATGGAGGCGTTGGAGCCGCTGCCGTGAAGGGTGAGCATCAGCGGCAGCCGCTCCCCCGCCTGGTAGGTGGACGGGATGTAATAGTAGTACAGCCGGGACACATCCTGCCCCCGGTAGCGGTAGAGCTCCCGGCCGCAGGCCAGCTCGCCCACCTTGGCTGTTTCACCCAGCGGGATTTCCATGGGCGCCTGGGTGGGCTCGGGCACCTGGGTGGGCTCGGGCGTCTGGGTGGGGGCCGGGGCGGAGGGCTGGGCGGCGGTCTCGGGGGGCGGGGACTGCTCCGGGGCCTGGGCGGAGGGCGCGCAGGAACACAGGGCAAGCAGCATGACAATGGCCCAAAACGCCGTAAAAAGCTTTGACATTGGCATGGCATTCCTTTCTGTAAATGCTCGCGCGGCGGGAAGGAGCTCCCGATGATAGTTCCGGGCACACGGGCCGCTTCGACCCATGTGCCCGGCGGGTGACATCACAGCGCTGCTCAGGAGATTTTAACCGTGTCGTAGTGGATCAGTTCCTTATCGGGGCCGGCCTTCAGCAGATAGGCCTCCCAGCGGCCCAGGCCGCGCTCATCGTAGTTGAACACGCCGGTCAGGCCCTCGTAGCCCTGCATATCCTCCCGGAGATACTTGATGATGGCCTCGCTGTCTCCGCCGGTGGCAGCGGCCGCCTCAAACAGCAGCATGGCGCAGTCGTAGTACACCAGGGTGGTGATGTCCGCGGGGAAGCCGGTGGCCTCGGTGTACTTGGCGATATAGTCCACCACTCTGGGGTCGTCAATGATATAGGGGGGCAGGATGGAGGCCTGGCCGTACATCCCCTCCAGCTCCTCCGCCTCCATCAAGTCCACAAAGCTCTGAACGCCCATGGCGCCGCCGGTGTTGAAGGGCTTGTCGATGCCCATCTGCTTCATCTGGCGCAGGATTTTGGACATGGTGACATCGGAGGCCAGGCAGAAGTAGGCGTCCGGATTCTTGTTTCGGGCGGAGGTGATGTTGGCGGTGAAATCGTTGTCCAGGGGGTTGATCCACTCGGGATAGATCTCAATGCCGACCTCCTGGCCCTTCTCGATGAAGTACTCCATCAGGGCCCGGCTGTCGTCGTCCGTGCCCAGCAGGCAGGCCACGCTCTTGGCGTTGAGGGACTGGGCCCAGGGAATCATGGGCGAGTTCTCCTGGAGCCGGGTGACGTAGGAGGAGAATAGCCAGTCGTAGCCGCGGGTGAAGATTTCGTCCGGGGCGACGGTGGTCATCAGGGGGATGCGGGCGTCCTCCAGCTCCTGAAGCATACCGGCGTACTGGTTGCTGCCCACGATGCCGATGATGCAGGAGACATCGTCGTCGATCAGGCGGACGGTGGCGTCGATGGCCGACTCCACGGTGCTGCCGGCGTCCTCCACAATGAGGTTGATTTTTATGCCGGTCCTGGCCTCAAAGTCCTCCTTGGCGATGTTGACGCAGGTGTCGATGAGCGGGCCGATGACGGCCATGGCCCCGCTTTGCAGGGATGTATAGCCCACGTTTACCTCCGTGACCACGGGCTTGCTGTTTTCGCTGCCCTGGCCGCCGCCGTTGGCGCTGGGGGCGGGGGGGTCGGACTGGGCGGCGGGGCCGCCGCAGCCCGCCAGGGACAGAAGCAGCGCTCCTGCCGTCACCGCCGTGAAAAGACGGCGCAGTTTGCTCTCTTTGAACAGTTTCATAATGTCCTCCTTCGGTGTCCTTTTGTTATTTGCGCTGTGCTGGTGCACATACGTCACATGAAAAGTCTGCGGCGGTCAGATCGCGCCTAAATAGGTGTCCTGCATATCCTGGTTGGAGGCCACGTCCTCGGAGGGGCCGCTCAGGATGACCTCGCCCATGCGCATCACATAGGCGTAGTCGGAAACCTCGATGGCGAGCACCGCGTTTTGCTCGATGAGCAGGATGCCCGTGCCATCCTCCTTGATTTTGTTGATTACGTCGAAGATGGTCTCCACAATGGCGGGGGCCAGGCCCAGGGAGGGCTCGTCCAGCAGCAGCAGCTTGGGCTTTGCCGCGATGGCCCGGGCGATGGCCAGCATCTGCTGCTCGCCGCCGCTGAGGGACCAGCCCGCCTGCTTTCTGCGCTCCTTCAGGCGGGGGAAGGTCTCGTAGACCCGCTCCTCCGTGGCGGCGAACACCTGGCCCGCGCCCTTCGCCGCCACCAGCAGGTTTTCCTCCACCGTCAGGTTGGGGAAGATGCCCCGCCCCTCCGGCACGCTGACCAGCCCCATTTTGGGCAGCTTATCCGTTGAGATTTTGTTGATCAGCTGCCCCTCGAAATAGACGTCCCCCGTCCGGCTTGGCACGCAGTTGGTGATGGCCTTCAGCGTGGAGGTCTTTCCCGAGCCGTTGGTGCCGATGAGGGCTACCATCTGCCCCCGCTCCACCTTCAGGTTCAGCTGGTTCACCGCCACGATTGGGCCGTACTTCACGGACAAATCCTTGATTTCAAGCATCTTTTTTCACTCCCTTCGTCCTCTTGATGCCGGAGCCGAGGTATGCCGCGATGACCTCGGGATGGGCCCGCACCACCTCCGGAGTGTCGGAAACGAGAACCTTGCCGTAGTTCAGGACCGTGATTTTATCCGCAATATCCATGACGAACTTCATGTTGTGGTCGATGAGGAGCACCGCGACGCCGCTGGCCTGGATGTCCTTGATCAGCTTGACCAGGATGGCCACCTCCGGCGCGGTGAGGCCGGCCGCCGGCTCGTCCAGGAGGAGGACCTTGGGGTTGGCCATGAGGGCCCGGGCGATTTCCAGCATCTTCTGGTGCCCGTAGGGGAGGGTGCCGATATAGGAATCCCGCAGCTCCCACAGGTCCATGCTCACCAGCAGCCGCTTGGCCGCGGCCAGGGACTGCGCCTGCTCCTGCCTCGCCTTTTTGGTGTTGAAGACGGTGGCCCAGAAGCCCGCCTTTTGGATTCCGTCCCTGGCCACGAGCAGGTTGTCGATGGAGGTGAGCCCGATCCAGACGGCCAGGTTTTGGAAGGTTCGGGAGATGCCCAGGCGGGAGATTTTGTGGGGCGTCAGCCCCGCCAGGCTTTTTCCGTCCAGCTCGATGGCGCCGCTGTTAGGCTTGTATACGCCGGTGATGCAGTTGACGAGGGTGGATTTGCCCGCGCCGTTGGGGCCGATGAGGGCGTGCACCTGTCCCGGGTACAGCTCCAGGGAGACGTCGCTCATGGCCGCCAGGCCGCCGAAGTTGATGCTGGCGTTCCGGACGGTGAGCACGGGCTGGCCGGAGGGGCGCTGGGCCTGGCCGCCGGGGACTTGGGGGAGGTCCTCAATTCGGCTGTCGTCGCGCTTTTTCTGGAAAATGGTGTAGATTTTCCACACGAAGGGGATGCGCAGCAGAATGCTCACCAGGCCGCCCGGCAGCACCATAATCACAACCGCCACCAATACGCCGTAAATGGCGGTGTTCCAGAACTTCAGCGGCGCCAGCACCTCGGGCAGAAACACCATGAGCACAGAGCCGATTGCCACGCCCAGCACCGTTCCGCTGCCGCCCAGAATGAGGATGAGGATAAAGGTGAGCCCCGCCCCGTAGATGAACTGCGTGGGGGTGACGACGCCGATGGTGTACGCCACCAGGGCGCCGCTGAGTCCGGCCAGGCCGCTGCTCAGGGCCATGGCCAGCACCTTGCGCATCACGGTGTCCACGCCCAGCAGCTCGGCGGCGGTGTCGTTAAACTTGATGGCGATCATGGACTTGCCGTACTTGGAGTTGGCCACGCTGGTGTAAAACCAGGTGGAGAGGGCGGCGAATGCGAGGAGCATGAAATACAGCTGCTTGCGCGTCTCCACGGTGAAGAAAATGAAGTCGGGGGAGCCGATGTTTCTCAGCCCGGTTCCGCCGCCGGTGACGCTGGGCCAGTTTTGCAGCAGGAGGCTGAAGAACAGGGCGAAGCCGATGGTGAGAATGGCGAAGTAGATGCCCTTGATCCGCGTGGACAAGACGCCCAGCAGCATCCCCGCAAGGGCGGTGACCACCGTGGCCACGGGGACGGCCAGCAAAAACGGCGCCCCGAACCGGGTGGACAGGATGGCCGCCGTGTAAGCGCCCACGCCCCAAAAGGCCGCCTGGCACATATTGGACATACCGGTCAGGCCCAGGGAGATGTTGAGGCCCAGAGAGACGATATAAAGCAGCAGTACGTTGTTGATCAGGCCCATATCCGCCCTTGACTTGACGGCCAGCGGCAGAAGGAGGAGGGGAACGACGAGCACGGCGTAACCGATCAGCTTGTTCCTTTTATCTTTCATGTGCATACTTCCTCCTGTTTATACGCGCTGGGAAACGGCTTCGCCCAGCAGGCCCTTGGGCTTGAAAATCAGGATCACGACCAGCACCAGGAAGGCGAAGCCGTCCTTGAACATGGGCGAGACGTAGGCGGCCAGCAGGGTCTCGATGACGCCCAGGAGCAGCCCGCCCAGAACGGCGCCCTCGACCTTGCCGAAGCCGCCCAGGACGATGGCGGTGAAGCCCTTTCCGATGGCCACGCTGCCCATGGCGTAGGTGACGAAATAGATGGGGCCCATGAGAATGCCCGTCAGGCCGGCGATGCCGCAGCTGATCATGATGGTGATGGCGGTGAGCCGTTTGGTGGGGGCGCCCAGCAGCCGGGCCACGTCGGGCATGACGGACATGGCCCGCAGCTGCTTGCCCGTGATGGTGCGGTTGAAGAAGAAGGACAGGAGAATGAGCACCACCACCAGCGCGCCGATGAGGAGCAGGTACTGGTAGGGGATGATTACGCCGCCCAGGTTGAGCACGCTGGACCCGAAGGGGCCCTTCAGCTCCACCGCGTAAGCGCCCCAGACGTTCATGGCCACGCATTGCAGCGTCATGCTCAGGCCCACGGTGGCGATCATCACGGTGAAAATCGGCTTGTTGATCATGGGCCGGAACACCACCAGGTTCAGGAGATAGCCAAAGAGCACGGTGCACAGCAGCGCCAGCAGATACCCCCAGACAAGGGGCAGGCCCAGGGTGGAGGTGAAGGCCACGGCGAAGAAGCCGCCCAGCATGACCACCTCGCCGTGGGCCATATTGATGATGCCCACGCCGTTCACCGTGAAGATGAACCCCAGCCCGATCAGCGCGTAGATGCTGCCGATGGAGATGCCCGCAAATAAATTCTGCAATAGATTAATCAAAATGGATTACCTCCTTTGTGGTGATGGACAGGTCAATTTCCGAAAAACCGCTACATACCCGGGAACGGCCGGAGGGAGTTGCGGCTGCTGGCGGCCAGCTTGTCGGCCGGGGGCTGGCACATGGCGGGCTTCTGCCCGCCGAAGCGGAGGAACCGGGTGCTGGCGTCCGTGAGGGGCTCCCACTGGGCCAGGCCCTCCGCCTGGGGCCGGCCGGTTTTGATGAAGCCGGCGAGGTAGTCGATCATGTCCTGGGAGATGCGGCGGTCGAGCTCCTCGAAGGGGCGCCAGTTCCGGTCCAGGGTGCCGAAGGCGTACCACAGGTCGCAGCCGTGGTAGGCCCCCTCTCCGTCCCCTCCGGGGAGGGCCCGGTCCAGGTAGTAGCCGTATACCGGCGCGCGCCCCGCCCTGGCGTGGTACGCGCCCCACTCCACCGCAAAGCTGTAGAGGTAGAAGGGCCACATATCGTCGCTGGACATTCCGATGACGCAGGGCACATCGGCGACGGCCCCCCGCATGGCCAGCGGGGCGAAGTGGTCGGGAATCCAGTCGCCGTCCACAATGGGCTTGGCGCAGTTGTTGGCCAGGTTGCTCTCCGTGGCCCCGGCGGCCAGCCAGGCGTCGTAGACCTCCTGGGCGGGGGCGTGCTTGAGCTCGTCCAGCGACTGCACGCCGAAGCGGTCCATCACCATCCGCCACACGGCCTGGGCGATGGCCGGCCGGGCGGGGGTGCCCAGCTGGCCGAAGTCGCCGCCGCCGCTCATCATCACCGCGCCCCGGAACAGCCCCTTGGCGTAGGGGCAGTACAGCAGAAGCTGCACGGAGAGCGCGCCGGCGCTCTCCCCCATGAGGGTGACGCGCTCCGGGTCGCCGCCGAAGGCCGCGATGTTTTCCCGCACCCACGTCAGGGCGGCCACCTGGTCCTTCAAAGCATAGTTTCCCTTATGGGTGGCATCGTATCCGGTGGCGAAGGCGTTCAGCCGGTAGTTGATGCTCACCAGGACGACGCCGCGCCGGCAGTAGTCCGCGCCCCGGAATATGTTGGGCGAAGCGTTGCAGCCCCCCACAAAGGAGCCGCCGTGGATGAACACGGCCACGGGCAGGTTTTCCCCCTCCTCGGGGGTCCAGATGTTCAGGTTCAGCCCGTCCTGCTCGCTGTACCGATAGGTGGGCTTTTCCGCGTTTTCGTTGTAATAGAAGTCGGAAGGCTGCCGCCCGTGGAACTGAACGTGCTGGCAGCAGGCGGGGCCCTGCTGGGTGGCGTCGTATACGCCCACCCACGCCCGCACCACCTGGGGGTCCTCCCACCGCTGCGCACGGGCGTATGTTACGCCGGCGAACAGCAGACAGCCGTCCTGCTGCAGGCCCCGGATTTCTCCGCAGGGCGTGGGGAGCTGAATGTATCTGCAAGGGTTGTTTTGCTCGTTCATGGGAAAGCGCTGCCTCCTTATACCGATTTGCCGACACCGCGCGGCGGCTGCCTGTGGAAATGTGCTGACCGGTGTCCTTTGAGTGATTCCAGTTTATCATAGATATTTTAACTTTGCCAATACGAATTGTTTGCACTGAGGTATACCTTTATCGGGAGTTCTTTGGTTAGAATGCACAATAGAGAACCGCTTCTCTTTGAAATTTAAAGAGAAGCGGTAAAAAATCTGGGATTATTTATTATGGATATCCATAGTGAAAAGTTATATCAAAGAGCAAAAGCAAAAGCTTCCATCAGCTGGAGTACTCCCGGAGCATATTCACAAATTCGTTGGCCAGGGGGGAGCGGACGGTGTTCTCCCGCTGCAGCCAGCCCAGCTCAAAGCGCATATTCTCTCCGGGGATGGGGATCAGGCGCATATCCTCAAAAAAGCCGTACTGGCGGTAAATGCCGGGGTTGAGCACCACCAGGGAGAAGCCGTCCACTTTATTGAGCACCTCCCGCATGGTGCCGGTGCTGGAGGTGCGGATTTCCCGGTTGGAGTTGCCCAGGGGGCTTTTCCCAAACACCTGGCGCAGATAGGCCCACCCCGTGGTGCGCATGGGGGCGGAGGGGGACAGGCTCACCAGCGGCATCTGGGCCAGGCGGCTCAGGTCCAGCCCCTTTACGCTCTCCGGGTAGGCCTTGCTGTGGCGGCTCACGCCGATGTAGGCCTGAAGGTCGCCCACCCGGTGGTACTCCACGCCGCTGGCCGCGGCGCGGCGGATGCCCCGCTTGAGCCCCTCGTGCCAGAAGGACACCACGCCGATCTCCACCTCGCCCTTTTTCAGCATCTCCAGCTGCTCGTCAAAGCCGCACTCCACGTAATTGATTACAATGGGGTTTTGACTGTACTTGTTATACACCTCTGGAATCATCTGCTGTATGAAGTGGTAGGAGATGGAGGCCAGGTTCAGCTCCATGGACACCAGGCTGCTGTTCTTATCAAAAATGCGGTCCAGCCGGTCGGCCAGCTCCACAACGTCCGCGGCCTGCTCCACAAACTTCCGGCCGATGGGGGTGAGGCGCACGCCGGTGCTCACCCGTTCGAAAATCTGTGTCCCCACCTCCTCCTCGAACCGTTGGAGGGCTTTGGAGACGCTGGGCTGAGAGACAAACAGGTTCTGCGCCGCCTGAGAGATGGACCCGGCTTTTGCGATCTCCACGATAATCTCCACTTGGGACAGATTCATGGGTCAATTCCCCCTTTCTCCAAGGAAATCCGCGCGGCCTGAGGGCTGCGATCTGATGATATCATAGGGGAAAATAGAATGCAACCAGATGTTTTGGCCGGCCCGGGCCCAAATCCCGCCCGCCCCGCCGGGATCGCCCCGGGGGCGGTTTATGCCCGGCCAGGGCCTTCCAGCCCTGGAAAGCGCCGGCGAATACGCCAGAATTTACATACTAAAAGTTTTGCAAAAACGGTAAAGAGGGCAATATTTTGGACGAAATAAAAGAATACGGGGCGGAAGGCCCTGCGGCGCGCAGCGCCGCCGCCCCGAATTTGCCCAGCGCATAGAAAGGAAGGTCTTGAACCATGCTGAAACGATTTGCCGCGCTTGCCGCGGCGCTCTGCCTGACGCTGACCGCGCTGACCGCCTCCGCCGGGGCGGCCGCCTATTTCCCCCGGTACGCCGGCGGCAGCGGGTCCATCGCCGTCGCTCTGGAGACGTTAGGGGCGGACCCGTCCTACGCCAACCGGGCCCGGATTGCCGCCGCCAACGGCATCAGCGGCTACCGCGGGACCGCCGGGCAGAACAGCCGGATGCTGGAGCTGCTGAGAGCGGGCGCGCTGATCGACCCCGACGCGCCGGACCGCTCATACTTTCCCGCCTATACCGGCGGCTCGCCGTCCATCGCGGCGGCGCTGAGCGCCGTGGGGGCGGAATCCGGCTTCTCTTACCGGGCTGAGATCGCCGCCGCCAACGGCGTTACCGCCTACCGCGGGACCGCCGCGCAGAACACGGCCCTGCTGGAGCTGCTGCGCCGGGGGGCGCTGGTCAAGCCGGGCCCCTCCGGCCCCGCCGCCCCCGCCCCGTCCGGCGGGCTGACCGCCGCCAACCTGGGCCGGGTCTCCTTCTTCCGGCAGGACAAAAACACCTGCAAGGCCACCTCGGCAGCCATGGCGGTGAACCTGCTGATGGGGGCGGGCCGGTACGCCACCAGGGACATGATCTACACCGGCGTGCTCTGCCGGAACATGGATGGGGAGCGGTACGCCGGCTCCGACGGGAACACCTATCAGGTCACGTACAAGACGGACGGCTACGTGGGCAGCCTGAGCGAGCTGAAGGGCGCGGTGGACGCGGCGCTGTCCGGCGGCCTGCCCATCGTGGCGGCGGTGAACTCCGCCGCCAGCCCCCACCACTGGGTGGTGATAGTGGGCCGGGACAGCCGGGGGGACTACCTCATCGTGGACCCGGCCCGGAGCGGCTCGGGGACCATGGCGGACCAGGTGAGGAGCATGACGTCCGCGGGCTACGCCTTCGGCCTGGCCGACTACGCCCAGCCCCACTACGGGTACATCAGCTTTCAGCGGCGCTGACCGGCACGGCCGGCCAACGCAGAAGGGCGGCGCGCCACCCATGGGTGGCGCGCCGCCTGCCTTTCATCTGTCGGTTTGGTATTATACCCGCCGCCACGCCGCGCCGCCGGGCACGTCGGTGATCTCGATGCCCTGGGCCTTCAGCTCGTCCCGGATGCGGTCGGCCTCGGCGAAGTTCTTGGCCTTTTTGGCCTCCATCCGCTGGAGGACCAGGGCGTCGATGGCCGGGTCGCCCTCCCCCTGGATGGTGAAGCCGCCGGGGGCCGCTGCCGTCTTGGCCTGGGCGGCCTCGCGCTCCCGCAGCGCCGCCGCCCGCTCCAGCAGGGACAGGGACAGCACCTGGTCGAAGCTGGCCAGCACCGCCCGCTTGGTTACGTCGTTCACCGGGGCCTTGAGCACGTCGTACAGGCAGGTGACTCCCATGGAGGTGTTCAGGTCATTGCCCACTTGGGTGAGGAACTTCTCCTTGAGCTGCTTTGCCGCCTCCTCGTCCACCGGGCCGTCCGTCCCGGTGAGGGCGGCGATGCGGCGGATGAGCTTGCCGTAGGCCCCCGCCGCGTTGTCCAGGTTCTCCCAGGAGAACACCAGCCCCTTGCGGTAGTGGCTTTGCAGGCAGAAAAAGCGGTAGGCCAGGGGGTCGTAGCCCTTTTCCACCAGCAGGGAGACGGTGAGGAACTCCCCCTTGGACTTGGACATCTTGCCGCTGTTGGTGTTCAGGTGGTGGACGTGGAACCACTGCTTGCACCAGGGATGGCCCAGGTACGCCTCCGACTGGGCGATTTCGTTGGTGTGGTGGGGGAAGGCGTTGTCCACCCCGCCGCAATGCAGATCCAGCCACTCCCCGTTGAACTTCATGGAGATGCAGGAGCACTCGATGTGCCAGCCGGGGTAGCCCACCCCCCAGGGGGAGTCCCACTTCAGGGCCTGGTCCTCGAATTTGGACTTGGTGAACCAGAGGACGAAGTCGTTCTTGCTGCGCTTGTTCACGTCCTCCTCCACGCCCTCCCGGACGCCCACGGCCAAATCCTCCTCGTCGTGGTCGTTGAACACGTAGTAGCGCTCCAGCTTGGAGGTGTCGAAGTAGACGTTGCCCCCGGCCTCGTAGGCGTAGCCCTTGTCGATAAGCCCGGACACCACCTGGATGAACTCGTCGATGAGCCCCGTGGCAGGCTGGACCACCTCAGGGGTCTTGATGTTCAGCTTGGCGCAGTCGTCGAAAAAGGCGTCGGTGTAGAATTTGGCGATGTCCATCACCGTCTTGTTCTCCCGCTTGGCGCCTTTGAGCATCTTGTCCTCGCCGGTGTCCGCGTCGCTGGCCAGGTGGCCCACGTCGGTGATGTTCATCACCCGGTTCACCTCATAGCCCTCGTACCGCAGGAACTTCTCCAGCACGTCCTCCATGATGTAGGAGCGCAGGTTGCCGATGTGGGCGAAGTGGTAGACGGTGGGGCCGCAGGTGTACATCTCCACCCGGCCTGGGGTGTGGGTGACGAAGGGCTCCTTCTTGTGGGTGGCGGAATTGTAGAGATACATGGTGTTTTATCCTCCGTTTCAGGTTTTCTCCGTGTATAGTTGGTCCAGCAGCTTTTCCAGGGCCTCCACCCGGTGGTCCAGGGCGGCCAGCTTTTCCAGGGTGGGGCTTTTGACGCTGGTCTGGTCCACCTCGTCGGCGTAGTGGGTGGACCGCCCGGCGATTTTCACAATCTGGGCCGGGATGCCCACGGCGGTGGCGTCGGCGGGCACCTCGCTGAGCACCACCGCGTTGGCGGCGATGCGGGCGTTGTCCCCCACCCGGAAGGGGCCCAGCACCTTGGCCCCGGTGGAGATGAGCACGTTGTTGCCGATGGTGGGGTGGCGCTTGCCCTGGTCCTTGCCGGTGCCGCCCAGGGTGACGCCGTGGTAGATCAGGCAGTCGTCCCCCACCTGGGCGGTCTCGCCAATCACGATGCCCATGCCGTGGTCGATGACCAGCCGGCGGCCGATCTGGGCGCCGGGGTGGATCTCAATCCCCGTCCAGCACCGGCTCCACTGGGACACGCACCGGGCCAGAAACTTCAGCCGGCGGCGGTATAAAAAGTGGGCGATTCTGTGGTAAATGACGGCGTGCACGCCGGGGTAGAGCAGGAAAATCTCCAGACGGCTTCTGGCCGCCGGGTCCCGGGCCTGATAGGCCCGCAGGGTTTCACCCAATCGGGTCATAAGAAAAGTGCCTCCTTGTCCAAATAAAAAGACCCCCCACGCCCGGAAGGGCATGAGAGGCGAATGAAAATCCGCGGTTCCACTCTCGTTTGTCGCTCATTGGCCGTGACGTGGCCTTGAGAAAGCACCGATTCAACGCGTCTGCGGCGCTTTGCGGACCTTTTCCGCCACAAATTCGTTGCGGTTTCCTGCCATGCATTGAGTATGGCTGCGAACCCGCGCCTCTTTGTGACGCAAAATCTCTCGCAAATCGTTCTTGCCGGTTGAATCTGTCCTTTCTGACGGAGGGCTCGCTGCGTCCCCCTCGCTCCCGCTTGCATTTCGCCCGAGGCTTTCCCGAGGGCCGCTTTCAGCCGGCGGCGGCCCCTCTCTGACGGTTCCACAACGGACTACTTCCCGCGTTCATCGCGATATTTACAACTGCTCTACTATATTATCATGCGGTCCAAAGGGTGTCAAGGAAAATCGGCGCAGCCGGCATTTTGAAAATTTTTCTTGACAACGGAGTTAGCCTGTGCTATCTTAATCCTGTGGTTAGCCACTGCAAACTCAAATTCCTCCAAGTTTCGTTTTGAACCGAAAAGGCCGCCCGCGGGAGTTCCCGCGGGCGGCCTTTTCAATCGGAGAGCAGCATCCGGTCGTTGTCCAGGTCCTCGCCTGTTCCCGCCTTGAAGCGGCGCAGCAGGCCGTCCACCGTCATGCCCGCCCGCTCCTGGCCGGACAGGTCCAGCACAATGTTCCCGTCCGCCATCATCAGCGTGCGGTTTCCCAGCTCCAGGGCCTGCCTCATGTTGTGCGTGACCATCAGGCAGGTGATGCGGTGCTGGGCCACGATGGACCGGGTGAGCTCCAGCACCTTTTCCGCCGCCGCCGGGTCCAGGGCGGCGGTGTGCTCGTCCAGCAGCAGCAGCTTGGGAGTGACCAGGGTGGCCATGAGCAGGGTGAGGGCCTGGCGCTGGCCGCCGGAGAGCAGGCCCACCGGCTGGCGCATCCGGTCCTCCAGCCCCATGCCCAGCAGCTTCAGCTTTTCCGCGAAAAATTCCTTGTCCCGCCTGTTGATGCGGCTGAAGGGGTTGGTCTTTTCCTTTCGGGAGCGCAGATAGGCCAGGGCCAGGTTTTCCTCAATGGTGAGGGAGGGGGCGGTGCCCCGGAGGGGGTCCTGAAACAGCCGGCCGATGACCACGCTGCGCCGGTGGTTGGGCAGGAAGGTGACGTTCTGCCCGTCTAAGGTGATGGAGCCGCTGTCCACCGGCAGGCTGCCCGCCACCGCCCCCAGCAGGGTGGACTTGCCCGCCCCGTTGGAGCCGATCACCGTGGCGAAGTCGCCGGGGGCCAGGCGGAGGGACAGGTGGGACAGGGCGGTCTTCTCGTTGACGGTGCCGGGGTTGAAGGTGAGAGAGATGTCCTGCAGATGCAGCATTTCAGCGCGCCTCCTTTCGCCGGGCGGCCAGCCTGCGCCGCTGGAGGGCCGCGCCGCTTTTCAGGGTGGGGGCGGCGATGGCCAGGGCCACGATGGCGGCCACAAACAGCTTCAGGCAGTCGATGGGGACGATTTTGGTGTAGAGCACGATGGCGTAAATGAAGCGGTAGATGACGGAGCCCGCCGCCACGGACAGAATGCCCCGGCCCATGCCGCCACGGCCCAGTACCGTCTCCCCCATCACCAGGCAGGCCAGGCCGATCACCACGATGCCCGTACCCATGTTGATGTCGGCGGACTTCTGGGCCTGGCCCACCACCGCGCCGGACAGGCCGGTGAGGGCGTTGGCGGCGCACAGCCCCACGGTGACGGTGAACGCCGGGTTCACCGACGAGGAGCGCACCATGTCCCGGTTGTCCCCCGTGGCCCGGATGGACAGCCCCAGCCGGGTGCCCAAAAACAGGTACAGCAGCCCCCCCGCCAGCAGGGTGAGGGCGGCGGACAGCAGCAGCTCATACCAGCTGCCGCCCAGCCCCGTGCTGCGCAGCAGGGTGAACACCGTCTCCGCCCGGAGCAGGCTGGCGTTGGACTTCCAGCCCATCACCATCAGGTTGACGGTGTACAGCCCCGTGTTGGTGACGATGCCCGCCAGGATGGAGGGCACGCCCATCCGGGTCTGCAAAAAGGCGGTGACGAACCCGGCGCACGCCCCGGCCAGCATGGCCGCCGGTATGGCCAGGATGGGGTGGCCCGCCGCCGTCAGCGTCACCGACACCGCCGCCCCCAGCACGAAGCAGCCGTCGGTGGTCAGGTCGGCCACGTCCAAAATGCGGTAGCTCAAAAACAGGGCCATGGCCACCAGGGCGTACTGAAAGCCCAGCTCCAGAGCGGTCTGTGTGATTAAAAGCATGGGAACCCGCCTCCCTAATCCTCAGTCCTCGGTGGTGACGACCTCCGTCACCGTGCCCATACCATTAAATACAGAATAGTCCGCGCCCAGGGCCGCCGCCGTCTCCGTGTTCACGGCGATGAGGCCCCCCTGCATGAGATAGTAGTCCTCCATGTCGCCCATGCCCTGGGTGATGGCCTGATAGGCCAGGTCCGCCGTGTGGGTCCCCAGCTGGGTGTAGTTCACGCCGCAGCCCACAAACGCCCCGTTGCGGGCGAAGGAGTCCGCCCCGCCGTAGTGGGGGATGCCCGCGGCGATGAAGTCCTCGTAAATGGCCAGCTCGGCGGACTGAATCACGTTGTCCGTGGGGGTGAACACCGCGTCCACCCCGGCGGCAATCAGAGAGCTGGCCGCGGCGATCACCTCGTCGTTGGTGTTGGCGGTGGCCTCCACGTAGGGGATGCCCTTGGCGTCCAGCGCGGCCTTGGCCTGGGCGATGGGGGTGGCGGAGTTGGGCTCGGACAGGGAGTAGAGCAGCCCCACCTTGGCCAAGTCCGGGTTCTGGGCCAGCATCATCTCGATGATGAACGGCGCGTTCAGCGCGTCGCTGGTGCCCGTCACGTAGTCGATGCCGGTGAGGGCCACGCTCTCGTCGTCAGGGTAGGAGACGGCGGCGAACACCACCGGCGTCTTGCTGTCCTCCGCGCTGAGGACGGAAATCTGGGCTGCCGTGGTGGCGATGGGGATAATCGCGTCCACCTTGTCCGCCACCGCCTGGTCCGCCAGCTGCTTCAAAATGGTCTGATCGCCCCCCTGGCCGGAGGTGATCTCGTACTCAATCTTCACCCCGTTGTCCGCGGCCAGCTGCTCCAGCTCGGCGGCCACGGCGTTGGCGATCTCGTCCAGGGAGGCGTGGTCCATCTGCTTGATGATGGCCACCTTGTAGGTTTTGCCGTCCTCGGCCCCGTCCGCCCCGCTTGGGGACGGGAGCGTGTCGTGGTCGCCTCCGCTTTTGGCGCAGGCGCACAGGGACAGGGCCAGGGCCGCCGCGGCGGCCAGAGCGGTGAGCTTCTTCAAAATGCTGTGCTTTTTCATGAGATTTTCCTCCAAATATGGTATTTTGGGTGGCAGATGTACCGGGAGTGCCAAGGCCCGGGGAGGATAAAACAAAACGGCTTTCGTCCCCACACATGGGACAAAAGCCATTGCTTCTGCGATACCACCCAAATTGACGTATCAAACGCCCGCTCGCTTACGCGCACCATCATGCGCGCCCCGATGGATAACGGGTGGGAGACCCGTCGGTCCCTACTTGGCGCGTGCGCGCCGTTCGGTCCGCCCTCCGAAGTCCATTCGCCGGCCGCTCGCCGCCCCATTTCCACCGCCAGGGGCTCTCTAAAGGTCCGCCGCGCCGGGTACTTCTCTCCGTCACAGGTTTCAATATTGGATTGTTACGGTCTATTATACGCGGCGGGAGGGCGGTTGTCAACCCTTTTGGCAAAAAACCTTTTACCGCGTTAAAGCAGAGGAAAGGCGGCTGTCAAAAAGTACACCTTTTGACAGTCGCCTTACACTTACGGAGTGTAC
>CAJULM010000043.1 GCA_910587285.1 uncultured Oscillospiraceae bacterium | reverse complement strand
AGAAGCTGCAGTACATTCTGGGGACCCTGCCGGGGACAAAGCCCTGCGCGGGCCCTCGGGAGGTGCTGGCGGTCAACAAGAGCGTCACCGCCCTGGTTGAGACGGTGACGCAGAACCAGATGCTGCTGAAAAACAAGCTGGAAAAGGTGCTGGAGGTATGTCCGCCCCTCCCGCCGCCTGGTCCGCCCCCCGGGCCGTGCCCGCCTGCGTGTCCTCCCGTCTGTGTACCTTGTCCGCCGACCGTTCCCCCTGTCTGCAGGCCAGAGGTGTGCCCGCCGTCCGGCTGGCCGGAGAAAGGGCCAAAATGTGCGCTCCATCTGATAGAGCGGCAGGCAGGGCTGTTGTGGAGTCCGGGCTGCCGCCTGCCCTGGCGGCAGCAGTCCCATTGTGGGGAGTGCATCTGCTGGAATGAGTGTAATCCGACTCAGATCAGGCTGGATCGGCGGGCTGCTTACGCGGTTCGGTGTACGCTGACCGCGCGTGCCATGCCCCCGGCAAGGGGCGAGGGGGCCATCTGCCTCAGGCAGACCCCTTGCAGGGCGTTTACAGAGGCGCAGCCTCTGTGGTTTTCCTTAGAGCAAATGGTAGACGATCTCCAGACGCTGCAATACGCCGCTGTGCTCCATCCCCGTATGGATGTGGCAGGTGTGGCAGAACTGTCCTTAGTGCTGGACACCCGGAACGCCCTGTGCGTGGAACGGGCGGCGATGGATGTGGTGGAGCTCTGATAAAGGAAGCAAAAAATGTGTAATAAGCAGCGGGAGTATTTTGGACAGTTTAGAAAGCTGTCAAAGTACTCCCGCAGATAGTATATCCGTGATTTGGGGATGGGGGCGCACGGATTAAGAGGTAAGCGTACCCGCTCGCAGGTCAAGAGAAACGATAGACCCGAAGCAAATACCGCCTGTCTTGGAAGGTGAACGCGCAGATATCTCCATTTTCGGTGAAATGGAAGCTGCGGACGTTTCCGGCAAGCCGGTGGCGGGAGATGAGGGTCGGCTCCTGGTCGTAGCACTCGAAATAGCTTTTGCTGGACACCCACAGGCGGTTTTGGGGGAGCAGAAGTCGTCCGGCCGGTCCAGTCGGGCCAGCACAGCCAAGCTGGGGCAAACGGTGACAAAGCGCTCCGACCAAGCTCCCACCAGGGCGTAGGGCACGGCGGCGCGAACAGTGTCCTCTGGCACGCCCAGAATCTGTAGGTTTGATATGGTGGTTCCCATAGGTCAAGCCTCCCCAAAATAGTTGGCAAATCTCCGCATTGCGGCGAAGGAATGCGGCCGAGATATCCGCAGTTTGAGGAAGGGATCATATGAAAGCCCCCTCTCCCATCATTCGGGCTTGCTCGATGACAGGAGAGGGGGCTCATCAGTTTGACTGGGCCGCTACAGCGCGGCGTAGCCGTACTTGTCTATCACGGCGTCTAAAGGCTGGCCCGCTTTGCAGAGGGGGCACTCGTCGGGGTGGTGGCTGGCATAGTCGGGGAGATCGTTGGTATTGAACAGAGACACCACGGGTATCCCGTCTACCTCCTTCACATGGCTGTAAATGGAGGCGACTCCCGCTACGTTCCCTTTGTAATACTGGACGCAGCGCATTCCCTTGCGGACGGTGCTGCCGGTGGTGACGGAGGCGAGCAGAAGCAGTACGTTTTTTCCATCCAGCATAAATCTGGCATTGTCCCGGAAAATGAGCTTTCCGTCGCGGCTCAGGTTCTCGCGCAGCAGGTAGATATCCCTTCCGGTATTGATTGAGCGGTTGCCGCCTTGGGTCAGCTCATGGGCCAAGCAGGTGCCGATGACCCGGGTTCCGTCCAAGCATAGGATGGTATCCACCATTGTATTACGGGTCAGGTCCCGCTGAGCCAGCTGGCGGGCCACGGTCTCCGCCTCCCGGAGACAGGACTGCTGTTCGGTGACGTCAATAAAGTAGTTGGTGTGGCTGTTTCTGGTGGCGAAGTGGCCCTTGGCCACCCGCAGGGAGACGCTGCCGACGCTGATGGGAATTTTAAAAAACTTGGGTTCCATGGTCTTTCCTCCTTTTCATCTCCGCGGCGGGGATAATCTTTCTTAAATATACCATATATTTTGAGAGATGTCCAGATATTTTTGTGCAGATTCACAAAAACGCTGACCGTCAGATTAAGATCCCCTCGCAGTGGTCGATCTCGTGCTGGATGATCTGGGCCGTCCAGCCGGTGAAGGTCTTGAATCGGATCTGGAACTTCTTGTTTTGATACTGCACCTTGATGGACTTCCAGCGGTTGGCCTTGCGGACGCCGGACAGAGACAGACAGCCCTCCTCCGCCTGGTAGGGCCCGGACTTTTTGACGATCTCCGGGTTGAACATGACCATATACTCGCCCTCGTTGTCAAAGACGATGACGCGTTTGTTCATGCCGATCATATTGGCCGCCATGCCCACACAGCTATCCTTATGGGCGGCGAGGGTGTCCAGCAGATCCTGGGCCACGGGCAGATCCTCCGGCGCGGCAGGCTCGGCCTTTTGGGCCAAAAATGCCTCATCGCGCATGATCTCACGGACCATGGATACCAACTCCTTCAATATCGCCGCCGGGACTTTCCCCGGCGGCGGATTTGTGATATACTGTCAAATAAGATAACACGAACAGGGCGGAAAATCAAATCCTTCCTGTACTTGGAGGCGGTATGATGATTAACTTTTTCAAAGAACTGATGGAGCAGGCGCTGGATCTGGAGCTGACCGTCCGCTTTGCCAAACGGGATGGGAAGTGGTTCGCGGCGCTGGGCGGCGAGCTGGACAGCCTGTCCCTGGAGGAACTGGAGGAATACCGGGCTAGAAGCCCGGCTGTGCGATATGGACGATGACGAGCCGGAGGACATGGCTGGCGAGGAGTTCGAGCAATGGGCGGACGCCCACGAGAGCTTGGAGGATCTGCTCAGCGAAGCGGAGGATCGGATCGACGAATTGACATAAGGAGGGTGGTCGGCATGGAGAAAAAAGTGACCGAAGTGGTAGCGGCCCTCATCTGGGACGGGGACAGGTTCCTCATCTGCCAGCGCCCCGCCCACAAAGCCAGGGGCCTGCTGTGGGAGTTCGTGGGCGGCAAGGTGGAGCCGGGGGAGACAAAGGACCAGGCCCTGGTCCGGGAGTGCCGGGAGGAGTTGGCCGTCACCCTTTCGGTGGGTGGGGTATTCATGGAGGTAGACCACGAGTACCCGGATCTGAATGTGCATCTGACGCTGTTTAACGCTGCGATCTGCGAAGGAACGCCGCAGATGCTGGAACACAACGACATCCGTTGGATCACGGTGGAGGAGATCCCGCAGTATGAATTCTGTCCGGCGGACGAGACGATTTTAAAGAAATTGAGAGGAAAAGTGTGATGGAGCCTGTCTATTATACTGTGGAATCCATTGATGGGGACTACGCCCATCTGATCAGCGACGGCGGTGTAGAGAACCAGGTGGCGATGTTTTTGCTGCCGGAGGGTACTACCGTTGGGAGCCGATTGGTGCGGGAAATCTGTAAGTGGAGCCTGATTTGACCAACGAGAAAAGAATGAAACCGCTGAATACCGCAGTGCCTACGAAACCCGCCCGTAGCTAACCACGGGCGGGTTTCGCAGACACTTATCGTGCAGTGGGTGGGTGTGACCACACAAGGTGTTGCAACCTTGATGAACTTTGAAAAGCAGTTGTGTGCCATTTGCTGGATATCCAGTTGTCGAATCGGCCTGAAAACAGATTGCAACCAAGAAATAAATAGTATATAATGCCTATAAACAGATCGAGTGAAATTTGGGAGGAAAGTTGAGATGGCAGAAACAAATACAAGCAGCATCGGCTTTGAAAAACAAATTTGGGACGCAGCCTGTGTCCTTCGCGGCAACTTGGATGCTTCGGAGTATAAGTCTGTCGTTTTGGGTCTGATTTTCCTGAAATATATCTCTGACCGCTTTGAGGCAAAGTACAACGAGCTGGTGGCCGAGGGCGACGGCTTCGAGGAGGACAAGGACGAATACACCGCCGAGAATATCTTTTTCGTGCCGGAGTCTGCCCGGTGGTCAGTGATCTCCACCGCCGCGCACGCGCCGGAGGTGGGTGCGGTGATTGATGAAGCTATGCGCGCGATTGAGAAGGAGAACAAGCGCCTCAAGGATATCCTGCCCAAAAATTTCGCCCGACCTGAGCTGGACAAGCGCCGCTTGGGGGATGTGGTGGATCTGTTCACCAACATCCAGATGACTGAGCATGGAAGCAGCAAGGACATTCTGGGCCGTGCCTACGAATACTGCCTGTCCAAATTTGCCGAGCAGGAGGGCAAGCTGGCTGGGGAGTTCTATACCCCCGCCTGCGTGGTGCGCACGCTGGTGGAGGTGCTCCAGCCCTACAACGGGCGGGTCTACGACCCCTGCTGCGGCAGCGGCGGGATGTTTGTCCAGTCGGCGAAGTTTATCGAAAACCACGGCGGGAACATCAACAAAATTTCCGTGTTCGGCCAGGACTCCAACCCCACCACCTGGAAGATGGCCCAGATGAACCTTGCCATCCGGGGGATTGAGGCCGACCTGGGGAAATTCAACGCTGATACGTTCTTTAATGACTGCCACCCCCAGCTCAAGGCGGATTTTATCATGGCGAATCCGCCCTTCAATCTGTCCGGCTGGGGGCAGGACAAGCTGGTGGAGGATGTGCGCTGGGCTTACGGCCTGCCCCCGGCGGGCAACGCCAACTTCGCGTGGCTCCAGCACATGATCTGGCACCTGGCGCCCAACGGACGGATCGGCATGGTGCTGGCCAACGGCTCCCTGTCCTCCCAGTCGGGCGGGGAGGGTGACATCCGAAAAAACATCATCGAGTCCGACCTGGTGGACTGCATCATTGCCATGCCGCCCCAGTTGTTTTATACTACGCAGATCCCCGTGTCCCTTTGGTTCCTTGCGAAGAACAAGAAACAAAAGGGCAAGACCTTGTTCATCGACGCCCGAAAGATGGGAACCATGGTGACCCGGAAGCTGCGGGAGCTGACCGATGAGGATATCGCCAAGATTGCCGATACTTACAATGCCTTCGCGGCAGGCACGCTGGAGGAAGTCAAGGGATTCTGCGCCGCTGCCACGATGCAGGAGATTGTAAAGCAGGACTATATTCTCACGCCGGGGCGGTATGTGGGCATTGAGGAGCAGGAGGAGGACGGGGAGCCCTTCGAGGAGAAGATGGGGCGGCTGACCGCCGAGCTGGGGGAGCTGTTCGCCAAGTCCCACGAGTTGGAGGAGGAGATCAGGAGGCAGTTGGAGGCGATTGGGTATGAACTCTAACTATGTATCTCTCTATTCTCTTGCCGATTGGAAGAACGGACTCGCTTTCAAGAAGATTCACTTTTCCAATCATGGAAAACCTGTAATTAAAATCGCAGAATTAAAGAATGGCATCACTGCCCAAACAACATATACTCAGCAGATTTTTGATGATTCCGTTCATTTAACTAAGGGCGACATGGTGTTTTCATGGTCGGGAAATCCCGAAACATCAATTGATGTTTTTTGGTATGATCTTTCTGATGGCTGGCTCAATCAACACATATTCAAGGTGATGGAAAAAGAAGGCGTCCATAAACTGTATCTGTACTACTTATTAAAGTCACTAAAGCCACAATTTACAGCGATTGCATCTAATAAACAAACAACTGGGTTAGGTCATGTTACCGTTAAAGATATGAAAGATATGCTGATTGATCTACCTAAATACAATGTTCAAAAGGCTATTGGTGAATATCTGCATTTTATTGATCAGAAAGCATACATCAACCAACAGATAAACGATAATTTAACGGAACTGCTTCAATGCGTTTACCAACAGCAATTCGGGAACACTCCTGAGCCTATTTCCATAGGTCGGTTAGCCGAAATCTGTGATTATTCCAGGGATAAAGTGGCAGTTTCTACGCTCACGCCAAGCACCTACTACTCAACAGAGAATATGTTGACAGAAAAAGCCGGTGCAGTAGATGCTACCAGTCTGCCAACCGTAGTACAGACTACCAAATGTGCTGTTGGTGATGTTTTGATTTCAAACATTCGGCCTTACTTCAAGAAAATTGTCTATTGTCAATCTGAGTGCGGTTGTTCGACAGACGTTCTTTGCTTTCATCCCAAGACGCCCGATTTATCGGCTTACCTGTTTTGTACCGTATATGCTGATTGTTTTTTTGATTTTATGGTAGCTGGCTCAAAAGGCACAAAAATGCCTCGTGGAGATAAGCAGCAAATCATGACGTACCCTGTAAATATTCCGTCAAGCGATGACCTATGTATATTCAATGCAGCGGCCCTTCCGATTTTGTCGCATATAGAGAGCAACAGGGCCGAAAATGTGCGATTATCTGCACTGCGTGATTCGCTTTTGCCCAGGCTCATGTCTGGCGAGATCGATGTTTCCAGCATCCAGCTCTAAGCCGTTAAATTATCGTTTTTAGTACACATAGAAAGGGATTTGCCCCATGATTGATAAAATATGTGATGTAAAAAGATCCATTGAGGCAAAGGCTTACCTTGCTGCACTTTCATTAGCTTTGACTTTTCCAGATATTTGTGGGAAATTAGCATATCCAAATGTTCAAAAAGTAAGAGAGCGATATATTAAATGGTTTGATGATTATGTATCTCAATTCTATAGTCCAAATGAAAAAGAGTATCCGCAATTTACTGGGGAAATGTGCTATAAACTACGCTGTGCATTCCTTCACGCTGGCAATGCAGAAGGAATTCCAATAGATCAATTTGAATTATGTATTGATGGTTGTAGCTGTTTTGGATCAACATGGAGCGATGAAAATGATAAGAAACATTATATTCGCATCAATGTTGTAGAACTTTGCGCGGGAATATGCGGAGCAGCTGAGCAATTCTATACTTTAAATTCCAATCAGCTTGACTTTTCAGATACTCACATTACAATAATCAATATTTGCAAAGAGACCGAGAAGATTGAAAAGCTGAATTCATGTCAATAAAAGGGGCGTAGTTATGTCCACCAATTTCACCGAATCCCACTACGAAAACGCCATCCTCCAGCTTTTCCAGGAGCGGCTGAGCTACAACTACATATACGGCCCCGACGTGGAACGGGACTACCACTCCCCGCTGTACGAGGACGCGCTGCTCCCCGCCCTGCGCCGTATCAACCGCAGCCTGCCGGAAGAAGCCATCACCGAAGCGGCGTATAAGCTGAAAAACTTTGAGGGTGGCTCCCTGCTCCAGAAGAACATGGCATTCACGGACTACCTGCAAAACGGCGTGCCCGTCCGCTACTTTGAGGATGGGCAGGAGCGGCACGCCCTGGTCTATCTGATCGACTACGGCGACCCGGACACCAACGATTTCACCGTGGCCAACCAGTGGACATTTATTGAAAACTCGGAGAAACGCCCGGATGTGATCCTGTTTGTCAACGGCCTTCCCCTGGTGGTGGTGGAACTGAAATCCCCCTCCCGGGAGGAGACGGACGCCTCCGCCGCTTACCGTCAGCTGCGAAACTATATGCACGAGATCCCATCCATGTTCATTTACAACGCCGTATGCGTCATGAGCGACCTGACCACCTCCAAGGCCGGGACCATCACCTCCGGCGAGGACCGCTTCATGGCGTGGAAAACCACCGATGGGGACTATGAAAATACGCAGTATGCCCAGTTTGACACATTTTTTGAGGGGCTTTTTGAGAAGCGGCGTTTTTTGGATATCTTAAAAAACTTCATCTGCTTCAACGTGGACGGAGAAAAGACGTTCAAGATCTTGGCTGGCTACCACCAGTATTTCGCGGTCAAAAAGGCCGTGGCCTCTACGGTAAAGGCCACGGCCACAGACGGCAAGGGAGGGGTGTTCTGGCATACCCAGGGCAGCGGAAAATCGCTGTCCATGGTGTTTTATACCCACGGGCTGCAAACGGCGCTGGACAGCCCCACCATCGTGGTCATTACCGACCGCAACGATCTGGACGACCAGCTTTACGGCCAGTTTGCCCGCTGCCGGGACTTCCTGCGCCAGACTCCCCAGCAGGCCCAGAGCCGCCAGCATTTGAAGGAATTGCTGGCGGGCCGCCAGGCTAATGGCATCATCTTCACCACTATGCAGAAGTTCGAGGAAGGGGACGGGGCCCTGTCCGAGCGGCGGAACATCGTAGTGATGGCAGACGAGGCCCACCGGGGACAGTATGGACTGACGGAGAAAATCGTCACTCGTCAAAAGGAAAGCGGCGAAATAGAAGCCCGCACCGTTATTGGAACTGCCCGAATCATCCGGGACAACCTGCCCAACGCCACCTTTATCGGCTTTACCGGGACGCCCATTTCCTCCAAGGATCGCAGCACCCGGGAGGTGTTTGGAGATTATATCGACGTTTACGACATGACCCAGGCCGTGGAGGATGGGGCCACCCGCCCGGTGTACTACGAAAGCCGGGTGATCCATTTGAGGCTGGACGAGGCGACGCTGCGCCTGATTGACGCGGAGTATGACCTGATGGCCCAGAACGCGGATCCCTATGTGATTGAACAGAGCAAAAAAGAGCTGGGGCAGATGGAGGCCATCCTGGGCGCGGATACCACCATCGAATCGCTGGTCAATGATATTCTGGATCACTACGAAAACTACCGGGCCAATCTGCTGACGGGCAAAGCCATGATTGTGGCCTATTCCCGCCCCATCGCCATGAACATTTACAAGCGTATCCTGGAACTGCGCCCCGCATGGACGGAGAAGGTGGGGGTGGTCATGACTCAAGGCAACAACGACCCGGAGGAGTGGCGGCAGATCATCGGCAACAAGGCCCACAAGGAGGAGCTGGCCCGGAAATTCAAAGACAACAGCTCCCCCATGAAGATCGCCATTGTGGTGGATATGTGGCTGACCGGGTTCGATGTGCCGTCGCTGGCCACCATGTACGTCTATAAGCCCATGGCCGGGCACAATCTGATGCAGGCCATCGCCCGGGTCAACCGAGTCTTTGGGGACAAAGAGGGCGGGCTGGTTGTGGACTATGTGGGCATCGCCCAGGCGCTGAAGCAGGCCATGAGCGACTACACAGGCCGGGACAAGAAGAACTACGGCGATCCTGATGTGGGCCATGTGGCATACCCGAAGTTTTTGGAGAAGCTGTCCGTCTGCCGCGACCTGTTCCATGGTTTTGACTATTCAGCGTTTGCTTCTGGGACAGATCTGGAACGTGCCAAGGCTATCAGCGGCGGCGTCAATTTCCTGCTGGGCAAGCGGGTTGTGGAACACGCGCTACCGGAAAAGGAGAAAACCCACAATATCTACATCAAGGAGGCGCTGTTGCTCCGACAGGCCCTCTCGCTGTGCGGCAGCATGGTGGATGAGCGCACCCGTTTGGAATGTGCCTTTTTTGAGGCGGTCAGGACGATGATTGTCCGGCTCACCATGGGCGGGGCGGGCGAGAAATTTACATTGCCGGAGGTCAACGCGAAGATCAACGAGCTTTTGAAGCACAGCATCAAAAGCGAAGGGGTTATCAACCTGTTTTCCGATGTGGGGACAGAGTTTTCCCTGTTTGATCCAAAGTTCCTGGAAGAAGTGGCCAATATGAAGGAGAGGAATCTGGCCATTGAGCTGCTGAAGAAGTTGATTGCGGAGCAGGTATCCGTTTTCCGCCGAACCAATGTGGTGAAGTCTCAAAAATTCAGTGAGATCATCCAGAGCGTGATGAACCGCTACCTCAACGGGATGCTGACCAATGAGGAGGTCATCCAAGAGCTGCTGAAGCTGGCACGAGACATCGCCCAGGCCAATGCGGAAGGTGAGGCGCTGGGGCTGAATGTCGAGGAGCTGGCGTTTTATGACGCGCTGACCAAGCCCCAAGCCATCAAGGATTTTTACGAGCATGAGGAACTGATTGCCATCACCAAAGAACTGACTGACCTTCTGCGGCAAAACCGCACCATCGACTGGCAGAAGAAAGAGAGCGCCCGGGCCGGGATGCGGCGGCTGGTGAAGCGTCTCTTGAAAAAGTATAAATACCCGCCGGAGGGGATGGAGGACGCGGTGCAGACCGTTATGAGCCAGTGCGAGATGTGGACGGACAATGTAATAGCAGTTGGCTGAAAGCTACAGCTTTGAATGTGGAGTACCCCGCCAAAGAATCCTCAGAGGAACTATATCAACAAGACGCATCCAACAAGAAAGGCACACGCCCAAAAATTTTGTAGCTTTTCCCGCCAACCTGTGGTATATGTTTGTGCCACAAGGAGGTGATAGCATGAATAAGGCCCTAACAGCCCTATATGACAGCTTCTACACACCGCCCCAGGTAACAGACGTCCACACGGAAATCGAAGCCCTCCACAAGCAGCTTATCCTGAAGCTGAACAAGCCGGAGCGGCGGCTGGTACTCCGCTTGATCGACGCCAAGGATTGTCTGGCAGAGGAAAAATCCATAGGCAGCTTCATCTGCGGGTTCCGGCTGGCCTGGCGGCTGGCGAACGAACTGAATAGCTACCCAGAATACAGGTGTCCTACCCGGTCAGAACAGACCGGGCAGGATGCCCGTGTCGCACCACAGGAGCGATGGAAGCTCCCAGACGAGGTTAACACCTCCCCAGCCCAGACTGCCCCTTGTTGGCCGCTGTGTGCCAGCTTGTGGGCCTCGTTAAGAAGGCGGATGGGCTGGGCCGGGGAACAACCCGAAGTCCCAACCAGTTACGGCAAATAATCCGGTAGCACTCGATACCGGCTGACACCGAAGCTGCTGCTCCGCTGGATGATGTCCTCCGGAATCTGACTGAGATATTTCCGCCCGAAATTGGTATCCCCGAACCAACAGTCAAAATTTGCCACCGGCAGTACCACCCAATCGCTGTCCTCCGGCTTATTTGCGATGTAATAGGCAATGAGCGTTTGGATTACCTCGGCAGGCAACTTCTTCGGCTTCACCGCCTCGATTTTTACCAACAGATCATCGGGCAAATCAACCGTACCCTGCCGTAGCGGCCCCAACTCCAGCGCGTCGGCAATCACATCGTCAAAGCGTATGATCCACGCGCCGTCCGCACTGGAGGAGAACAGCGGCATCTGAAACTGCCGCACCTTTTTGCGCCACTCCGCGTCGAATTTTTTATTCAAATCCCCGGAGACTTCAAAATAAACCTTCCGCACCACCTTCGGATTGTCCCTGGCAAAAGCCATGGCCGTATGGAAGTGCCGACAGAACCACCCCTGGCCATCCTCGCCCACCAGTGTCGGGAACTCCTCATAAAGCGGGCCAAAATCCGTCCGATACTGCCACTCCTGCTTCGCACCCACCCGCTCCGGCACACTGCACCAGGCGCACAGTCCCCGGCGGGCGTAGTCTATTTTCTCCCTGGGCTGGCCATCCAGCACCACCCCATCCGGGACATGGAACAGGAACCCCCGAGCCAGGATAGTCAAGATTCGGGACAGCCCGCTAAAGTCCCGCAGGGCCTCGAATGTAAAGCGCCCCAGCCAGGAGGTATCTTTTTTACTGTCGGCTTTGTAGGTTACCGGCCCGGTGTACTCCAAAAATTCCTGCCACTCATTCAGCATGGCGCACCTCCAACACGTTGGGTAGAACGGCGTCCGACAGTAACTCCCATAGCAATCCCCGTCTGCCCAGCGCCACCACATACTGCACCGCAATCATAGGCTTCACGATCCCATCCAGCAGCTCCCGGCATTTGGCAGAAACGGCGTCCCGGTAAGACTGGGAAGCTGTTTTCTTCTGATACGCCTCCATCATGGCGGCGAAAGCGGGGGAGTCCCCATCCCGTGTCAGCCGCTTGCGATCCTGGGCGGCGTTCTCCTGGTCGATGTCCAGCAGAATGTCAGCCAGCACCCTATAACCACTAAAACGAAAATCTGTAAACAGGTCGAACAGCTCCTCAAATTCCGGCAGCCACTCTAACAGGAACCGCTCCCGCGCGTCAGTGTCCAGAAACTGCCACCCCTCGCGGCGGAGGGCTTCCAACACCTCCGCCACCTGCTCTGGCGGCAGCTCGCCCAACTGGGCATACAGCTCGTCCGCGTCCCATTCCTCCTCCTGCCCACGGGAAAAGTGGATACGCTCCACATCATTCTTCCGGCCCTTGCTTCGGACAGGCACCCGGCAGGCCCGGATACGGGACAGGCACGCCTCGTAGTCACGGAGCAAGGCGGCCACAGCGGCCAAAATGCCTTTGTCCAATTTATTCTGCCAATCAGGCTGAACGGCGAAGGTGAACAGCTCCCCGTCCTGTGCGGGGATGGCCTTGAGTTTCGGCGTATGCTTTTTCAACTGGTGGGCCAGATAGGGCAGACGCTCCACGTTGGAGTCCACTTGGCTCCAATCCACCCGGTTGAAAAACGCCTTGAGCTTTGCAGTGTGGGTTGGTTCGTACCAGGCCCGCCGTTCACCAGTGTGTTCCGCCAGATATTTGTACTGCAAAAACGGCGTCCGCTTCACTGTCCGCTGTTCCAGAAATGCTTCCAGATCAGGCCGCACGCCGCTCTTGGCCGCATCGATCTCCAGCCCGGTGAGGATGGCCAGCAGCTCCGTCTCCTCCCGGCACCGCTGGCGTTCATCATCGTCGGAGTTCTCGTTGTAGGCGATGATACTGCGATCCAGCGCGGCGTTGCAAATCTGCCCTACCCGGGAGGAAAAGGTGTCCCGCACCGCCTCGAACCGGGCCTCCCAGTCGTGGGCGGAGGCGATCCGGGGTTCCGCCGCCGGGATCATCAGCAAGGGGAGGTTCTCCCGGTTCTCCAGCGATTTGTATTTCTGGAAGTGGTCAATGTCGTAGTTGCGCCGCGCACAGGCATTGATGATGGGATCGGCGATGGTTTTCACCATGTCGCCGTCGTAGTCCGCGCCACCCAGGCGCTCCGCCGCCAGCATATTGGAGCTCACCATCACCACGTCGGTGAGCTGGCGGAAATAGAACTGGCGCATATTATTTTTGTCGTCGTAGCAAGAAAGCTGGATCTCCTCGTTGCGGGCGATGTGTGGGTTTCGCAACAGCGTACACACCTCCTGCCGCGGGTATGTTGCGCCGGGGGCGTAGAATGCACCGTTGGGAAAGTGCTGCGCGTTGGTGAACGCCGAGGCATAAAATGTCCGTTCCCGCTTCGTCCGCGCCTGCCCGAGATCCAGCAATCCCACAAGCAAGTCCAGCAGATCACCGGACAGATAGCGGTTATCCCCGGCCACGATGAGCCGCCCCACGGCGTAATTTTTCACGATGTGCTCCGCCATGTCATCCAGCGCCTGGGTGTACACTGGCTCGTCGATGAATCGCGGATTCTTTTTCAACACAGAGGCGAGATAGTAGTCCCGGCTCTTTTCCCGCTCCCAGAAACGCCGCCCCTCCAGCGCCCGCAGAAAATAGTCCCGCCGGAACTGTCTATTGGCCCGGAAGTTGTAGTAGGCCAGCTCGGTCTGCTTGGTGAGCCAGTGGCGCTCGTCCTTCTCCGGGCTGTGATCCCAGCCGTCCGGCAGGTCGACGGGTCGGAACTCGTCCACCCGGACCGACACGGTGGTGAGGAACTGATAGTTGAGTTCGGTGAACCGCTCCGGCTTTTCCTTGCTCACGTTGGTGATATACAGCGCGTGACGGTATCGCCGGAAGGCGTCCCAGTAATTGTCCCAATTCATGCCGCACTGCTCCATCCATCCCAGCCCCTTGCACATGGAGCGGGTGAGGATGACATCCACGTCTTTCACCGGGTGCTCCACGCCCCACAGGTCGGTGATGGTGCGGGTGCCGCAGTCGGTCAGGAAGGTGTGGAAGTCCACCTGGTGGAGCATCCCCTTGATGTAGGGCAGGCGGATCTGGAACGAGGTGTGGATGTGCCCGCCGAACAGCGCCCGGTCGATCTGCGCGGCAAACCGGGGCGAGATCAGCCCCTCGCCGTCAAAGCAGGTGACCTCCACATCTGCTTTTTTCTCCACCCGGTGATAGTTCCGCGTGGTGTCCTGGGAGCCATCATCCTCCACGGTGATGACGGGGACGAGATGCTCCGTGCGGGTGGGGTTGTCCACTACGACGACCCGGTGGGGACGGTCAATGTCCACGCCGTCAATGCGTGTGCCGCTGGACAGCATCAAACCGTTGTAGGCGTACAGCTTGGAGAGCTGGCACTGGTCGATGTCCATGCCCAGCATGATGCGCCGGCGCACCGCGTCATAGAGGCCTGCCCGGATGAAGGACAGCCGCGCCTGACGACTCATGCTGCCGGAACGCTCGAAAGACACGTACCGATGTGAGCCGGAGCCAAAGTCCAGACCGATACCCTCGGGACGGAACATGGCCCGTGCCTTCTCCTGGCGGACACGCTGTTTTTTGTTGGTTGCGCTACGGTCAAAGACGCCTGCAAAATCCATGTAGAGAATCGCGTCGGACAGATCGGAAATCAGCTTCCCGTCACCGGGTTCGGTATAGCCGTCGCCCCGCAGGACACACATGATTTGAAAGAACAGAGCGTTGCTGTCCTGCTCGTGGGTGGCGGTTTTGCTTCTGCACTTCTCCGTGGCTGACGCGCTGAGGTCGAAGGAGTAACCATTCTCCGTCTCAACGGCGTAGCTCATCACCGCCCGGGCGGACAGTTGAAAAATCTGATATCTGGATTGGGCCATGTCCTCACCTCCCAGCAGTCATATTTTACCACACACAGCTGAAAACGCAATATGAATATTGCCCCCACAAATTTGTGCGGGGCAGTATTTTATTTTGCGCGGAGGAAGGAGGCGGGCCAAATGTTCCGCGTCAGGCCATCAACCCACGAACGAAGAAAGGAGAAGCATTATGTCAATTTTAGGAGAACGCTATTTCAAAACCAGCAACGCCATCTTCTGCTATGGCCTAAGCTGCCGGGAGCTGGCGGTGTACGGCTATCTGCGCAGCCGCGCGGGGAGCAAAGACACCTGCTGGCCCAGTATGCAGACCATCGCCGCCGCCTGCGGCTGTTCCGACACCACGGCCCGCAAGGCGGTGGACGAGCTGGAGCGGTGGAAATTTATCCGCAGGGTGCCCACCTACGCCACCGATCGCAAGGGCCGGAGGCGGCAGTGTAACAATACCTATTATCTGCTGGATCTGCCGCCCCTGCCTGGCCCGAAGGACAAGCTGACCTACCACGAGGAAGCCCCGGAAACCGGGACAGATGGCAGAACGAAGGAAAAGCAGGATAAACACCGGGCGTCACAAGTGACACCCGCCGAGCCACAAACGCCCGCAGTGCGGGCGTTTTCCCGGGCTGCGAATGGGGTCAAAACAGAAGGAAAAGTGCGCCGTTGGGGTCAAGAATCCCCAAACGGCGCGAAATCATAGGCTTTGCACAGGGGTCGAACCCCGGAAAGGAGCAGAAAATGAGCAAAAAAGACAAGCTGGCGGTCTATCTCACGCCGGAAAAGAAAACCGAGCTGGAGCGCCGCTATCACGAGGATGGCAGCAGGAGTATGACCGCGTTCATCGAACACGCGCTGGATTTCTATCTGGACTACCTCAGCGCCCAGGACGCGGGGCTGTTCCTCCCTCCAGCCATCCGTTCCTGTATCAACGGACGGCTGGGCACCATGGAAAACCGTATGGCGTCGCTGATGTTCAAGCTGACGGTGGAGGTGGATATGTGTATGAGCATCCTTGCGGACTGCACACAGCTGGACGAGGAATATCTGCGGCGCAAACGCTCAGAGAGCGTGGAACGTGCGAAGCGCACCAACGGACAGATCCACTTCGCGCAGATCGCGCGTCACGTTGAGGACGACTGATGCCCAAGCTGATTCTGAAAAGCCCGTACATCAAGTGCGGCGGCAAAGGCGGCATAGGTGGCGGCGGATACCTGCGCTACATCGGGACACGGGACGGCGTAGAGCTGGTGCCGGACGACCGCCCCGCCACCAAGCGTCAGGAGCAGTTGATCCGGTCGCTGGTGCGGGACTTCCCGGACAGCAGGGAGCTGTTGGAGTATGCTGACTGGGAGGCATCGCGCACCAAGGCCCATGCTTCCGCGTTCATCACCACGGCGCTGGAGTGCAACTGGGAGCAGGCCAACCGCTCCGATGTGTACCTGAAGTACATCGCAACCCGCCCGAGAGTAGAGCGGCTTGGCAGCCACGGCCTGTTCGGTGATGATGACAGTGTGGATTTGCAAAAGGCGGCAGTGGAACTGGACAGCTACACCGGCAACGTGTGGACGCGCATCATCTCGCTGAAGCGGGAGGACGCGGCCCGTCTGGGCTATGACCGGGCGTCGGCGTGGCGGGATTTGCTCCGCCAGGAGCGGAACGAAATCGCCGCCGCTATGAGCATACCGCCGGATCACTTCCGATGGTACGCCGCCTTCCATGATGAGGGAAACCATCCCCATGTCCACATGATGGCGTGGTCGAGCCAACCCAAGGAGGGCTGGCTGGATCGCGACGGCATCCGCAAGATCAAATCCGTCCTGACCAACCAAATCTTCCAGCAGGAGATACTCCATCTGTACGAGCAGAAAACCGTTTCCCGGGATGAATTGGTGCGTGAGGCGCGGGCGTCCATGCTGACGCTGGTGAAGGAAATGCGCCAGGGTATCTGCGACCACCCGGAAGCGGAACAGCGGATGTGGGATCTGGCCCAGGCGCTGGACGGTGTGAAGGGTCAGAAGAAGTACGGCTATCTGCCCAAACGGGTGAAAAAGCTGGTGGACGAAGTGGTGGACGAGATGGAGCGCCTGCCCGCGGTGGCTAAATGCTATGAACAGTGGCAAATGTTGCAGGGTGAGGTGGAGGGCTATTATTCCGACGCGCCGCCCAAGAAACAAAAGCTGTCTGAGCGGAAAGAGTTCCGGCAAATTAAGAACGCCGTGGTGGCGGAGGCGGAGAACCTCTGTTTGTCCGCGTTGACCTTCGAGGGGGAACAGCAGCCGGGCGAGGACGACGGCTACGATCATACCCGCAACGAGTGGTACTGGAAAATGAAACGTATCTTGGACGATCCAGAGGAGCCCATAGAAAACAAGGACTGGGCGGTATCGGAGATGCGGGAACTGGCGGACTACGACGTGTCCCAGGCGTGGTATGTGCTGGGGACACTGTACCAGGACGGCGGCATCCTCATCCCGGACAGTGCGCTGGCGGCGGAGGCGTTCGCAAAAGCAGCACAGGCGGGGATCATCCCGGCCCAGTGCGCGCTGGGGGAGCTGCTGCTCTCTGACGACTTGGATGTGTGCGACCTGTCTGCGGGAATGGGGTGGTTGGAACGCGCGTGGGAGGGAGGTTCGCTTCGAGCAGGGTATCGTCTGGCAAAGGAATATCTCAGCGGAGAGAACGTGGCCAAAGATGTGACACAAGGGCTGAAGTACCTCACGGAGTGTGCCGACGCGGGCCATCCCGGCGCGCAATATCTGCTGGGCAAGCTGTACCTCATAGGCCGGGAGATCCCACAAGATATGGAACAGGCCGAATACTGGCTGTTCCAGGCGGCGGTGCAGGGCAATGAATACGCCGGCCTTCTGCTCGAGCGGACGGAGGAACCCTCAATGGCCGGAGCGGCGCTGGCGGTGATCCGTCTGCTCCACAGCATGAGCCGAGTATTCCAGAACAACTCCCTGCCCAAACACAGCCCGGTGGGGATGCGGACAGACCGCAAGCTGTTGCAGAAGATCCGGGAGAAGAAGATCGCCATGGGCCACAAGCCGGATGACCACCCGGACGAGGGGATGACCATGGAGTGGTAACATTGAAATTTTCGTAGGGTTACCCTAAATTTTGGGGAGGAACTATATCAACAAGACGCATCCAACAAACTAAAAACCCTTCCGCGGGGAAGGAAGAAAGGACGATTATGAGAAAAACACAGTATACCTCGTACGATCAACTACCGCTAATGCTGTCCGTTCCCGAGGTGGCGGCGGTGCTGGGCATCAGCCGCGCAGGGGCCTATGAACTGGTGCGCGCTGAGGGCTTTCCGGCATTGAAGATTGGCAGTAGGATCGTGGTACCGAAGGAGAAATTCCTCGGCTGGATTGACACGCAGATGGCAAGAGACTAATAAATTGATCCTGTGAAAAACAGACGTACATCAAGGTTACCGAGAGCGGTATGAATAACCTTGTTCGGTGGGGAGGGCAGTACTTCAAATGGTGGCTGGAGGAGCAGCCCGGATATGCCCGCTACACCCGTTACCCGGAATAGACGCTCTCAAGCAAAAGCGGGCGGCGCTCCGCGTCTGCGGAGCGCCGCCCGCATGGTTTTTCCGAAAATCACACAGCGCTTAAAAATTCTGCTCATAGATCGCCGAGGCAAGCCGGGCATTGCCAAAGTCGATCACCATCCACCCCAAGGATATATCCTGATTTTCGCAAAGCGCAAGCAGCCGGGGATTGAGTTCTTTGGCGTAGCGATACGGGTGCCCGAACGTCATATGCCCCTTGGTGCTGAGGAACCGCAGCGCCACCGCGTCGGGATTGTCCGCCTCGGCGCAGAACGCGGCCCACTTCTCCTCCTCGTCATATTCATACCGATCCTGCACGGCGAGGGTCAGGCTGCCCACGGAGCAACTCTCAGAAGAAAACGCCCTTGCGGGGTCATCATAGCCGTTTTGATTTGGCCAGATGAGCGCGATACCGGCATTCCTGCCAAGCTCCGCCTCGTCATCATACCGACGCAAAAGAACAAGCCTGCCGCGGGCCTCGCCTAAAGAGGGCAGCTCACTGCCAAGATACCAGCGCTCGGCATTTTCCTGGATATAGCGGTCAAGGACGCGCTGAAACTCCGCCACGCTCTCGCCCCCGTGCTCCTGCTTGACCGCGAAAATCACGGTCTCGGTGGGATGGGCGGAGAGAAAGGCATAACAATCCTCCAGCACATCCTCCAGCATGAGCCGGTCAGACCAGGGCGTGCCGCCGGTTCTGCATTCGCAGAAGCCGTGGTTCAGGTCGAGCCTGTCCCCGCTGATGGCAAGGCGGATATCAAGGTAGCGGAAGCCGTCCTCAAGCTGCTGGCCAATACTCCGGGCCTGGCACTTTGAGAAAAAGCCGAGCTGCACATACTGCGTCCCCGCATCGTGGGTGCCGGGGATGGACAGTTTGCCCAGGGGCGCGTCGTCCGGCAGCCTTGCCATCCAGTCGGCGGAGCCGGCCACAGGGGAGACATCTACCCGCTCCGTCAGCGGGATCACAAACAAGGCGGCCCCCGCAAGGAGCATCACCGCAAGGATGCCGCCAAATACCATCAACAGGATCCGTATCCCCTTCTTTGGGGCTTTTTTAGTGTTTTGCATCGTCTTCCCCTCCTAATGTCCCAGGTGCGCCAGCCAGCAGGCGTTAACCTAATTGTACTGCTAAATGGGGAAGTAATCAAGGGACAGCCGCCACAGGCAAAAAAGATATGTCTGGATTGATAATTCTTTCTGTTTGCCATGGCTATTCCCCCCAACCTGTGGTATGGTGTGTGGCTACAGGAGGCGAGAAAAATGAGAAGAACTTTGGAAGATTTCTACTACGGCAATATCACACCTAACGAACAGAGGATGATACCTAACAGGGAGCTGAAACAGGCGGTAGACCGCGTTACCCAATGTGAAAAGCAGTTGGAGGAACTGCTGGATGATGATGGGCGGACGATCCTGACCAGGTTAACCCGGTCTCAACAGGAGATCGACAGCATCACCGCTCTGGAAAATTTCATCCTGGGCTTCAGGCTGGGCGTCAGGATGATGGCCGAGTGCATGGACAACAACGATGGCGACATCAAAAATGGAGGTGAGTGACCACGGGTAAGAAAAGAGCAAACGGCGAGGGCAGCCTACGCAAGCGCCCCGACGGCCGCTGGGAGGGCCGGTATACGGCGGGCCGCGACCTAGTGACGGGCAAGGCCATCTACAAAAACGTCCTGGCCAAAACACAGAAAGAGTGCAAAGAGAAGCTGGCCCAGGCCATTGAGAAAAACGGGAAAATCGACGTGACCAAGGCGGGCCAGTATACAGTGGAGGAATGGTGCTGGCTCTGGCATGAGAACTACTGCAAGCCTGCCGTCAAAGACAGCACAGCGGAATACTACCGCAGCTACATTGAACACCACATCGCGCCCAACATCGGCAAAATCAAGCTGGAAAAGCTCACCACCCTGGATCTCCAGAAATTTTACAACAAGACAAAAAAGAGCGGCAGAGTGGAGAAATACGAAGGCATGGAGGACAGGAGCCTGAGCGCCCGGACGGTGCGCGGTCTCCACGCCATGCTCCGCACGGCGCTGGATCAGGCAGTGAAGGAACGGCTCATCCCCTTCAACCCGGCCATCGGCTGCCGACTGCCGCCCAAAGAGAAAAAGGAGATGAAGATCCTTCCGGCGGAGCAGATCGGCGCTTACCTCAGCGCGGCGGAGGAGCACGGTGTCCTGCCCATGTTCTATCTGGAGCTGACCACGGGTCTAAGAAGGGGGGAGCTGACGGCCCTCCTCTGGACTGACCTTGACGTGGAGTCTCGCACCCTGACAGTGTCGAAGTCGGCGGGGCGCTTGAAGGGCGAGGTACGGGTGACCCAGCCGAAAACCGCCAACTCGGTGCGGACGATCTGCCTGCCGCAGGAAACGGTGGATCTGCTGGTGCAGGAACACGAAAAGCATCCGTCCAACCCCTATATGTTTCCCTCGCCGGTGACGGGGCGGATGTACGGCCCGGACTGCATCGGGCGGCTGCACAAGACCCTGCTGAGGAAGGCGGGGATCGCTGAAAACCTGCCCTTTCACGGCCTGCGCCATACGTTCGCAACCTTGGCGATCCAGCAGGGCGTGGACGTCAAGACGGTGTCCAACATCTTGGGCCACTACAGCGCGGGCTTCACTCTGGACACCTACGCCCACGTCACCGGGGATATGCGGAGAGAAGCTGCCGACCGGATGGGAGGGTTCATCGCCCAGGCCATCTGAAAAAAGAATAGTAGTAGAGTTGCAATAGACACAGGGAGCGTCGGAAGAAAAAACCGGCGCTCCCTGAAATTTCGCTGGTATGGGTCAAATCTGGGTCGGGCGACAACTGCGAAAAATAAAAAGCGATAAAAAGTTCTGGAAAACGATAAAAACCGCTGAAAATCAGCGGTTTTTATCGAGAAAATGGTCGGAGTGTAATTATAGGACTTTAAGAAAGTCAGTCATATCAACGGTTTGCAGGCCGTCAGCAAGAGGTTTTATCTTATATTTCCAGTACAAATTTGCACATGGTATGAACAAAAGGAGCAAACATGATATGAGTGCTTAAGTCTTGATTGTAATTGCTAAATTGGTATCGTTGCTTGTTAAATGTATCAGCTATCGAGTTTAGTCCATCTTGAAAAATAGCGTCATTTAAGTTACAGTCCTTTTTGATTGATGCAGTTAAAATATTTTTCTGTGTTTGAGGTAATAGTTGAAACAAGTATGCTAAATCATGCCCCTTTCTCATATTGAAAGTCACATTTGAAGAAATTAGCATATATTTTAATGCTAATTCACTGGCAAATGCCCCATTAACCATATATGGAACAGAAAGTAAAGGTGGAAGGTTATCATCGGGTTTGTCATTGTGAAGTCCACTATTTTTTAATTGTTTTTCTAATTGCAAAAATACAGTGTAAAATGCCTGACATTCTTGAAGAATAATTGCTTCTTCAATGTCAACATGGCTACAATCACAGTTTTGGCATATAGGTGAGGTAGGATCGGATTGAGGGCAATAAGCCAAATCGTGAGTTGGTATATATTCCTTTGAAGCCATAATACTCTCTCCCTGATTCTTTATTGTTTCATAGTATAACACGTTACTAGGTAACACTACAAGCTATTTTGTTATGTTAGCGCCGCCCAAGTGAGACTATGGGCGGCGTTTTCATATATAAACACGAAAAAGGAGGTCGAAGAAGTGGCAGAAGATAAAAAGCCGGGTGTTCCCATTGGGAAGCAGGCCCCGGAGGAGCAGAAGCCGGAGCCTCCCGCGCCGGAGGCCCCGCCCGCCCCAGCGCAGACGGAGCAGGCGGTGATCCCCGGCATGGAGGGCCCCCCGGCCAAGGAGAACAAGGTGATCGACCTGTCGTCCGTCCAGCCCGGCGCTGGGCAGGAGAAGGAGGGCGGCCACCAGGAGGAGCCAGAGAAGCCCCGGCGCGGCCGCCGGCCCAAAGCCAAGGAGGCCCCGGCCCAGGGGGAAAAGCCCAAGCGCAAGGGCCATCCGCCCAAGAGCGAGAAGCAGGCCCCCGGTGGCGGCGGCGCTGGCAGACCGGCCAGGGTCCCCAAACAGGACAAGGCCGCCGGACCGCCCGCCCCGGCCAAGGAGGAGGCCCCGCCCCCTCCCGCGCCGGAGCAGCCGCCCCAGCCCAGGGACGCCTCCCGCGCTGAAAAAGAGGAGATCGTCTATCTGGACCTCTCCCAGCTCCACCCGTTCCAGAACCACCCGTTCGGCGTCCGGGATGATGTGGAGATGGAGGGCCTTGTGTCGTCCGTCAAGGCTGGCGGCGTCCACCAGCCCGCCCTGGTGCGGCCCCGTGAGGGCGGCGGCTATGAGATCATAGCGGGCCACCGGCGGCAGAGGGCCAGCGAGCTGGCGGGCTTCCGCAATATGCCCTGTATCGTCCGCAACATGACGGATGATGAAGCTGTCCTTGCCATGACGGACGACAACCTGCGCCACCGGGAGACGATCCTGCCCAGCGAAAAGGCGGCGGCATTACGGCAGCAGTATGAGGCCATCAAGCACCAGGGGGCGCGGGGGGACGGCGCGGATGTGGGCAAGCTGTCCCTGGACAAAGTGGGCGAGCGCAACAGCATGAGCGGAAAGACGGTCCAGCGGTACATCTATCTCAATGACCTTGTGCCGGAGCTGAAACAACTCATGGACGGCGGCAAGCTGTCGTTCACCCCGGCTGTGGAGGTTTCTCGCATCCGGCCCAAGCACCAGAAGTATATCGCTGTGTCCATCGAGGGGCAGCAGTCGTCCCCCTCCAAGGCCCAGGCCAAGAAGCTGCGGGAGATGGACGAGAAGAACCAGCTCAACCCGGACGTGATCGACGCAGTGTTGAGCCAGGAGAAGAAAAAGGAGGATTTTGACGTGATCATCAGTTCTGCGGAATTGGCCCAGTTTTTCGGCAAGGACAAGACGCCCCGTGAGATGAAGGACCAGATCATGGCCCTGCTGGGGGAGTGGAAGGAGAAGCAGCCCCCGGAGTTGGGCAAGGGCGAGAAGAAAGTGGATCGGGAGAAGTGAGCGGACCTCTGGACACGGTGATATGCTCCCTAAAAGGCAGACAGGGAAATAATAAGAGGG
>CAJULM010000042.1 GCA_910587285.1 uncultured Oscillospiraceae bacterium | reverse complement strand
AGCTCGTCGCAAAGTCCGCTTCATTCGGAACGCCCTGCCGGGCATTCCTCATGCCGCTCCCTTGCTCCTCGCTTCCAACCGCGACCCGCTTACGCTGGGCTCGCGGTTGGGGCGGCCTGCGGCCGCCGTCAACCGGCATCTCTCATAGAACGCGGGCGGACAATGTCCGCCCCTACATAGAGGAGGAGTTTTTATGAGCCTATTTGATACTTTCGACCCTGATTCCGAGGAAATCGTAAAATTTGAATACCAGCGTTCGTTCAACCCCACGGACGCTTTCCCGGAAACGGTCATCATGACCTTCAAGGACAAGACCTTCCATGCGCTGGAGCGCGTCTGCCCCACCCAGGTGGTCGCCACTCTGCGGGAGGGCGTTGATATCCCCGTTTATAAGCTGGATTGGAATGGCCGCAGCATCGGTATCTTCCGCACGCTGATTGGCGGTGCGGGCACGGCGGGACTGCTGGAGGAGGCGTTGGCCATGGGGGCGAAAAAGGTGCTACTCTACGGCTCCTGCGGGGTACTGGACTCCGCCCTCACCGCCGGACACTTCATCCTGCCCACCGCCGCCTACCGGGACGAGGGCACCAGCTACCATTATCTGCCTGTCAGCGATTACGTAGACATCCCCACGTCGGCGCGGCTGGGCGATATCTTCGACGAGCTGAACCTGCCCTATGTGAAGGGCCGAGTGTGGACCACGGACGCCTTCTACCGGGAGACCCGGAACAACATGGCCAAGCGCCGCGCGGACGGCTGCATTGCCGTGGACATGGAGTGCGCCTCCGCCATGGCGGTGGGGCAGTTCCGGGGCGCGGAGGTGTACCAGTTCCTCTACGCCGAGGACAGCCTGGACGGGGACGCCTGGGACCGCCGGACTATGGGCGCGGTGCCCACCTCCAGCTACGAAAAATACCTCCGGGTGGCGTTGGAGGTGGCGTCGCGTTTGTGAGCGGCTGGGAGGAATGATCATGCGCGGGACACGAGAATATTACGACAAGACCGCAGCGGAATGGGCGGAGAACGGCTACGGGGACGGGGCGTACCTGCCCTGCCTGGACGAGTTTTTGTCCCTTCTGCCCCCCGGCGGACGGGTGCTGGACCTGTGCTGCGGCGCGGGATACGAAACGGGCCGCATCCGGGCGCGGGGCTTTGAGGCCCTGGGGCTGGACTTCAGCGGCGAGAGCCTGAAGATCGCCCGGGAGCGCAACCCGGACATCCCCTTTTACCAGGGGGATATGCTGGAGGACTACGCCCATACCGGCATGGTGGACGGCATCCTGCTGTCCGCCGGACTGGTCCACGTGGAGGTGGCGGACCTGCCCCGGGCCTTTGCCCGGATGGCTGCGGTGGTGCGTCCCGGCGGCTATGTTCTGGCCTCCATCCGGGAGGGGCGCGGCAGGCTGGAGGAGTGGAGCCTGCGGGAGATCGACGGGGAGCGGTACGACCGCAACTTCATCGCCCACACCCCGAACGAGGTGATGGGCGCGGCGCAGAGCTGGTTTTCCTACTGCCGGGAGCTGGCCTTCGACATGCCCATCTGGCGTCAGCTGCTGTTCCGGCGGGAGGGTGGGTGCCCATGAAGCTGCGCATTGTCCCCATGACCGCCGAGCACCTGCCCGCCGTGGCAGCACTGGAAAAAATCTGCTTCCCTGCCGACCCGTGGAGCAATGAATTGTTCCGAGAGGCGCTGGAAAATCCCAGCGTGGCCGTCCTGCTGGCCCAGAGGGCGGACGGCGCAATTTTGGGCTACGCCGTGCTGTCCGCAGTGCTGGACGAGGGCAATCTGGACAACATCGCCGTGGCCCCGGACGCCCGCCGCCAAGGGGTGGGGGAGGCGCTGCTCCGCACCTTGACGGGCTTTGGCCGGGAGCACCTGTCCTGCCTCATGCTGGAGGTGAGGGCTTCCAACACCCCCGCCATCGCCCTGTATGAAAAGCACGGCTTCCAGGCGGTGGGGCGGCGGAAAAACTACTATGACGCGCCGAAAGAGGACGCGGTTTTAATGACACTGACTTTTTAGGAGAAGCTCATGGAATTACAGAACATGACGAAAGAGGATCTTGCCGCCCTCTATGAGAACGAAATGACCACCGACTTCCCCAAGGCGGAGCTGAAGCCCCTCCGGGCCATGCTGCGGCTGATGGACCTGGGCCGGTACGACCCCCTGCTGGTGACGGAGGGGAGCCAGCCCCTGGGCTACGCCCTGGCGTGGCTGCCGGAGGGCCGGGAGGGTGCGCTGCTGGAATATTTCGGCGTGCTCCGGGGGAAGCGGAACGGCGGGCTCGGGTCCCGGATTCTGGACCTGCTGGCGGACCGGTACGGACAGCTTTTCGGAGAGGCGGAGGCCCCCGGCCCGGACGTCTCCCCCGAGGAGAACGACCTGCGCCGGCGGCGCATCGCCTTCTACCAGCGCAACGGCTTCCGGGTGCTGGACTACCAGTGCGCCCTGTTCGGGGTGCGCTTTCACTGCCTCTACCGGGGACCGGAGAGGGACGACCGGAGGGTGGAGACCCTCCACCGAGGGGTGTACGCCGGGTACTTCTCCCCGGCCCACATGGAGCGGTACATCCAGCTCCCCCTGGCCCCCGGCGAGCTGGTGAAGCCCGCCCCGGAGTGGGTGGAAGAGACCTATCCCTCCCTGGTGGACTACGGGGCGGAACAGGAGGCGGAGGCCGTCCGGCTCATCCAGGGCTTCTGGCTGGCCCACAACCGTTACCAGCAGACGGAGGAGGAGGCCAGGGCCGACCTGCGGGCCTGGACCGGTCAGGGGCACAGGCTGTATTTCATCGCCCTGGAGGACGTAACCGTGGGCCTGCTCCACCTGGGCAGCCGGGGCGGGGAGATCGACTGGCTGGAGGATCTGTTCGTCCTGCCGGAGTACCAGGGCCGGGGCATCGGTGGTCAGGCCGTCCGGCTGGCGGAGGCCATGGTGCGGCAGTATTCCCAGTCCATGTATGTGGAGGCGGCGGCCCGGAATGAGGCGGCCATCCGCCTGTACCGCCGCCTGGGATATGACTGTCTGAACACCGTCACCCTCCGCAAAGATTTCCCAGGCTATGAATACGACGTGGCGCACACGGAGCGGCTCTACGGACAGAATTTTGAAATTCGGAAGGACAGGGACTGACATGGACATATTGTTGGGAAACCGCACCGCCGAAAGCGCGGCCCGCTCCTTTGAGCGGATGAACACCCCGGCCATCCGCGCCACCCTCCCTTTGAAGGCCAGGACGGCGGAGGAAGCGGCGGCGGACTTCCACGCCTCCCAGCTCCCCGGTGCGTCCAGCTTCGGGCGGACCATCCTGGCGGACGGGCGGCACGTGGGGGACGTGTGGTGCTACTGCATCGACCCCGCCGGTGCGCCCAGCGCTATGGTAAGCTGCTGCGTCTTTGAGCCGGAGCTGTGGGGGCAAGGCATCGCGTCCAAGGCGTTGGCGCTGTTCCTGCCCGAAGCCGCACAGAGGTACGCCCTTCGTACCGTGGGCGCGTTCACCTTTTCCAGCAATCTCTCCTCCATCCGGGTGCTGGGGAAAAGCGGCTTCCATCTGATGGAGGAATTTGTGGAGAACGGCGTTTCATCCCAGTACTATCTGCTCGATTTAGAACAAGAGAAAAGGTGATTGCATGAACATTTTAGCCTTTGAGTCCTCCTGCGACGAGACCGCCGCCGCTGTGGTGCGGGACGGCCGCACCGTGCTCTCCTCCGTCATCGCCTCCTCGGCAGATATGCACGCCATTTACGGCGGCGTTGTGCCCGAAATCGCCTCCCGCAAGCACGTGGAGGCCATCTCAGGCCTGGCGGACGAGGCCCTGCGGCAGTCCGGCCTGGCCAGGCGAGACATCGACGCCGTGGCCGTCACCTACGCCCCTGGGCTCATCGGGGCGCTACTGGTGGGGGTATCCTTCGCCAAGTCCGCCGCCTTTGGCTTGGGCGTGCCGCTCATCCCCGTCCACCACGTCCGGGGGCACATCGCCGCCAATTACATCGCCCACCCCGACCTGGAGCCCCCCTTCCTGTGCCTGTGCGTGTCCGGCGGCACCACCGCCATCGTGGACGTTCGCGACTACACCCATTTCGCGGTGCTGGGCTCCACCCGGGACGACGCGGCGGGGGAGTGCTTTGACAAGACCGCCCGGGTGCTGGGTCTGGGCTATCCCGGCGGCGGGCCCATGGACAAAATGGCCCAGGGGGGCAATGATAAAGCCTATGTATTTCCCCGCGCCCACGTGGCCGACCACCCGCTGGATATGTCCTTCTCCGGACTGAAGACGGCGGTGCTCAACACCATCCACAACGCCCAGCAGAAGGGGGAGGCCCTCAACCTCCACGACCTGGCCGCCTCCTTCGCCGCCGCCGTGTCCGACTCTCTGATTCCCCGGGTCATGGAGGCGGACACCATGACCGGCTATCATAAGATCGCCGTGGCGGGAGGAGTGGCCGCCAACAGCCGCATCCGCGCCGACCTGGAGCGCGCCTGCGCCCAGGCCGGCGCCAAGCTGTGGCTGCCGCCACTCTCCCTGTGCGGCGACAACGCCGCCATGATCGGCAGCCAGGGGTACTATGAGTACCTGGCGGGCCACACCGCCGGATGGGAATTAAACGCCAAAGCCAGTCTGGATATATCCAAAGGATAAAAAGAAGCCCTGCCTGGGTTCAGGCAGGGCTTCTTTCTCAGAGCGCGCAGTCGTCGTAATCCTCATACTCGGAGGCAAAACGAATATCCGCCTTCTTCTCCTCAATCTTGTCGGCAATGGCGTAGAACACGTCCACAATTCTGTCCCAATAGGCCGCCACGGCGCAGGCCACGGCGGCGGCCGCCATGGATATGGCCACGACCTTCAACACAAAACGGGCAGCTTTCATCTCAATCTTTCCTCCTGTCAATCGTCTGCTCGGAGGGATGCGCACAGGCACGACACCGCGGCGCACGCCACCGAGGCCGCGGCCAGGGCAATGGCGGCCGTCCTCAAAATAAAGCTGGCAATTTTCATACGCGATCCCTCCTCGTGTGATGCTCTTAGTTTACACGATTGCGGAGAAAAAAACAATGGGATATTTGTAAATATTATTTTGACACTTTGCCGCCCCTGTGCCGTTTATTCCCCCTTGCACCGCCGGTACCAGTCCAGCCGGTCGTCCCATTTCCGCCCGCTGGCGCGGTAGTAAATCTCAATGCCCCCGGCGATAGCCACGAAAATCAGCACGAAGATGACCGCAAAGCTCACCCAGGCCCCCACGCTGCCGGTCGGGAACCAGCCGAAGCCCACGGCAAAGGCGGTGAGGATGGCCCCGAACACCACAAAGAACAGCACCATCCGCCAGCCGTAGGCCAGCTTTTTGAACAGCACGTTGGAGAACGCCACCACTTGCATCAGGCCGGCCGCCACCCCCACCACCAGCAGGGAGAACAGTATGGGCAGGGACGCGCCGTCCTGTTTGAACACCCAAAGGAAGAACACATAGATGCACATGGTGGCGGTGTAATTCAGAGCCGCCCGCTGCTTGACGGCCACCACCACGTCAAAAAACTCTCTCATCTTATCTTTCATCTCAAAGCGCTCCTTTCAAAGTCCCAATTTCTGTTTGATGGCGGGGACGTACTGGCGGTTGGCCACCACCACCTCGCCGTTGCTCATGGTCAGCCGCAGCCGCCCGCCGAAGTCGGGGCGCAGCGACTTCACCTGGTCAAAGTTCACGATGGCTGACTTGCTCACCCGGATGAAATCCTGGGGAGCCAGCTGCTCCTCCAGCTCATACAGCCGCAGATGGCTCTCGTACACGCCGTCGGCGGTGTAGAGAAAGGTGCCCCGGTCCACCGTATCGATATACAGCACGTCGTCCTCGTCCAAAATGCAGGTCTGGCCGTCCCGCTCCCCCACCAGCCGGGCGTCGGACAGCCGCAGCAGCTCTACCAGCCGGGACACCTGGGCGTCCATCCGCCGGCAGCGGACCACCACCTCCGTCTGCTCCAATTCCGGCCGCTCCTCTACCGTTACCCTCATTGGCTTCCCTCCTTCATCCATACAGACCGCGCACCCTCTGCTGCGCTGTGCCTTCTCCCCCGCAAAGTCTGAAAGCCGGCTTTGCGGGGCCCCTGTTTGCAGCTGCACACTCAGCATACACGACCGACCCAGCCTTGGCAATGGGCCGGCGCGCGTCCTGCGCGACAGGCGGGGTAAGCTGCAAAAAACCGGGCGCGGAATTTCTCCGCACCCGGTTTTGTTTCACGTGAAACATCCGTTTTACAGCAAATCCTTCTTCTTCAGGATGATGCCCACCACCACGATGATGGCGATGGACAGCAGCAGCGGCGGCCAGAAGCTGCCGGCAAAGGGCAGCCCCCCCGAGATGTTCATACCATAGAAGCTGAACACAATGTTGGGCACTGTCATGAGGATGGTGACGGAGGCCAGCAGCTTCATAATCACGTTCAGGTTGTTGGAGATGACGGAGGCGAAGGCGTCCATCATCCCTGAGATGATGTCGGAGTAAATCTGAGCCATCTCAATGGCCTGACGCACCTCGATCAGCACGTCCTCCAGCAGATCGTGGTCCTCCTCATAGAGAGTGACGATGCGCCCCCGGAGAATTTTCTCCAGCGTCACCTCGTTGGCCTTCAGGGAGGTGTTGAAGTAGACCAGAGACTTCTCCAGGTCCAGCAGCTGGATCAGCTCCTTGTTCCGCTGGGACTTGTACAGCTGCCGCTCCATATGGTTGTAGGTCTTGTCGATCTGCTTCAGGTAATTCAAGTACCGCTTGGCCACCAGCAGCAGAATGTTCAGGATGAACCGGGTGCGCTGCTCGGTGCGCACATCCCGCACCATACCGTTTTGCAGGTCCCGCACCACCGAGGTCTCCTTCAGGCAAACCGTAATGATATGCCCGCCGGTGACGATGATGCCCATGGGCAGGGTGGAGTATACCACCCCAGTCTCGTCCCGCTCCATGGCGGGGGTGTCCACAATGATGAGGGTGGAGCCGTCCTCCTTGTCAATGCGGGAGGTCTCCTCCTCGTCCAGCGCCGCCCGGAGGAAGGACGGCTCCACCGCCAGAGTGGCGGCCACGCTTCTCAGCTCGTCCTCACTGGGATTGATCAGATTGACCCAGCACCCGTCTGTCACAGAATCCAGCCGGGTCATTTTCCCCTCCACCGTCTTGTGGATGGTCAGCATACGCGCTCACACCTTTCCCGGAACCGGGAGAGGACCGCACCCTGAAAAGGGCAGAAAAATCCCCCGCCGCTCCGCTTGTAAATTTCCCCATTGGCAAACGCCAACAGGCAGCGGGCGCACGGGGAGACAGGGAGAGCTGACTCAGCGGGTGCGCCGTGTTTGTAAGGTCCAACTTCGACTGAACGGATCGCCTGACACGACGCATCTCACTTCCTTTATGCTTTGATTGCCGCGGATAACAGCTCTTATATTATATGCCCTTTTGGGCCTGATTGCAAGGAGAAAAATCATCCGCACCCCAACAGCAAGGGTTGCAACTGCTCCCCCCGCATCGCGGCCTCCACCGTATCGGGAATTTGGGTGAAGTCCGCCACCAGGGAGGCAGGCTTTTCCACATGGTCATCCTGACCAAAGGGGACAAGGTACACGTGCTTCCGCCCCAGCATAGTCCCCAGGTTGGGAGCGGAGCCCGCCAGGCCGTCGTTGGTGGCGATGGCCAGCACCAGGGGCCGCCCGTTGCGCAAATGGGCCTTGGCCGCCATCGTGACGGCAGTGTCGGTGACACCGTGGGCCAGCTTGGCCAGGGTATTGCCTGTGCAGGGGCAGATCACCAGCACATCCAGCAGTCCCTTGGGCCCGATGGGCTCCGCCTGGGCCACGGTGGCAATCACCCGCCGGGAGCAGATACGCTCCATCTCCCGCATAAATTCGTGGGCCGTGCCGAAACGGGTGTCGGTGGCCGCCACCGTCTCGGACACAATGGGCGTCACCGGCCCAAACCGGGCCGCCGTCTGTTCCAGCGCGTCCAGCGCTTTGGACATGGTGCAAAAGGACCCGCAGAACGCAAAGCCCACCTTCAACTCTTTCCAGTTCACAGCTCTGATTCCTCCATAATATGATAAATGGTGTCCTTGATGTACCGCCCCGAGGTGACGGGAGCCACCTTCCCCGGCAGGGACAGCGCCCAGATCACCCGCACATTCAGCGCCGCTGCCGCCTCCATGTCCACCCCGCCGGGGCGGGAGGCCAGGTCAATGACCAGCGCCCCCTCCTTCAAGGCGGCCAGCTCCTCCACCCCTAACACCAGGGCGGGCACTGTATTGATTACCAGGTCATAGCTGCACAGCCAGTCGCTCAGGCGCTCCAGCCGTTCGCTTCCCAACCCCATGCTCTCGGCGGCGGCGCGCTGCTCATGCCGCCGGGCGCACACCCACACCTGCGCCCCCAGCGCGCGCAGCCGGGGCGCCAGCGCCCGGCCCAGCCGCCCGAAACCCACCACCATCACCCGGGCGTTGTGCAGCGTGATGGGCAGCTCCTCCATGGCGATCTGGATGGCACCCTCGGCGGTGGCCACCGCGTTCATCACCGCCAGCTCCTCCCGAGCAAAGTAATCCCGCAGCACCAGCCCCCGCGCCGCCGCCATATCCTCCAGCGCCCGGTCTGTCATGCCCGCGCACACCAGCTGGCCTGGACGCAGCGCGTCCAACACCTGCGCCATCTCATGCTCCTGCGCCGCCAGCGGCGCGTTCAGCTTCCCTTCCGGCCCCGACGCCGGAAGGGGCAGCACCACGCAGTCCGCCCGGTCCGCTCCGTCCATCGACGGTTCACATTCCATCCCACCGCCCCGCTCCAGGGCGTACGTATGTACGCTGTGGCCGTCGTCCGCCAGCAGCGCTGCCAACGCCGCCTGCCGGGGGTCGCCGCCCACCACCCAGATGTTTTCTGCCCGCAGCATCATAAGCTCCTCCTGTTCTGATGTTTGTCATCAGTCCAGTGTATTCCCCGCCCGGCAGGCGGGTGACAGCGGAAGGCGCCGCCCACTCGCTCTGACCCCCCACCGCCCACGTCAAATTGGAATGGGCAGTTACCCAGGATGGATAACTGCCCATTGCGCTTATATGCTGTGCGGTATGTAATTTGCCCTGACTACTACGCGGGATTCTTTGCTGATCACCCATTCGTGAATCCCCGTGTCACCTGTCTGGAAGCCAAATTTCGAATCCACCGGAAGCCTGAAAAATGCGCGATACAGCTGGTTTATCATACCGCCGTGGGTGAGGACAGCTATGGTGCTGTCCTCCTCATGTTCCGAGGTCAGCTTTGAGAGCATATATTCCGCCCTGTATCGAAAATCCAGCGCGCTCTCCTGCTCATACACCGCCGAATGTAGCGGCGTTTCCACCCGGGGGTATTTCTTCTCCGCCACGCTGTACTCCAGCCCCGCAAGCAGGCCATTGTTAAACTCCATCAAATGCCCGTCCAAAATCAGGGGCAAGCCCACCTTCGCTCCCAGGTGTTCCGCGGTCTGAACCGCCCTTTTCAGGGTGCTGCAATAGATCTTATCAATTTGGTAGTTTTGGCCCACATAGCTGCCCATGGCCTCCGCCTGCCGGTGCCCGCGCTCCGTCAGCCCAAAATCAGCTCGCCCCTCGCACACACGCAGAATATCCGCTTCACTCTCCCCGTGGCGAATGACCAAAAGCCTCATAGAAGACACCTCCTCCACACAAGCTATATTGAATTTATTTTACCATTGCCGGCTTTGGACGTCAACATCAAAGCCCGGCGGCCCGCAAACAGTGCGCAAGTTTTTCCCAAAGCCGGGCATACTACCCCTACCAAATACATTGGAGGGGACAATATGCAAAACGAATACCAAAACTACCACAAGGGAAACGTGGACTTCATGCACAGCAAGACCCGGGAAAACCTGATGCGCGCCTTCGCCGGGGAGAGCCAGGCCCGAAACCGCTACACCTTCGCCGCCTCCGCCGCCCGCAAGGAGCAGTTAGAGGTGGTGGCCCGGGTGTTCGAGTACACTGCCGACCAGGAAAAGGCCCACGCCAAGGTGTTCTACGATCTGCTGCTGCCCTCAGCGGGTCAGAACATCGCCATCGACGGCAACTATCCCATCGACCTGTCGGACAAGACCCTGGACTTGCTGAAGGCCGCCCGCCACAATGAGTATGAGGAATACGAGCACGACTACGCCGCCTTTGCCGAAATCGCCCACAGGGAGGGTTTCGATCTCATCGGCGGCCAGTTTGAGCTCATCGCCCAGATTGAGAAAACCCACGGCGACCGCTTCGGCCTGTTTGCCGACCTGCTGGAGCAGGAGAAGCTGTTCAACAGCGACGGAGAGACTCTGTGGGTCTGCCTAAACTGCGGCGAGGTCATCAAGGCCTCCTTAGCGCCTCAGACCTGCCCGGTGTGCCGCCACAACCGCGGCTATTACGTCCGGCTGGACCTCGCCCCCTATACCGCCAGCAGATAACATGACAAGGGCCGCCAAGAGGCGGCCCTTGCTGCGATTTGGGGATTGAAATTGTTGTCAAGACAGCTTATAATGGTGGACACTGAAAATAAGGAGGGATCTCCAATGAAGCACGATGTCAATTACACCATGCTCACTGATTTCTACGAGCTGACCATGGGCAACGGCTATTTCCAGACCGGCATGGGCGAGCGCATCTGCTATTTCGATGTGTTTTTCCGTAGCGTCCCCGATGGGGGCGGCTTCGCCATCGCCGCCGGGCTGGAGCAGGTGGTCCACTATATCCAAAACCTCCACTTTGACGAGGAGGACATCCAGTACCTGCGGGGGAAAAACTGCTTTGCCCCGGAGTTTTTGGACTATCTGCGCGGCTTCCACTTCACCGGCGACATCTGGGCCGTGCCGGAGGGTACTCCCATCTTCCCCCGGGAGCCCATTCTCACCGTCCGCGCCCCAGCCATCCAGGCCCAGTTTATTGAGACCTATCTGCTGCTGGTGCTCAACCACCAGTCCCTCATCGCCACCAAGTCCAACCGAATCGTCCGGGCCGCCCAGGGCCGGACGGTGTCCGAATTCGGCTCCCGCCGGGCCCAGGGCTCGGACGGTGCCATTCTGGGCGCCCGGTCCAGCTACATCGCCGGAGCCGGCGGTACCGCCTGCGCCATGGCCGACCTGATGTTCGGCACCCCCGCCACCGGCACCATGGCCCACTCCTGGGTGCAGATGTTCCCCGACGAGTACACCGCCTTTAAAACCTACTGCCAGGTCTACCCCCAGGCCGCCACCCTGCTGGTGGATACCTATAACGTGCTGCGCTCCGGCGTGCCCAACGCCATCCGCGTGTTCCGGGAGCTGGGCATCACCAGCGGCGGCATCCGCATCGACTCAGGCGATTTGACCTACCTGTCCAAAAAGGCCCGAAAAATGCTGGACAACGCCGGACTTCCCGGCATCAAAATCGTGGCCTCCAACTCCCTGGACGAATACATCATCCGGGACCTGCTCACCCAAGGGGCAAAAATCGACGCCTTTGGCGTGGGCGAGCGGCTCATCACCTCCAAGAGCGAGCCGGTCTTCGGCGGGGTATACAAGCTGGCCGCCATCGAGGAGGAGGACGGCGCCGTCACCCCCAAAATCAAAATCAGTGAAAACGCCGCCAAAGTCACCCTGCCGCACTTTAAAAAGGTATACCGCCTGTTTGAAAACGCCAACGGCAAAGCCATTGCCGACTATATCTGCGTACACGACGAGCAGCCCGACTTTACTCAGCCCCTGGAGTTGTTCGACCCGGAGGCCACCTGGAAGCGCAAAACCGTCACCGACTACACCGCCCGCCCCCTGCTGGTGCCCATCTTCCAGAACGGCAAGCTGGTCTATCAGCTGCCCACCATTCAGCAGGCCCGGCAGCACTGCCTGCGGGAAGTGGACAGCCTATGGGACGAGGTAAAGCGGTTCGAGTTCCCCCACAACTACTATGTGGACCTCTCTCAGAAGCTGTGGGACGTGCGCGCCGCCCTGCTGGCGGGGAGGCGCTGAGATGCGGGCCCTTCTGCTGGCCATGAACAAGGAGGCCGCCCCGCCCTTTGACAAAGGCGAACCTGTATCAAACGGCGCAGGGCTCACCCTGCGCCGTCTGGGGTCAGAATTGATTGTATGCGTGTGCGGCGTCGGCAAGGTAAACGCCGCTCTGGCCGCGCAGTACCTTATCGACCGCTTCGCGCCCGGCCAGCTGTGGAACGCCGGCGTCACCGGCTGCTTCCATGACCTGCCCGCCGGAACCATCGTGGCCGCCACCGCCTGCGTCCAGCACGATATGGAAATCTTTGGCGATCCTCCGGGCCTGGTGCCTGTGCTGGACCGGGTGGAGCTGCCCTGCGCCGATGCGGAGGACACCCTGGCCCGGCTGACCGCCGCCGGATTCGAGCCCGTCTCCGGCATCGTGGCCAGCGGGGACTGGTTTGGCCGGGACCTGGAGCGGGCCGCCCACATCCGGGACCATTTTCACGCCCTGGTGTGCGACATGGAGGCCGCAGCAGCAGCTCAGGTGTGTCTGCGAAACGCCGTCCCCTTCCGCTGCGTCAAGGCAGCGTCCGACCACCTATTTCACCCCTCTCAGTACGAGGAGTACCAGGCCAACCTCCCCGGCGCCGTGGAGCGGCTTGCCCAGGCGCTGTGCGCCCTGGGGCTGGCTTAATCGCTCACCCCACCCGAACGCCGCCCTCCAGGGAAATGCGGTCGGCGATCATGGCGATGAACTCGCTGTTGGTGGGCTTGCCCTTCGCGTTGGAGACGGTGTACCCAAAGTACTTTTGCAGCGTCTCCAGGTCGCCCCGGTCCCAGGCCACCTCGATGGCGTGGCGGATGGCCCGCTCCACCCGGCTGGCGGTGGTGCCGTATTTCTTGGCCACCGCTGGATAGAGCACCTTCGTCACCGCATTGATTACTTCCATATCCGCCACCGCCAGGCCGATGGCCTCCCGCAAATACTGGTAGCCCTTGATATGGGCGGGCACGCCGATGTCATGGATGATGGCGGTAACTTGGCGCTCCAAATCCCGGCCGCCTGTCTCCTCCTCCGCCGTCTCCAAGCTGGACGCGGTAGTGAGCCGCCGGGTGCGCTCAATCACCGTCTGCGCCCGGCAGGGCTTGAGCATACAGTAGTCACCGCCGCACTGGGAAATCTGCTCGGCCAGCATGGGGCCGCTGAAGGCAGACAGCACCAGCACCTTGGGGCGGCTCGCGCCCAGCCTTTCCAGCACTTCCAGCCCGTCTATCCCAGACAGCATCAAATCCATAACCAGCACGTCCGGCTTGTGCTGGGCGACCAGCTCCAGCAGCTGCTCGCCGCTGCCTGTCTGTCCAACCACGCACAGGTCATTCTCCTGTTCTATCATATCTGCCAGCATCCGGCGGAATTCCTCCGAGGCGTCCGCCAGCACAATCTTCTTCTTATCGCTCATGTTACTGATCCTTTCCGGTCTATGACCTTTGGTGTTGAATTACCAGTTTTTGCCTTATCAATAAAATACCACAGAATACTCCACATGGCAAGAAAGTTTTTCCATTTCCTCCAAAGTTTTCTTCGACACGGTTTTCCATTTATTCCCTTTTCCGATAAGTTACAGACACACGCTTCCCCATATTATACTACAAACTGAGTTGTATTTTGGTAGAAATATGGTATAATTACAATTAAGTGGAAGTCCACAGGTGCCGCCTCTTTGCACGGCTCAATTCTATGCACAAGGGTGAAACGATTTGGCTTCAAACAGACGACATTACAGACGTTTTGACGGAAAATACTGCTACAATGGCAAGGACTTGGGAGCCTCCTACTCCGCCCGGCGCACTGTTTTCAAGCTGTGGAGCCCCGAAGCCGACCGGGTGAACCTATCCCTCTACCGGGACGATACCTCCCCCGCCTGCACCGTTCACTCCCTGGTCTGCGGGGACCGGGGTGTTTGGTCTCTGGCCATAGAGGGGGACCTCCATGGGATATATTACGATTATGAGGTGGAGGCCGCCGGCCTCGTCCGCCGTACCGGCGACCCCTACGCTGCGGCCTGCGGCCGCAACGGAGCGCGCAGCATGGTCGTTGACCTGTCCCGCACCAACCCAGCGGGCTTTGAGCGGGATGTACCGCCCCCTCTCCAGTCTGAGCAGGTGATCTACGAGCTCCACGTCAAGGACTTCTCCTGGGACTCGGACAGCGGCGTCCCGGCCCAGTACCGCGGAACATTCAAGGCATTCTCGTGGACCGGCCCGGACGGAAAGCTTCCCCTCTGCATGGCCCACATCAAGGAGCTGGGCGTCACCCATGTGCAGCTGCTGCCCATCTTCGACTTCGGCTCGGTGGATGAGGGCGGCGACAGTGGGCAGTTCAACTGGGGCTATGACCCGGTCAACTACAACGTGCCCGAGGGTAGCTACGCCACGGATCCCTCCGACGGCGCGCTCCGCATTCGGGAGTGCAAGGAGATGGTGCAGGCCCTCCACAAGAACGGCCTCCGGGTGGTGATGGACGTGGTATACAACCACACCTACGCCGCCGATTCCTGGCTGGAGCGCTCTGCGCCGGACTACTACTACCGCCAGCGGCGGGATGGCTCGCTGTCCAACGGCTCGGGCTGCGGCAACGACGTGGCCGCAGGCCGCGCCATGGTGGACAATTATATCGCCAATTCCGTGATGTACTGGGCCCGTGAGTACCACATCGACGGCTTCCGCTTCGACCTGATGGGGCTTTTGACGGTGGAGCTGATGAACCGCATCCAGCGGGAACTGGACCAGGTATTCGGTCCAGGAGAAAAGCTACTCTACGGCGAGCCCTGGCGGGCGGACGACTCTCCCATGGAGCCGGACACCCACCCCGCCCTGAAATCCAACGTGGCCCTGCTGGATTCCGCCATCGGCGTGTTCTGCGACAGCACCCGCGACGCCATCAAGGGTAGCTGCTTTCTGCGCTGCGCCCCCGGCTTTGTCAACGGCGGAACTGGACTGGAGGAGGACATCCTCCAATCCGTCACCGGCTGGCCCCGGGGTGCGTGGGAGTTTGAGCCTCACGGCTGCTCCCAGATTATTAACTATGTGTCCTGCCACGACAACCTCACCCTCTGGGACAAACTGGTGTTGTGCGCCGGGCAGAACGATTACCCGGACTCCGCCTGTTTCGCCCAGCCCCAGGACGAGCTGCTCCGTCAAAACAAGCTGGCCGCTTTCATCTATTTCACCTGCCTGGGCCGCCCCTTCCTCCAGGCCGGGGAGGAGTTCGGCCGCACCAAACTGGGCGACGGCAACAGCTACCGCTCTCCCCCGGAGATCAATATGCTCCGCTGGGAGCAGGCCGCCCGGTTCGCCCCTCTGACGAACTACTACCGGCAACTCATCCGGCTGCGTAAGGCGCTGCCCGGCCTGTGCCGCAAATCGCCGGATGCTGCGGACTATGTGACGGACCAAACGGTACTGGCCCCCCAGGTGGTGTCCTTCCGTATCAGCCAGGGGGGACGCGCCGGGGAACCGCTGTGGGTGATTTACAACGCCTCCCCCTGGGAATACGTCATCCATCTGCCCGACGAGGGCTGGGTCATCCAGGCAGACGGCCAGTGCGCCTGGCAGTCCACTCCGGTGGAGGGCTGGTCCCTGTCTGTCCCCGCTCAGAGCGGGATGCTGCTGGCCCAAACCCCGCCCACCTAAACGCCGCAAAAACAGGAGCGCCGCGCAAACCGCGGCGCTCCTTCTGCTTGTCTTCAGCCTCTGCCCCATCGGGCGTCGTACTCCCTCAGAAACGCTTTCACGTAGTCCACATCCGACGGTGTGTCGATATACGCCAGCCCCCGCTTCTGCCGGGTCTCCGCCCCCTTGCCGGTGATAAGCAGCACCGACGGCTCCCGGCAACTGAGCACCGCCTGCCGGATGGCCTCACCTCGATTGGGCTCAATGCGGCACTCGCAGGCCACGTGGGCGGCGATTTCCCCGCAGATGGACAGAGTGTCCTCCTCGCCGGAGTCCTCCTCGGTGAGAATCACCAGGTCGGAGTATTCCCCGGACACCTGGCCCAAGTCCCGGCGGCGGTCAAATGCCTTTTTCCCCGGACAACCGAACACGGTGACAAGCCGCCGGCCGGGGTACTCCTCCGCCACCGAGCGGAACAGCGTCTCAAAGCTCAGGCGGTTGTGGGCGTAATCCACGATAGCGGTCACGTCCCCGTTTTCGCTGGAGTACACCTCCATCCGCCCCGGAACCCGGGCCTTTTCCAGCCCCGCCCGGACGGCCTCCCGGGGGATGTTCAGCCCCTGGCACACCGCAATGGCGGCCAGGGCGTTGTCCACGTTGAACAGCCCCGGCATGGTCAGGCGGTAGTCTCCCCCCAGCCGGGCCGCGTCCACCTGAAACAGAATGTCGCCCCCCACCTTGCGCACATCGTGCCCATACACACTGGCGGCGGGATTGCGCCGGGAACAGGTGAATACCGCCGCGCCAGGAACACTTTGGGCAGCCTCCAGCAACTCCTGGGCGTGGTCGCAGTCCAGGTTGACACAGGAGAAGTCCGCCTGGGCGAAGATCTTCAGCTTGGAGCGGAAATAATCCTCAAAATCCGGGTGCTCGATGGGGGAGATGTGGTCCATACCGATATTTAAAAACGCGGCGGCGGTGAAGCCCACTCCCAAGGTGCGGTGGTACTTCAGCGCCTGGCTGGACACCTCCATCACCAGATACTCCATCCCGGACATCCGTGCGTTGTAAAAGTGCTTTTGCAGCTCCAGGGGCTCCGGAGTGGTGAGATGAGACTCAAACCGCTCCACCCCGTCCCAGGTCTCGATGGAAGAAATCACCCCGCAGGACTTGCCCATAGGGACCAGATATTCGTCTAAAATATACTTCAGATAGTAAGCGGTGGACGATTTCCCTTTGGTGCCGGTGATGCCGATGACATTGAGATGCCGGCAGGGGTAATTGTAGTACATTGCGGCCATGTCGGCCATGACTGGACGGATATCCCCCACCAGGATACCGGGCAGGTCCACCCCCGGATAGGGTGTCTCACTGACGTAGGCGAACGCCCCCCGCCGGGCGGCATCCGCCAGATACTCGGGTTTAAAATGAGCGCCCTTGCAGATAAAGAGGGTGCCGGGGACCACCTCCTGGGAGTTACAGGACACCAGCTCCACCGACCGGTTTTTCACCTCATCGGGCATGGAGCCGGCAAGACCGTACTCCCCCGGCAGGTAGTCTCTCAACGGGTGCAGCGTCAGACTCATGGGTAAAACCTCCCCAATCTCAAATGGTGCGCAGGGGATAGCCGCACCGCTCCACCGCCCGCTCGGCCATGACCATCATGGCGTCCAGATAAAAATGGGGCAGCGGGTGGTAGGTGGAAAATACGGACAGCTCGGTGCAAGCCAGAATGGCGCAGTCGCATCCGGAGCGGCGGATGGCCCGGTCAATATGGGCGAACTTCTCCCGGCTGCCCTTCTCCCCCTGCTTGATCTCATCGTAGATGATGGACATCACCAGCCGCTGGGTGTCCGGGTCGGGGACCACGGCCTCCAGGCCAAAGGCGGCGCACTCCTTCTGATACAGCCCCGTTTGGATGGTGCCGTCGGTGCCCAGAATGCCGGGGCGCTTTTTCCCCTGGGCAGTCAGCACGGCGGCAGTCTCCCGCAGCATATGGATGATGGGCACGCCTATCTCCCTCTGGAGCCGGTCGGCAAAGTAGTGGGAGGTGTTACAGGGGATGGCCAGCGCCGTGCAGCCGCAGCTCTCCAGCATTTTTGCATCCCTCAGCAGCCGCTGGTACAACTCCTCGGTGTCCCCGGAGAGGATGGCGGCGGTGCGGTCGGGTATGCCCGTATCCGACAGGATGACTGCGGGGAGATGCTCCTGGTCCCGGGCCGCGTCGGTGCGGTCCAGCACAAACTGGTAGAACACCTGGGTAGCCTGGGGGCCCATGCCGCCCAATACCCCTAATTTTGATTCTTGTTTCATGGATATATCCTCTATTGCGTTTTGCTCCGGCGGAAGGGGCAAGCCCCTCCCCTACAGAGATCAGGTTTCCGGTTTTTTGCAGTACTTGTTGAAGCGCACCCAGCAGCCAATGTGATTTTTCCAGATGCGCCAGGTGCGTTTCAGGGTATAGTCCGGGCGGTACTCCATGGAGTGGTGGTCCGCCCCGGCGCGGAATAACGCTCTCATCTCCCCGTGGTAGTTCTTAGGAATAAAACGATAGGCCAGCCGCCGGGGAATCATCCGCCAGATAGAGCGGTTTTTCACCACTGTGAGGGGCAGGTCCCTCCCCTCCACCAAGTCGCCCACCAGGTATTGGGCGATGTTGTGGCCCGACCCAGTGACGTAGTAATTGCTGCGCCCCTGGCGAGTGTTGATCTCAAACGCCTTATATTTGCCGTCCCGCCGGTCATACTTGATGTCGAAATTGGAGAAGCCCACGTAGCCGATGTCCTCCAGCATCCCCCGAATCCTGTCGCACAGCTCCTGGTCGTGCTCGGTGATGATGACGGCGTGATTGCCGATACCGTGGGGGGAGTGCTCCTCCAGCAGCACGTGGCCCAGACACATCAGCTTCACCTTCCCGTGGGTGTCGGAGTAGTTGGTGAGCACTCGCATATAGGTGTCGTCCCCCGGAATAAACTCCTGTAAAATCATTTTACCCGGATAACCTGCAGCGTACACCTCGTCTAAGGCGGCCAGCAGCTCGTCCCAGCTCTGGCAGATATACACCTTTTTCAGCTCCCGGTGGCCGGTGGCCCAGTAGGCCACGCCGTCCGCCGGCTTGGCCACGTAGGGCGCGCCCCAGGGCAGCTGGAACTCATGCCCCATGGCCCCATCGTACACAAAGGTGGCTGGATGGTCGATGTCATATTGATCGCACAGGGCGTAAAACTGTTCTTTGTCAGTGAGCTTGTCCAGCAGTTCCCCGCTGATATAATTGCACGTTACATTGGGCGGAAACCGGTCCTTCAGATGGGCGGCCATTTTCACATAGCTGTCCCCGCAGCCGATGACCAGCACCGTTTTGTCCCCGCACTCGGCGGCCACATTCTTCACGTTTTGAAGGAATACAGCCTCGTCCTCATTTTCCAGGCAGGGCCGGTACTCGATAATGGCGCTGTAGGAGCAGGGGAAGGACACGAACTTGCCAAAGGCGATGCTTTTGACTCCATAGGCCTCGTGAAAGGCGCGGGCCACGCTGTACACGTTGATGTCCCCGCCAAACAGCAAAGGCTGAAAATTGTACTCTGACACTTGAAATCAGGCTCCTTTGATTTAGTAACCGGGAGAACCGCCCTCTGCGCGCTGGCAGGGGCTTCATCCCCCGGCCCGCCGGACCAGGAACACCCCTGAGACCTGAGAGAGCTTGTTCACCACGGCGGACAGCTCCGTCTTGTCCTTGACGGACAGCTCCAGGTTCACCATGGCGTAGCCGTCGGGCTGGCTCCGGGCGGAGATGTTGTTCAGCCGCACCTTCTGGGCGGACAGGGCCATGGCCACGTCCAGGGCCAGGCCGTCCCGGTCCTTGGCGGAAATCTCCAGAGACGTGCGGAAGGTGGCCTCCCCGGACTCCGCCCAGTCTACCTTTACCCACCGCCCCGCCTCCTCCGGCTTACGCCTCGCCGGGTCGGCGTTGGGGCAGTCCTGCCGGTGGATGGACACGCCATATCCCCGGGTGATGAAGCCCACCACCGGATCCCCCGGCACGGGGGTGCAGCATTTGGAGAACTTCACCATGCAGTTGTCCAGCCCCTCCACGATGATGCCGTTTTCCGAGTGGCGGGGCTTGGCCTGCGCTCCCGCCTTGCCCGCGGGGAAAATCGTCTCTCCGGAGGACACCGCCGTGCGCAGTGCCTCGGCCTCAGCCCGCTGACGCTCCAGCCGGCCCAGACGGGTCATCTCCTCCTTCATCCGGCCCACCGCCTTCTGAGCGGACATCCCGCCATAGCCAATGGCCGCGTACAGCTCGTCCAGGGCCCCAAAACGCACCCGGCGCAACAGCGTATCCAGCAGGTCGGGCGTTGCAGTGATGGCGGCGATGGACAGCCCCGCGTGCTTCAGCTCCGTTTCAAAGGAAGCGCGTCCGGTGGCGATGTTCTCCTCCCGGCGCTCCTTTTTGAACCACTGGCGGATTTTATTGCGGGCCTCGTTGGACTTGCAGATTTTCATCCAGTCCCGGCTGGGCCCCTTGGCGGACTTGGAGGTGATGATCTCCACAATGTCGCCGTTTTTCAGCGGCGTCTCAAAGGTGACGATGCGCCCGTTCACCCGCGCCCCCGTCATGGAATTGCCCACGGCGGAGTGGATGGAGTAGGCAAAGTCGATGGGCGTGGCCCCGGCGGGCAAGCTTTTCACGTCTCCGTTGGGGGTAAAGACGAATACCTCGTCGGCGAACATATCCACCCGCAGCGTGCGCACAAACTCATCCGGATCGGTGTCCTGCTGGCTCTCCAGCAGCTTGCGCACCCACTCAAACTCCCGCTCGGTGCCCAGGTTGCTGTTGGCCATCCCCTGCTTGTATTTCCAGTGGGCCGCCACACCGTATTCCGCCGTCTGATGCATCTGCCAGGTGCGAATCTGCACCTCAAAGGGGATGCCGTCCCGGCCCACCACGGTGGTGTGCAGCGACTGGTAGCCGTTGGGCTTGGGCGTTCCGATATAGTCCTTGAAGCGACCCAGCACCGGCTTGAACATATCGTGGATGCAGCCCAGCACGTTGTAGCAGCTGGGGATGTCGTCCACCATCACGCGAAAGGCGTATATGTCGAAAATCTCCCGGATGGTCTTGTTCTGGGCGTACATCTTTCGGTAGATAGAGTACAGATGCTTCAGCCGCCCGTACACCGTGCAGTGCAGCCCATCCTCATTCAGCCGCTCCTCAATCTGCTTTTGCATCCGCTCCAGAAATTCGGAATTCTCCCGGGTCAGCTCGTTCAGGGCCTCCTCCACATCGTGAAAGCCCACCGGGTCCAGGTAGCACAGGGCCAGGTCCTCCAGCTCCCACTTCAGCTTCTGCATTCCCAGCCGGTGGGCAATAGGGGCATAGACCTCCATCGTCTCCAGGGACTTCTCCTTCTGCTTCACGTCGGACTGATATTGAAGCGTGCGCATATTGTGCAGCCGGTCGCACAGCTTGATGAGAATCACCCGCACGTCCTTGGCCATGGCCATGAACATCTTGCGCAGGTTCTCCATCTGCTCGTCCTCCCGGGAGGTGTACTGCATCCGGGTGAGCTTGGTGACCCCCTCCACCAGATCGGCCACCTGGGGGGAGAACAGCCGGGCGATGTCGTCGTGGGTGGAGTCGGTGTCCTCAATGCAGTCGTGGAGCAGCGCGGCGATGATGGAGTCCTGGTCCAGCTCCAGCTCGGTAATGATCTCCGCCACCGCGATGGGGTGGATGATATAGGGCTCCCCGCTTTTGCGCAGCTGAGACCCGTGGTGTTTATCAGCATACTCAAAGGCCGCCCGGATGCGGGCCAGGTCGGCGGCGGGATTGCTCTCCCGAATATGCTGCTCCAATGCTTCATAGCGTTCATGAGCCAGATCCATCATGTGATACCTCCATGGGGCCGCGCCCCGTCATTCCTCGTTCATCCATCTTCGCAGCTGGCGCATCAGCTCCGCCTGCTCCAAATCCACCTTGTGCTCCGGGCGGCACAGCAGCACGCGCTCCTGCTCCAGCTGAATCAGCCCCCGGTCGCCCATCACATACAGGCATACCAGCGTCCGCCCGTAGGCGCAGCGTCCGTCGGACTGGCGGGCGGCCTGCTTGAGCAGCTGGGGGCTCGCGTCCACGCCGCCGCAGGCACACGCCCCCTCTAAAAACCGCCACAGCCGGGTGAAATCCTGCCGGGAGGGCAGCAGCAGCCCGGCCTCCCATCGGGAGAGCAGCTCTCCCTCCCGCAGCCGCCGGAACAGCTCCTGCTCCAGCTGGGCCCGGGTGGGAGCGGGGCGCAGATCGCTCACCTGGAGCTGCACCGTGCGGCTGCCCCGGAACTCATTGATCTGAGGGGTGAATAACAGGTCCAGCCGGTCCCCTGTTGACACGCCGCACTCTGTCGAGTTGGCGGAAAAGAAAATGGCGTCCAGCACCACCCCATCCCGCCGCACCTTCATCTTGAGGTGGCGGCCGTTTCCCACGTCGCAGCAGGACAGCACCGCCGCTGAGCGCAGCAAAAACACCGGCTTTGGGTTCCCCGTGCCAAAGGGCTCCAGCGCGGACAGCGCCTCCACCTGAGGGCAGGTGAGCTGCGCGCAGCTGTCAATCTCCGCATCCACGTCAATGGCGGTCTCCATGGGCCGCCCCCCGGTGTAGGCGGACACCAACGCCTTCAGCCGTGCCGCCAACAGGGGAATGTTTCCCTCTAAAATGGTAAAGCCCGCCGCCATTTCATGGCCGCCGTAGCCCTCCAGCAAATCGGCGCACTGATCCAGCGCCCCAAACAGGTTAAATCCGCCAAAGGACCGGCAGGACCCCTTTCCCTTCCCGTTCTCCAGGCAGATGATAAAAGCGGGGCAGGAATACCGCTCCGTCAGGCGGGAGGCCACAATGCCCACCACTCCCTGATGCCAGCCTTCTCCGGCCAGCACAATGCAGCCGGGCTCCTCTACCCCCTCCAGCATGGCGGCGCACTGCTCCAGGATGTCCATTTCGATGGCCTGCCGCTCCCGGTTCAGCCTGCACAGGGTGTGAGCCAGCACCTCTCCCCGGTCCTCCTCCCGGGTGAGCAGCAGCTCCAGCGCCACCATGGCCTGTTCAATGCGCCCGGCGGCGTTAATGCGCGGAGCCAGGCCGTAGCCGATGGTCACAGCAGTGGGAACAGCCCCCGGCTCCAGCCCTGCCTCCCGTATCAGGGCGCGCAGGCCGGGCCGGTTTGTCCGCCCCAACAGCTCCAGGCCTTGACGCACCAGGGCCCGGTTTTCTCCCGTCAGGTGCATCACATCCGCCACCGTTCCCACGGCGGCCAGCTCTCCAAAACGAAGAAACACCCGCTCCCGCTCCTCCGCGGGGGCCAGCGCCTGGGCCAGCTTCAGCGCCACCCCCACCCCCGCTAACTCCGGGAAGGGGTAGCCGCAATCGGGCCGCCGGGGGTCCACCACTGCGCAGGCGGCGGGCAACTTCTCCTTGCACTGGTGGTGGTCGGTGATCACCACCTCCACCCCCAGCGACCGGGCAAACTCCACCTCAGCAACGGCGGTGATCCCGCAGTCCACCGTGATAATCAGGCTCACGCCCCCCTCCGCCAGCCGGGCCACGGCGCTCTTGTTCAACCCGTAGCCCTCCTCCGTGCGCTCGGGAATATAGCTGACCACCTTCGCCCCCATCCCGGCCAGGGCCTCGGTGAGCAGGCAGGTAGAGGTGATACCGTCCACATCATAGTCGCCGTATACCGCGACGGTCTCGCCCTGTTCCACCGCCCGGCGGATTCGCTCCACCGCCTTGTCCATGTCCCGCAGCAGAAAGGGATCGTGAATATGCTCCCAGCCGCTGGCCAAGAAGCGTTCCGCTTCCTCCGGGCCGTCCAGCCCTCGCGCCGCCAGCACCGCCGCGCACAGCGGCGCCAGCCCCGCCGCCTCCATCCGCCGCCGCGCCGCCGCGCCGCCCGGACGAAGATTCCATTGTTGATATCTCATCTCGTGTCCCTCAACTCTCAAGCTCCCCCTGGACCGGGCGCCCGCTTCTGTCTCTGTCGTAGTCATAATGTTTTAATTATACCAAATTCTCACGGCTATTTCAACTGACAAACCAAGATCGGAAGAGCGTCGTGTAGGGAAAGAGTG
>CAJULM010000041.1 GCA_910587285.1 uncultured Oscillospiraceae bacterium | reverse complement strand
GCCAGGATTTTTGGGAATATTTTGAGGTATTTACCATCAATGGCGTGGAGTTTGCCAGCGGACCGAAGACATTTGACAGCGGGCTTCCCGGCTACCCCATGCGGTTTTGGTTCAAGCGGGGCGGCGGCCTGATTCGGGAAGGGCAGCGGCTGCGCGTCCAGTATGTGCCCATCCCAGGCCGGAGCGGCAGCGGGATGGTCTACCATTGCATTGTCTTGATAGAAGAATTATCCCAATGATGTGGAGGATTTGCTTTGAGCTATAAGGTTGCATTTATTTCCCTTGGCTGCGCCAAAAACCTGGTGAACACTGAGCAGATGATGGCTCTGTGCCGGGACGCAGGCCATACCGTCACCGGCGACCCGGACGGCGCGGACGTGGCGGTGCTCAACACCTGCGGTTTCATCGAGTCCGCTAAGAGCGAGGCCATCGACAGCATTTTGGAGCTGGCGGCGCTGAAAAATGCCGGGAAGCTGAATAAGCTGCTGGTGGCGGGCTGCCTCAGCCAGCGCTATTCGGAGGACATCCGCGCCGAGCTGCCCGAGGTGGACGGCCTGTTGGGCACCGGGAGCTACACCGATGTGGTGTCCGCCGTGGAGCGGGTGATGGCGGGGGAGCGGCCGGAATGCTTCGGCGATATCCACCGCACGTATGAGGACGGGGCGCGCTGGGTGACCACCCCGCCATGGACGGCCTATCTGAAAATCGCCGAGGGCTGCTCCAACGGCTGTGCCTTCTGCATCATTCCCAAGCTGCGGGGAAAATATCGCAGCCGCCCCATGGCGTCCCTGCTGGCGGAGGCCAAGGGGCTGGCGGACAGCGGCGTGAAGGAGCTCATTGTCATCGCCCAGGATATCACCCGCTACGGGTGGGATTTGAAGGACGGAACCACCCTGGCGGGGCTGCTCACCGAGCTGTGTAAGCTGGACTTCCACTGGATTCGCCTGCATTACCTCTACCCCGAGGCGGTGACGGACGAACTGATTGCCGTCATTGCCCGGGAAAAGAAAATCGTCCGCTACCTGGATATTCCCATCCAGCACGCCAACGACGGCATCTTGAAGGCTATGCGCCGCCGAAGCACCAAAGCGGAGATTGAGGCCCTGTTTGCCAAGCTGCGCGCGGCCATGCCGGACGTGGTGCTGCGCACCTCCCTCATCTGTGGTCTGCCCGGCGAGGGCGAGGCGGAGTTTGAGGAGCTGTGCGAGTTTTTGCGGGAGCAGAAGCTCCAGCGGGCGGGGGTGTTCCAGTTCTCCCCGGAGGAGGGCACCCTGGCCGCCGCCATGGAAAACCAAGTGGACCCGGATGTGGCCCAGCGGCGGGTGGAGCTGGTGGTGGACCTTCAATCCCGGATTATGGATGAGTACAACGAGGACCGGCTGGGGACGTGCATGGAGGTCTTGTGCGAGGGCTTTGACGCCGAGGCGGGCTGCTACGTGGGCCGCACCTACGCCGACTCGGTAGACATCGACGGCCGGGTGCTGTTCACGGCGGCGGGGTTGGTTCCGGCCGGGGAGTTCGTGTGGGTGCGCGTCACCGGGGTGTCCGACGGGGACCTGACCGGGGAGGTGGAGGAATGACGCTGTACCACTGCTCGCCCACGGCGGGGCTGACGGTGCTCCGGCCCAATGAGAGCCGTTTCGGCAAGCCCAGCCAGGTGTGCCTGACGGCCAGCCTGCCCATGGCCCTGATGTACGGCGTGAAGCACTTCGAGTACACCTACGGCTATACGCGGGACGGAAGAATCTATTATGAGGAGTACTTCCCCAACGCCCTGAAGGAGCTGTACCGGGGGAAAGCGGCCTGCCTCTATACCTGTTCCCTCCGGGAGGACATGAGGGCGACGGAGATTCCCAACGAGTACGTCACCCCAAACGAGGTGCCGGCGGACAGCGAGACGGCCATTCCCGACGTGTACGAGGCCCTGATGGAGCAGGTGGACCGGGGGGCGCTGAAGGTGGTGCGCTGGGAGGACGCCACCCCCCAGCGCCGGGCGTGGGTGGTGGACGTGGAGCTGATGACCATCCGGGAGCAGGACCTGCTGGCCCGGCCCGATTCCCCCTTCGCCCGGTATATGCGGGAGAAGTACCCGGAGAGCTGGGCCCGGGCGGTGGAGGACGCGGAACATAAAGGAGGACAATCATGAATACAGCCAATAAGCTGACCATGCTGCGGGTAGCGCTCATCCCTGTGTACCTGGTGCTGTGGTACCTGGACTTCCCCGGCAACAATTACGCCGCCCTGGCGGTATTTGTCATCGCCAGTCTGACCGACCTGCTGGACGGCTACATCGCCCGGCACTACAACCAAATCACCGACTTCGGCAAGTTTATGGACCCTCTGGCCGACAAGGTGCTGGTGATCACGTCCATGATCTGCTTCTGCTCCATGGGCCAGTTCCCGGCCTGGGCGCTGGTGATCGTCATGGCCCGGGAGTTCGCCGTGTCCGGCCTGCGGCTGGTGGCGGTGGACAACGGCCGGGTGATCGCCGCCGGGTGGTCGGGCAAGGTGAAAACCGCTTCCACCATGGTGTGCCTGTGTGTTCTGCATTTTCCCATTTCTGTGCTCCTGTGGTGGGTGTGTGTCATCGTCATCGCGGGCACCACGCTGTACTCCGGGATTGAGTATTTCGTCCTCAACCGGGACGTACTGAACTGGAATAAGTGAGTTTTGGGGCCGGACCGCTGGGTTCGGCCCCAATTTTTTCGCACTTTTTCCGTATAAGTCTTGCGTTTTGTGCGGGAGGGTGCTAAAATAAGAGCAAGGCCCATGGGCCTTGATTCGTGTATATACACGAATCAACACGCTTTGTCGGAAGGAGAGATCGAACATGAACGTAATCAAAACGATTGGAAGAAAGGGGGTGGTCGTGGGCCTGTCCCTGGCGCTGTGCGCGACTATGGTGTCCCCGGCCTTTGCGGCGCAGGTGCTCAATAACGAAAACAAAGGTCAATTCATTGGGGAGAACGGCGCACTGCTGGGCCACGACGGAAATGGTGGAGCGGGTAACCAGTATGACTATGAACTGGGCGAGAGCCTGGAGCTGGAAAAGACTCTGGTGATTGGCGCTGGTGTCTCTGCCTCCATCGACCTGAAGGGCAATGACTTGAAGCATACCGGCGCGACTGGTTCTGTTATAACCATTCAGAATGGCGGCGAGTTGGAGTTGGACGATACCACTGCTGCGACGGACGATGAAGGCAACTATACCGCTGGTAGAGTTACTGGTGGTAAAGGAGCAACGGATAAAGTCCTTCCTGGGTCTATAGGCGGCGGTGTGTATATTGAGAAAGACGGCAAACTGGACATGAAGGGCGGTATCATCTCTGACAACACTGCCCGTTGGGGCGGCGGAATTGGTAACAATGGTACCGTGGTCATGTCCGGCGGCCAGATTTCTGGCAATATGGCAACAGAAGGAAAACATGGTGTTGGCGGCGGTGTGTTTAACGCCAACAATTTTACCATGAAGGACGACGCGGCGATCATTGGGAATACCTCGAACGGAGATGGCGGCGGCGTGTATAACTCTGGCGATTTTGTTATGGAAAACGGGAAAATTAATGGGAACACTACCAAGGCGGATGGCGGCGGCGTGCATATGTATACCGGCTGGAGAGTGAGCGGCGCAACGGGCAGCTTTATTATGAAAAATGGCGAGATCGCGGATAATACAGTTTTGAACAGTAGTGGCGGCGGCGTGGGACTTGAAGATGGTATTTTTACCATGAATGGCGGCTCTATCGTTCGTAATGAAGCGCCTAAGATTAACGGTGTGGCTTCTTACTCCGACGGTACCATCATTACAGTTAACGATGACAACGTCATCATCTGTAACTATGGCAATGATGGCGTGGAGACCAGGCACAATCCCGGCGAGGCAGTGCGAGAGAATGTGGTCGAGCCTCAAATCGGTGTGCCGGGTTCCTATGATGAGGTAGTCTATTGCAAGGAGTGCGACGGGGAGCTCAACCGTACTCCTATGACGATTCCCGCTCTTGAGGAGGAGAACAACGGCGGCAATAACGGCGGAAACGCTGGTGCCCCCATCGTTGATACCCCCGCCACCGTGGAAATCGAGGACGAGGCGGTGCCTCTGGCGGGGCTGTTCACCCGCGCGGACGCCATCGGCTATCTGTGGGAGCAGTCCGGCAGCCCCGAGGCCGAGCTGTCCACCTTTGAGGATGTGCCCGAGGACCACGAGTGGGCCGTGGCCATCGGCTGGGCCCAGGACATGGGCATTGCCGTGGCCGACCAGGAGGGCAATTTCCGCCCCGACGACCTGGTGCTGCGCTGGGTGGAGGACCTGGAGGCGGAGCCGGAGGGCGAGTTTGAGGAGTTCCTGAACCGCTACGCTGTGTTTGCCGGCATTGAGCTGGACGCCGGCGAGCTGTTCGTTGAGCTGGGCGGCGAACCCACCGACATCGTCATGGGCGAGGACGCCCAGGCCATCTTCGACAGCTTCTTTGCCAAGCTGGAGGAGGCCCTGGAGGAGCTGGCGGCCTGACCGGCGAATCTGAAAGAAGAACAGCAAAAGGCCCCCGGAACACTGTTCCGGGGGCCTTTTTATCCCATCATAATCTTGGTGAGCAAAAACGCCGCCATTCCGCAGACAGGGAAAGTGAGAACCCACGCCCCCGCCATCTGGCCCATGACCCGCCGGTCTGAGCTCTGGCCAGCGCCGCACACGGCGGCCACCTTGGCGTGGGTGGTGGAGGCGGGCAGGCCCATGAGCGAGCACACCAGCAGCACCGCCCCCGCCCCCAGGTCGGCGGCCAGTCCGTCGGAAGGGGAGAGGCTGGCCAGCTCCGAACCCACCTTTTCCACGATGGGCTTTCCCCCAAAGGCGGTGCCAAGGGCCATCACCCCGGCGGTGAGCAGGGCGAGGGGGAGGCGGCTGGCGGGCCGTCCGCCGTCCAGCGCGCCGGCCAGCAGGAGGAGGGCGAGAAACTTTTGCCCGTCCTGAGCGCCGTGGAGCAGGGCGGTGAGGGCCGCAGCCCGGCGCTGCCACAGGGCGGGGCGGTTCACCCGGCCCCGCAGCTGCTTTCGCAGCCACCGCCCCGCCGCCGCTCCGGCGGGCAGGGACAGCGCCAGTCCCGCCAGCGCCTGGAGCCATGCCCCGGCGTTGAGCTGGGCGGCTCCACGCCCCAGAGCCAGCGCCGCGCCGGACAGCCCGGCCAACAGGGCGTGGCTCTCGCTGGTGGGCAGGCCGAACCGCCAGGCCGCCGCCGCCCACAGCACGATGGTCAGCAGGGCGGCGTTCAACGCGGCCGCGGCGGCGCGGGGATCGGAAAAGACCACCAGCTCCTCTATGGTGGCGGCCACGGCGGGAAAAAACAGGCAGGCCAGCGCCGTCCCGGCGAAATTGCACACGGCGGCCAGCGCCGCGCCGCGGCGGAAGGAGATGGCCCCTGAGCCCACGGCCGTGGCGATGGCGTTGGGGGCGTCGGTCCAGCCGTTGACGAAGATCACCGCCAGCACCAGCAGGCGGGCCAATGAGGCGCTCACGTCCATGACGCTCCCTCCCCGAGATAAAATCATGGTGAAGATGCTGGTTCAGCATATGGGAACGGGGAGGAAAATATGATGAAAGAAAAAATTTGAAAAAATGAAAAATAAAAAAGGTTTTTGGTTTCCCATAGTGTATAAGTACGTAGAGATAGTATTGATGTAACGTCCGGGGAGGGGTCGGGGATGGAGCAGACCATTCGGGAGCGCACCGAGGCGCTGGAGCGGCAAACCCTGTCGCCCAGGGCCTGCCTGTCCGCCGCCTCCAAGGGCAGAGCGGCGGCCATCGCGCCCTGCCCCATGCGCACCTGCTTTCAGCGGGACGTGGATCGGGTGGTGCACTGTAAGTCCTTCCGGCGGCTGAAGCATAAGACCCAGGTCTTTCTCCAGCCGGAGGGGGACCACTACCGCACCCGCATGACCCACACCCTGGAGGTGTCCCGCATTGCCCGCACCATGGCCCGGGGCCTGGCGCTGAACGAAGATCTCACCGAGGCCGCCGCTCTGGCCCACGATTTGGGGCACACCCCCTTCGGCCACGCCGGAGAGCGGGCTCTGTCACGGATGGTGGAGGGGGGCTTTCGCCATTACGAGCAGTCTCTGCGGGTGGTGGACCGGCTGGAGAACGACGGCGCGGGGCTGAACCTGTGCCATGAGGTGCGCTCGGGTATTCTGTGCCACACCGCCGGGCCGGTGGCAGACACCCTGGAGGGCCAACTGGTGCGCTTCGCCGACAAAATTGCGTACATCAACCACGACATTGACGACGCCATGCGGGGCGGGATTATTTTCCCCACCGACATTCCGGCGCACATCTCCCAGGTGCTGGGCTATACCCACGGGGAGCGGATTGAGACGCTGAGCATGGATGTCATCCGTGCCAGCGCCAAGGGATCGCTCGTCCGGCAGACGCCAGAGGTGGCCCAGGCCATGGCGGAGCTGAAGGAGTTCATGTTCCAGTCCGTCTACTTTAACCCCATGGCCAAAGGGGAGGAGGGCAAGGCGGAGGACATGATCTGCCTGCTGTACGAATACTATTACAAGCACACGGACAAGCTGCCCCCGGAATACCAGGACATTCTGATGCGGGAGGGGAGGCAGCGCGCGGTGCTGGACTATATCGCGGGCATGACGGATACCTACGCCGTGGAGCAGTTTAAAAACCTGTTCATCCCCAGGGGGTGGGTGGTGAAATAGAAGCGCGGTGCGGCCGGATGTCTGCGCAGCGTGACAACGGAGGAAGCTATGACCGAATACTTTGTCCCCACCCAGGCATCTGAGACCGAGTTCACCGAGAAGCGCTCCACCTTCATCGGCCACGTCTTCCCGGTGGAGACGGAGGAGCAGGCGCGGGAGCGCATCGAGGAGATGAAAAAGAAATACCATGACGCCCGGCACAACTGCTGGTGCTACACGATCAAGGACGGGCCGGTGCGCTATTCCGACGACGGCGAGCCCCAGGGCACCGCGGGGCAGCCCATGCTGGGGGTGTTCCAGAAGGAGGGCGTCACCAACGTGTGCTGCGTGGTGACGCGGTACTTCGGCGGGGTGCTGCTGGGGGCCGGTGGGCTGGTGCGGGCCTATGCCCGCAGCGCCAAGGACGCCCTGGACGCAGCGGGGATATCGGTGGTGCGTCGGTGGGTGGCCATGGAGGCGCCCTGTACCTACGGCCAGTTCGAGGAGGTGCGCCGGGAGGTGCTCCGCTTCGGCGGCGTGGAGGAGCAGGTGGACTACGGCGCGGACGTGGTGCTGTCCGTGCTGATTCCGGAGGAGGAGGCGGAGCGCTTTGCCGCCCATCTGCTGGATGTCTCCGCGGGAACCGTCCAGGTGCTGGAGGCGGGAGAGGTTTTTCGGGCTGTTCCACTGAATCGAGGGTAAAAACTGCGATTTTGGGGCAGATTTTTCTCTGATGGGATAAAAAATGCAAAAAATGGCTAATATCTGGGGGTGAGACCATGGCCATTCCGGAAAGCTTTCTGGACGATTTGAACGGACGGCTGAACATTGTGGACGTGGTCTCCGCCTATTTGCCCCTGACCAAAAAAGGGGGCAATTACTGGGGGCTTTGCCCCTTTCACCATGAAAAGACCCCCTCCTTTTCTGTGAGCGAGCCCAAGCAGATATTCCACTGCTTTGGCTGCGGCAAGGGGGGCGGCCCCATCCGCTTTGTCATGGAGATGGACAGCCTGTCGTTTCCAGAGGCGGTGGGCAAGCTGGCGGAGCAGGCGGGGCTGCAGGTGCCGGATGACGGCGGTGACGGCGTCTGGCGGGAAAAGCGCAGGCGCATTTTGGAGCTGAACAAGGAAGCCGCCCGGTTTTATCGCGCCATGCTTGCCGACTCAAGGGGGGCGGCTGTGGCCGCCTATATCCGGGAAAAAAGGCGCATCAGCCCGAAGTTTTCGGCCCGCTTCGGCCTGGGGGCCGCGCCCGACGCCTGGGACAGCCTGATCTCCGCCATGCGGGACAAGGGCTACGACAAGGCCGACCTCATCGACGCGGGGCTGGCCGTGGCGGGCAAGGGCGGCGGCGTGTACGATAAATACCGCAACCGCCTGATGCTGCCGGTGATTGACCCGCGGGGAGATGTCATCGGCTTTACCAGCCGGGTGATGGACGACTCCACGCCAAAATACCTGAATACGCCGGAGACCGCCATATTTAAAAAGCGGTCCATTTTATACGGGCTGAATTACGCCAAGCAGACAAGGCGGCCCAATATGATTTTAGTGGAGGGAAATATCGATGTGATCACGCTGCACCAGGCGGGATTTGACAACACGGTGGCCACCATGGGCACCGCGCTCACCGAGGAGCACGCCCGCCTGCTGGAGCGGTACACCAAGGAGCTGGTGCTGTGCTACGACAACGACGCCGCCGGAGAGGACGCCACCCAGCGGGCCATCGCCATACTGAAGCATTCGGAGCTTTCCGTGAAGGTGTTGCGCCTGCCCAAGCGGAAGCTGCCCGACGGTACCCTGGGCAAGCAGGATGCGGACGATTACATCAAAAACTGCGGCCCGGCGGCTTTTGAGGAGCTGATGCGCGGTAGCGCCGATTCGGCACAGTACCGGCTGGAGGCGGTGAAGGCGGGATTTGACCTGAGCCGGGACGAGCAGAGAGCGCAGTACCTCCTGGCCGCGGCGGAGGTGGTGGCCGGCTTTGCAAGCCCGGTGGAGCGGGAGATTTATGCCGCCCGGTGCGCGGAGACAGCGGGGGTGTCCAAGGACGCAGTGCTCCAGGAGGTGGAGCGCCGGCGGAAAAAGGGCGCGTGGCAGGCCAGAAAGCAGGAGGAGCGCCAAAACCTGGCCCCTGTCCGGCAGCTTCAGCCCAAAAGCCGGGAACTGCGTTATGACAACGTCCGTTCCGCCCGGGCGGAGGAGGGGGTGCTGCGGGTGGTGCTGCTGGATGGGGAGTATTTCCGGCAGACCGGCCCGCTGACCGCCGGGCACTTCTCCTCACCCCTGCTGGGCAAGGCCTTCGGTCTGCTTCAGGAGCGGTGGCAGCAGGGAAAGAGCGTAGCACTGTCCGCCTTGGAGAGCCGGTTTACGCCGGAGGAGATGGACCAGCTCACCGCCGCCGTGCAGGGCGCCCTGTCGGGGAACACCGCCCAGGCGGCGCTGGAGGACTATAAGCAGGTAATCTTGCTGGAACACAGCAAGGCCGACATATCAGACGGGAGCGATCTTGACGCTCTGAGACAGGTACTCAAACAGAAAAAAGCCTATGGAGGATGAACGACCAATGAGCGAGAAGAAGAAAATCACGAAGAAGGCGGAGGCCGCGGCCCCCCCCACCCAGGTGACTCCGGAGAAGCTGGAGGCGGCCAAGGCGGAGCTGAGTAAAATGATCGAGGGCGTCCAGGGCGGGGAAAAGCTGCTGGAGCTGGTGGAGACGGGCTGCAAGAAGGGCAAGCTGTCCTCCAACGAGATGATGGAGGTGCTGGAGTCCATCACCCTGGAGACCGAGCAGCTGGACAAGGTGTACGATGTGCTGGAAAACCTGGGCGTGGACACCGCCGGGGACGACGACTTTGTGCCTGAGCTGGACGGGGATGTGCTGCCCTCCGCCGATGAGCTGGAGGAGCTGCCGGAGGAGGAGATCGTGGACCCCAATACCCTGGTGGACTCCTTCGCCATTGACGACCCGGTGCGGATGTACCTGAAGGAGATCGGCAAGGTGGACCTGCTCACGCCGGAGCAGGAGGTGGACCTGGCCCAGCAGATGGGGGCGGGGGCCGCCGCCAAGGAGCAGCTCAGCGAGCTGGAGAAGTCCGGGGAGGAGGTCCCCGACGAGGTGCGCGCCGAGCTGAAAAAGACTGTCAAGCGGGGCGAGCGGGCCAAGCAGCAGCTGGCCGAGGCCAACCTGCGCCTGGTGGTGTCCATCGCCAAGCGGTACGTGGGCCGGGGGATGCTGTTCCTGGATTTGATTCAGGAGGGCAATCTGGGGCTCATCAAGGCGGTGGAGAAGTTCGACTACACCAAGGGCTACAAATTCTCTACCTACGCCACCTGGTGGATTCGCCAGGCCATCACCCGGGCCATCGCCGACCAGGCCCGCACCATCCGCATTCCGGTGCACATGGTGGAGACCATCAACAAGGTGATCCGGGTGAACCGCCAGCTCTTGCAGGAGCTGGGCCACGATCCCTCCCCGGAGGAGACCGCCGAGGAGATGGGAATGCCGGTGGAGAAGGTGCGGGAGATTTTGAAAATCGCCCAGGAGCCCGTCTCCCTGGAGACCCCCATCGGCGAGGAGGAGGACAGCCACCTGGGCGACTTCATCGAGGACGACACCGCCTCCGAGCCCTCCGAGGCCGCGTCCTTCACGCTGCTGAAGGAGCAGCTGGTGGACGTGATGTCCACCCTCACCCCTCGGGAGGAGAAGGTGCTGCGCCTGCGCTTCGGCATTGAGGACGGCCGCACCCGCACCCTGGAGGAAGTGGGCAAGGAGTTCAACGTCACCCGGGAGCGCATCCGGCAGATCGAGGCCAAGGCCCTGCGCAAGCTGCGTCACCCGTCTCGCAGCAAGAAGCTGAAGGATTTTCTGAGTTAAATAGAGCCGCCCCCGGCCATCGGCCGGGGGCGGTTTTGCCTGCCAAAATCAGAGCGCAAGCGTCATTTTTAAGCGATGGACTCTTTTCCCGTTTGACATTTCATCCATGAATGAGTTAATGACATGAAACCCGCATTTGATGTAACACTGTTGTGCGCGATGATTGTCTTGGTCGGTAAACAGGCTGAGGGACGCGGCGTTCTTTTCCTGTGCTTTACCGATAAGCTGGGTGATGACATAGGCGCCGATGCCCTTATTTTGATATTCGGGCAGCAGCGCCGCCATTTTCAAAAACACTTCGTTATTCTCTGCCATTAAGTTATTAAGTGCGAACCATCCGACGGGATTCTCATCCTCAAAAATGATATAGCCTTCTTCGTCCGCGTCTGATTGCCAGAGAAGAATGGCTTCCTCCCAATCGCTTTGCGTAGTTGGGACTTCATTTAATGCCTGCATGACAAGTGGGTCATTCATGAGCTGAAATAGAAAACCAGCATCTTTGTCGGTAACTTCTCGAATTACAATATTCGCCACTATATCCTCCCCATTATTCTATTATCGAAACACCCGGTTAAAATCCCTGGGCATTTTGGCCTTGAATGTCACCTGCTCCCCGGTGGCCGGGTGGGTGAAGGACAGCTCGCTGGCGTGGAGGCACAAACGCCCGATGGGGTTGGTGCGGGCGCCGTACTGCTTGTCCCCCGCCACGGGGCAGCCCTTCTCCTTCATGTGGACACGGATTTGATTCTTCCGCCCTGTCTCGATGTTGATGTCCAGCAGGGCGTATCCGCCCCCGGCCTTCTTGATCTCGTAGCTGGTGACGGCCTCCTTGGCGCCCTTCCCCGGCGCGCCGGAAAAGCTCAGGTGGGTGTCCGTCTCCACCAGGTAGGAGCGGATGGTGTCCCGCTCGGGCTTGGGCACGCCCTCCACCACCGCCAGGTAGCCCCGGCGGGTGACCATCTCGTTCCACTTACTCTGGAACAGCTCCTTGGTCTGGGCGTCCCGGGCGAACATGAGCACTCCCGACGTGTCCCGATCCAGCCGGTGGAGGACAAAAATCCGGTCGTCCACCCGCCGGGCCTTCACGTAGTCGGTGACCATGTGGTAGGCGGTGCGCACCTTCTCCTTGTCGTTGGCCACGCTGAGCAGCTTGGCGGGCTTGTTCACCACGATGAGGTGCTCGTCCTCATAGAGCAGGGGGAAGGGCAGGGCGTCCGCCTTGGGGGCGGAGGAGGGCAGGAGGGCCACCTGCTGACCGGGGGAGAGAGGCGTGTCAAACCGAGAGAGGGGCACGCCGTCCACCGCCACCAGCCGCCGGGCTAGCAGGGACTTTACGTTGTTCCGGCTCTTGCCCTTCACGTGGGAGAGCAGGAAGGGGAGGAGGGTGTTGGGCTCGGTTACGGTGTAAACGGGGGCTTCGGCCTCCCGGCGTCTGTTCTGATGTTCCATAGAAACCGCCTTTCTGAGTCCTCTCCGCCCTTTGGGCGGGGAGGGCCGCTTCATCGGTAGCATTGTATCACAGCACGGGGAAAAAGTCCACGAAATTCCGATGGACAAGCAAGCCGCGCCCCGTTCCGTCATAAGCTTGCCAGAGGTGATGTATGGTGGGAGAAAAGGAGGGGCTGCTGGCCCGGGCGTCCCGGATGTTCGACCTGCCCGCCGATGCGCTGGCAGGCGCGCCCAGGGTGGAGGTCATTGGCGACGGTGAACTGCGTATGGGGCCCCATCGGGGTATTTTGGCCTACGGGACCCAGGAAATTCACATATCCGGCGGCAATATGGTGGTGCTGGTGCGGGGCAGCGGGCTGGAGCTGCGGGCTATGACGCCGGAGGAGCTTCTGATTACGGGGACCATCACAGCTGTGGAGTTTGTGAGGTGAGGCGATGAAAAAGCTCATCAATCTTTTGCGGGGCTATGTGGAAATTTTGGTCACGGGGGCCTTTCCCGAGCGGCTTTTGAACCTGTGCGCCCAGAACCGGCTCCAATTTTGGAAGCTGTGCTGGCTGGACGAGACCAGCTTTACCTTCCGCGTGGCCCTCCAGGACCGAAAGCGGCTGGATGAGCTGGCCCAGCGCAGCATGTGCGAGCTGTCGGAGCGCAAGCGCCGGGGGGCGGCGGTGGTGGCGGCGGGGATGAGGCGCCGGTGGGGGTTCCTGCTGGGGCTTGGCCTGTGCCTGCTGGCGGTCAGCTATTTGTCCCGGTTTGTGCTGGTGGTGGAGGTGACGGGCAATGAGACGGTGCCCACCGCCGTCATTCTCTCCCAGCTCCAGCGGGTGGGGGTGCGGCCGGGGGCCTATGGCCCCGGTGTTCGAGAGCGGGAGGCGGCCAACGCCGCCCTGATGGGTCTGCCCGAGCTGAGCTACATGGCCATCAACATCTACGGCACCCGGGCCGAGGTGGTGGTGCGGGAGGCGGAGAAGACGCCGGAGCTGCTGCGGGAGGACGTGCCCTGCGACGTGGTGGCGGCGGCGGACGGCATCATTGAGGAGATTCACGCGGACACCGGCCGGGCCGTGTTTGCCGACGGCGACATTGTGCGCAGGGGGGAGGTGCTCATCTCCGGCGAGATCGATTTGAAGGAGCCGGAGGGGGGGACGGTGGACCTGGGCTATTTGGTGGTCCACGCCGCAGGCACTGTCACCGCCCGCACGTGGCGCACGCTGGAGGAGTCCGTCCCCCTCACGGCGGGGGTGAAGGAGTACACTGGGGCGGAGCACAAGCAGTACGGGCTGCGGCTTTTGTGGTTTGATGTGGATTTTTTTGAAAACAGTAGCATTTTAGGCGGCAGATATGATAAAATAGCACAGACCAGGAAATTGACCCTGTTTGACCGCACGATGCCCGCCGCCCTGACCACGGTGACGTACCGGGAATACACTGTGCGGGAGGAGCCTATCGACCAGGACGAGGCCGCCGCCCGGCTGGAGAGGGTGCTGATGGTCCGGCTGGAGGAACTGATGGCGGCCCGGCAGGGTGAGGTGCTGCACACGGACGTTGTCACCCGGATTGACGGCGGACGGCTCACCGTGACCCTGCTGGCGGAGTGCCGGGAGGAGATCGGCCGCACCGTGGAGCGGGAGGGGCAGGTTGGCTTGAAGAAGCGCTGAACCGTCGTGAGCAGCGCGGATGGAGCGCAGCGAAGGCAAAAGCCCAAGGCCCACGTAGTGGGACTGGGTTTTGCCTGAGACGGAGCGAAGCCGCGCGTCGCGAACAGGCGAAGCGTGACAACAGAGAAGCGCTGAACCGTCGTGAGCAGCGCGGCGAAAAATAGAACGAACGTTTCGTGTGAAACACAAAAGAGGTGCATTTCATGACAGAGCAAAACATCAGCATCGAACGGATGGAGGAGGCCATCAACCTGTTCGGCCTGTTCGACGAAAACATCCGCATCATTGAGCAGGAGCTGGGCGTGGCGGTGGTGAACCGGGAGTCCAACCTGAAAATCACCGGCGAGGGGGAGAACGTGATGCTGGCGGTGAAGGCCGTCCAGGGTCTGCTCTCCCTGTCCGCCCGGGGGGAGGCCATCGGCCAGCAGAACGTGCGCTATATCATCGAGCTGGTCCGGTCCGGGAACGAGGGAAAGATCGCCCAGCTGGCGGGGGACGTGGTGTGCGTCACCGCCAAGGGCAAGCCCATCAAGGCCAAGACCATCGGCCAGCAGAAGTACGTGGACGCCATCAAGAACAGCACCGTCACCATCGGCGTGGGCCCCGCCGGTACGGGCAAGACCTATTTGGCCGTGGCGGCGGCGGTGGCGGCCTTCCGGGAGAAGCAGATCAACCGCATCATCCTCACCCGGCCCGCCGTGGAGGCCGGGGAGCGGCTGGGCTTCCTGCCGGGGGATTTGCAGTCCAAGGTGGACCCCTACCTGCGCCCGCTGTACGACGCGCTATTCGATATGCTGGGGGCGGAGACCTATCAAAAGTATCTGGAGCGGGGCAATATTGAGGTGGCCCCCCTGGCCTATATGCGGGGCCGGACGCTGGATGACTCATTTATCATTCTGGACGAGGCGCAGAACACCAGCCGGGAGCAGATGAAGATGTTTCTCACCCGGCTGGGCTTTGGCTCCAAAATCGTCATCACCGGGGACGCCACTCAGATCGACCTGCCGGCGGACAAGGCCTCCGGGCTGAAGGAGGCCATGCGGGTGCTCAAGGGGGTGGAGGACATCTCCATCTGTCAGCTCACCGGGGCGGATGTGGTGCGCCACGTCATCGTTCAGCGCATCATCAAGGCCTACGAGGAGGATGAGAAGCGGCGGGCGGCCAAGCGGGACAAAAGATAGGGGATGAGCAAGATGCCGAAACACGAAATTATCATCTCCGCCGACATTCCCGGCGTGGACGAGGGCCTGCGCTCTTTTTTGAGAAAGGTGATTCGCACCGCGTTGGACGGAGAAGGGGTGGACGCGCCCTGTGAAATCAATGTGCTGGTGACCAACGACGCCGGCATTCATCAGGTGAACCTGGATATGCGGGGGGTGGACGCCCCCACCGATGTGCTGTCCTTCCCCATGTTTGAGTTCACGCCGGGGGACAAGCCCCGGCCGGAGGATGCCGACCCCGCCACGGGGCTGGTGCCCCTGGGGGATATGTGCCTCTCTCTGGAGCGGGCGAAGGCCCAGGCCAAGGAATACGGCCACGCCAACCGCCGGGAGCTGGCCTACTTGGCGGTTCACTCGGCGCTCCACCTGCTGGGCTACGACCATTTGGACGAGGGGCCCATGAAGGAGCAGATGCGGAGGCGGGAGGAGGCCGTCATGGAGCGGCTGGGCCTGTCTCGGGAGCGCTGAAATGGAGGGGATCAAAAGTCAGCGGGTCTTCGGGCTGGATATGGTCCGGGCGGCGGCGGGCGTGCTCACCCTGAGCGTCCACTTTTTCCTGAACAACGGTTTCTATGACACCCTCGCGTCGGGCAAATCCATGCTTCTGGCCTGTATGGTGCGGATGCTGTGCATGAGCTGCGTGCCCCTGTTCATGCTTTTGACGGGGTATACCTGCGTCAACCGCGAGTGGTCCAAGGGGTATTACCGCAAGCTGCTGCCGGTGCTGCTGACCTATGTGCTGTCTGGGGCGGCGTGCGTGGCTTTCCGCTATTTCTGGCTGGGGGAGCGCTGGGGGCTGGGGACGGCGGCGCAGATGTTCAGTTCCTACCGGGCGGCTCCCTACGGTTGGTATATCGAGATGTACATCGGGCTGTTCCTGCTCAGCCCCTTCCTCAACGCCGCGTGGCACGGGCTGGGGGACGGCGGGAAAAAGGCGTTGGTGCTCACCCTGCTTGGGCTGACGGTGGTGCCCACTCTGACCAACCAGCGGTGGGAGCTGCTGCCGGACTGGTGGGTTGGAATGTACCCGCTGACGTACTATGCCCTGGGGGCGTGGCTGCGGGAGCATCCGGTGAAAATGAAGGGCTGGAAGCTGCTGCTGTGCTGGCTGGCTCTGGCCGCCGTGTTCGGGGTAAAGGGGTATCTCCGGGCCGGGGGCGGGAATTATATCCTGGCGGCGGACGACGGCTGGGGGAGCCTTGCGCTGACGCTGGAGTCGGTGTGTCTGTTCTCCTGTCTGCGCAAGGCGGAGGGGACGGGGCTTCCCGCTCCGGTGCGCTGGTGCGTGGCCCGGGTGGCCAAGCTGGCCCTGCCCATGTATCTCACGTCGTACATCGCCGACCAGCTGATTTACCCGGTGCTGAACCGGGCGGTGGTCCAGGCCCAGCTTCGGCTGTTCTGGATGCCTGTGGTGGTGCCCGCGGTGGTGATATGCTCCCTGGTTCTGGCCCAGCTGGTGGACTGGGCGGCGCAGGCGCTGATGGGGCTGGCGGCCTTAAAGAAAGAGTGTGGAGACGAGGGAGGGCGTCGATATGGATAAAAAGAGAATTTGCGCCGTTCTTGCCGCCGCGCTGCTGCTCATGCTGCCGGCCTGTGAAGGCGGGCGGAGTGAGCAAGCTGCTCCCCCGGAGCCGTCCCCCACGGCCAGTGTGCCGGCGAGTACGCCGCCGGAGGCCCCAAGCCCGGAGGAGCTGCTGGAGCAGCAGCCCATGGACGATACCCACGACGCCTTCCTGGTGGAGACGGGAGGGAAGCTGGGGACGCTACTGGTGACGGCGGAAAAGGGGGAACAGGACAGGGACACGGAGTTCGGCGATTACCACACCACGCTGTCCGTCTGGAACCCGGGGAATATGGACGCGCCGCTCCAGACCATGGCTGTTCTGGTGGAGGATATGGCGTTTGGCCATCACGAGGTGGTGGATGCCAATTTCGACGGGTACATGGACTTCAGCGTCCTGCATAACATGGGAAACGCAGCCAGATACTGGTATCTCTGGGTGTGGGACGAGGAGGCGGGACAGTTCGCGGAGGTGCCGGAGTACCGGGAGATCTCCCTTCCCCGCTGCAACCCGGAGACGGAGATCATCGACGGCTGGGCCCGGAACAGCGGTGTCGGGGACGGCGTGACCACCTTCCACCGCTGGGAGGACGGGGAGCTGGTGTGCGTCCGGCGGATCGAGACGTGGTGGGAGGAGACAGATATGGTGATCCCCGAGACAGAGGGGACGGTGTTCGCCTACGGGATCAAGGTGGAGGATCGGATCGACGGGGAACTGACCCAGGTGTATTACAAGGAGTTTCCCCCGGGGGAGGATTTCTTCGACGAGCAGGCGAAATGGGAAGACCTGGACTACCACGGAGAAAACTAAGCATACTTACTAAAATGCTCAAGAAAGTTGAGGATCATCTAATGAACATCAAAAAATCAGGTATCATCACCATCTGCGGACGGCCCAACGTGGGCAAGTCCACGCTGACCAACACCCTGGCGGGGGAGAAGGTGGCCATCGTCTCCCCCAAGCCCCAGACCACCCGCAACCGCATCTGCGCCGTTCTCAACCGGGGGGACAGCCAGTTCGTGTTTGTGGACACGCCGGGGCTGCACAAGGCCCGCACCCGCTTAGGCGACTACATGGTGAAGGTGGTGCGCCAGAGTGTGGCCGACGTGGACGGGGTGATGCTGCTGGTGGAGCCGGTGGACTACATCGGTAAGCCGGAGCAGGAGCTCATCGACCGCATCAAGGCCCTGGGCGCCCCCGCCGCTTTGGTTATCAACAAAATCGACACGGTGGAGAAGGAGAAGCTGCTCTCGGTGATGGCGGCGTACGGCGCGGCTCACGACTGGAACGCGGTGGTGCCCATCTCGGCCAAGACCGGGGAGGGTGTGGACGAGCTTTTGGAGGTGCTGGGCGGCTGGCTGCCCGAGGGGCCCCAGCTGTTCCCCGACGGGGCGGTGACCGACCAGCCCGAGCGGCAGATCATGGCGGAGATCGTCCGGGAGAAGCTGCTGCGGGAGCTGGACCAGGAGATTCCCCACGGCACGGCGGTGGAGGTGACGAAATTCTCCCAGCGGGACAACGATATCATCGACTGCCACGTGACCATCTACTGTGAGAAGGCCTCCCACAAGGGGATTATCATCGGCAAGGGCGGGGCCATGCTGAAAAAGATCAGCACCCAGGCCCGGCAGGATATGGAGGCCTTCATGGGGGCCAAGGTGTATTTGGAGACGTGGGTGAAGGTGAAGGAAAACTGGCGTGATAATCCCGCAGCCATCCAGAACTTCGGGTACACGGAGGACTGAGCCATGGTGAGCATCGAAAGCTGGATGGACGGGCTGGCCGGAAAGCTGAAAAAGCAGTTCGGCCCCCGGCTGCTGTTCCTGGGCCTCCAGGGAAGCTATGGCCGGGGGGAGGCCAATGAGGACAGCGACATCGACGTGGTGACGGTGCTGGATTGGGTGACACTTGTAGACCTGGACGCTTACCGCGCTGTCGTGTCCGCCATGCCGGAGGGGGACAAGGCCTGTGGCTTTCTGTGCGGCGCGGAGGAGTTGAAGCGTTGGCCAAAGTTTGACCTGCTGTCGCTGGTGCAGGATACGCGGGCGGTTCACGGGTCGCTGGACGGCTTGATACCGGCGATGGGCCGGGGAGATTTGGCCCAGGCCGCCGCCGTGGGCGCGTCGGGGATTTACCACGCCGCAGTCCACACCTACCTGTACGCCGCCCGGGAGGATTGTCCCGGATTCTTGAAGGAGGCCCACAAGGGGGCGTTTTTTACCCTGCGGGCCCTGTACGAGCTGCGCACGGGGAAAAGCGTGCGGGCAAAACGGGACCTGCTGCCCCTGCTGGACGGGGACGAGGGGGAAATTTTGGCCTATGGCTTGTCCCCCACGGGGGAGCCGTTGGAGGATGTGTTCGCCCGGCTGCTTCGCTGGAGTTCCGCGGCCATGGCGGAAGCGGCGGAATGGAGGGGCTGACATGGAGTACACAGCAAAGCGGGTAACGCTGAAAAACGGAAAGTCCTGCATCATCCGCCGCCCGGAGAGGGCGGACGGGGAGCGGATAGCGCGCTATAAAAAAGCGACCAGCGGCGAGACGCCCTACCTGTGCTATGGGCCGGAGGATATCCACAGAACGCCGGAGGATGAGATCAGACGGATTGAACGGTGGAACGCCGCCCCCGACCGGCTGCGCCTGCTGGCGGAGGTAGACGGGGAGCTGGCGGGCGTAGCGGTTGTGTACGCGAATGCTGCCGAGAGCCGCCTGCGCCACCGGTGCAGTGTGGACATCACGCTCTACCAAAGCTTTTGGGGGCTGGGCATTGGGTCCGTCCTGCTGGGGGAGCTGCTGGGGGCGGCGAAGGCCGCCGGGTACGAGCAGGCGGAGCTGGAGGTGGTGTCCGCCAACGCCCCGGCCCTCGCGCTGTACCGAAAGCTGGGGTTTGAGACGGTGGGGACCATCCCGCGGGCCATGAAATACCGGGACGGGAGCTATGCGGATTTTCTTTTCATGGTAAAGCCCTTGGTGGGGTGAGCGCATAAACAAAATTTCCCTGACATAATCGCCGCAGTCCGGTTCATGCTAAAGCTATGGACAGGAGGGACGGCAATGGACACAAAATATTGGGACCTGTTTTGGACGACGGGGATGCCTGAGGCGTGGCTGATGAGCCGGGATGGAAAAAATGGGGGGCAGGAGCCCTTCGGGATGGACCCGGTGCCCGGCTGGGAGCTGTTCGGGCCCCAGGCCGGTCCGCGCACCCGCCTGCCGGGGGAGAAGCCCGGCGGCCCGTGGGGATTTTACTAAACGGCCCGCTGGGGCCGTACATAGGAGCATGATTATGCATATGACCACCAACGCCCTTGTGCTGCGTGAGGTGAACTACAAGGAATCGGATAAAATCCTGACCCTCCTCACCGAGCGGGAGGGCCGGCTCACTGTGTCCGCCCGGGGCTGCCGGAAAAAGGACAGCCCCATTGCCGCCGCCTGCCAGCTGCTGGCCTGGGGAGAGTTTACCTTATACGAGTTTCGGGGGATGTGGTCGGTGAAGGAGACTGCCTCGGAGCGGCTGTTCGACGGGGTGAGGGAGGATCTGAGCAAAATCGCTCTGGCCAGCTACTTTGCCGAAGTGACGGAGGCATTGTCCGAGGAGGGCCAGCCTGATCCGGGGCTGCTGGCGGTGACGCTGAACTGTCTGCACGCGCTGGACAAGCTGGACCTGCCTGCGTCCCAGGTGAAGGCCGCCTTTGAGTGGCGCTCCATGGCCCTGGCGGGATACGAGCCCCAGATTGAGCAGTGCGGGGTGTGTCTGCGGGAACAGCCTCAGGTCCCCCACATCCACTTGGGAGAGGGGACCGTCCACTGCGCCGGGTGCCGGAACAAGCTGGCGGAGGGGGTATCCATGCCCCTGAGCCCTGCGGCGCTGGCCGCCCTGCGGCACATCGTCTGGGGCCCGCGAAAGCGGCTGCTGTCCTTCCGGCTGGACGAGGAGGGGATGAAGCGGCTGAGCGAGGCATCGGAGGCCTATCTCATGACGCGGCTGGAGCGGGGCTTCCGCACGCTGGACTTTTACAAGCAGACCCTGTGGAGGCCGTCGGTCCCAAACTGACGAAATACGTTTACATGAAATTGAGGATATGATTATGACGCCATTATTTGAAAAATCCATGGAAACCCTGGAGCTGCCCCGGGTGCTGGGCCTGCTGGCGGGGGAGGCGGTGACGGAGGAGGGGAAGGAGCGCTGCCTGGCGCTGCGGCCTACCGGCGTTTCCAGCGACGTGAGCCGCCTGCAAAAGCAGACTTCCGCCGCCTTTGACCTGCTGGTGAAGCACGGCACGCCCTCCCTGTCCGGAGTGCGTCCGGTGGCGGCGGCCCTGCAGCGGGCGGACCGGGGGGGAGCGCTGAACACCAGGGAACTGCTGGACATCGCCCAGGTGCTGCGCTGCGCCCGGAACGTCCACGAGTACGGCGCCGGGAACGGCGAGGTGCGGACTGTGCTGGACGGCTATTTTGAGAGCCTCACCGCCAACCGCTTTTTGGAGGACAAGATCACCGGCTCCATTCTCAGCGAGGAGGAGATCGCCGACTCCGCTTCCTCCGAGCTGGCCGACATCCGCCGGCACATCCGGGCGGCGGCGGGCAAGGTGCGGGATGTGCTCAACCGGCTCATCTCCTCCAACCAGTCCAAATATTTGCAGGACGCCATCATCACCATGCGGGGAGGGCGGTATGTGGTGCCCGTGAAAAGCGAGCACAAAAACGACATCCCCGGCCTGGTCCACGACGTGTCCGGCTCGGGCGGGACCTTCTTCATTGAGCCCATGGGGGTGGTGAACGCCAACAACGAGCTGCGGGAGCTCCAGGTGAAGGAGCAGAAGGAGATTGAACGCATTTTGGCCGAGCTGTCCGCCGACTGCGCGGGCTTCAAGGAGAGCATTGAGGACGATTATCAGACCCTGGTGTCTCTGGACTGCATCTTCGCCCGGGCCAAGCTGTCCTCCGCCATGGGGGCCATGGAGCCCGCCTTGGGGGACCGCATTGAGCTGCGAAAGGCCCGGCACCCCCTGCTGGACGCCAAGACCGCCGTGCGTAACGACCTGGCCCTGGGCGGGAGCTTCGACACCCTGGTGATCACCGGCCCCAACACCGGCGGCAAGACGGTGACGCTGAAGACGCTGGGCCTGCTCACCCTCATGGCCCAGTGCGGGCTGCACATCCCCGCCGCCGACGGCTCCATGATAAAGGTGTGCTCCTCTGTGCTGGCGGACATCGGGGACGAGCAGTCCATCGACCAGTCCCTGTCCACCTTCTCCTCCCACATGACCAACATCGTGGCCATTCTGGAGCAGGCGGACGACGAGACGCTGATTCTGTTCGACGAGCTGGGGGCGGGCACCGACCCGGTGGAGGGCGCGGCCCTGGCCGCCGCCATCATCGAGTCGGCCCGGGCCATGGGCGCTCGGGTGGCCGCCACCACCCACTACGCCGAGCTGAAGGTGTACGCCATGACCACCGCTGGGGTGGAGAACGCCTCCTGTGAGTTTGACGTGGAGACCCTGGCGCCCACCTACCGGGTGCTCATCGGCATTCCGGGCAAGTCCAACGCCTTTGCCATCTCCCGGCGGCTGGGCCTGCCCGACTATATCATCCAAAAGGCCGCCGACCGCATCGACGCGGAGAACGTGCGCTTTGAGGACGTGCTCAGTCAGCTGGACCTCCAGCGCCAGGCCATGGAGAAGGAGAAGGAGCAGGCGGCAAAGCTGCGCCGGGAGATGGAGGAGGCCCGCGCCCAGGCGGAGCAGTACCGCCAGCGCATTGAGGAGGAGCGGCGGAAGGCCACCGAGAAGGCCCAGGCGGAGGCCAGGGCCATCATCGAGCAGGCCAGGGACGCCGCCGACGAGACATTCAAGGAGCTCAACGAGATGCGCCGCCGCCAGGAGCAGGCCCGGGAATGGGTGGACGACAACGAGCAGCGGGCCCAGCTGCGCCGAAAGCTCAACGAAGCGGACGCCGCCCTGGGCGGCCGGAAGGAAGACCTGCCGCCCCCGCCGCCCACCCGGGACGCGGTGATAGGAGACACGGTGGAGCTGACCAAAATGGGCACCCAGGCGGAGGTCGTCGGGGTGAACAAGGACGGCACCCTCCAGCTCCAGGCGGGCATCCTGAAGCTGAAGGCAAAGCAGAGCGAGGTGCGGGTGTTGGAGGATGTCACCGCCCGGAAAAAGCAGAGCGCGAAGGACAAACAGCGGACGGCGGTATCCCGGCCCTTCCGGGCGGCTGCCGCCAAGGCGGAGCTGGACCTGCGGGGCATGATGGTGGATGAGGCGCTGGGCGCGGTGGACCTGTTTTTGGACAACGCCCTCATGGGCAAGCTGGAGACGGTGACCATCATCCACGGCAAGGGCACCGGGGCGCTGAGAAAAGCGGTTCGGGACCACCTGAAAAAGAGCCGCTATGTGAAGGAGTACCGCCCCGGCGTGTACGGCGAGGGGGAGGACGGCGTGACGGTAGCCACGTTAAAATAGCAACCGCGTCCAAGCCGCCGCGCCGTGAGGACGGGGCGACGGCGGCCGTGAGGTCGTGCACCCCACTGGTGACTTCTGGGCGGTTTTAATGAATGGACGCCGTGATTTTTGGTGAAAATGCTCTTGACGTTTAGGGGCTAAATTTGGTATTCTATCACCATGTAAAGATTCGGTATGAGGGCGGGCAGGCGGCATGAGCTGCCCGGTGCTGAAACTTTTTGATGGAGGGAATCGCTCATGTTTATGAAAGAGACTACGGTAAATAACCAGGTCGGTCTGCACGCCCGTCCCGCTACGTTTTTTATTCAAAAGGCCAACGAGTTCAAAAGCTCCATCTGGGTGGAGAAGGACGACCGCCGCGTCAACGCCAAGAGCCTGTTAGGAGTTCTGTCCCTGGGTATCGTGAAGGGTACGGCGATCAATCTCATTGCCGACGGCGCCGACGAGGAGGCCGCCATCAGCGCCCTGGTGGAGCTGATCAATTCCGAGTTTACCGAGTAATCCAGCGAAATCTTGAAAAGCGCCGCTGAAAGCGGCGCTTTTTTCGTAGGAAGCGCGACGAAGCGGACAGTGAGGGAGCTTGGACCGGAGCGAGGCCGAGCGGAGGGCGGCGCAGCCGCCCGCAGACCGGGCCGAGACGGAGGGAAAGCGACCGAACGCCCTGGCCGCTTCGCAGCGTGGCAGGAAAGAAGCGCGACGATAGGCGCATAGGGGCGGATGGAGCGGAGTGAGGGGAAAAGCCCAGCCGCCGCGCAGCGGAGGCGGGTTTTACCCGAATCGGAGTGAAGCCGCCCCGCAATGCGCCAAATCGGAGCGTGACAAGGACGAAGCGCGAGCGTAGGCTGGCAGGCCCACAGCCCGCGCCTGAGCGGATGGGGTTACGCTTTGTGGTTGATTTGACGGTTTGGGGGTGGTCTCATTGACATTCGAGGAACTGCGGGACAAGGCCCACGCCCTGCCCTTGAAGCCGGGCGTGTATATCATGCAGAATTCGGCCAGTGAGGTCATCTACGTGGGCAAGGCCAAGGCGCTGAAAAACCGGGTGAGCCAGTATTTCCAGGACCAATCCCGCCACAATGAGAAAACCCGCGCCATGGTCAGCCAGATCGACCACTTCGACGTGATCGTGGTCCAGTCCGAGTTCGAGGCCCTGGTGCTGGAGTGCTCCCTCATCAAGCGCCACCAGCCCCGCTACAATATTCTGCTCAAGGACAGCAAGGGCTACCCCTATATCCGGCTGTCGCCGGGGGATTATCCCCGGTTTTCCCTGGCCTCCAGGGTGGAGGAGGACGGGGCGCGGTACTTCGGGCCCTATGGGAGCCGGGGGGCCAGCCAGGGCATCATCGACGCGCTGCGAGAGGCTCTGCGCCTGCCCGCCTGCCGCCGGAGATTTCCCAAGGACATCGGCCGGGAGCGCCCCTGTCTCAACTTTCATATGGGCGTATGCGACGGCTACTGCCGGCCTGAGATGGACCAAAGTCAGTACAAACGCTCCGCCGACCAGGCGGTACGGCTGCTGGAGGGGCGGCTGGACGAGGTGGTGGGCGAGCTCACCGACGAGATGGAGCTGGCGGCGGCGGAGCTGCGCTTTGAAAAGGCCGCCCAGCTGCGGGACCGGATCCGTTCCATCCAGCTGTTGTCCAAGCGGCAGAAGGCGGTGGCCGGGTCCCTGGCGGACACGGACGTGGTGGGCTACCACCGAGGGGAGGCCAAGAGCTGCTTTAGATCGGAAGAGCACACGTCTGAACTCCA
>CAJULM010000040.1 GCA_910587285.1 uncultured Oscillospiraceae bacterium | reverse complement strand
ACGTGTGCTCTTCCGATCTCTATCACAACCACCTTCAGACCCTCAAGGCCCGCATAGACATGGGCCAGGGCGCTGGGGCCAGGGAGTATCTGGATCGTTTGGAGCAGGATCTGGACGGAATCCATGCCTTGGCAGAGACAGGAAACGTCAGTGTGGATGCCATTTTGAATGCCAAGCTCTCCCTGGTGCTGAAGCAGGGCATCGACCTAAACTTCAAGGCTACAGTCCCAAAGAGCCTTACTGTGTCCGACATCGACCTGTGCGTTATTTTGGGCAATCTCATCGACAACGCCATGGAATCCTGTGAAAAAGTGGAGGAAGGTCAGCGTTTCCTGCGGCTGTATATCGGTGTACTCAAGCAGCAGCTCTACATTTCTATCTCCAACGCCACAACAGAGATTGTCCGAAAGATTGACGCTGCCTATATTTCTACCAAGCGGGGTAATCACGGCCACGGTCTCAAACGCATTGACCGCGTGGTGGAAAAATACGGCGGCTACGTCAATCGACAAAATGAACCCGGCGTATTCGCCACAGAGATCCTGCTGCCCTTGTAAGCAACTTCATAATACAAAGCATATATGCCATCCGTGCTTGAATTTCTACAATTCATGCACGGATTCGTTTTTGCGGGACGGATATGCTATACTTGGTCAGCGAACAAGAAGGAGTGATTCCTTTGGAAGAAAAAAAGCAGCACTCAACAGCGGAAAATATTCTATATCTGCTGCGTCATGTAACAAAAGTAGACCACACGTATCTGCCAGCTTTAGCGGCCACACTGGCAGTAAAACTGGCGTTGCCGATAGTGGCAACGCTACTTCCCACGGCGGCGGTGGCCGCGTTGACCAGAGGCGGAAGCATGGAACAATACCTGACGGTAATCTTAGGGTTAATGGCCCTATATGCCTTGGGAACAGCAATCAGCGGGTATCTGACCCAAGTGATGGGCTTGAAGAATATGCGCTTTCGTATCCAAACCTTCGTGCCAATCCAATTTCGCAAGGCACTCACGATGGATTTCTGTCTGCTGGAATCGCCGGAAGGTCAGAAGAAGGCTGCCACTGCCGATGCAGCATTACGCAGCAATGACGTAGGTGTGGAGGGAATGCTCCGGCACCTGGAACCGTGGCTGCTAAACCTTATCGGGATGGTACTCTATGGGGCTGCCGCGGTTCGGCTGGACTGGCGTATCCTGCTGGTATTGTTGGCAATGACCGGAGCTAACTATTTCATTGCCCTTTGGGCTTGGCGCTTCAATATGCAAACAAAGCCCACGGCAGACACGTTTCTTCAAGGCCAAAAGTATCTGCGGCGAGAGGGAGAGCAACCCGCCAACGGCAAGGATATCCGCCTCTATCATATGGAGAAGTGGCTCATGGATGCCCATAATGCTTGCGTCATAAACCGGGATAAATGGCGGCGGCAGTCCTTCGGACGAAGGGCTTTGCGCTCGGTCAGTGACAGTGTATTTTTGGTGATTCGGGATGCCTTGGCTTATGCCATGCTGGTGGGGTCTTTTCTGGATGGAAATATTGATGCAGCGGGGTTCACTCTGACCATCGGAATCATCTCTACGTTCACAAATTGGCTCAACGAGTTTGTGACCACCAGCGATGACTGGCGCTATGAGACATTGGAGGTGGATGATCTGCGGGACTTTCTGGAGCAGAAGGACGTACTCAACCACGGCCCTGGGCCGGATGTCTCTCAGGTCAAACGTCCGCCTCAGGTGGAGCTGCGGGACGTTACATTCAGCTATCCTGGACAAGAACGGCCAGTCATCAATCACCTGTCCCTCACCATCCATTCAGGGGAGAAAATTGCCTTGGTTGGTCTCAACGGTGCGGGAAAAACCACCCTTGTCAAACTTCTATCCGGCCTCTACAAGCCGGACAGCGGTGAAATTTTGGTGGACGGTATGCCCACCACTGACTTCAATGCTACCGAGTACCTCCGACTGGTAGGAACGTTGTATCAGGACGTGAATATTCTGCCCTTTACCATCGGGGAGAATGTTTCTGGCCGGGAGGACTATGACCGCACCTGGGTTTGGTCCTGTCTGGAGCAGGCTGGGCTGAAGGAGGTGGTAGAGGCCATGCCCAAGGGGCTGGACACCTCCATCACCCAGCAGTTGGAGCGGGACGGAGTAAATCTTTCCGGCGGACAGCAACAGCGGCTACTCTTTGCCCGAACGTTGCACAAGAACGCGCCCCTGCTTATTCTGGATGAGCCAACTGCTGCCCTCGATCCTCTGGCAGAAGCAGATCTTTATCAGAAGTATGCCCGGACTACTGAGGGAAAGACCAGTATATTCATCTCCCACCGCCTCAGTTCCACCCAGTTTTGTGACCGGGTTGTATACATGGAGCATGGCTGTGCTGCTGAAGTGGGCACTCACCGGGAGTTGTTGGAACAAGGCGGGAAATATGCGGAGCTGTTCCAGCTCCAGAGTTCGTACTACTGTGACGAAAAGGAGGTGCAGCATGAGAACACCTAAAAATGACTTTTTTCAAGACTGCCGCCAGTTAATTGCCCTGGTACAGCGCAGACGCCCTATCACGCTCCCGGTGGCACTTATCACCGCTGTATTGGAAAGTGCCTTTCCCTTTGTAAACATCATCTTCGGCGCTATCATCCTGGACCAGCTTTTAACAGGGGGAGAGGGAGTCATGGCGCTGGTTTGGTGGATGATCGGATTGGACTTTGCACTGGGATGCAGCAGTCGTGTACTGCGCTGGCTATGTCGGGCGGAGGCACTCACCGCCGATGAACTGGCCCTTGGAGCCATGACGGAGAAGTGCATGACCATGGACTATCAACAGTTGGAGAGCCAGGAAATAATGGATAAAAAAGCCCGTGCGGAGGATGGCTGTACCAGCCGGGGAAGTTTTTTTGAGTTTGTATGGGATCTTTCCGAACTCTTGGGTCACGGCCTAACGGTGCTTTACGCCCTTATTACCGTTAGTCGCCTTTTTGTCAGCAGTTCCCTTCCATCTGATGCGAATGTTTGGGTTCAGGCGCTGAATTCTCCTTGGCTGGCTTTGGCAGCGGTGGTACTGGCTCTGGCAGCGCCTCTTGGTTGTGTACCGCTGACCAAGTGGGCCAACCGAGTGAACTTGAAGTGGTATAACATAAACGTGGACGGAAATCGCCGTTGGGGAACCATCCGCCGTATTGTGGAGGATTACCGGCAGGGCAAGGATCAGCGAACCTACCGCATCAGTGATATGTTGTTGGACAAGTATAAGCGGGTGGTGGATACCTTTTGCGAACACGCAAAAACCTTCGGCCTGCGAACCCAAGCCATTCAAAGCCTTGTGGCAGTTGTGAATCTGACTACGGTACTCATTGCCTATCTTTTTGTGGGGCTGAAAGCTATGGCGGGCCTCATTACGGTGGGCATGGTGTCCATGCAAGTGGGGGCTATCACGGCCCTGGCAGGAGCGGTGCGGGAGGCGGTGGCCTTGGTGGGCCGTCTGGATCTCCAACGCAAATACCTTAAAGAGTATGCGGATTTTTTGGCTATCCCTTCAGAGAAATACAATGGCACCCTTCCTGTGGAAAAGCGGGATGATGGAGACTATGAACTGGAATTTCGGAATGTCAGCTTCCGCTATCCCAACCAGGAACAGTGGAGCCTCCGTCGCATCTCCTGCCGTCTGCCAAAAGGTCAGAAGTTAGCCATCGTAGGTCCTAACGGTGCAGGGAAAACCACGTTCATTAAGCTCCTATGCCGCCTCTACGACCCCACTGAGGGGGAAATTTTGCTCAACGGCATCGACATTCGCAAGTATGACTATGGGGAATACCTGTCCCTATTGTCGGTGGTGTTCCAGGACTTCAAGCTATTCTCCATGAAGTTAGGGGAGAATGTGGCAGCCGGTATGGACTACGACCCGCAGCAGGTTTGGGCGTGCCTCGAAAAAGCGGGGATGAAGGAGCGCACGGAGAAGATGGAGGATGGCCTGGAAACAGACCTCTACCAGCAGAAAGAGGATGGAGTGGAGATTTCCGGCGGCGAGGCTCAGAAGCTGGCCATTGCCCGGGCGCTCTACAAGGATGCGCCCATCGTCATTCTGGACGAACCCACCGCCGCCTTGGACCCGGTCAGCGAATACGAAATCTATAGCCGTTTTGGCCAGATGGTGGAGGGCAAGACCAGTGTTTATATCTCCCACCGGATGTCCTCTTGCCGTTTCTGCAATCTGATTTTCGTCTTTGATGCTGGGGCCATTATCCAGACGGGCACACATGAGGAGCTTCTTAATCAGAAGGAAGGGCTTTATGCCCAGCTCTGGCAGGCCCAGGCACAGTATTATTGAGAGAATCGAGTACATCAGGCCGAAGGGTTACGGTCTGAAAACTCACATTTGACAAATCTTCTCTGAAAATGATTTACGAGAGTATCATCTAAATTTGTGACATCTGCAAGATGCTTACCATAATCGTTGGCTGATGGTACGGCGGTTTGGTAACGACAGCAATCTTGGTATTGTAGACTGCGAGATATTTCAATTTGAACTGAAGCCCCCTGATGTTTTCCCTACGCAAACTATTCTATCCATAATCAGAATCCAAACTGAGAAAGGTTTTCCCCTTGAACAGTAGCCAGTGGGTAAGGTCTTTCCTTCCCACTGGCTTGCAACCTGTTATTTGCTTTCGGCATCTGTATTTATCAACTCATACACCATGGCGCGGGTTGACGCTAAAATCAGCCGTTGTCCCTGCTTCGGACAGGCCCGATATAGCCCAATCATTTCTTGGAGGCCAGTGTCCTGATCGTCAGGGGATGCAAACAGGAAATCGAACGATATGCCCAGCACGTCAACCAGCGCGGCCAGTACCTCAAAGGATGGGTTCATCACGCCCCGCTCAATGCGGGAAATTGTCCGTACCGCGAGACCCGAAATATCAGATAATTTCTGCTGGCTCCATTTCCGGCCCTTCCGAAGCTGTCTGACCTGTTTACCGAGCTTTTTCAAGTTTTCATCTGGCGTAAATCTCTTATCCGACATATTTGTCACCTCGACCTTATTCTATCGGTCCAGAACAAGGAATAACAGCACCTTATCAGTCCAGTAAGCAAGCCCTATCAGTCTATATTTTGAAAACTTCCATTCCGGGTAGCTGTAAAAAAAACGGCAGCTTTACGGAACGCTTTCCTATGCTCAAAAAGCCATAACTGCCGTTTTGGAGGCAGCTATGGCTTTTTTATTTAGCTTGCCTGCTCTAAAGTCAGGCCAATCGTCAAAAAAATCTGTGGCAGCAATGTGTCCTCTTGTCCCCATGATAATGACCAATCTGTCCAGAATACAAAGACAAATTATTCCATGAAGCAGGAGGCCGGATACTCGCCAAGGGTATCCAGCCTCCTGCTTTGTCGAATAACAGTAAATCCTGTCGGCTCCTGCGGATGCAGAGGCCCGCCCTCCGTTTCGATGCAGCACCTTCCCCAGCCCCACCTACGAACGAAACGGAGGTAAACACAATGTTTGACCCCAAGAGCGATTATGCTCTGAACAAGATGGACCCGGAGGCCATCGTATATATTGATTCCAGGGGCACCCTGATTCGGCTCACTGTAGACAACTTCGCCAGCCCGGAGGAATTTTGGCGTTGGAAGGAGTGGTCTGACAGTGATTACCACAAAATCGACAATGCGGGCGTTGCTTTTTCCAAGCGCACCTTGTCATTGCAGGGCTTGTCGGAGCAGACCATAGCTGTGCAATCGCCGGAGGAATATCTAATTATGCTCCAGGAGCAGCAGGAACGCGCAGAATTGCGCCGCTTGCTTATGGAGGGAGTGGATAACTGCCTGACCCAATCCCAGCGCCGCCGTCTGTGGCTGTACTGCGTAAACAATCTGACAGTACGGCAAATTGCAGAAGCGGAGGGCGTCCAGCATCCGAGCGTTGTTGAGTGTCTGGCTGCGGCCAAGAAAAAACTTTTGCTATTTTTGAAAAATATGGCCTAACATCCCTACCAAAACCCCATTTTAAGGACGTTAGGTGAAGGGCACGTTTTCCCTTCACCCTTCACTCGTACATCGACAACTGAACATACGGTATTGCGGGTACAAAACCCATGCAGCAGCGGGATAGGGTGCGCCGCCAGGATGACAGCTTGTGAAAGGGGGAACATGGACAAGCTGTAGGAGCGATCAACGAGGCCCTTGTAAACTGGAGTCGCGCCCAGGACGCATTGACCTGCATGGGGGACAATGAAACTTGCTCACGCCCGTCCATAGACTTGTGACGGAACCCTGCGGCGCACGCTTTGAACGACGCTGTGGAGTTATGACAGCCGCGCCAGCGGCGGCCCATGAATAAGAGGCAATACCCCCCTTCGCCGGGGAAGCGTGGCAAATACGGCGAAACTGCATCAAAACGGAAAAATACAGCCGCGCCGGGACATGGCCGCAGATGTTTGCGGCACCGCTATATCCCGGCGCGGCTGTCCTTGCTCAATGGGAGGCACCTATGAAACACATTGCTGCCCCTGACACCGGGGCGCGGGAGGCACCCAATTCGCTGGATGTGACCTCCACCTATCGCTTTGATGGCCGGACATTCGTAGTCCAGCCTGTGTTCCAGAAAACCGGGGAAACGTCCCTGGCAACGCTGCTGCTGAATTTGATGCGTACCGACGCATCGTTCCAATAAATACTGCCGCATCCGTGACATTACCGGCCAGACGTGGTAAAGTAAACCCGTAAATACTGCTGTTTGGCTGCCGGAAAGGAGGCTGTGATGAAACAGTCAAAGAGCAAAAAGGGCCGCGAGGCCACGGCGTTCCTCTATGAGCGCCTTTCCCGCGACGATAATTTGGATGGGGACAGCTACAGCATCCAGAATCAAAAGAAGCTGCTCACTAAGGTCGCTAAAGAAAAAGGCTACACCAACCTTGTCCATTTTTTTGACGATGGGATCTCCGGCGTCACGATGGATCGTCCCGGCTTCCAGTCCATGCTCCAGGAGATCGAGAAGGGCAAGGCCGCGGCGGTGTTTGTCAAAGACCTCTCCCGCCTGGGGCGGAACTACATTGAGGTGGGCCGTCTGACCGAGGAATTTTTCCCGGAACACGACATCCGGCTGGTGGCGGTGTCTGACGCCATCGACACCGACGAGGGTGAGAACGAGCTGGCCCCGATCAAAAATCTGTTCAACGAGTGGTACGCCCGCGATATTTCCAAGAAGCGGCGCATCAGCAACAAGATCAAGGGGAACGCCGGTGAGCCGATGGGCCAGCCGCCTTATGGGTATGAGAAGGACCCGGACAACCCCAAGCGGTGGATCATTGAGGAAACCGCCGCCGCCGTGGTGAGGCGGATATACCGCATGAGCCTGGACGGGATGGGCGTGGAGCAGATTGCCGACACCCTCAGCAAAGAGAACATCCTGACCCCGCGTTTTTACTGGCAGGCCAAGGGCGTCCGGCGGGCGGGCAATCCGCCGAAGTACGGCCCCTGCCATTGGAACAGCTCAACCGTCACCAAGATCCTGGGCCTGCAAGAATACTGCGGCGATGTACTCAATTTCAAGACCTATTCCAAGTCCTACAAAAACAAGCGCCGCATCGAGAACGACCGGGAGAACTGGGCCATCTTCAAGGGCGTGCATGAGCCGATCATTGACCGGGCCACCTGGGAGAAGGTGCAGGAGAAGCGGGGGAAGATCCGCAAGCGCCGCACCCACGAGGGGGAGCGAAATATGTTCTCCGGCCTGCTGGTGTGTGCGGACTGCGGCAACAACCTCCATTTCCATTTCAACCAGGGCAACCCGGAGATCGAGTATTTCAACTGCTCCAACTACAAGGGCAACCGGGGAACCTGTTCCTCCACCCACTATATCCGGGCGGATTTTTTGGAGCAGGTGATGCTGGCCGAGATCAGGCGGCTGACCCGTTTTGTGTGTCGCTATGAAAAGGAGTTCGCCGCCATGATGATGGGGTTTACTCAGCAGGCGGCGGAGGACGAGCGCCGGGTGATCCAAAAGGAGCTGGACGCCGCCGCAGCCCGCGACAGGGAGCTTGATTCCTTGTTTGAGCGTATCTACGAGGACATGGTGGCGGGACGGCTGACGGAGGAACGGTTTGCCCGAATGTCCGCCAAGTACGAGGACGAGCAGAAGGAGCTGCGGAGCAAGATCAAAGCCTTGCAGGAGGGCATTGAGCGCACCAGGAGCAAGGCTGTGACGGCGGATATTTTCATGTCGGCTGTCCGTAAGTACACGCGGGCCAAAAAGCTCACGCGCCGGATGCTGGACGAGCTGGTGCAGTACATCGAAGTCCACCAAGCGGAGAAGATCAACGGAACCTGGGTGCAGCGGCTCACCATCCACTATAATTGCATCGGGGCGATTACCATTCCCGAAGAGCTGACCCTCCCCATGCCGGACATCACCGTGAATACCCGCAAGGGCGTGTATGTCAGCTATCAGCCTGACACGAAAGCGGGGTAGGGGGATGGCAGGGAAAACTTTCAAACGATTTGCAACTCGCTTTTGAACATAAAAAAGCGAGTGTTCTTACAGCATCTTTCAAATGCTGTAAGAACACTCGCCATGGTCGGAGTGCCGGGATTCGAACCCGGGGCCTCTTGGACCCGAACCAAGCGCGATACCAAACTTCGCCACACCCCGATATGAAATTGAAAGAAAAGAGGGCGGGCCGCAGCCCGCCCTCACATTCTGGAGGCGCCACCCAGATTTGAACTGGGGCATCAGGATTTTGCAGACCCTTGCCTTACCACTTGGCTATGGCGCCGTGACAACACTATTATATTGTGCGCAGGAGAGGGTTAGAACAGCAACGGAAAAATAAATACAACAGCAGGGGAGGGGAGAGATACGGAATGAAGGAATCCCGCCATAAGGCGGGGTTCCAACATGAGAAGAATGGAGCGAGTGACGAGGCTCGAACTCGCTACCTCCACCTTGGCAAGGTGGCGCTCTACCAGATGAGCTACACTCGCATATGGTGCCCAGGGCCGGAATCGAACCAGCGACACGTGGATTTTCAGTCCACTGCTCTACCAACTGAGCTACCTGGGCATATAAACTTATAGAAGAAAAGTGGCGACGCGGAAGGGACTTGAACCCTCGACCTCCGGCGTGACAGGCCGGCGTTCTAACCAACTGAACTACCGCGCCACATACAATCAAAAACTTGGTGGGAACAACAGGGCTCGAACCTGTGACCCCTTGCTTGTAAGGCAAGTGCTCTCCCAGCTGAGCTATGCTCCCCAGTTGTTTCTTCCATTTGTCAGACGGCGAAAATTATTATAACAAACAATGGGGAGTATGTCAATAAGAAATTTAAAAATTTTGGCGTTACTTGGCAATGGCCTCGTCCCGAAGCTTTTGCAGCTCGTCGGCGGAGTAGCGGTATACCTTGTCGCAGAACTGGCAGGTGAGCTCCGCGCCGCCCTGCTCCTGGATGAGAGAAGTGAGTTCGTCCGCGCCCATGCTGATGAGGGCACGGGACACCCGCTCGGCGGAGCAGTAGCAGCGGTACTCCACCGGGGCAGTCTCCAAGACCTCCAATTCAAATTCGGCCAGCACCGCCTGAAGCAGCTCCAGGGGGGCCATGCCCGCGTCCAACTGGGCGCTGACCGCGCCCAGCTTGGCAATGCCCCGCTCCACAGCGGAGATAACGGCGTCGTCCGCGCCGGGAAGGAGCTGGATGAGATAGCCTCCGGCGGCCTGCACGGTTTGGTCGGGGGCGATGAGCACCCCTAAGGCGCAGGCGGTGGGGACCTGCTCGCTCTCCACAAAATAAGCGGCCACGTCCTCGGCGATTTCGCCGCCCACCAGCTGTACGGAGCCGATGTAGGGCTCCTTCAGGCCCAGGTCCCTGATAACGGTGAGTTCACCGTCGCAGCCCACGGCGGCGCCTACGTCCAGCTTCCCCTTGGCCTTTCGGGGCAGGTCTACGGCGGGGTTTTGCACATAGCCCCGGACGTTGCCGCAGCTGTCGGACACCGCGGTGAGGGAGCCCAGCGGACCGCCGCCCCGCACGCGGAGGGTGACTGCGCCGTCCTTTTCCTTCATGGCGGCGCCCATCATGGAGGCGGCCATGAGCAGACGGCCCAGGGCGGCGGAGGCCACCGGCCAGCAGTCGTGAATGGCCCGCGCCCGCTCCACCGTGCTGGGGGCGGAGATGGCCATGGCTTTGACGGGGGCATCCTTGGCGATGACGCGAATCAGTTGGTCCATGTTGGGTTCAATCCTTTCTGGCGGCGAAAAACACCCGCTGCGAAGTCGGTCCCGGCGGGGTCAGCTTTTTGTCATCGTACTGGCGGACGCGCTGAAAGCCGGCCTCCCGCAGAAAGCGGTCCAGCTCGTCCAGAGTGTAGGCGTACTCCTCATGGTATTCGCCGCCCCGGTCCCACGCGCCGTCCGGGCGGCGGACAAACAGGTCCAGCCCGTAGCCGCACACGCGGCGGCGAGGGCTGTACTCCCCGCGCCAGACGCAGAACAGCTCCTCGTCCTCGTCCAAATAGGTCTGCCCTCCGGCGCTCTCCAGCGCCAGGGGGGTCTTGACATCAAAGAGGAACAGCCCGCCGGGGACCAGCGCCCGGTGCACCCGCTGAAAGGTCCGCCGCAGCGCGGCGGGGCGGGTGATGTAATTGATGCTGTCCAGACAGGACACCACGGCGTCCGCCGGCTCCAGCAGGGTGAGCCAGGACATATCCTGGCACAGAAATAGTATATCCAGCCCGCCGCATTTCTGCTGGGCGATGGAGAGCATATCGGGGGAGAGGTCCACGGCGGTCATTGCATAGCCCCGCCGGGCCAGCAGGCTGGTCAAGCTGCCGGTGCCGCAGCCCAGCTCGGCCACGGTGCGCACAGGCTGTTTCTGCCTTTGAAAATGGCGCTCAATATAATCCGCCCATTTTTTGTAGTCCACGTCGGCGGTGAGCCGGTCATAGGACTGGGCGAGAATGGTGTAGGAATCCGTCATTTCTTCAGCCTGGGCAGCACGGTCTTATAGCCGTCCGCGCCGTATTGCAGCGCCCGGTTCACCCGGCTGATGGTGGCGCTGGACGCACGGGTGCGCTGCAAAATGTCGTTGTAGATGAGCCCGTCGTCCAACAGCTGGGCGACCTCCAGCCGCTGAGCCATGGCCCGCAGCTCGGCCACGGTGCACAGGTCCTGGAAAAAAGCGCGGCACTCCTCGAGGCTGTTCAGGGCGAGGATAGCCTGGTAGAGCAGGTCGTTCTGATCGTGAAGATCCTTTTGCATATGGCATCCTCCCGTAAAAAATGGTTCAGGTCCGCGCCATGGACAAGCGGCGCGGCGACCGCTGATATTGTAGCACGTCGCTTTAAGAAAGTAAAGATAGGATTGAGAAAAATCGTGAAAAAGGGTTGCGTGAAGGGAAGATGTTGACTATAATAGAAGCCGTCGGACGAATGGGCCGGCGGGCGGAGCCGGATAAGGCAGACCAAGAGCTTGGCTGCGAATCCCGGCCCGTGGAGGTATGTTGAAATGGTAAAAGCGATTGTAGGGGCAAACTGGGGCGACGAGGGCAAGGGAAAGATCACCGACCTGCTGGCGGAGACGTCGGACGTGGTGGTGCGCTTTCAGGGCGGCGCCAACGCGGGGCACACGATCATCAACGACTATGGGCGGTTTGCGCTGCACATTCTGCCGTCGGGCACCTTCTACCCCCATATCACCAACGTGATTGGCAACGGCGTGGCGTTAGACGTGGTCAAGCTGGTGGACGAGCTGAACAGCGTTATGGAGCAGGGCGTGCCCGCCCCCAACCTGATCGTGTCGGAGCGGGCCCAGCTGCTCATGCCCTATCACGTGCTCCAGGATGGGTATGAGGAGGAGCGCCTGGGCGGCAAGGCGTTTGGCTCCACCAAGAGCGGCATCGCGCCCTTCTATTCGGATAAGTATGCCAAGACGGGCATTCAGGTGTGCGACCTGTTTGACGAGAACCGGCTGTGGGAGCGGCTGAGCCGGGCCGTGGAGGTGAAGAACATCCTGTTTGAACACCTGTACCATAAGCCGGTGCTGGACGCCAAGGCGCTGTATCATCAGCTTTTGGACTGCCGGGAGCTGATTCGGCCCTATGTGGGCGACGCGGTGGGCTTCCTCCATCGGGCGCTGAAGGAGGGGAAGACCGTGCTGCTGGAGGGTCAGCTGGGGTCCATGAAGGACCCGGATCTGGGCATCTTCCCCATGACGACTTCCTCTCACACGCTGGCGGGTTACGGCTGCGTGGGGGCCCCAGTGCCCCCTACCGCCATCCAGGACGTGATCTGCGTCACCAAGGCGTATTCCTCCAGCGTGGGGTCCAATACCGAGCCCTTTGTCAGCGAACTGCTGGGCCCCGAGGGGGATGAGCTGCGCCGCCGGGGAGGAGACAAGGGCGAGTTTGGCGCCACCACCGGGCGGCCCCGCCGGGTGGGCTGGTTTGACACGGTGGCCACCAAGTACGGCTGCATGGTTCAGGGCGCGACCCAGGTGGCGCTGACGTGTTTGGACGTGATGGGCTACCTGGATGAAATCAAGGTATGCGTGGGCTATGAGATTGACGGGGAAGTGACGGACCAGTTCCCCACCACGCCTAAGCTGATGGGGGCCAAGCCTGTGTTTGAGACGCTGCCCGGCTGGCAGTGCGACGTGCGGGGGGTTACGGACTACGATGTGCTGCCCGCCAACGCCAAGGCGTACGTGGAATTTTTGGAGGGACGGATCGGCGTGCCCATTACCATCGTATCCACTGGACCCAAGCGCCATGAGATCGCCCTGCGCAAATAGAAAAAAGAAAACGCCCTGCTCCGCAACTGTGGAGTGGGGCGTTTTATTGCGTATGTTTTAGTCTGCGCTTGGCATGGTGGTTATTGGGCCTTTTTGAGTTGGTCAACGTCCTGAGTGAGCACCCGAAGGGCGGTTTTCAGCATGGTTACGTCCGCCTCCAGCGCATCCACCCGGCTTTTTGGGGTGAGTTTTTCCAAGATGGCGTCGATGCCCTCATTCACAGCGTCAAAACGCTTTTCCACGTCCAGCTCCAGGCGGAGGTTGATTCGGGTGATGTCGTCACGCATCCTCAACTGTTCCTGGCGCATTTCCTGCTGCTCTTGGCGTATTTGGCGTTGCTCCTCGCGCATTTCCTGCTGCTCTTGGCGTATTTGGCGTTGCTCCTCGCGCATTTCCTGCTGTTCCAGGCGTATTTGGCGTTGCTCCTGCTGCATTTGGGTCAATAGCTCTAAAATCTTTTCCTCGTTGTTCATAGGGCTCCTTTCTGTGTTCCATTCGAACACACTGCTGTTTTTACCCTTTGGTGGATGGGATGCATCTTCTTACCGGCTGGATGTATTTTTTGTGAGCTCGAGCCTGCGCCTGGAAACGGGGATAGTTCTTCTTTGGGCGAGCGTACTTTGTACTCAATTATACAGCGAATAGCCGATGGTGTAAATAAAAATTTCCGCATCTGGCGATTTGTGATAAAAATCTTTTCGGCCAGGGAGTGACGGCCGTATGAAACGAGCGTTCGGATACCAAGCCTATTCGGCACGGTATCCATCACGGGCAAAGGAGCCAGCAGCGGAGCGCCTCACCGTTTTACCCTGCGTGCATACCATGGGAGTGGAAGGGGAACGCCATGCTGGCGTCCTTTCTTATCAACCATGATCGGGAGGTACGAAAATGGCCGAATTCATTGAGCCGGGCCCCATTTGCGATACTGCCGGTATCCGCGAGGCCGTATGCATCCACACCCGAAAAATTTTTGACAGCTGCCGCGAAGAAGATACAGCGTATTATATATTTATGGTTAAAAAGAAACCTATCACTTTAAGTAAAAAGAAAGCTTGAAATCCATGGGTTTTGATTTCTTTTCCTTGCTGTAAACGATGTGATTGATAACAGAGTGAAGCAGGGCATTTTTTGTCGCCGCGTCGCTTGACTGGTATGCATTCAGCGCATTTTTGATATTTTCCGCCTGTACGCTCGGGTCAAAATTTTTGGCCTGCTCCAGCTGGCACACCGCGTCGTCCCGCTTGGCCTCCAGGCTGGACAGCTTTTCACTCACCGCGGCCATGCGCTCGCGGTAGGTCGGCAGGTCATACTCGCCTATCTCCAACAGCTCATGCAGGCGCGTTTTTTGGCGGGCCGCCGCAGCCAGCTCCTTTTCTATGGCTGCGACCGCCAGCTCCAGCGGAGCTGTGTCTGTCGTGTGTTCCGGCCGCTCCTGCTCCAGCTTTTCCAGCGTCTCCGCCAGATGGTCAATGACGGCGCTCTCCACGTAGGTAAACTTAGCCGATGCGCAGCAGCCCTTCCTGGGACAAAGCAAATAGGGCTCGTTTTTCATAATCAGCCGCTGCATATTCCCGCCGCAATTCGCGCATTTGACGAGCCCTGCGAGGGGGCTTTTAATTGTTCCATCCTGTTTGGATGGGCGATATCGTCCTTGCATAATTTCTTGCGCCCTTTCGTACGTCGGTGTGTCTATGATCGGCGGGTGTAGGCCGTTTGTGATGGTCCACTTTTCCCTGGGGTTGTAGATGGTGATGTGCTTTTGATTGCCTTTGGTACTTTTTTTGATATGCGTCTTTTGGTTCCAGACGATTTTGCCAATATATGTGGGGTTTGTTATGATCTTAGCAACGCTGCTGCGGTTGAATTGGGAGGAGCGATGGGGCCGCGCCCCCATTGCGTTGACCTGCCCAGCGATGTAGTTGCAGCCGTACCCATGGGTGTACAGGTCGAACATGAGACGTACAAACTGTGCCTCCGGCTCGTAGATTTCCAGGGTGGGCTTGCGGTCAATGGTGGTTTTTTTATAGCCATATGGGGCATTGGCCACGTAGCAGCCGTCCTGAATGGAGCGCTGCAAGCCCCGGCGCAGGCGCTTGTTGATGATTTTATACTCCCGCCGTGACATAAAGGTTTTAAACTCGGCCAGCTCGTCGTCAATTTCATCTGTCAGGTTATATACCTTGTCAGGCGTTACAATGAGTGTGCCGCTGTCCCGAAAGGCATCCAGAATCATGCCCTGGTCCTTCATACGGCCGCGGGAGAGCCGGTCCAGGTCCATGCAGAGCACCGCGTCATATTCCCCAGCCTCCACGGCCTCCAGCATTCGTAGCATTTGCGGGCGGGCATAGAGGCTTTCACCGCTGACGACCTCGGGGAAATAGGCTACAATATCCAGGCCGTGCCGGTCTGCGCACTCCGTCAGCCATTGCCTATGGTTGCGCAGCACCTCATCCGTCTCCATGCCTTCCTCCGCTCTGGATTTTCGGAGATATACGGCGGCGGTTTTGCCCAGCATATCTCTATCGTTTGGCGGCATATGGATTCGCCTCCTAATAGTCCGCCCCGGTGTGACGGCACCGGGGCGGGGGTGGTTGTGTCCGAATCGGGCACATTTTTTACTGCGCCTTTTTCAGCTCCGCCACTTCTTGGGTAAGCATCTTAACCGCAGTTTTCAGAACGATTACGTCAGATTCCAGCTCGTCCACCCGCCGCTTGGGCGTCAGCTGTGCCAGGATGGCGTCGATGCCCTCATTTACGGCATCAAATCGCTTTTCTACATCAAGCTCCAGACGGAGTTTGATGCCGGTGATGTCGTCCTGCATAGCGGATTGACCAGCTTTTAGGCCAGAAATATCTGCCTGCATTTTCTCAAACATCTTGCTGTGTTCTTCCAGGATTGCTAAAATCTTTTCTTCGTTGCTCATGGGGCGCTCCTTTTCTGTGTCCGAATCGGGCACATCCCTATTCCCTGCTCTTTGACGGGAGGGGTTCTACCCAAAATAGAGTACGAGCTAAATGTTTCTGTTTTTCCCGTAGAAAATGTGCCCGTTACTCAAAATTTTTCGATAGCCGCAGCCTAAGGCAAACTCTTTATTCGGATGCACACAGGTTTTTGCATCACTGCATTCTAAGTATCGGGAGCAGCAGTCCCATTCTTTGGGATATCTATCTACAGTTGCGGCAACTACTTGGATAAGAAAAGGGATATAGCTTTCAAGCGGATGCTCATCCGTAATGAGAATTCGGTAATACTTTTCGTCAGAAGGTAACTTTTTGCACGGGAAATCTGCTGGAATCAAGTCCGAAAGAGACAAAGGGATAGAAATATAGTGCTGCTTTCCACGAATTTTGAGCCGGAATGCAGTTAAGTTGCCAAATTTGACCGCAGTATAACCGCCAGCGGATGACTTTGTGGACTTGGTGGAGGTAATGGACAATAAATTGCCATCCCCTCCCATAGCTTTGACTGCGGACCGCAGGTCCGCTTCAATGGTGGAGAGGAATTCTTTTTCGTAGTACTCTGGCGGCTCGAAGCCAATCAATGCTATTTGGTTATCCACATTGAATGACCTCCCCCAATAAGGACATAAACTCACTCTCAGTAATTATTTTGATAGAAGCTTTGCCAAGCGCGTTTAATTCATATGCCTTTTTTTCTTTCCCACTTGTTCCACCTGATCCAACAACGGTCGGGTCCTGTACACCGACGATTAAATAGTTTGTTTTACTGGAAACGGTGCTTTTTACACTTGCCCCAACATCTACTGCCATTTGTGCCGCTTCATGGCGGGTGATGGACAGATCGCCGGTGAAAACAATCTTTTTCCCGTATAAGGGGTGGCTTGTATCTGTTGGTGTAGTCCTTGGGACAATTTCTTTGGGGCAAAATTTATCGAATTTCTTCCTTTTTGCTGGCTTAGGTGCATGAAAAATATATGAGTCGCTGGATAATTCTTGAACGCAAAGCTTCCAAAAAATGTTGGCAGTGGCTTCACAATCGGTTAACGAATCATGAAAGCTTCCTGTAGCGTGAAAGCCAAGATATTTTGCAACAGTTTCTAAACGGTAATTTGGCAAGTCTAAGTATGTGTGTGCCCAATTCATCACGTCTATATAGGGTATTCCGTGAAGTGCGGCACCATAGGCCGCACTAATGAAACTCAAATCAAAGGTCACATTATAGCCGACAAGGACAGAATGTTTTATAAAGTCAAAGAACTTATCTTTGATGGCGTGAATTGGAGGGGCATCTGCTACCATGGCGTCTGTGATGCTGTTAATTGACGTTGCTTCTGGCGGAATAGAGCGGTTTGGGTTGATGTATGTATTAAATCTATCAATTTCCTGAGTTCCAAAAAATTTAATGGCGGAGATTTGAACTATGGCATCTTGAGCTGGATTAATGCCAGTGGTCTCCACGTCAATGAATACGATGAAGTGTGGCATCGCATACCCTCCAAATGTGCCAGATTCGGGCACATTTTATTTTTTCCCGCCCTCCGGCGGATGTGAACAAATTTTCTGGATTTATCTCCCAAAAATATTACCAACATTTGGAGCATTGACGTATTGGAAGCTTAATCCTATAATGGAAATCAGAACAGGGCGTAAAAATAAAAACGGTTACTTGAGTAAAAATTATTTCACCAAAAGATTGGCGAAAGTAATTTTTCTATACTCAAATTATTAAGTGGGCCATAAAGCGGACCCATAGAAAAAAGATTTTAAAGCCTGTGTATTGACATATTGGAACTAATGTTCTATAATCGAGAACAGATAAACAACACGCAGGGGGGATATGGATGGATGATGAAGTGTTGAAGTTGTACTTATCGTTGCCAGAATCCGAAAAGCAAGAAGTTAATCGGCTGATTGCTTCTTTGCTAAAGAACGGATCATGTTGTCCACAAGCTCCTTGTCCGAAGAACTAAGCAAATCATATTCTGGCGGATATAACAGCGGCCCACTCTCGGAAACGGGGGTGGGTTCTTTTTTTTCTTCATCCAGGCCTAAAAGGCGGTCAACAGATACCCCGAAAAAGCGCGCGAGCCGCATGGTAGTTTCGTAATTAGGTTCCCGCTTCCCAGCTTCCCAGCCTCCAACAGTGGACTGGGCCACGCCAAAAGCGTCGGCAAACGCCTGCTGTGACTTATATCCGGCGGCCTCCCTTAGCTCCCTGAGCTGGGTTTGAAACACAAAAACCAACCCCATTCAATCACAAACTGCGATTTAATTATCGCGCATAAGAAGCAATATTGCAAGGTGCAATTAAAAAATTTTTAAAATAACCGCGATATGCGTTGACAAACGCAGAACGCAGTGGTAATATAAACGCAATTAGAGTTGAGAAGGGGGTGAGCAAATGCGAAAATGGCTTGTGGATATCCGCACATCGAGGAAAAAGAGCCAGCAGGAGGTGGCGGACGCGGCTGGAATCAGCCAGTCCTATTATGCTGGGATTGAGACGGGGGTCAGAGGAAAGCCGCTGGGGGTGCCCATTGCGAAAAAAATCGCCGCCGCCCTCGACTTCGACTGGAATCTGTTCTATGACGAGGTCGGGGCGGGCGAGGACAGCGCGTGAGAGGGGGAGTAGAAGGGTGGAGGTCAACGGAGTGGAGGTAACTATCTTATATGCAGATAATGACCCGTACCTGGTAGAAGTACGCTTCGAGATTCCCGGCGAGAAATGGTTTGAATTTGAAAGGTCACCCATGTATCGGCGGCTAAAGGACTATGTTTGCAGCCTACAAACTCCAGATAGACAAACTGGGCGGAGCGGGCGGCCCACGATGAGAACCTGGGCATCCGGGAGCTGAAGCGGCTGGCGGAGCTGGCCTACCCGGACCCGTCCGCATAAAAACGCCCCGTCAGGCGCTGCGAACGCCTGACAGGGCAGTACGAGGACCCACGCTCAAAATCAGTCCCGTACCCTGATTATATCACGGGTACGGGGCAAAATCAAGAAGAATACTACAGCGTAGCGCATAAAAATCCCTGCCGGATGGGGTTAATTTGGACAAGTCAGCCGGCATACCCTCAAAGGGAGGCGATACCATGACGACGACCACTGAGTACAAAACGAGGACCGACGGGAAGAAAGAGTATCAAGTAAAAATCACCCGGCAGAAGGGGCTCCAGACGGTGATGATTGATGGGCAGCCCACCCTGGTGGAGCAGATCACGATTATCGAAGGGCCGGGGAACATGGGCACGAGCACGGCCTATACCATTGCCCGTAAACCGAAAAGCCCGGAGGAGGAGGCCGCATTCCTGGCCAATGTCCGGGAGGTTATCACGACCGGGCTGATCAGCCAGGGGATTTGGTGACAAATTTTTACATACCGGCACATGAAAGCAGGTGATTTTACCCATGACAAAAGAGCAAAAAAGCGCGGCGTATTATGCCGTGGTGCCGGCGCCGGTGCGGTATGACCCGGAGCTGACGCCCAGCGCGAAGCTGCTGTACTGCGAGATAACCAGCCTGTGCACCAGCAAGGGGTACTGCTGGGCGACCAACGAATACTTTGCCCGGCTGTTCGAGCTGTCGGCAAGCACCATCAGCCGCCTGATCTCCCAGCTGGAGCGGCGGGGGCACGTGCGAATCAAAACCGTGGCGACGAAGACCGGGTCGGAGCGGCGCATCTACACCGATGTGTACCGGGTGGAGCTGCTCTCGGAGGAGGGCGCGCAGGGGGGTGCGCAAAAAGAGCAAGCCCCCCAGGGGGGCTGCGCAAAAACCGCAATGGGGGCTGCGCAAAAAGAGCAAGGGGGGGTACGCAAAAACCGCAAACAGAATGATTATCAAGGGAATGATTACAGGGAATATCCCCCTATAGCCCCCCATTCTGGGGGCGGCGAGAACGCTGTGCCCGAATCGGACACAGCTCCCGGCGGGGACAAGCCCCGGCCAAAACCCCGGCGCACCCGGCAGAAAAAGTCCGTCCCCACCCACGCCCCGGAGCGGTTTGAGCAGTTTTGGGAGGCCTATCCCGGCGGCGGGTCCCGGCTGAAGGCGGTGGAGGCGTGGGACGCGCTGGCCCCGGACGACGCGCTCATCGACACCATGGCCGCCGCCCTGAAGCAGCAGATGGCCTCCCGGATGTGGCGGGACGGCGTCGGCATCCCCCATGCCTGCCGGTGGCTGAGCAACCGGCGTTGGACGGACAAGCTGCCCGAGCCGCCCCGGCCACGGGACACCGGCGGCTGGGCGGACGGTCCGGGTTAGGGGGTGCGCCGAGATGAGCGCCATAGACCGCGCCACCCTGGCCCAGCAGACCGTCATCGGCTCCATGCTCATCGACGACCGCTGCGTGCCGCTGGTGCTGCAAAAGCTGACGGAGGAGGACTTTACCGACCCGGTGTGCCGGAACTTTTTCCGGGTCATCCGGGGACTGGCCCTGGAGGGCCGGCCCATCGACCCGATGCCCGTGCTGGGGGCGCTGAAAAACGGGGACGACTACATACGCTGGTGCCGGGATGTGATGGACGCCACCCCCACGGCGGCCAACGTGGGGGAGTATATCCCACTGGTGCGCCAGTGGGCCCAGCGCCGGCGGGTGCTGGAGCTGGCGGAGAAGCTGGCCGGGGCGGCGGACGGGGAGGAGCTGCGGGCGCTGGTGCAGCAGATGTCGTCCACGCTGTCCGCGGCGGACCGTATGCCCCGGATGACGGGGGCGCAGCTGGCCAAAAACTTCCTGGAACGGATGGGCAGCCAGGACAAGCCCCGGTATCTCCCCTGGGGCGTCCCCACCGCGGACCGCAGCACCTACGCCGAGCTGGGGGACATGGTGCTGCTGGGGGGCTACCCCTCGTCGGGCAAGACGCTGCTGTCCCTGACCATGGCCATGGCCCAGGCCAAGGCAGGGTACAAGGTGGGATATTACTCCCTGGAGACCAGGCCCGAAAAACTGGCGGACCGCATTTTTGCCTCTCTGTCCAAGGTCCCCCTGGACAGAATCAAGCGGCGGGCCTTTGGCGATTACGACTGGGAAAAGTTTGCAAAAACGAGCAACTTATTTGCCAGCGTGTGCCCCTTTGACGTGGTGCAGGCTGCCGGGTCCACTGTGGAGGACCTCACCGCGGACGCCATTGGCCGGGGCTATCAGATCATCTACGTGGACTATGTTCAGTTGCTGCGGGCGTCCGGGGTGCGGGATTCCGACGGCTACGCCCGGGTGACGGCGGTGAGCCAGGCGCTGAAAACCTTCGCCCAGAGCACCAGCACGGCGGTGGTGGCGCTGGCCCAGCTCGCCCGGCCGGAGGCCAAGGGCGGACGGGACCAGGGCCCGCCCCTGAAGCCCACCATGAACTCCTTCAAGGAGTCCGGGCAGCTGGAGCAGGACGCGGACGCGGCATTTTTGGTCTACCCGTCCAACCGGTATCAAAACGACTCCGCCCGCCTGTTCTGCATCGCAAAAAACAAGGAGGGCCACCGGCCCGACCCGGTGACGCTGGCCTTTTACGGCGACACCCAGACCATGGTGGAGCTGGCGCCGGACGGGGCGGGCTCCACGCAGTTCGAGGAGGTCCGGGGGCGGGACCGGGACAACCCCTGGCGGTGAATGATGGAGGTGTTTGTATGACAAGCGGGAAAAGCAGCTGCAAGACGGCGGCGGTGATGAACCTGCTGAGCAAGGGGCCGACGGGCCGCAGAGATATCGGAGTTGTTAAGGAAGATGAGGTCTATATGGGGTCCCCGCGCGAGCAGATCGAGTACATCGACCTCGCCCTGCTGGACGACGACCCCTGCAATTTTTACGAGCTGTCCGGGCTGGAGGAGCTGGCGGCCAACATCGAGCTGGTGGGGCTCCAGCAGCCCCTGCGGGTGCGGCCTGGGGCGCAGGACGGGCGGTACGTGATCGTGTCCGGCCACCGCCGGCGGGCGGCAGTTGCCAAACTGGTGGAGGAGGGCCGCGGGGAGCTGCGGGAGCTGCCCTGCATTGTGGAGCGGCGGGAGGAGTCCGCCGCCCTGCGGGAGCTGCGGCTGATCTACGCCAACAGCGACACCCGGAAGATGACCGCCGCTGACGTGAGCCGGCAGGCCCAGCGGGTGGAGGCGCTGCTGTACCAGCTCAAGGAGGAGGGGCACGAGTTTCCGGGGCGGATGCGGGACTATGTGGCCGAGGCCTGCAAGGTGTCCAGGTCCAAGCTGGCGCGGCTGGAGGTGATTCGCAAAAATCTGGAGCCGTCCTGGCACGCGGGCTATGAGGCGGGCAAGCTGGCGGAGGCCACGGCCTACGCCCTGGCCCAGATGCCCCGGGCGCGCCAGCGGGTGATCTATAACGGGCTGGTCAAGCAGGGCGAGTACCCCAACGCCATCATGGAGCACGTGGTGAAGCAATACGGCGAGAGTCTGGCCCAGGCGGAGGCGGTGCAGTGCGCCAGCTACGGCAGCGGCCCCTGCCTCAACCGGGAGGCCATGCAGGCGCGGATTATGGGACGGGACTATTATCAATACAACGACTGCCGCCAGTGCTGTGACGGGTGTCCTAACCTGACCCACTGTAAATACGCCTGCCCCATGCTGGCGGACAAAATCAAGGAGATCAAGGCGGACGCCAAGGCTCGGCGGCAGCGGGAGCATCAGGAGGTAGAGGAGCGGCTGCGCCCGCAGGTGGAGCAGGTCAGGGCACTGTGGGCGCGGTTTGGTGAGGTGCGGGCCGCGGCGGGCAGGACGATGGAGGAGTGCCTTGACGCGGTGGGCGCGAATTACCTCGTTGAGGAGACGGCACGGGACTTTGAGCGGTTGGAGCGGCTGGAGAAGAAAATCACCGAGAAAACGAGGTTGCCGTACGGATACGGCGTCTGTCTGGATGAGGTGGAGCGGTATGTCGGGCTGGCGGACCTGCTGGGCGTGTCGCTGGACTATCTGCTGTGCCGGACGGATAACCCGGCGGGGATGGCGGCCCAGCCGGAGGGGCAGTTGGTGATTTCCGGGTGGATGCCCGGCGGGACGGTGCCTTTTCAGCCCTGCGACGTGGTGGCGTATTTTGATCTGGCCAGAACGGGCTCTCTTAATAGGATGATCTGTCGGTTTGATGGCAAATGTTTTAGGTACGAGGCCAGTGGTAGGCGTATTGACACTGAGCCCGTGCGTTGGATGGCGCTGCCGCCGGTGGGGGGAGATGTGTCCGAATTGGGCACGGGGCAGGAGTGAATCGAGCATGAAGCTGAAGATATATTTTGAGGCGAGCTGGCGGGACGGCAGCAAGTTCGGCGTCGCCATGGACCTGGGCGAGACCGAGCGGCCCATTGACTGCCAAATGCTGGCCGGGTCCATAGACAAAGGGGCGCTTCTGCGGGCCTGCGGCCTGGATGGGGCGGTTCGGCCGGAGGATGTGACCATTCTCACGCCGGAGGAGTACGAACGGGAGTATGGGGAGGAGGCCGCCCCATGAGCTGCCTGGTGCTGACCGTGGCCGTTGAGGACTTTTTGGGCAATCATCTGGGCGACAAGGAGGCCGTGGCGCTGGCGCTGGAGCCGCTGGGCGGCCAGGTGCGGGTGCTGCGGGTGGAGCGGCAGGAGGCGGAGCAGATGGCATTGAGAGGAGAAACGCGATATGACAAACGAAGAAGCGATTGAAATTTTTGAGGGCATTGATGAGCTGGGGGGCATCTCAATGTTTTATCAGATGGGAGCGAAAGTCGGCAGTATAACGGTCCACGGCATAAAGGAGGCCGGCAAAGTGGCCATCACCGCTCTCTGCGCCCAGCAGACCCCCGCCACGCTGGACAGGAGCCGGTGGGAGGGGTGTTACACCTGCAACAATATCCCTGGGATTATGTTGGGTGAAATTACGATGTGTATTGGGAAGCGGATATTAACGACAGAAAGCCATGAATTTAAATTTTGCCCTGAGTGCGGCCGCCCACTCACCGAGGCGGCCTGGGCGGCGCTGGAAAGGAGGATAAACGGTGGAGCGGCTGACTGAGCACCATGTAAATAAATCACTTGGGGCATATATGGTATGCTCTATGGATTGTGTTGGTGACGATAAGGATTTTATTTGCAATGATTGCAGGAGGCTGGAGGAGATGGTGAACCGCCTCGCCGCCTATGAGGACGCCATGACCTTAGAGCGGGCGCAGGAGCTCGCCCAGGCCGAGCAGGACGGGCGGCTGATTGCGCTGCCATACAAGACTGGGGATTTGGTCTATAGGATTGCTGTGCGGAAAAAATACATAAATCGTTCGATGTGCACGCCATATATCAAGGTGATAAAAATAACGACCGAAAACGCACACAAGTACAAAGATGAAATCGGAAAAACCGTCTTTTTGACCCGCGAGGAAGCCGAGGCGGCGCTGAAAAAGAGGGAGGAGGATTGACCTGTGACCATAGAAGAAACAATCTACGCATTGGATATTGTGGAACATATGGAGAGCTTTTCCGTCCTTTATGAGCCGGGAGGGCCCATGAATCAGACGACGGTTGGTAAGCTGAAAGAAGCTTGCAGGATGGCGATCTCCATCCTACGCGCCCGGACGGACCCGCCGCCCAACGACCCGCTGACCCTGGAGCAGCTGCGGGAGAGGGACGGGGAGCCGGTGTGGGTTGAAGCGAGGGTCGCTCTGAAAACTGAGTGGTGCATAGTAAAATACGACCATCAAATGAAGCGCATTAGGTTCTGGAGCGCGGACGGAGGGTGGTATGATTCCTACGATTATGGAGGTAGAATCATCGCCTACCGCCGCAGGCCGGAGGAGGGTGGCAGCGTTGGTCATTGAGTACGACGGCCTAAAGGTCGAGTTGCTTCCATGCCCGTTTTGCGGTAGCGACCCGATGGTCCACAGCTATCGAAATCGGATGCGGCAATGGTACAGGGTCAAGTGCAGAAATGATACTGAACATTGCAGCATGATCCCGGAGACGAGCGCGTATCAAAATCTGGAAGATGCCGCCGCAGACTGGAACCAAAGACCAAACTTGGAGGAACCTGTCCCATCCTGGGCGGCGCATCTGCAAGCCCGGTTTTTGCGGGAGGAATGAGGGGGAACCATGGACTACAAAAAACTGATTGAGTGGCTTCGCCGCGTGGTGGAGCATGGAGACGAGACCCCACAAGAGT
>CAJULM010000039.1 GCA_910587285.1 uncultured Oscillospiraceae bacterium | reverse complement strand
CCCTCTCCCTCTTATTATTTCCCTGTCTGCCTTTTAGGGAGCATATCAAAGTGTCTCGAACTTCAAAAGCAATTCGAGGAGGCACAGGCCGCCTATGACGAAGGGCAGGCGGTCATGGCTTCCTTGAGCGCCCAATATGACGACATCATTTCATGGGCCGATATGTACGACGCGGCCAGCATGGAAGCAAAGAAGATGATCGTCAACTGTCTGATTAAGCGGGTGGAGGTCTATCGGGACTACAAGCTGCACATTGACTTCAACATCGACTTTGAGCAATTCAGTTTGGGCATGGATATTGTGAAGATTGCGGCATAAGAAACCCGCCGCATTTCTGCGGCGGGTAATAAAGCACTTTCCCTTGAGATGGTGGAGATAAGCGGGATCGAACCGCTGACCTCTTGAATGCCATTCAAGCGCTCTCCCAGCTGAGCTATACCCCCAGATTTGGGAAAGTGCATTTATTCAATTTTGATTGTCCCCTGCGGGGGTAGGTACACGCTTGTGCCGGGCTCCCAGCTGAGCTATACCCCCAAGCAAAAAATGGAACAATTTGATTTTAACCCCCAGCAACAGAACCTCAAGTTCACTCTGCTCTTTGCCGGTTCAGCGCCTTGCCTCAGCGCAAGAGAAATAATAGCAGATACCGCGCAATTTGTCAATACTTTTTTTATTTTATTTTTTCGGCCTCAAAATTCGGCTCTGCCAGAGTACGGACCGGCATGGCATTTTCGCCATGTCGGTCCGTCTGTTTCTCCCTCTAACGCTCAGATACTCTGCGCCATCGTTCTCGCTAAAAGCTTCATTTCCACCCGGTTTTCTTCGGTAAGCACCGAACGAATGGTGATTTTCGGCTCCAGAATATTCAGCCCCTTCATACCTTCCAGTTCCGCCATCATTGTCTTCATGGCCGTAGGTCCCCAAGAGCCGTTTTCCATCAGCCCCACCGAGCGGTCCCGGAACCCTTTGGACTTCAGCCGCGCAAGCAGCTGTGCCATGGGCGGGAACACCCCTGCGTCGTAGCTGGCCGCGGCCAGCACCAAACCGCTGTATCGGAACGCACCAGCCACAGCTTCCGCCCAGTCCTCCCGAGTCAGGTCGCAGGCAGCTGCCTTCACCCCCTCCGCCTTCAGCATCTCCGTCAGCTCCAGCGCCGCCTTGGCGGTGCCGCCGTGGATGGAGGCATAGGCCACCAATACCCCCCGCTCCTCCGGGACGTACCGGCTCCACAAGTCGTACTTCTCCACCGCCAAGGCCACGGCCTCCCCCGTAAGCACCGGGCCGTGGAGTGGGCAAATGGCCTGAATGTCCAGCCCTGCCGCCTTTTTCAGCAGCGCTTGAACCTGCACACCGTACTTGCCCACAATATTAATGTAATACCGCCGGGCCTCATCCACCCACGGGGCGTCTGGATCCGCGTTCCCAAACCGCCCAAAACCATCGGCGGAAAACAAAACCTTGCCGGCGCTCTCATAGGACACCATCACCTCCGGCCAGTGGACCATGGGTGCCATAAAGAAGGTGAGCGTATGGCCGCCCAGCTCCAGCTTGTCCCCCTCTTTCACCGTGAGGGTGCGGCCGGCAAAATCCTGCCCGGTGAACGCGGACAGCATGGGAAACGTCTTCGCGTTGCCCACAATCGTCATTTCGGGATATTGTTCCGCCAGCGCCGCGATGCTTCCCGAGTGGTCGGGCTCCATGTGGTGGATAATCAGATAATCCGGTTTTCTGCCCGCCAGCGCCTTTTCCAAGTTGGACCGCCACGCATCCATTACCTGCGCACAACCCTCTACCCCGTCCAACACCGCAATTTTTTCATCTAAAATCACATAGGAATTATAGCTCATGCCAGCCTGCGTACAATACTGGCCTTCAAACAGAGCCTGCTGAGGGTCATAATGCCCCACCGGCACAATGGCCGAATCCATTTTTGAGATCATGTCGCTTCGCGCCCTCCTTCAAGTTTTCCCCACGATTTTACTATGAATAACTTTTCCCGTCAATGGGCATTTCATCCAGAACACCGGCGGCTTTCCTCCTATTTCACTTGACTTTCCACATCCCCTCTGCTATGATGTAATTATAAAAATGACGTTTAGGAGTTTTTTGTATGAGTTTCAAGATTATCGTTGACAGCTGCTGCGACCTGAGTCCAGAAATTCTCTCCTCCGGCGTTTACCAAAGCATTCCCCTGACCATTCACGTGGGGGAAAATGAATTTCGAGATGACGACACGCTGAACACCGAGCAGTTGGTGGACGCCATGGCCATGTGCCGCGAAGCATCTCATACCGCCTGCCCCGCCCCGGCAGACTATTTGGCCGCCTATGAGGCGGCGGAGGGGGATATCTACGTAGTCACCCTGTCCGCGCTGCTCTCCGGCTCCCACAACAGCGCATGGCAGGCCGCCCAAATCTTCCGGGAAGACCACCCGGAGCGAAACATCCACGTCTTCAACTCCTGTTCCGCCTCTGCGGGAGAAACCCACATCGCGCTCACCCTCACCAAGCTGGCCGGGTCTGGAATCCCCTTCGACCAAGTGGTGGCAGAGATGGAACGGCGCATTGCCCAGATGAATACCTTGTTTGTGCTGGAAAACCTGGATGTGCTGCGCAAGGCCGGGCGGCTCACCCGGGTGCAGTCCTTGGTCACTGGAGCGCTGCGGGTAAAGCTTGTCATGGGCTCCACCCCCCAGGGGGAAATCATGCGCCACGGCCAGGCCTTGTCCATCAAGCAGGCGCTGAGCAAGCTGTGCGCCATTATGTCCGCCGATAACCGGCACCGGGGACAGCTGTTGTGCATCTCCCACTGCCTCTGCCGGGAGCGGGCGGAATATCTGCGGGCGCTGGCATTCAAGACCTGCGACTTCGCCGACGTGCGCATTGAGGAGACCCGGGGCATCAGCTCCTTCTACGCCAATTCTGGAGGCATCGTGGCGGCGTATTGACCATTTTGCACAGCGGGCGGCTGCGGCGGAAACGCCGCGGCCGTCTTTTTTCGTAAGTCTTAATGATTTCCCCCTTCCCTCGACCACAGAGATATGTTATAATTGCTCTGCTATGCGGCAGAATAGATTGTGGCCGCCCATTTCAACAAGGAAAGACGTGAGCGCTTTGAAGCAATATGACGCGCTAATTATTGGCGCCGGCTATGCCGGCGCGGTATGCGCCCGGCGGTTGGCGGAGGATGGAGACAAAACCGTACTGGTGCTGGAGCGGCGGCCCCACGTGGGCGGCAACGCCTACGACTGCCTGAACAGGGACGGGGTGCTCATTCACCAGTACGGCCCCCATATCTTCCACACCAATGACCGGCGGGTGTTCGACTACCTGTCCCGGTTCACCCAGTGGCGGCGCTATCAGCACAAGGTAATCGCCAACCTGCCCCGGGACAATCCCGAGGTGGTCCCCGCCCGCAAAAAAACAGACGGTCGGATGTTTTTCCCCGTTCCCTTCAACCTGGACTCCATGAAGTCCGCCTTCGGCGCGGAGGAGGGGGCGCGGTTAGGCCAGAAGCTGCTGGACGCCTACCCTGCCCAAAGCCAGGTGACCATTTTGGAGCTGCGGCAGAACCCTGACCCGGAGATCGCCGCCATCGCGGACTACGTGTATGAGCACGTGTTCGTCCACTACACCATGAAGCAGTGGGGCCAGACCCCGGAGGAGATCGACCCGGCCACCACCGCTCGGGTGCCCGTGCGGCTCAACGAGGACGGCCGCTATTTCCTGGACGCCTATCAGGGGATGCCGTTGGACGGCTACACCCCCATGTTTGAGCGGATGCTGGACCACCCCAACATCACCGTGGAGGCGGGTGTGGACGCGCTGGGGCGGCTGGAGCTGGCGGACGGCGTGGTCAAGCTGGACGGGAAGGCCTTCAACGGCCCCGTGATTTACACCGGACAGGCGGACGAGCTATTTGGCTCCCGCTTTGGCCCCCTGCCGTACCGCACGCTGGACTTCGGGCTTGAGACTCTGAACACGGACTTCTTCCAGGCTATGGGCACGGTGAACTACACCGTGGACCAGGACTACACCCGCATCACCGAGTTCAAGCACCTCACCGGGCAGGAGCTTCCGGGGATTACCACCATCATGAAGGAGTACTCCCGCGCTTACACCGGGGCGGAGGGCGAGATCCCCTATTACGCCATTATCAACCCAGAAAACAACGCGCTGTACGCCAAATATAAGGCGGAGGCGGACAAATACCCCAACCTCCGCCTGCTGGGCCGCCTGGCGGAATATAAATATTATAACATGGACGCCATCGCCGCAAAGGCCCTGGCCCTCACCGACGAGCTGCTCTCCCGCGTGTAGGGGCGCGCACACCCCATATGCACCGCGGGATGGGCGGATATTGTCCGCCCTACAGATGCTCCCCTATCACATATACAAGACAGGAGCGCGATAGAAATGGATAAGCTGATTACCTTCGCCGTCCCATGCTACAATTCCGCAGATTATATGGACCACTGCGTGGAAACCCTGCTCGCCGCCGGCGAGGAGGCGGAAATTATCCTGGTGGACGACGGCTCCACCAAGGACGACACCCCCGCCAAGTGCGATGCGTGGGCGGCCAAGCACCCGGATATCATCCGGGCCATCCACCAGGAAAACGGCGGCCACGGCGAGGGTGTCAACCAGGGCATCCGCCACGCCCGCGGGCTCTATTACAAAGTGGTGGATTCCGACGACTGGCTGGATACAGACGCCTTGGCCCAGGTGATGGCCAAGCTCCGGGAATTTGCCGCCATGCCTGCGCCCGTAGACCTGCTCATCGCCAACTACGTCTATGAGCACGTGGAGGACAATACCCAAAAAGTGATGGGCTACAAGAACGTGTTCCCCGTGGGCGAGATTTTCACCTGGGACTCCATTCACCATTTCCGCACCTCCCAGTACCTGCTCATGCACTCCGTGATCTACCGCACCCAGCTGCTGCGGGACTGCGGGCTGGAGCTGCCCAAGCACACCTTCTACGTGGACAACATTTTTGTCTACCAGCCCCTGCCCTACGTGAAAACCCTCTACTATATGGACCTGAACCTGTACCGCTATTTCATCGGTCGGGCGGATCAGAGCGTCAACGAGGCGGTGATGGCCGGACGCATTGACCAGCAGGTGCGTGTGACGAAGCAGATGATCGCCGCCCACAGCGTGATGTCCATCAAGGCCACTCAGCCCCGGCTGGGCCGGTATATGCTGAATTATCTGTCCATGATGATGTCCATCTCGTCCATCTTCTCCATCATCGCCAACACCCCCCAGTCCCTGGGCCTGCGCACCGAGCTGTGGGAGTACCTGCGCCAGAAGGACGCCGCCCTTTACCGCCGCTGCCGCTACAAGGCCACCAACCTGGGCACCAACATCCCCGGTTATCAGGGGCGGAAGCTGTCGGTGGGCCTGTACCGCCTGGCCCGAAAAATTTATAAATTCAACTAAAAGGAGAAATGCCGTCATGTCTGTGCACACCATTACCAAGGAAAATTTTGACGAGCTGGTCCTCCAGGCTGAAAAGCCCATATTGGTGGACTTCTGGGCCGAATGGTGCGGCCCCTGCCGCATGGTCTCCCCCCTGGTAGACGAGATTGCAGAGGAACGGGACGATGTTCTCGTGGGCAAAATCAACGTGGACGAGCAGGGCGAGCTGGCCATGCGTTTCGGCGTGATGAGCATCCCCACTCTGCTGGTCTTCAAGGGCGGCGAAATCGTCAACAAGGCTGTGGGTGCCCGCCCCAAGGCCGAACTGCTCCAGCTGCTGGATTAAAAGGCTTTTTCGGGCCGTCCCCCAGGGGCGGCCCTTGCTTTTTCAAAAAAAGCTGATATACTGTGTTGTATTGGGGTTTGCGCTGCATAGAATAAAGCGGCAAATCTAAGCAAACCATGCAGGCAATAGGAGGTTATTCATCTTGCCCGACGACCCGTTATTACCGAAGCTGATTATCCTAATCATTCTCATCCTCATCAACGCCTTTTTCGCCTCGGCAGAGATTGCCGTCATATCTCTGTCCGAAACCAAACTGAAGCGGCAGGCCGAGGAGGGCGACAAAAAGGCCGCCCGGCTGCTGGCTCTCACCCAGGCACCGGACCACTTTCTGTCCGCCATTCAGATCGCCATCACCCTGGCCGGGTTTCTATCCTCCGCCTTTGCCGCCGACAGCTTTTCCGACCCCCTGGTGGACTGGCTGGTGACGGACTTGGGCGTGACCGCCCTGCCCCCCGCCACGCTGAACAATCTCATGGTGGTGCTTATCACCCTGATTCTATCCTATTTCAGCCTGGTGCTGGGCGAGCTGGTCCCCAAGCGCATCGCCATGAAGAAGACTGAGGCGGTCGCCCGCTTTACCGTAGGCACAGTATCGGCCGTGGCCGCGCTGTTCCGCCCGGTGATCTGGCTGCTGTCCAAATCCACCAACGGCGTACTGCGCCTGCTGCACATCGACCCCAAGGCCGAGGCGGAGGACGTCAGTGAAGACGAAATCCGCATGATGGTGGACTTGGGAGAGGAGCGCGGCGCCATTGAGGCGTCGGAGAAGGAACTCATCGAAAACATTTTCGAGTTCAACAACACCACCGCCGAGGACGTGATGATCCACCGCACCGACATGGTGCTGCTGTGGGCGGAGGATGGCCCGGACGAGGTGCTGCGCACCATTCAGGAATCCGGCCGGTCCCGTTTCCCCGTTTACCGGGAGGATGCGGACGATATCGTGGGCGTCCTCAACGCCAGGGATTTTCTGCTCAACACCCAGCTGGACTGTCCCCTCCCCTTCTCAGAATTGCTGCGTCCGGCTTACTTTGTACCGGAATCCGTGCGCACAGATGTGCTCTTCCGGGATATGCAGAGCAAAAAGGTACATATGGCCATTGTAGTGGACGAGTACGGCGGCACCTCCGGCCTGGTGACTATGGAGGATCTGCTGGAGGAAATCGTGGGCAATATCTACGATGAATTCGATCCTTTGGAGGAAAAGGACATCGAGCAGGTGGAGCCGGGGGTGTGGAAGGTGTCCGGCGCCTGTGACTTGGAGCACGTGGCCCAGGCCCTGGAGATAGAGTTCCCCGAGGAGGAGCAGTCCGACACCTTGGGCGGGCTGGTGTTCGCCCAGCTGTCCGTCATCCCCGAGGATGGCGCCCATATCGACGTGGAGGCCTGCGGCCTACGCATCCAGGTGCAGAGCTTCGCCGACCGCCGAGTGGAGTGGGCGTTGGTGTCCAAAACGGACACCACCCCCGCGGAGACCTCAGAAGCATAAAAAACAGCGCTGTGCGGGTCCGGGATTTCCCGGACCTGCTTTTTTGTGGAAAATCCTTGAACCTTGCAGACAGGTGCGGTATAATGAAGCATAATAAAGGGCGATACGTCCGCGCGGCCGCCCACAGGCGTCATATCCTGTGCGCCGCCTGCGCGGCGGCGCTTCGTGCTTGAGGACGGCCCAAAACCGTCCGCATCATTTTGGAAAGGCGGTGCTCTCTTGAACATATTCGACGTCATGGGCCCCATTATGGTGGGGCCGTCCTCATCCCACACCGCCGGGGCAGTACGTATGGGCTTTGTGGGCCGAAAGCTGCTGGGCTTTCAGCCCGCTCGGGCGGATATCGGACTGCACGGCTCCTTCGCCGCCACCGGCGCCGGACACGGCACCGACAGAGCCATCGTGGCCGGACTGCTGGCCATGAAGCCGGACGATCCCGACATCCCCCACAGCTTCCAGCTGGCCAAGGAGGCCAGAATGCAGGTCAACATCCATACCGTAGACCTGCGGGACGCCCACCCCAACACCGCCGTACTCACCTTGATTGGCGAGCGCGGCCGCACCGTGGTGGTCAACGCCTCCTCCCTGGGAGGCGGCCGCATTCGGGTCAACTCCATCGACGGTATGGCCGCCGCCTTTTCCGGCGACCTGCCCACCCTGGTGGTCCGCAACCAGGACAAGCCCGGCATCGTGTCGGAGGTGAGCTCCTGCCTAGCCCGCCGCGGGATAAACATCGCCAATATGCAGCTCTATCGGGACCGCCGGGAGGGCCTGTCCGTCATGGTGCTGGAGTGCGACCAGACGCTGAGCCCCGAAACCATCAACGATATCCAGCTGCTGGGCGGCGTGGTGCGTTGCATCTATCTGAATTTGGAGGAGGGCTGACCATGTTTGGCTCTGTGAAATCAATGCTCACCGCCTCGGAGAGCGTTCCCCTGTGGCGGGCTGTGCTGGAGGACGACTGCCGGGACCGGGACGCAGACCCCAACGCCAGCCTCGCCCGCATGACACGGCTGTGGCAGGCCATGAAGCAGTCCTTGCTGGATTACGACCCCACCCGCCGCTCCGCCTGCGGCCTGTCCGGCGGGCAGGGCGCGCAGATGGCCACTCTGGCCAACTCCATCTGCGGCCCCTTCATTCAGGAGGTCATCGGCGTAGCCCTCAAGCTGGGGGAGCACAACGCCTGCATGGGCCGCATCGTAGCCGCCCCCACCGCCGGGGCCTGCGGCGTGCTGCCCGCCGTCCTACTTCCCCTTCAGCGCAAGGACCGGCTCAGCGATGAACAGATGGTGGAGTGTCTGTATGTGTCCGCCGGCTTCGGCCAGGTCATCGCCTCCCGCGCCTCCATCTCCGGGGCGGAGGGCGGCTGTCAGGCGGAGGTGGGCTCCGCCTCGGGCATGGCCGCCGCCGCCCTGGTTCACGCCCGGGGCGGCACCAACGAGCAGATGGCCGCCGCCTGCGCCATGGCGCTGCAAAATGTGCTGGGGCTGGTATGCGATCCGGTGGCCGGCTTGGTGGAGGTCCCCTGTGTAAAGCGTAACGTCATGGGCGCGGTGAATGCCATGTCCTGCGCCGACATGGCATTGGCGGGGCTGGACGAGGCCATCCCCTGCGACGAGGTCATTGACGCCATGGGCGCGGTGGGCCGCGCGCTGCCCTCCTCTCTGCGGGAGACCGGCGAGGGCGGACTGGCCGCCACCCCCACCGGCCGGCGGATTGCGGAGCGGCGCTGACCTGTGGGGGCAAGAGTTGTCCCAGGCTTCACGCCCTGCTGGAGCACACCCGGGCGGGCCGTCCCATTCAAACCTACGAAAACCTGTCGGTCAACTACACAACGGACACTCAGCTTGCCCAGTGGACCGCCTTTATTCTGGCGCACGGCTTGCGGGGCGTGTTCCACGTGGGGACGCGGGACACCTACGACTACACCGCGTTCCTGGACCGGCTGGCGGAGGGGCTGAGCCTGCCCCAGCCCGTTTACCGCGTGGAGCGGAACGATACCGCAGCCTACCAGGCCGTCCTGCCGGGCCGCAGGGAAATTCCGGAGGACTTCCAGCTGTCTGTTAAAGCTGCCCTCAACTATTTGTCTGAGGGTGCCTGTCATAAAGCGGAAAAAGCAGGCCCGCCGTCATTTGACAGCGGGCCCGTTTTTGATACGCATACCCAGCCGATGTAGGCAAAGTTACAGCCGCTTTAGCTCCTGCATCACCCCGTTGATCATGATGCCTGGTACCCAGCCGGACAAGAAATCCCGCAGCTGTTCCAGCGTCACCGTGCGGGCCGCGCCCTGAAGCGGGTGCTTGGCCAGCATGGGGATGCGCTTTTGAAACACCGCCCGGCTTTTCGGGTTGTCCCACAGCTCTCCCAGCGTGATCTGATTTCCACGCAGTTCCATAAAAATCACCTCCGAAAACATACTATGCGCCAAGGGTATTTGTCTGCCATTGTTTCGTTGACAAAACCGGCATACCGTACAGGAAAGGAGCGCACCATGGCAAAGCGCGAAAGAAAAAAGCCAAAAGGCCACGAATGGCGTCACATCGAAAATAAAAAACTGATTTACACCGTGTACTTTATCCTGCGGCTGTCTGTGGTCCTCATGCTCATCGCTCAGTTCTTCAATCAGAACTATGAAAACGTGCTTTTGTGCGTGCTCACCCTGGTGCTGTTCATGCTGCCCTCCGCCTTTGAGCGGCGGCTGCACATCGACCTGCCGGACACCCTGGAAATCATCATTCTGCTGTTCATCTACGCCGCTGAAATTTTGGGAGAGATTCAGTCCTACTACACCCATTTCCACTACTGGGACACCATGCTCCACACCATGAACGGCTTCTTGTGCGCCGCCATCGGCTTCGCCCTGGTGGACATACTCAACCGGGAGGAAAAGGTGTCCCTCCACCTCTCTCCCTTTTTCATGGCGGTCACCGCCTTCTGCTTTTCCATGACCATCGGCGTGCTATGGGAGTTCTTTGAGTTCTCCATGGACCAGTTCCTCCTGTTCGATATGCAAAAGGACACCGTTTTGAACGCCATTTCCACCGTCAAGCTGGACCCCACAGGCGGCACCACCGCCGTCGTCGTCAAGGGCATCCAGGACGTTATTTTGGTGCTGGACGACGGCTCTCAAATTCCCTTGGGACTGGGAGGATACCTAGACGTGGGCATTGTGGACACGATGAAGGACCTGTTCGTCAACTTCATCGGCGCCGTGATATTCTCCACCATCGGCTACTTTTATGTGAAGGGCCGCGGCAAAGGAAATTTTGCCACCCGGTTCATCCCCCGCTTTCAGCGCAAGCCCACCGCTCCGCCTGAGCCGCCATCCACCCAGGATGAGGAAGCACCCCCAACGCAAAACGCTGAATAGCGTCGGGATGGCCTGGGCATACTCCTTCTTGTACTCTTAAGAAGGAGGAAATCATTATGTTTAATCAAACCAATCCCAGCATCAAATGCACCGTGAACAGCTGCGCCCACTATAAGGATCAGCGCTGCACCCTGAACGAGATTCAGGTGGGCCACTGCCAGAACAGCGTCTGCAACTGCAAGGAGACCGAGTGCGCGTCCTTCAAACTGGGCGACCACGGCACTTCCTGCGGCTGCCACTAAAAGAAGCGCGAAGAAGCGGTCAGCGAGGGAGCTTGGAACGGAGCGAGGGCAAAAAACCAGGATTTGCGCAGCAAATCTGTATTTTGCCCGAGACACAGCGAAAGCGACCGAGCGCCCTGACCGCTTCGCAGCGTGATCAGGAAGCGCGACGATAGCCGCGCAGGGAAGCTTGGAGCGGAGTGAGCCTTGCAAATACAGGAATCGCACAGCGATTCTGTTTGTGAAGCGAAACGGAGCGAAGCCGCGCGTTACGAACAAGCACAGCGTGACAACAGCCGGAAAACGGGGAAGGGCGTAGTCCTTCCCCGTTTCTTTATAAATTTCCCCAAAATGCGGCCTGAAACCCCCGTCCTTTTGTCTGAGCGGGGAAATTTCCAGGCCGCCAAGCAATTTACATTGAGATGTACTATGTAAAGGGTGGTTTCACCAGACCACTACATTACATTGACTGCGGTTCATTTGTGGCAGAATGGCACAGGTTGGAGGGGCGGTGATCCACCAGCAGGAGGGAACCGAAGCAGGAGCGTCTGGGGATGGCCTGGGCGCTCCGTTCTCTTTGTTGGTCCTCTGCTAAGTGCGCACTACTTACCACCAGCCAGGGGCCGATGGTGGTACTGCCTGACGGCAGCTGTGCGCCCTCCGGGGGCGGCTCCGCCGGGGTGTCCTTCCCTGCCGGTATATACCAGCAGACGCCAACGGCGGCTTGTGCATCGGACGCAGCTGCGCCGATCACCGGGGGCTTGGGGGCCATCGGCCACCAACAAGCTGCGCCGGGTATATACCGGTGCATTGCTTGCCACTACTACCAGTGCCTATAAATGAGGGTTGAAAGTTGCCAGTATTGGTGGTATGCTTGACTCATGACAAATCGACAAATCGAAATTTGAAAGGAAAAATTGATGAAGACTATTTTTATACACGGTTCGGGCCATAAGTCAACAAGTTGGAATGAAACAATTTCATATATGGAAGACAATAGAGATATCTTGTGTCCAGACTTATCTGCAATTCTTAATGGCAAGGAAGCTTGTTATAAAAATTTATATTCTTCATTCAGAGAATATTGTAATAATAATGACGGACAAATAAACTTGTGCGGCATTTCGTTAGGGGGAATATTAGCATTACATTACACAGTGGATTTCCCCGATAAAGTGAAATCACTTGTTTTGATTGGTACTCCCCATAAAATTCCCAGGGTAATATTTGGCATTCAAAATATCATTTTTAGACTTTTACCCAGCTCAATGTTTGAAAATATGGCGTTTAATAAAAAAGACACTTTCATTTTGGGAAACTCCATGAGAGCGTTGGATTTCAGTGACAGCATTAACAGTATAAAATGTCCTACTCTTTTGATTTGCGGGAAAAAAGATAGCGCCAACATTAAATCTGCGTATTATTTCCACCAAAATATTCAAAATGCAAAATTAGAAATCATCGAAAACACCGGACACGTTGTAAATGAAGAAAATCCTCTACTTTTAGCCCAAATATTAAACAAATATTATAACGAAACAAAATGAAGCCTGCTACATTTATAGAATTGAGAGATAAAAACTCCAGTTTATAGGGGATTTCATCTTTTGGGTGAAATCCCCCCTTGACAAATGTTCTCTTGACAAACGCGCCGCAAAAAGTTATTATGTCTTTAATACGCTGAATCATACATACGCGCTTTTCCAAAAGCACCGCAGAGCATAGCTCGTCCTGTGTGGGGCGCGGCTGTGCTTTTTTCTCACCAATAAGGAGGTTCTCAATATGCTGATGCGAGGGTCCCAGATCGTGATGGAGTGCCTGCTGGAGCAGGGCGTGGACACGGTGTTCGGCTATCCCGGCGGCACCATTTTAAATATCTACGATGAGTTCGAACTCCACGGCTACGGTGAAAAGATTCACCACTACCTCACCGCCCACGAGCAGGGCGCTTCCCACGCCGCCGACGGCTACGCCCGGGCCACCGGCAAGGTAGGGGTGTGCTTCGCCACCTCCGGTCCCGGCGCCACCAATCTGGTCACCGGCATTGCCACCGCTTATTATGACTCCTCGCCCGTGGTGTTCATCACCTGCAACGTGAGCGAGAACCTCATCGGCAAGGACTCCTTCCAGGAGGTGGACATTACCGGCATCACCATGCCCATTACCAAATGCAATTTCCTGGTAAAAGACGTGAACGAGCTGGCCGATGTCATTCGGGAGGCCTTTGCCATCGCCCGCTCGGGGCGGCCCGGCCCGGTGCTGGTGGACATCGCCAAAAACGTCACCGCCATCCAGGGAGAGTACGAATACCTTCCTCTGGCCGAGCACGCCAACCACGGCCGGCTGGCCACCCTGCTGCGCCGCTCCAACCGGGATTTGAAAAATCCCGAGCCCAACCGGGAGGACATCGACAAGTTGCTGGAGCTCATCGCCCAGTCCCAGCGCCCCATGGTGCTGGTGGGGGGCGGCGTGATCCGCTCCAAGGGCGCGGTGCCCGAGTTCCGCAAGTTTATGGAGCGGCTGGACGCCCCGGTGGGCTCCACCATCATGGGCGGCGGGGCCTGCCCCGGCAATCACCCGCTGTTCACCGGCATGGTGGGGATGCACGGCTCCCATACCTCCAACATGGCCACCGCCGAGTGCGACCTGCTCATCGCCATCGGCTGCCGGTTTTCTGACCGGGTGGCCACCCACCCCGCCTCCTTCGCCCAAAACGCCAAAATCGTCCACATCGACATCGACCGGGCGGAGATCGACAAAAATGTCCAGACCTACCACCACATCATCGGGGACGCCCGGCGGGTGCTGGAGCTGCTCAACAAAAAGCTCCCCCAGCACGATTACACCGCCTGGAAGGACCAGCTATTTGCCCGGAAGGAGCTGCCGCTGAAAAAGGACGACATCCTTCACGCCCACGAGATTTTAGAGACCATCTCCGAGCTGACGGGGGGCGATGCCATCATCGCCACCGACGTGGGCCAGCATCAGATGTGGTCCTGCCAGTATTACCACTTCTCCCGGCCAGGCCAGCTGCTCACCAGCGGCGGCTTCGGCACCATGGGCTTCGGCCTGGGGGCCGCCATGGGGGCCAAAGTGGGCAACCCAGACAAGGTGGTGGTCCACTGCACCGGGGACGGCTGCTTCCGCATGAACTGCCACGAGCTGGCCACGGTGGAGCACTATAACCTCCCCATCATCACCGTTATCTTTGACAACCGCACCCTGGGCATGGTCCGCCAATGGCAGAACCTCATCTACAGCAAGCGCTTCTCCCAGACCACCCTGGACCGCGGCCCCGACTTCGTGAAGCTGGCGGAGGCCTACGGGCTGAAAGGCTTCAGGGCCAAAAATCAGGCGGAGTTCGAGGACGCCTTCCGGCAGGCACTGGAGGCGGGCCGGGGTTGCGTCATCGACTGCGCCATCGACATGGACGCCATGGTCCACCCCATGGTGAACGGCGGCACCCCCGTCACCGAGTTCCTGCTACACTGAGGAGGGAGAAAGCCATGAATACCATCGTGAAACGCCACACCCTGTCCGTACTGGTGGAAAACACCGCCGGCGTGCTCAGCCAGGTGTCCCGGCTGTTCTCCCGAAAGGGATATAACATTGAGTCCCTGGCTGTGGGCACCACCGATGACCCTGCGGTGTCCCGCATCACCATCGAGGTGCTGTGCGGCGAGCAGCAGGTGGGCCAGATCATCAACCAACTGCGCAAGCAGCTCTCCGTCTACTCCGTGCGGCTGCTCCCACCGGAGCAGTCCATCCGCCGGGAGCTGGTGCTCATCAAGGTCCGGGCGGAGAGCCGGGAGGTGCGCAACGAGGTCATCCAGATCGCCAACATCTTCCGGGCGTCCATCATCGACGTGTCCACCCAGAGCCTGACCCTGGCCATCATCGGCCAAGAGTCCAAGGACGACGCGCTGGAAAAGCTGCTGGCCGAGTTCGGCATCCTGGAGCTGGTGCGCACCGGCATGGTGGCCCTGGAGCGGGGCGAAGCCACCATCCGCAACAACTCCGGCAACAAGGTCCGGGACGAATTCGACCTGGGCAAAAACATCCTGTAATTGTATCACGGTTATCATTCTTTTCCCCTCCTCCGTGATATGATACTCAGAAAGCGTATCCATTGCGTTCAATTTTAACATATAAGGAGTGTTCACCATGGCAAAAATGTATTACGAGAAGGACTGCGACCTGAGTTACCTCAAGGGCAAAAAAATCGCCATCATCGGCTACGGCTCCCAGGGCCACGCCCATGCCCTGAACCTGAAGGACTCCGGCTGCAATGTGTGCGTGGGTCTGCGGGAGGGCTCCAAGAACTGGGTTAACGCGGAAAAAGCCGGGCTGGCGGTAAAAACCGTCCCTGCCGCCGCGGAATGGGCGGACATCGTAATGATGCTCATCAACGATGAGGTGCAGGCTGAGGTCTACAAGAAGGACATCGCCCCCCACATGACCGAGGGCAAGGCCCTGGCCTTCGCCCACGGCTTCAACATCCGCTACCAGCAGATCGTCCCTCCCGCCGGGGTGGACGTGTTCATGGCCGCCCCCAAGGGCCCCGGCCACACCGTGCGCTCCACCTATGTGGCGGGCAAGGGCGTACCCTGCCTGGTAGCGGTGGAGCAGGACGCCACGGGCCACGCCTATCAGATCGCCCTGGCCTACATCGCGGGCATCGGCGGCGCCAGGGCCGGCGTGATGGAGACCACCTTCCACGACGAGACCGAGACCGACCTGTTCGGCGAGCAGACCGTGCTGTGCGGCGGCGTGGTGGACCTGATGCGCTGCGGCTTCGAGGTGCTGGTGGAGGCCGGGTATGAGCCGGAGAACGCCTATTTTGAGTGCATCCACGAGATGAAGCTCATCATCGACCTGATCAACAAGGGCGGCGTAGCGGCCATGAATTTCTCCATCTCCGACACCGCCGAGTTTGGCGAGTACGTCAGCGGCCCCCGGGTCATTCCCCACGAGGAGACCAAGGAGCGTATGCGCGCCGTGCTCAGCGACATCCAGGACGGCACCTTCGCGGGCAAGTGGATCGCAGAGAACAAGAACGGCCGCACCTTCTTCAACTCCAAGCGCCAGCAGCTCAAAAAGCATCAGATGGAAATCGTGGGCGGCGAGCTCAGGAAAAATATGATCTGGGGCGGCGACAACGACCTGGATACGGCGTCCAACTAAAAACCGCCCGCAGGATGGCCCCAAATCGCAACCCAGCGAAGCGGTTGCGATTTGGGGAGGAGCCGCAGCGAAATGGGCGAGCTTTCGCCGCAGGCGGAAGCGAGGGATATGGCGCTTGCGGCGACGAGGGGCGGGGACAGCGATCCGGACACCGCATCCAACTAAAAATTAGCCCTCCGCAAACCAAGACAAAAGAAAAGGGTTGACAATCTTCACCAAAACGGATATACTAAGCAAGCACGGTAAAATTTATGAAAGGAGGCGTACAAAATGATGAAGTTTTTTGCAGTGGCAACTGGAATGCATCAGAACTCCGGGGGAATTTTGTGCGCCTTCGGAATGGATTAGGCATCCATTCCGTCTGTTTTGGCTTGCAGCGTCCCTCTGAAAAGAGGGACGCTTTTTGCGTTTCAGGCGGAGTCTGCGCCGTTGATACGGCGCTGCCTATGTGGAAAGGAGGACCTTATGGAGACGGAAATCAAACTGCCGCGGCGAGAAAAAACCGGGATCATTCTGCACTATCTGGGCGGGAACTGGAGCTTTTTCATCGCGGCAATCGCACTGGCATACCTGAATACCATCTGCAACGCGGTGATTCCCCAGATCATCCGCATCACGGTGGACGGCGTGCTGGACATGAAAGAGCTCAGACTGCCGGCACTGATCCAGAGCCTGCTGCCGCTGGAGCAGCTCCGGGCGGACCCGCTGCGGGCGCTGTGGCTGGCGGCGGGGGGCGTGGCTCTGGCCGCGGCAGTGCGCGGCGTATGCATTTACGGGATGCGGGTCAACTTGGCCAAGGGCTCGGAGGGCTTTGTGAAAAAAATCCGGGATGACCTGTACGGCCACATTCTGCGCCTGAGCTTTGACTGGCACACCTCCCACGCCACCGGCGACGTCATTCAGCGTTGCACCTCCGACGTGGAGGTCATCCGCACCTTCGTGTGTAATCAGCTCATGGAGGTGCTGCGCACGGTTTTCGTGGTGGTGCTGTACGTGGGCATCATGCTGTCCATGAACTGGCGGCTGGCCCTGGTATCCATCGCCTTCATCCCCATTTCCCTGCTGGCCTCCTGGGTGTTCTACGGGAAGATTTCCTCCCGCTTCTTAGAGGCCGACCAGGCGGAGGGAGCGCTGACCACCTGCGCCCAGGAAAATCTCACCGGCGTGCGGGTGGTGCGGGCCTTTGGCCGGGAGCGATACGAGCTGGACCGCTTCGGCGAGAAAAACAACCACTTTTCCCAGCTTTGGGTGCGCCTGGGCAAGCTGCTCAGCATATACTGGGCCTCCGGCGCGCTGATCACCTGCGCCCAGGTGATGGCCGTGATTGTGGCCGGAACGGTGGAATGCGTCAACGGCGGGCTGTCCCTGGGCGATTTTCTGGCCTTTGTCACCTACAACAGCGCCCTGGCCTGGCCAGTGCGCTCCCTGGGCCGGGTGCTGTCCGACATGAGCAAGGCGGGGGTATCCATGGACCGGGTGGGCTACATTCTGCGCGCCCAGGAGGAGCAGGACGACCCGGGCGCCCAAAGCACCGCCCTGTCCGGCGACATTGTATTTGACCACGTCACCTTTGGCTACGAGGGCCAGGAGGTGCTCAAGGACGTATCCTTCACCATCCCCTGGGGATCCACCTTCGCCATTTTGGGGGGCACCGGGTCGGGCAAATCCACCCTGGTTCACCTGCTGGACCGGCTATACGATTTGAAGGACGGCCAGGGGTCCATCACCATCGGCGGAGTGGACATCCGAAATATCAAGCGGGAAACCCTGCGCCGGCAGATCGGTTTGGTCCTTCAGGAGCCCTTCCTGTTCTCCCAGACCATCAAGGAGAACATCGCCGTCACCCGGCCGGACGTGCCGGAGGACGAGCTGCGCGGCTGCGCCGGCGTGGCCTGCGTCGACGAGGCCATCACCGAGCTGGCCGAGGGCTATGACACCGTGGTGGGCGAGCGGGGCGTCACCCTGTCCGGCGGGCAGAAGCAGCGGGTGGCCATCGCCCGAATGCTGCTGCAAAACGCACCGCTGATGATATTCGACGACTCCCTGTCCGCCGTGGATGCGGAGACGGACGCCAAAATCCGCGCCGCCCTGAAGCAGCGCATGGCGGACGCCACCGTCATCCTCATCTCCCACCGGGTGACTACGCTGATGCAGGCCGATAAAATCCTGGTGCTGGACGGCGGACGGGTGGCGGACGTGGGGTCCCACGCCGAGCTCATCTCCCGCCCCGGTATTTATAAGGAAATCTACGACATTCAGATGAGCAGCGATGACCGTGCGCTCATCCAGGAAAGGGGGAACGCCTGATGGCCGCCATTGACGAACAGGAGTATACAAAATCCTTTGACCTGACAATATGGAAGCGCCTGCTGCCCATTTTGGGCCGCTACAAAAAAATTATGGTGCTGATGCTTCTCATTAACAGCCTCACCGCTGTGGTGGATGTCATCATCCCCCTGTTTCAGCAGTATGCCATCCGCCACTTCATTGAAGGAAAAACCCTGGACGGCCTACCTGCCTATGTGTTCGCATACGCGGCGGCCATTCTGCTGGAGGCGGCAATGGTGGTGGGCTTTGCCCGCCGGGCCATGCACGTGGAGATGTATATGGGCCGGGATATGCGCCAGGACCTGTTCCGGCATTTGCAGACCCTGTCCCTGTCCTTTTACAACGTCACCCCGGTGGGCTACCTCATCACCCGGGTGATGAACGACACCAACCGCATCGCGGCAAATATGGCCTGGAGCCTGACGGATATGGCCTGGTCGCTGCTGTATATCCTGGGAGCCTTTGGGGCTATGCTGGTTCTCAACTGGCGGCTGGCCCTGGTGGTGATTACGGTGGTCCCCGTCATCGCCCTGCTCACCGTGTATTTTGAGCCCCGCATCCTCCACTGGAACCGGAGGGTACGCAAGCTCAACTCCAAAATCACCGGCGCGTTCAACGAGGGTATCGGCGGCGCGAAAACCTCCAAAACCCTGGTCATCGAGGAACAGAGCATCGGCAGTTTTCGGGAGCTCACCGGCTCCATGCGCCGCTCCGCCGTTCGGGCCTCCCGGCTCAACGCGGTGTATATCCCGCTGACCCTGTTTTTCTCGTCCATGACGGTGGCCATCGTGCTGCTGCAGGGCGGATACCTGGTGGTGGACCAGGTGCTGGACATCGCCACCCTGTCGGTGTTCGTGTCCTACGCCATGGGCATCTTTGAACCCATCCAGGCCCTGGCGGCCAATTTGGCGGAGTTCATCGCCCTTCAAGCCTCCATCGAGCGGGTGACCGGCCTCATGGATGAGACCCCAAAAATCACCGACACCCCAGAGGTAATTGAGAAATACGGCGATTGTTTTGACCCCAAGCGGGAAAACTGGGAGCCTATCCGGGGCGATATTGAATTCAAGGACGTGACCTTCCGCTACCCTGACGGCGGGGACAACGTGCTGGAGCACTTTTCCCTCCACATCCCGGCGGGGACCACCGTAGCCATTGTCGGTGAGACAGGGGCTGGTAAGTCTACGCTTGTCAACCTGGCCTGCCGCTTCTTTGAGCCAACCCAGGGTCAAATTCTCATCGACGGCCAGGATTACCGGGAGCGCAGCCAGCTCTGGCTCCACTCCTCCATCGGCTACGTACTGCAAAGCCCTCACCTGTTTTCCGGCACTGTTCGGGAGAATATCCGCTATGGCCGGCTGGACGCCACCGACGAGGAGGTCGAGGCGGCGGCCAGAGCGGTGTCCGCCGACACGGTGGTGGCCAAGCTGGAAAAGGGCTGGGACAGCGACGTGGGCGAGGGGGGCGACCGCCTTTCCACCGGCGAGAAGCAGCTGATCTCCTTTGCCCGGGCGGTGCTGGCCGACCCCCGCATCTTTGTGCTGGACGAGGCCACCTCCTCCATCGACACTCAAACCGAACAGCTCATCCAGCAGGCTATCGACCATCTGCTGCGGGACCGCACCTCCTTCCTGATTGCCCACCGGCTGTCCACCATCCGCAAAGCGGATATGATTTTAGTGGTGCGGGACGGCAAAATCGTGGAGCAGGGCACCCATGAGACCCTGCTGCGGGCCAAGGGCTACTACCATGACCTGTACAGCAAGCAGTTTGCCGAGGAAAACGCAGCGAAAATCCTGGGAGCGTAGGAAGATTCCCACCCCCGCTGGCGCGGAGGTGGGTGCTGCCACAGTCATTTCGCCGGGAAAACGAGGCGAAGATTCTGGGGACGTAACAACTCTCCAAAAGGAGGCATTCCATGATCCGCATTGAGGAAATCCCTGTGGAGCGGGCGCAGGAATTCTGGGAAATTCAGTTTGAATACTTGGTGAACGACGAAATAGTGGTTACGGACGAAGAAAAGGCATATTTCTCTGGCCGCGAATACCGGAGCCACCTGGAAAAGCTGATGCGCCGCCGCCCGGATCAGCTCCACATGATCTATTTTGTCCAAGACGGCGTCCGGATCGGCGCGTCCCAATACTGCACCTACAAGACCGAGGACGGCAAGTGCTTCCTCCTGGATTTCTGGGTGTTCCCGGGCTTCCGGGGGCAGGGCACGGGCCACGCCTGCTGGGCCGCCCTGGCGGACTACACCGCGGCGGACGGCGCGGCCTACTACGCCCTGAACTGGGCCAAGGAGGACTCCCACAGATTTTGGCTGTCCAACGGCTTCACGGACGATGGCAAAGACGAATACGGCTCCCCGTTGATGATAAAACGATGAAAAAGGCCCTGCCGCAGCGCGGCAGGGCCTTTCGTTCTTTGATTACGCCTGTACGTCCACCTGGGGGGCGGACACAGGAACATCTGCGACCTGGGCGGTCTCCACAGCCGAAGAATACCCCTGCACTGCGGCCTCCATGGACGCCTGAGTACTGACGCCCAGCTGCTCCGCCTGGGCCTTCAGCTCCATTTTTGTGGCAGTGAGCTGGTTGGCGAAGCGATTGGCAATTTCCGTCTCCCGAAAATAGCCGCTCTCACGAATTTTCCGCATGGTCTGCTTGCGCTGAACCTCGCGGCGCACGCGCTGGGCCTCCCGGTTTCGATTGTTCTGGGCCATCCGTTTTTGACGGGCCCGGGCCAACTGCTCCCGGTTCAGCTCCAGCTTCTTTTTTCCCGCCCGGCCCACAGCCTTTTGCAGCTGCCCAATGGCGGCGCGGATTTGGTCGGCGTGGTCGGGATCGCTGCGCTGGGCGGCCTGAAGCTGAGCGATGCGGCGGCGGGCGTACCCCGCAGCGGAACTCACCTCCGCCTGGTTTCGGGCCCGACTCAACCGGGCGTAGGCCTCCAACGGGGCGTCCCCATACCGAGGCGTGGTCTTGGCCAGCTTGAACCGCTCCCGCTGGGCGTCCGCCTTTTCCTTGGCGTCCCGAATCATCTCCGCCAAGCTTGTGCTGTGTTCATCCTGCTTTCTGAGAGACTGCGCCAGCAGGCTGAGCGCCGCTTCCTCGGACTGCTGTTCCTCCCGGCCCACGCCGGAGACCGCCTGAATTGCCATTGGTCCCGCCTCCTCTCCACCCTGTTTATTATTATATCGGCCAACTGAGAGGGATAGGAAAGGGGGCGCGGGCAATTATTTTTTGACGGCGCGGGGCTGAAGCGGAGTCCCCTCGCTGTACATCCGGCGGAACAGGTGCATCAGGATGACCACCGCCGCAGTGGCCAGCACCACCTCCGCCACCAACTGGGCATAAGCCACGCCGTACACGGGAAACAGGCGGTTGAGGATGAACAGAGCGGGAATTTCCAGCACAATCTTGCGCAGCAGAGCAAAGACGAGCGAATAGCGCCCCAGACCGCAGGACTGGAACACGCCCACTGCCAGAAAGTCCAGGCAGAGGAAGGGCTGGGCCAGGCACATTCCCCTGAGGAATTGAGCGCCATAGCCCACCACCGCCTCGTTGTCCATAAACAGGGCCACGATGGAACCCGCGCCGACGAAGTACACGGCGGTGAGCGCGATGAGGAACGCGCCGGCAATTTTTATGTAGAAAAATAACGTATCCTTCATGCGGTTCACATTGCCGCTGGCGTAGTTGTAGCTAATCAGTGGCATAATTCCCTGGGACAGCCCAAACGTCACCTGCATGGGGATCATATTGATTTTCTGTACGATTCCCATGGCGGCCACAGCGTCGGGGCCGGATGCGGCAGTGAAGTTGTTCAGCACCGTCATGCCCGTTACGTTCAGCAGATTCTGAATTGCAGCGGGCACGCCTACGGCACAGATGCCCAGCACGATCTTGCCGCTGTGAGGCAGCATGGCGGGGCTGATCGAGATGTAGGTCCTCCCCCGCTTGACCGCCAGCAGCACCAGGAAATACAGGCACGCCACGCAGTTGGACAGAAATGTGGCGCAGCCGGCCCCTGCCGCGCCCATATTCAGCCCCCAGGGCATAATGAAAATGGGGTCCAGCACAATATTGAGCAGACAGCCGCTCATGCTGCCGATGCTGGCGTGGAGGGAGGCCCCCTCCGAGCGCACCATATAGGCCATCACCACGTTGAGGATGGACGGAGCGGCGCCGCAGGTAGCAGTCCAGAACATATATTCCCCGGTAGCGGCGGCGGTGGACGAATCCGCACCCAGCACCATGAGCAAAGGAGAGCGGAACACGGTCACAAGCAGCGAGAACAGCAGACCGCTGGCCAGGGCGCAGTAGAAGCCGATAGCGGAGCTTTTGCGCACGGTGTCATAATCCCGGCTGCCCAGGGCGCGGCTCATCATGCTGGAGGAGCCCACGCCAAACAGATTGTTTACCGCGTTAAAGGCCAGCAGCACCGGCGAGGCCAACGTAACCGCCGAGGTCTGGATCGGCGCGTTGAGCAGGCCAACGAAATAGGTGTCCGCCATGCTGTAGATGATGGCAACCAGACTGCTGATCACGGTGGGGATGCCCAGGGTGAGCACAGCCCGAGAGATAGGCACGGACTCAAACAAGGCCGATTTCTGTGTATCCTCCATAGTAGCACCTCATTTCTTGTTTGCTGTTTTTTATCAATATTATAGCACAGAGTGCGGCAGATGAAAACAGATAGTTTTGTGGGGAAATAGCACAGAGGAAGCCATTTTTGAATTGCCAAATTCTCCGAAAAGGAGTATACTTGAGAAGATATCGGAAACGGAGGAATGACCATGGAACTCAAAGCGGGAATGAAAGGCCGGGCGGAAACGGTGGTGGTTCCGGAAAACACCGCTCAGGCGGTGGGCTCCGGGCTGGTGCCCGTGTTTGCCACGCCCCATATGATCGCCCTGATGGAAAACGCCGCCGTCAACGCGGTGCAGGCTCAGCTGGCGGCGGGCGAGGGCACGGTGGGCACCCGGCTGGATGTGACTCACGACGCCGCCACCCCCGTCGGCATGAACGTGTGGGCGGAGGCGGAGCTCACGGCGGTGGAGGGCCGCAAGCTCACCTTCGCCGTCGCCGCCTTTGACGCGCGGGAGCAGATCGGCGGGGGAACCCACGAACGCTTTATCATCCAAACGGAAAAATTCCTGGCCCGGGTGGAGGCCAAAGGGTAAAAGACAGCCGTCCAAAAAATGGACGGCTGTCTTTTTCATTTGTCAGGCGTTGAACACATACTTGTCCAGCCGCTCAAAGGCCTCCCGCACTCTGGACAGGGGGAGAGCCAAATTGACGCGAATGTGGCACGGGCCGTGGAACATTCGCCCGTCCTGCCAGGCCACGCCCACATCCCACCCCATTTTCTCCAGCTCGTCGACGGTTTTTCCGTGCTTAGCGCACCAGTCCGTGCAATCCAAAAACAGCATATAGGTCCCCTGGGGCTTGGACACCTTCACCCCTTCAAAGCGCTGGGCGATGTAATCGCAGGCGAAGTCTACGTTTCCGGCGAGCACCTGGCACAGCTCGTCCAGCCACTCCTGGCCCTCCGGGCCGTACGCCCCCACCAGGGCGTGCATGGACAGAACATTCATGTCATTATAGTGGCACAGGGAGGACTCCTTCTCCATCCGCTCCCGCAGCCACTGGTTATACACGATGTGGTAGCTCCCCACCAGCCCCGCCAGATTGAAGGTCTTGGAGGGGGCATATATGGCCGCGGTGCGCTGCCGGGCATCCTCGCTGACACTCTGGGTTGGGATGTGCCTGTGATTCCCCAAAATGATGTCCGACCAAATCTCATCAGACACCACATAGACGTTGTGCTTTCGGAACAGCTCCATAGCCCGCTCCAGCTCCCAGCGCTCCCACACCCGGCCGCAGGGGTTATGGGGAGAGCATAACACTGTGGCGTGGATGTGATTGTCCACGATTTTCTTCTCCATATCGTCAAAATCCATCCGCCACACATTGTCTTCATCCAAAAGCAGCGGACTGTGAACAATCCGGTAGCCATTGTTGGTAAGGCTGCCGGTGAAACCGATATAGGTGGGCGAGTGGAGCAGCACCTTATCACCCCTGGAGCACACAACGTTCAGCGCAGTGATCACTCCGCCCAGCACCCCGTTTTCATAGCCGATATGCTCCTTGGACAGCCCGGTGACGCCGTTGCGTTCCTCGTGCCAGCGGATGATAGCGTTATAATAATCATCGGTGGCGGAGAAATAGCCAAAGGCAGGGTGCTGCGCCCGCTCGATGATGGCGGCGGGAATCGTGGGAACGGTGGGGAAGTTCATATCCGCCACCCACATGGGGATGGCGTCGAAGCCCTCACGGGGGGCGCTGGGGGCGAAACCGCCGGGCTGTCCAATGGCATCCACAGCAATGGCGTCCCGTCCGCAGCGGTCCATGATGGAGGTGAAATCGTATTTCATAGGAAATCGTTCCCTTCTAAAAATGAAGTGAAATGAATGGGTCCGCCGGCTTGGCGGCTCATGTTGTGCCCCTTTTACAGCAGGTGGAAGCTGGCGATGAGGCTGGAAAACACAATGGACACGGTGGACACCAGCTTGATGAGGATGTTCAGCGCGGGCCCGGCAGTATCCTTGAAGGGGTCGCCCACGGTGTCGCCGATGACGGCGGCCTTGTGGCACTCCGAGCCCTTGCCTCCATGGTGCCCGGATTCAATGTACTTT